>CAZAUR010000002.1:0-124619 GCA_964488255.1 uncultured Spirochaetaceae bacterium | reverse complement strand
CGTCGGGATCACGCCGACGCGCCGCCCTCGCGCCCGATCAGATGCGATACACCCGCTCCGCATTCTCCCGAAGCATCGCCCGCTGTTCGTCCTGTGAGAAGTCCGCGATCGTGGCCCGGAACAGGTCCCAGATCGTGTCGTAGTCGGACATCAGCTTGTCCACCGGGAAATTACTCGCGAAAAGGCAGCGGTCGGGCCCGAACACCTCGATCGTCTCGCGGACGAACCGGGCATTCAGCTCCGGATCCCATCCATCGGGCGACATCCCGAGGCCGGAGATCTTGATCGCGACGTTCGGGAAGCCCGCGTAGGTCTCCGCCGCGTGGCGCCAGACCCGGAGCCCGTCGTCGCTGCGATCGAAGGGCATGATCGTGTGGTTCAGCACGAAGAACGTCTCCGAATGGCCCGCGACCAGCTTCGCGCCCGCCTCCGTCTGCCAGGGAAAGATCTGCAGGTCGAAGGACAGGTCGTATCTCCGAAGCAGCGGGAAGTTCCGGTGGAACGCGTCGTTCTCGAGCAGGTTGCCGTGTTTGCCGAGGACACCGACGTCCGCCCCCTCCGCCGGCGGCGTGTAGTTCAGCATCTGTCGGATGCCGCGGGTGTTGGCGAACGCGGCGTGTCCCTCGAGGATCGCCTCGACGGCGTCGCTCGACACGTCCGCCCAGGCGACGATCGCGTGGGGGAAGCCGCGGGAAGCCGGATCGTCGGCCACCGCCTGCAGCCACGCCGTCTCGCGCACGGGATCCGCCTCGTCGTGCTCCGCCTGCACGTGGACCGACTTCACGATCGATTGGTTCGCCACGTCGGCGTGAAAGTCGGCGACGAGGTAGTCCTGGCAGAGCTTCTCGAAGTCCGGGAACGGATCGGCCCCTCGCTGCGGCGAGAGCCATGGATAGGAGTTCGCCTTCAGGTCCCAGAAGTGGTGATGGGCATCCACGGCCTCGATTCGCGACATCGGCTGTCCTCCTCGGTCCACGCTAGCAGCCAGACCAGCAGAGGATCGGCAGCTCGTCGCACCGAAAAATGCCGCTGGAACCCGCCAGATCACCGCACTAGATTCGGGCCATGGCGGAGATCACCCTCGACAACCTAGACATCCATACCCCCGAACTCTATCTGGAGCGCGGCTACCCCTTCGCGGAGTGGGACCTCCTGCGCAACGAAGCCCCGGTCTTCTGGTACGAGCGGGACGACATCGAACCCTTCCACGCGATCACGCGGCACGAAGACATCCTCACGATCTCGAAGCACGCGGACATCTTCGTGAACAGCCGGCGCCTGCGCCTGCAGTCGAAGGAAGACGACGAGCGGCAGAAGTGGTCGACCAAGATGCGCATCGACGAGCGCGACTGGGACCCGAACGAGGTCAGCGACTTCATCCTGATGGACGACCCGCGCCATCGGAACTTCCGGCTGATCACCGCCAAGAAGTTCACCCCGGCAGCGCTGCGTCCGCTCGAGAAGCACTTCGCCCGAATGTCTCACGAGTTCGCGCAGGAGTTCATCACGGACCTGAAGTCGTCGAGCGCCCGCGGCGAGAGCACGGACTTCGTGAAGGGCTTCGCCGAGAAGCTGCCCCTCGCCGCAATCGGCGAGATGATGGGCCTGCCAGACGGCGACTGGAAGATGCTCAAGCAGCTGACCAACGTGATGATCGGCGCGCCCGAGGAGCAGTGGTTCCAGGAAGGCGAGGACCGGAACCTCGGTCGCGTGCGCGCGCTGAACGAGATGACCGAGTACATGATCGGTGTCATGAAGGATCGCCAGTCGAAGGGACCGGGCGGCGACGACCTCTCGTCGAAGATCGTCTTCGGCACGGTCGACGGCAAGGAGCTCACCGAGCAGCAGCTCGTCGGATACCTCTTCGTGATCCTGGCCGCCGGCAACGAAACGACCCAGAACGCGATCAGCGGCGGCACCGCCGCGCTCCTGCAGCATCCCGAGCAGCTGAAGCTGCTCGCCGAAAACGCGGACAACGATGACCTGATCATCTCCGCCGGCGAGGAGATCCTTCGCTGGACCTCGCCGGTCCTGCAGTTCGCGCGGACCCCCATCGAGGACTTCGAGCTGAACGGCGTGAAGATCAAGGCCGGGGAGGACGTCGGGATGTGGTACCCGTCGGCGAATCGCGACCCCGAGGTCTTCGATCGCCCTTACGAGTTCGACATCACCCGAAAGCCGAATCGCCACCTCGCCTTCGGCGGCTACGGGGCGCACTTCTGCCTCGGCGCGAACCTCGCCCGCTGGGAGCTGCGCGCGGCGCTTCGAGCCCTCGCCCCGGTGCTGCCGCAGGTCGAGCTGGTGAACGAACCCGAGCGCTGCCCGAACCTGCACGTGTCGGCGATCCACCGGCTCGAGGTCCAGTCCGCGGCCTAGCGGCGAGCGGACCGCGAACGCGATCGGCCTAGCGCCGCCGCCGCCAGAGCGGAAGCGCGATGCCGACGAGCATGATGGCGCCGCCGGTCAGCTGTGCGCGGGTCGGCCAGTCGTCGAGCAGCGCGTAGGCGGTCCCGAGCGTGAAGATCGGCCCGAGCAGCATCACCAGGCTCGAAAGCCAGGCTTCGATCGTCCGCGCCGAGAGCATCAGCGAGAGCCGTCCGAAGAAGGGCCCGCAGATCGCCGCCGCCGTCGCATAGCGCCACTGGTCCGGCGGGATCGTCTCGATCCCGGAAGCGTCGTTGAACACGAACCAGAGGCCGACCGCGATCCAGAGACGGACCGCGTTGACGCCGACGGGATCGATGCGGTGGATGTATGCGCGGGTCACGACCGCGAGCGCGGCGAAGCACGCGGCGCTCGCGATCGCGAGGCCCATCGCGCCCACGCGAAGCGAAGCCACGTCTCCGGAAGGCGCCCCCTGGAGCACGACGAGACCGCCCATCGCGATCGCCGTCCCGACCCAGAAGCGTCGACTGACCCGCTCCCCGAGCAGCACCCAGGCCGCCAGGGCCGTGATGGGCAGCTCGGAGCGAAGCAGCAGGTTCATCATCGACGGCGACATTTCCTGGATCGCGAGCGCCGCCAGGTGATTTCCGAAGAGCGTGAACCCCGCCAGCCCGACCGCGACCGCGAAGTCGATCGCCCGCAGCCTTCCGGCCCGTCCGCCGCCACTGCGAAGCCGCTGCCCGAACGACATCAACGTGTTCCCGAGCGCCGCCACCAACAACAGCACCAACACCGAATGCGCCGCCGACCCCACGTCGTTCGCCAGCTTCCAAGGCACCGCCATGAAAGCCGACCCCACCGCCGAAGCCACCGCCCACGAAAGCCCGACCCGACGATCCGCCCCCGCGCTCATGTGCTCTCCGTGTGGCGCGGGTTGCAGCCCGAGAGGTGGAACGGTCCCGGCGTCTGGCGTCGATCGGTGCGGTGGATCTTCGCGCCGCGGACCGAACGACGACGAAGGCGACCTTGCGGTCGTCGAGGAGGAGGAAGGGAGCAGCGCGGAGAGACGCCGTGCCGAGCGGCGTCAGATGGCGTCCCCAGCGGGAATCGAACCCGCCTCACCAGCTTGAAAGGCTGGAGTCCTAACCGATAGACGATGGGGACGCGCTGGCGGCGCAGTATGGCGCAACTCCCGCGAGACGGGAAGCGGTGGACGACGCTGCCGCTAGACTGCGCCGCATGACAGGACTCTGCCTCTCGTGCCCGGCGCTGCGCCCGTGACGGACCCTCGCATCGTCGCGGATCGTGCCGCGAACATTTGGTCGAGCTTTCAGCGAACAGTGGACCCGCTCGCGCGAGGCGCGACCGTTGTCGGGGCACCGAGCGTCGATGCGGAGGGGATCGGCGGACTCGCGAGCGCGAAGGAAGAGATCCTCACGTACGCGTACGCTCAGACCAGCCCGGACGTCTACGGCCGATGGGGCACGTTCCCGCCAAGCGCGATGTTGATGATCGGGCGACGGGGGAGCGGCAAGTCGCTGCTCGCCGAGTACCTGGCGTCGCGCACGCAGACCGCGTTCGTGCGGGTCGATGTCCCGCGGATGGTGCTCGACGTGATCCACGGGGCGAACAAGATCGGCGAGCTGGTGCAGGGCTGGTCCCATGCCCTCGACGAGATGCCGCCGCTGACGGTCTTCTTCGACGAGCTCGATTTCACGCGCGCCCACGAGATGGGCAACCGCGCGACCGAGCTCCCGACGGGGCCGATCATGGACCTGCTCTTCGAGCTGATCGATCGATCCCTCGCCGTGGACGACTGCCTCGTGATCGGGAGCACCAGCCATCCGGACACGCTGCCCGAAGCCTTCCTTTCGCCTGGCCGCTTCGAGCGGATCGTCGAGGTGAACCCGCTCTTCCCGGACGACATCGTCGATGCCCTGCGGATTCATGCGCTGTCAGCGGAATCCCGGGCGGACCGACCGCTCTTCGCGGACATCGACTGGAAGACGGTGGTCGACAACACGCGCGAGCCGTCGATCGGCGACTGGGTGCGCATTCTGCACGCCGTCCTCCGCCGCAAGGCGCGGCTGGACGCCGCCGGCGAGACGCCGGAAGTCGTGCATACGGACGACTTCAAGCGCGAGATCAGCCGCTTCCGCCAGGCCAACACGCGCATCCGAACGGACGGCGGCAACTATTTATGAACGGGCGCGGGCGCGCCCTTGGGCCGCGGGCGCTTTATGGCGGGCGCGGGCGCGCCCTTGGGCCGCGGGCGCTCTATGGCGGGCGCGGGCGCGCCCTTGGGCCGCGGGCGCTCTCTGTGATAGACGGGCGCGTGCGCGCCCTTGAGCCGCGGGCGCCGTTCGCTTCAACACGTTGAGCGGCGCGAATTCCGTTGGCGCATCGCGGGGGCGCGTAGGGAAAAGCCACGAGTGCGGCTCGGGTGCCCGAGAGCTGCGGATCGGCTGCCGTGGCGGCGCGATTCGTTTGCGGTCGGGGCAGCGGGAAGCGCCCCAAGTCCCTCGTTTCCTAACGGTTCGGCCCGATCGCGCCGATGAGGGACAGGTGTGAGACGTGCTCCGCCGTCTCGCGTCCGACGACGCCCGCCGCGCCAAGGAAGGTACGGGGTTTCGTCGAGGGAGCTCCGGTGCAGAACCACACCGTCCTGTTCGTCGATGACGAAGTGAACATCCTGAAGGCGCTACAACGCCTGCTCAGGAACGAACCGATCGACGTGCTGACCGCCAACAGCTCGAGTGAAGCGTTCGAGCTGATCGAGCGAGCCGGTCCGCAGGTGATCGTCTCCGACCAGCGCATGCCCGAGATGAGCGGCGTCGACTTCCTCGCCTCGGTCCGCGACCGCCACTCCGACGTCGTGCGCATGATGCTCACCGGGTACACGGACATGACGATCGCCGTCGAGGCGATCAACAAGGGCGAGATCTACCGCCTGATCACGAAGCCGTGGAACGACGAGGAGCTGAAGGCGACGCTCCGGCAGGCCTTCGACCACTACGACCTGAAGGCCGAGATCAAGCGGCTCAACTCCGTCACCCGCGAGCAGAACTTCAAGCTCCAGGACATGAACAAGAACCTGGAGGAGAAGGTCCGCGAGCGGACCAAGCAGCTCGACGGCAAGAACACCGAGCTGCGCACCGCGTACATCCAGACGATCCGCGCTCTCGCCGAGGCGATCGACGCGAAGGACGCCTACACCCGCGGCCACTCCGAACGCGTCGCCGTCTACGCGTCGCGCATCGCGCGCGAGATGAACCTCCGCAAGGAGTTGATCGAGCGCGTCTACTTCGCCGGCCTGCTCCATGACGTGGGCAAGATCGGAGTCCCCGACGCGATCATCACCAAGCCCGACCGCCTCAACGAAGAAGAGTACGAGGAGATCAAGCGCCATCCGGAGATCGGCGCGAGGATCCTCGAGCCCGTCGAGTTCCTGCGCAGCGTCGTGCCCTGCGTCCGCCACCACCACGAGTGGTACGACGGCTGCCAGAACGGCTACCCGGACCGCCTCGCCGGCGACCAGATCCCGCTGCCCTCGCGCGTGATCGTCGTCGCGGACACCGTCGAGGCGATGACCTCGGACCGCCCCTATCGAAAGGCGCTGCCGATCGACGTCGTCGTCAAAGAGATGCACAAGTACTCCGGCACGCAGTTCGACCCGGTCGTGGTCGACGCGTTCCTCAAGCTGCTCGAGGACGAAGGCGATGCCTTCATCTCGAAGGATCAGAAGTTCGACATCTACGCCTTCATCGAAGGCTGACCCGAAAGACCCCCCGGCCCCATCGTGCGACATCCCCCCAAGCCCCCGACCGAGCCCGAGCGCGGCCACGACCCGCTCGCGATGCTCACGGATCTCGGATTCGGCCCGGACACGGTGCTGATGAACGATCCCAAGCTCTTCGTCGACGGACGCTTCCTGGCGTCGCTGCTCGTCGAGCTGCAGGACGAGCTGGGCCCTCGCCACGCGAGCCTCGCTCTCTTCCAGATCGGCCTGCTCCACGGACTGCGTGACGCCGCGCGGGTCTGTCATGGCCACGATCAGGACGAGGCCGCCGCGGACACGCCGGACACGACGGCCCTCGTGATGCAGTGGACCGCCGGCGCCAGCACCGACGACCAGGGCGCGTTCTTCCTGGAAGGCACCTGGCCCGAGCGCCACGAAGCCGTCGCGCGCTGTTCGCGGCTCGGCGCGAACGAGAGCCCGTCGTGCTGGATGAGCGCCGGTTACACGACCGGTTGGCTGTCGGGCACGCTCAACCGTTCGCTGGTCGCGCGCGAGGTCGAGTGCGCTGCCCGGGGCGACGAGGCCTGTCGATTCGAGGTGCAGGAAGCGGGCGTGTGGGACACGCGCGGTGACGGCGACATGCAGTGGCTGCTCGCCGAAGTGCCCTTCGAAGCGTTCCGCAAGGTCGCGGTCGCGCCGCCGATCGAGCGCGACGCCCCGCTGCCCGGCACGCCGGAGGCAGACGGTCAGTTCGACCGCTCCCAGCCCGTGGTCCACATCTGGGGTCCCGTGATGGTGCTGCCGTTCACGACCCTCGACGAAGCCCTCGGCACCGTCGACATGCTCGGTCGCGACCCGGGCATCCACGAGATCCGCGCCGTCGTCGTCGACCTGCGCGAGCGTCCCCTCGACGAGGGCTTCGGCGCCGCGGCCCTCGAGCAGGTGCTCGAAACGATCGAGTCGTGGAACGCGCAGAGCCTGATCACCGGGGTGTCCCCCGCTGCGGAAGCGGCGATGGCGAGCCTCGAGGCCTCGCACCTCGTGCTCCGCAAGGACCTTTCGGAAGCGATCGCGACCGCGTTCCAGATCGCGGACGCGGCGAAGCACCAGCTCTAGGACGGGGGCACACGTGGTGGCGATGGCGGACCAGGACACGGCCCAGAACCCGGTGCAGTGGATCGATGCGCCGGAGGCCGGGGGCCTCGACGCCGTGAGCGTCCCGCAGCTCCTCGCCCAGGCCTGGCGCGACGAACGGACCGGCGTTCTCGACCTCACCCACGGCCAGCGGACGCGGCGTATTCGCGTGCGAAAGGGTGCGCCCCTCGGTGTCGAAGCCGACGCCGACGATGCGTTCGCGACCTTCCTCGCGGACACGGGTCGGATCAGCGCCGCCGATCGCCTGAAGATCGAACAGCTCGCCGACGACCGGGGCTGTCCCCAGGCCTCCGCCGCCCTCGCCCTCAAGCTCCTCGACGCGAAAGCGCTCTACGCGGCGCTCCGCGCGGAGGCCCGGGCGCGGATCACGGAGACCTTCGACTGGGCGGCCGGCCAGTACCGCTGGACGGACACCGACGCGGGCACGAGCACGGAGGACGCGAAGGCGCGGCCCTTCGACCTGCTCTCGCTCCTCCAGGAAGAGCTGCCCAAGCGCTGGGGCAGCGACCGCCTCTTTTCGGCGATCCTCGCGGTCGAAGGGATCTGCGGCGACGTCGCCCCCCGCAATCGCAGGATCGCGGAGAAGCTCGGCAGCGCGGGCGCGCCCGCGGCCCAGGCGCTCTCGCTCCTGGACGGCTCGCGTCCCCTCGGTCGGATCCTCGGAGACTGCGCCGGGGATCCCCTCGCGGCGGCGACGCTGTGGACGGTCGCGTACGCGGGCGTGATGCGGTTCGGCGCCGACGCGGCCGAGGCTTGCCGATCCGTCGACTTCGACTTCGAGGTCGAGGTCGAGGTCGAGGTGGCGGCGACGGGCGCGAGCGCGACGAAGGCGAGCACCGCCGTCGCCGGCGCGGCCTCCGGTGATGCGCAGACCGAAGAGAATCCGAAGGCGACCGCGCTCCGCGAAGAAGTCGGCGCCCTGCTCGGGCAGCTCGCCGATCTCGACCACTACAGTGCGCTCGGCCTCGAAGAGGACGCGAACGCCGCGCAGATCAAGAAGGCCTACTTCAAGGCCGCGAAGAAGTACCACCCGGATGCGCTCGGGCGCCTCGACCTCGACGACCTCAAGGACGACGCTGCGCAGGTCTTCGCGCGGATCGCCGAGGCCTTCGAGGTCCTGTCGGATCCGGACAAGAAGAAGGCCTACGACGCGGGCGGCAGCGAGGAGCCGGAGATCGACACCGCGCGCCTCGCCCAGGCCGAGACGTCCTTCCGCAAGGGCGAGATCCTCGCGAAGATGGGCAACTTCGAGGGCGCGCTCGAGTACTTCGAGCCGGCCGCCGAGCTGTGGCCCGAGGAGCCGGCCTATCAGGCGGGCCTCGGGTGGGCGCTCTACAAACAGCCGCGATCGGACCTGGAGCGCGCGGCGCATCACCTAGAGATCGCGCTGTCCCAGGCGCCGGAAGACGCGGTCATCCACTTCCGGCTGGGGCTCGTGCTGCGTTCCGCTGGCGAGACGAATCGGGCGAACGAGTTGATCGCGAAGGCGCGATCGATCGAGCCGGACGTCAGCGAGTAGTCGCTGCCTCCACACGGCGCCAACGTGCCTCCGGCGCGCGCCGCCACCGGAGCGCGTCCGACCAATCCGGAAAATGCAGCTGGATCCGGGTGCCGTCCGCCCACCGCCAGACGAGTCGGGCCTCCCGATCACCCGCCGCCGACCACGGTCCCGACGCGGGCCCGCGCCGCGCGGACTCCGTGGCGACCGCCGCGAGCGCCTCAACCTGCGCGCGCTCGCCCCGCTCCGTCAGCGGCACGTCCCCTAGCCACGTGCCCTGCGGAAGAGCGAAGAGCGCCGACAGGTTCGGCGCCGGCACCGGCTCGCCGGCCAACGCGCGTCGCCCGAGCTGTCGCAGCTGACGCTGCTCGAGCTGCACGAGCGACCTGCCCGCCACAGCGTGCCCCTGGAACCCGAGGGCGTGGGCAAGCTCGTGGAGCATCGCGCCGACCCACTCCTCGGGAAGCGCGTCGCGAACGCGACCTGCGCTGTCGACGATGTGACGCCGGATGCGGATCTCTGCGCGCTGGATCCTGCCGACGACCGGCGCGTCGGCGCGGCCGGTCTCGCTCACGTCGCATTCGCTCAGGGTGTCGGCGAGGCCCCGGGGACCGCCTTCGCGCGTCCCCTCGATCGAGCGCACCCGGATGGCGGGGGCGCCGGCGGTCGACCCGCGTGAACGCGTCTCGAGGGCCATTTGCGCGACGGCCCGATCGACGGCGGCGACCGCGAGCGCGCTCCAGGCCTCGGGCCACGCATCTCCATCGAGATCGACCTCGAACTCGACCGGGATCGGCGTCGCTGGCGCGTCGAACCGGCAGGCGACCAGGACGACCCGTTCCCCGACCACGGCCGGGTACGGAGTCAGATCGCCGAGGCGCTGATCCGGAATCGCGGCGACGCGCGGGTGGCGTTCGAGAATCGGCGCGACGTCCCATCCGCCGGTCGGCGCGGCGCACGCGGCGACCGCGACGACGATCAGCATCGCGAAGAGGCCGGCCTTCGCGCGGTTCACGCGGGCTCGATGACCCGGACGGGGTCGGGGCGCGGCGCGTCGAAGCCGAAGACCCGGGCGTAGAAGTAGAGCTCGCCGTCGAGGGCGGTTCGGATGTTCTCGGCGCGGCGGAAGCCGTGCTGCTCTCCCTCGAAGGGCACGTAGGCGTGGGTCAGGCCCCGAGCGGCCAGGGCGTCGACCATCGCCTCCGCCTGGTTCGGGGGCACGACCTTGTCCTCGAGCCCCTGGAAGAAGACGACCGGACACGAGAGGCCTTCTACGTGCCGAATCGGCGATCGCGCGTGATACACGTCGAGCGCCTCCGGCAGGGGTCCGACCAGCCAGTCCGTGTAGCGGGACTCGAACTTGTGGGTGTCCCGGGCGAGGGCCTCGAGGTCACCGATGCCGTAGTGGCTGGCGCCCGCCGCGAAGGTGTCGTGGAAGGTCAGCGCGGCGAGCACGGTGAATCCGCCGGCGCTCCCGCCGCTGATCGCCAGGCGCTCGCCGTCGACGCGGCCGTCCCCCGCGAGCGCCTCCGCGACCGAAACGCAGTCCTCGACGTCGACGATGCCCCAGCTGCGTTCGAGAAGTTCCCGATACGCGCGGCCGTACCCCGTCGAGCCGCCGTAGTCGACGTCCGCGACGGCGAAGCCCCGACTGGTCCAGTACTGGATCCGGGGGTCGAGGGCGGCACTCGCGCCGGCGGTCGGCCCGCCATGGCTCTTCACGAGCAGCGGCGGTCGTTCGCCGGATCTCGGCGCCTGGGATCCGGAGCGGGGCGCGTAGAGGAAAGCGTGCACCGTTCGTCCGGCCCGCGACGGAAGCTCGACCGCCTCGGCCCGACTCACGAGATCCTCGGGCAGGACCAGGCCGCTGCTCTCTCGCACGCGCATCGGCTCGCCGCCCGGGTCGTGCATCAACATCACCGCGGCCCCGCGCTCGGCCTCGCCGCCGATCCACGCGAGCCAGCCCTGGCCGCTCGTGAGTCCTCCGATGCTGCGTTGCGCGGTCGGTCGCTCGCGAGAACGCCCGCTCTCGACATCGATTTCGACGAACCGATCGAGCCCACCGGATTGCGCGGCGGCGACCACTCCGCCTTCGGCGCCGAAGGTCCAGGCGCTCATCCCGAACTGCCATTGTGGACGGCCCACCTCGAAGGCGTCCGCATGGATCGGCGCGAGGCCGTCGTCGCCGAGCTGCGCGAGGTTCCACCACCCGCTTCGGTCCGTGGCGACGATGAGCGTGCCGTCCGCGGCGAAGCGCGGCTGGAAGAGCGACTCGGATACACCCCCGGCGCGGGCGCGCGCCGGCCCAGTCGCGCCGTCCGGACCCCAGCCGATCAGCTCGAGCTCGGTGCCGTTCCATGGCATGTTCGGATGGTCCCAGACGAGCAGCGCGACGCGATTGCCAGCGGGGGCGACGGCAATCGAGGCGTAGAAGTCGTGGCCGGCGGCGATCACGCGCGGCTCGCCCGCGGCGGCGCCCGTGGCATCGAGCGGGATCGCCATCGCGCGATTCTCGGGCTCGATTCCTTCGCGTGGTCGTTCTTCGATGGCGAGAAGCCAGCGCCCATCCGGCGTCACGACCAGGTCGGCCCAGGCGCTCCCGGGCGGGGACAGCGGCGCGACGGCGCTCCCGATCGTCCCGCCATGAATGCGTCGGTCGGCGTCGTCGACGAAGTAGAGCCGATCGCGCCGGACCGTGAACTCGCCGCCGCCGTATTCGTGGACCCGCGTGCGCACGTCGACGCCGGCGGGGCTCACCTCGTCGACCGCGAAGGAGTCACTCGCGAGCTGGCCGGTCGGCAGCGCGGTCCGGACGACGACCTGTCGGCCCTCCTCGTCCGGCCGACCCTCGAGCCAGTAGAGCCAGCCGTCTTCGATCCGCGGGGCGCCGAGACGCAGGGCCCCGCGCACGAGATCCGCCGAGCCGATCGGCGTCGCCCAGCTTCCGCAGGCCCGATTCTCCGTCACCGATCCCCCCGAAACCCCGCACGACCGTTCGCTGGCGCGGGCCTGGAAGAGTGTGCATGCTTGGGCGCCCCCTGGCGAGCGACGCGCGCGACGCGGCCGCGCCGCCGCGCCCGGAGACGCCGTCCTTCTCATGCTCGACCCGACGACCTGGCTCCTGCTCGCACTCGGCGGCCTCGTCGCGGGCGTCATCAACACCCTGGCCGGCGGCGGGTCGCTGATCACGGTGCCGCTGCTCGTCTTCATGGGCCTGCCGGCGACGACCGCGAACGGGACGAACCGGATCGGCGTCCTGTTCCAGAACGGCGTCGCCGTCTGGCGCTTCCGCAAGGAGGGTCTCGACGGGCTGCGCGGTGCGGCACCGGTGCTCGTGCCGGTGCTGATCGGGTCGACGATCGGCGCGGCGGTCGCCTCGCGGATGTCGGCGGAGCTCTTCCGCCAGGTCTTCGGCGTCGCGATGATCGCCCTGCTCTACCCGATGCTGCGCAGCGGGACTTCCTCGGACGCAGCGAACGAGACACCGCGTTCTCGGATCGCAAACGCGGCGATCTTCTTCGGGATCGGCTTCTACGGCGGCGCGATCCAGGCCGGGGTCGGGCTCTTCCTGATCGCGGCGCTCGCCCGCAGCGGCCTCGACCTCGTGCGCGCGAACGCGATCAAGGTCGTGATCATCGGCGCGCTGACGATCGTCGCCGTGCCCGTGTTCGTGCTGCACGGACAGGTGGACTGGGCCCATGCCTCCGCCCTCGTGGTGGGCTTCGCGCTCGGAGGCGAGCTCGGTGCACGGGCCGCGGTGGTCGGCGGCGAACGCTTGATCCGGCCCGTCCTCGTGTTGGCAGTCGTGGCGATGTCGGGGCGCATGCTCGGGTTCTACTGACGCCGGCGCCGGGCGCAGGCGCGTCCGTTTCGCATCCGCGCGGGTCGGACGAATGGCCTACGAGAACCCGACCGAACGCTCCAGAATGTTGAATTCTTGTGGTCTTTGCGTCCGGCCGCGATTACGCTCCACCTGGAGGTGTACCGGAGGCGGCCCTACCGGCTTGTCCCCAGACTCCTCTGGACGGAACCATGTCCAGCGAAGATCGTTCCAACGTCGCGCCGCCCGGCCGCCGCGAGCGGGCGCTGTTGCGTCACGCTGCGGATGTCGTCGTCGAGCTCGGGATCGACGGTCGCATCGTCTTCATCAGCGAGGCCGTCGAATCGGTCCTCGCCCGACCCCCGTCCGCCTTCGTCGGTCGCAGCTTCATGGAAGTGATCGTCCCGGAGGATCGCGCGCATACCCTCGCGCTCTTCCAGAAGGTCGTCGCGACCGGCGCCGAGCCGCTGGCCCGCTTCCGCGTGTTGCGACGCGACGGCCTCCGCGTCGAGTTCGAGACGACCGTCCGCACGTTCGAGACCCACGGCGAGCGGCGCGTCGTCGCGGTCTGCCGCGACGTGACGCAGCAGAGCGCCGAGACCGCCGTCACCCGCCAGCGCGATGACCACTACCGCACGATCGTCGAGGTCGGCGGCCGGCCCGCCGCGATCCTCGACCGACATGGTGAGGTCCTGTTCTCGAATCGCGCCTTCAAGTCGACGTTCGGTCGCGACATCACGCTGGAGGACATCTTCCAGCGGATGACCGACGACGTGCGGCAGTCGATGGAGACGATCTGGTACGAGTCGAATCGCCTGGATCGACCTGGCACCGGAGCCGGGGACTTCGTCTACACCCGCGACGACGGAACGAGCGCCTCGTACGCCGCGACCTGGGAGGCGTTCCAGAACGAAGACGGCCAGCGCAACTTCGCGGTCCTCTACGAGGACATCAGCGCACGCAAACAGGTCGAGCTGGCGCTGCGCTCGATCGCCCAGGGAATCGGCAGCGAGGGCCAGCGCAGCCTCGCGCGCAACGTCGAGGCCGTGGCCCAGGCCCTCGAGCTCGATCGGGTCGTGCTCGGCGGGCTCGATCCCGCGGAGCCCGGCGTCGCGCGGATCACGGCCGGCTGGCAGGACGGCGAGCCCCTCGCGCCCGAGGCCTTCGAGCTCGGCACCCTGCCCGATGCGACCGCCGCGCGCGGCGAGGCCTGTCTGTTCCCGAGCGGCGTCGCGACGCTGGTCCCCGAGGTCGCCGAGCGGCTGTCCCCCGAGTACGAGAGCTACGTGGGCGAGCCGCTGCATCGCGCGGACGGCACCGTCATCGGATTCGTCGGCGGCTACTCGCGCCAGACGATCGCGGACGCAGACCTGGCAAGGTCGCTGCTCTCGGCCTTCGCCACCCACGCCGCCGCCGCGGTCGATCGCCAGCGCGCCGACGACGAGATCCGCGTCAACCAGAACCGCTTCGAGGTGCTGTCACGGCAACACCCCGAGGTCCTCACCGAGATCGACGAACGCGGGATCGTGCTCTTCGCTTCCGAAGGTGTGCACTCGATGCTCGGGTACGCGCCGGAGGAGATGGTGGGCAAGTGCATCCCTGCGCTGGTGCACCCGGAAGACCGGGCAGCGAACCGCGCGGCCCAGGAAGACCTCTTCGCCGGCCGCGAGGGTCACTCCCTGGTCCTCAACCGGATCCGCCACGCGGACGGCAGCGATCGCTGGCTCGAGTCCCGGAGCACGGCCTTCCTCGCCCCCGACGGCTCGAGGCGCGCGCTGATCGTCTCTCGGGACGTCACCGACCTCCGCCACGCCGAGCTCGGGCGCGATCTGCTCTATCGCGTGGTGCAGGAGGGGGCGGACCTCGTCTTCGTCTGCGACACGGACACGACGTTGCTCTTCGCGAACGAGGCGGCGTCCCGTCGACTCGGTGCGCAGGTCGGCGAGGGGGACGATCCGCGGGTCGCCGGGCGTCAGCTGGACGAGTTGCTCTCGGCCGCCGACGCCGTGCGTCTGGCACAGGAGATCCTCCCCGTCCTCACGCCCACCCAGCCCTGGTCGGGCGAGCTCCACCTACGCAATCCCGACGGCGGCGAGGCCATCCCGACCGAAGCGACGGTGTTCCTGTTCCTCGGCGAGAGCGAAGACGACCAGAGCTTCCTGGCGGTCACGCTGCGAGACATCGAAGCCCGCCGCAGCGCCGAGGAGGCCCTCCGCCAGAGTGAATTCCGCCTCAACCAGGCCCAGAAGATGGAGGCGGTCGGGCGGCTCGCCGGCGGCATCGCCCATGACTTCAACAACCTGCTGACCGCGATCATCGGTTACAGCGGCCTCGTCCTCGACGAGCTGGGCGACGGACACTCCGCTCAGCGCGACGCCGAGGAGATCCTTCGCGCGGCCGAGCGGGCCGGCGGCCTCACGCGGCAGCTGCTGGCGTTCAGCCGGCGCCAGGTCCTGCAGCCGGAGCCGGTCGACCTGAACGCGATCGTGGCCGACATCGACCGCATGATGCGGAGGCTGATCGGCGAGAACATCGAGCTGGTCACGCTCCAGGACGGCGAGCTGAGACCGATCATCGCGGATCCCGGCCAGATCGAGCAGGTGATCGTCAATCTCGTCGTGAACGCCCGGGACGCGATGCCCCACGGTGGGCGCCTGGAGATCGAGACCGCGAACCACAAGGCCCAGGAGGACCGCCGGACCGAATCCGGGGTCCTGCTCGCCGGCGAGTACGCCGTTCTGCGCGTGACCGACACCGGCATCGGCATGGACGAGGACACCCGCTCCCAGGTCTTCGAGCCCTTCTTCACGACGAAGGAGACGCATCAGGGCACGGGCCTCGGTCTGGCCTCGGTGTACGGCATCGTGAGCCAGAGCGGTGGTCAGATCGACCTCGAAACGCAGCCCGGGACCGGAACCGCGTTCACGATCTACTTCCCGGTGGCCCGGGCGGAAACCATGGACGACGCCGGCGACGGCGAGGCGACCCAGTCGGGCGGTCATGAGACGATCCTGATGGTCGAGGACGCGGCGCCCGTGCGGCGCCTGGTCCAGCGCACGCTCGAGAAGCACGGCTACAAGGTCCTCGTCGCGGAGTCCGCGACCGGCGCCCTGCGGCACTGCTCGCGGCACGAGGGCCCGATCGATCTGATCCTCGCGGACGTGGTCCTGCCCAAGACCGCCGGACCCGAAATCGCGCGGCGCGCCTCGGACCTACGGCCGGGGGTGCGCGTGCTCTTCATGTCCGGGTTCACCGACGAGACCCTCGCCCGGCACGGCCTCGACCCGACGCGGGCGCCCTTGATCGAGAAGCCCTTCACCCCGGCGGCCCTGCTCGCCCGGGTGCGCGGGATCCTCGACGAAGACTGATCCGAGGGGCGGCCTGCGAATGTTCCCCGTGGAACGAAATCCGTCGTCAGATCAGCGAGTTGCAGAGAAACTCGACGAATTCCTTTCAACTTGAAACGAATCGTCTCGAGATCCTCTCCGACCCCGCAAACCGCTTCATAGTCGCTGCAAGCGAGCGTTCAGGACGAATGGACCGGGGGCCCCTGGTCGGACGGGACCAGTCGGTCGAGCAGGTAGATGACCGCGTCCTTGTGATCGAGCAGGATCGCGCGAGCGCGTCGGCCGCCCCCGAAGACCGCGTCGCCGAAATCGGCCTCGTCCGCATCGATCACGATCGCCGCGACCCGCTCGACGTGCTGCTCGACGAGTCGCATCGCCTGCCGATAGAAGCGCGGCGCGCCGTCGTTGCTGAGCACGAGCAACCGGGAAATCCGGCGCCCGGCCGACCTCGTCGCCGCGGCGCGAGACAGCCCGGCCGCCTCACGATCGAGCGCTTCGGCGGCCGCCTCGAGACCGCGCACCACCCGGCGCGCTCGGCGCACCTCGAAGAGTCCGTCCCGCAGACCCGGGTCGAGGGGGTATCGCGGAAGCTCGACGCCGCCGTCGGCCGTCGCCGCGCGTGCGCGCGCGATCCAGTCCTCGGCGATCGGTCCGGATCGACCCGATTCGATCAGCGCGCGGGGCATCGCGGCGGCCAGCGCCGCGACCTCGTCGTTCTTCTCGTTCACCACCCGCGCCCTCTCGTGCCGCCTGCGCCCGCTTCGGCGCGAATCCTGACGAGAACCCCGGTTCTCGCAAACCTGAGCCCGCTCGCCCGCTGCTAGGCTCACGCCCGGCGGGCCGCGCCGGGCCGACGCCTTCCTAGCAGACCACCCTGCCTTCTTCCTCATCGCGGACCCGGACTCACCCGGAACGCAGACAGGAGAGCCGATGCCGGCGCGTTTCGAGAAGCCCGAAGACCATCCCCACGTAGCGGTCGTGACCATCGACCGGCCCGAGCGGGCGAATTCCATGGATCCTGAGACGCTCCGCGACCTGGCGGCGCACTGGGCGCGGATCAACGAAGACGGGGACGTCCGCGTCGCGGTCTTGACGGGCGCGGGGGACCGGATCTTCTGCGCGGGCATGGACATGACCCGGACGATCCCGGTGTCCCAGGCCCTGGCGCGAGGCGAGCAGGTCGACCCCGTCGACTTCGAGGGCCTGCGGGCGGCTGGGCACGCCACTCTCGTGAGGACGCGCTTGCGGGTCCCGCTGATCGCGGCGGTCAACGGACATGCCCGAGCGGGCGGATTCGACCTGATGCTCGCCAGCGAACTCCGGTTCTCGGTGCCGGAGGCGACCTTCGCCCTCGAAGAGGTGGCGCTCGGCCTCTATCCGACCGGCCAGGCGACCGTCGCGCTGCCCCGCCAGATCGACGCCGTCCACGCCAACTATCTGATGTACACGGGCGAGCCGATCGACGCGGATCGGGCGCTCGCGCTCGGGCTCCTGAACGAGCTGGTCCCGGCGGACCGGCTGATGAGCCGGGTCTTCGAGGTCGCCGACCGGATCGCCGCGAATGCGCCGCTCGCGGTCCAGGCGACCCTCGCCGGCGTGCGGGAGCTCGACGGAATGGACCTCGAGAACGCGTATTCTCGCCAGGAGGAACTCGGGAAACCGCTCCGAAAGTCGGAGGATGCCCGCGAGGCCCAGCGGGCGTTCGTCGAGAAGCGCCCTCCGAAATTCACGGGACGCTAGGCGGCCCCGATTCGCGGCGAGGGTCGGCCGGCGCGGCGGCATCTCCCGGACAGCGCCGGGCCGTCGCCCACGCGACGAAGCCGTCCGCGTTCGGATCGACTCCGACGGAGACGGTCGCATCGGGCTCGCGGCGCCCGGGACCGATCGACACGGCCCCGTCTCGACCGGTCCACGCAAGCCGCACCCCGGCGTCCCGGAGTCGGCCGAGCACGACCGGATTCGGCAGCCCCCGGCGCGGTCGGCACGGCGCGCTCAGCACTGCGAGCCGGGGCGCCACCCGCGCGACGAACGCGCGCGTCGTGCTGCCGGCGCTGCCGTGGTGGCCGACCTTCAGGACGTCCGCGCGGAGGTCGGCCCCGACGTCGCCGAGCAGTCGGCGCTCGGTCGCCGCGCCGATGTCCGCCGCGAGCAGGTGCCGACGCCCGCCGACCTCGGCGCGCAGCACGAGCGACTCCTCGTTGCCGCCGCGCCGTTCGGCGCTCGCATCGAGACCGTCGACGCCGGCAGCCGGTCGGGGCCAGAGCACCTCGAAGTCGAGTTCGCCTACGAGAAGGGCCTCGCCCGTCGCCAGCCGACGGACGGAGATGTCGCGCGCCGACGCGGCCTCGACCAGCGACGCGAGTCGGGGATCCCCGATCGGACCGACCGCCGGCAGCCAGAGCTCGCTGACGGAGAACACATCGAGCAGGGCTTCCGCGCCGGCGCGGTGGTCCGCGTCGCCGTGGGTGACGACCAGCGCGTCGAGCCGCCGCACGCCAAGAGAGCGCAAGGCTCGCGTCAGTCGGCCGCCGCCGCCTCCGGTGTCGACCAGCACGGCGCCCGACCGGCCCTGAAGAAGGATCGCGTCGCCTTGCCCGACGTCGAGGTAGGCGACCCGGGGCAGCGGCGCGATCGCGCCCCGCCCCGGCGCGGGCACGCTGCCGAGACAAGCGACGACGCTCCAGAGCGCCAGTGCCGCGAGCCAGCGCGACCTCCGGAGCAACCGCAGCCCGACGGCGCAGCAAACGGCGAGGGTCGCCGGACCGACGAGGTGCGGAGGGGGAGGAATGGCCGAGAGTGCGTTCGCGGCGAGCACGGCGACCGCCTCGTACGACCGCGTCGGTGCGAGCAGCCCGTCGATCCCCGTGACCCACGCGGCGCCCATCGGCCCGCTCACCGAAGCGTCCGCGAGCGCCGCTGCGATCACGGCGCCGAACGCACCGGGCAGGACCGCACACCCGAGGGCCGGGATCGCGAGCAGGTTGGCCGCCGCCGCCCAGGGTGAGAGCGAGAGCCCCACCGACCCGAGCCAGAAGGCCGTGCCAAAGCACGCGGCGAGCGTGGTCCGAAGAGAAGCCTCGGCCCAATCGCGGAATCGATTGCGACCCGCGACGACGCGCGCTTCGGGGGGCGCTGCCGGGCTCGAGACGATGATCGCGGCGCAGGCCGAGAACGTGAGCCGGGCGCCGAGGTCGAAGAGCCAGGCGGGCTCGAGCGCGAGCAGACCGAAACCCACCCACAGCAGCGCACGACCGGCGCCCAGGTCCCGGCGGAGCAACGCGGCGCCGACGACCGCCGCGAATAGCAAGGCGGCCCGCTGGACTGCGGGACCGCCTCCCGCCAAGGTCATGTAGCCCCACGCCGCGACGGCGCCGATGCCCATCGCCCAGGTCCGCTCCGCTCCCGCTCGCGCGTTCCGGCCCAACACACGCCGGCACGGGTGAAGACTCAGGAACGCCACACCGGCGCCGAGCAGCCCGACGTGCAGGCCCGAGATCGCGAGGGTGTGCGAGAGTCCGAGGAGCCGGAAGGCCTCGACGGATCGCGGGTCGAGGGCACTGCGGTCGCCGAGGACGAGGGCGCGTGCGAGTCCACCCCCCGGCCGATCCCCGAGCACGCGGCCGGCGCGCTCGAGCAGGGCCTCGCGGATCGGCGGCTCGATCGCCTGGCCGAGCGGGTCGATCGCCACGACCCACGCCGGGTCCACGAGGCGCGCTCTGACCGACACGCCCCGACGCCGCCAGGCCGCTTCGCGGTCGGGCGCCCCTGGGTTGCGACGACCCTCGATCGGCGAGAGTCGGAGCCCTGCGCGAACCCACGCGCCGGGCATCAGCAGACGATTCGCGCGCGCGGCGACGTCCTGTGTCGCGACGCGCAGTACCGCGCGTCGCGGAAGGCGCGTGCGCTCGCGGGGATCGCGCAGGCCGTCGAGCACGACCTCGAGCCCCCACGCACGCTCGACGCGCGAGCGGACTCGGGCTTCGACGGAGTGGAAGCGATCTCGCCGATCGGACGGGACTCGAATCGCCGTATCGTGCGCCTCGATCCGAGCGAGACGCGCCCGGCCCTCCTCGGCGGTCGCGAGGCGAAGCTCCAGGCGAAGCGCGCCGAGGACCGCGAGCAGGACCAGGCCCACGACCCAGGCGCTCCGCCGACGTCCGATCCGCGTCGCGAGGATCGCTGCGAGCGTCAGCGCCACAGCGAGCGTAACGAGCAGCCCCGACGCCCCGCGGAGTCCTGCATCGACCGCCAGGATTCCTGAAGCGAAGGCTGCGACCGCCGATGCGAGCGCACGATCCGACACGCCCCTCCTCCAGCCGAGGACCGACGAATCAGTCGGCGGTCCGCGGGCAGCGTGGGGCCTTCGGGGTGCGCGTGCGAACCGGCGAACCGCCGTGCACGTCGTGTGCCCTCCCGTCGACGGGCGGGCGCGGACGGCGCGGGCTAGTGGAGCGTGTGCCCCGGCTTTCGGCTCGGCTTGGTGCGCATGCGCTGGGCGTAGGCCGCGAGCACTTCGAGGACCTCGTCGAGCTTCTCGAGCTCGCCGCTGAACGCGCCCAACAGCCGCTCGACTTCCTTCACGTCACGCATGTTTCGTTCGACGTAGGCGTGCGCCTCGGACTGCACCTCGGCGGTCGCGGTGGCCGCGCGGATCAGCGCCTCCGACGAGCCCCGCCCGAGCGCCTGGTACAGCGGCTCGAGGCGTCGGGCGACGCGCGCTGCCCACTCCTGCGACATGCCCTCCTCGACCAGCCGCGCCTCCCAGTCCTCCATGCGCCGCGGCTCGAGGTGCGCGCGCCGTGCGCGTTCACCCGCGCCTGCGTCGTTTCCGCTCCGTCCGAAGAGCCAGCTCCAGTTCCACTCCATCGTCCCAGATCCGTTCACGTTCGGTCTCACGGGGAGACCGGTCTGGATCGCTTCCTCCTCGCGATCGCGGGTTCCGTCGGAACCGGAACAGAGCAAGAGGCATGCCACGGGACGCCGGTGCAGCGCGCCGGCAGGCGCGACGCAATCGCCCCTTCGCAACGGGATCACGAAGCCGTGAAGCGACTCTCAGGGCGTCGGCACCCCGGTGCATCGCACAGCCAGGTGGGGCGTGTGGAAGTGGATTGCCCAGGGTGGGCAGTCGGCCGGAAGACGGCCGATCCGGCGGGCGGAGCCGGCGTCAGTCCCGCCACTGCATCGGCACGCGCGCCTCGTCCGCCTCGTCCTCGAGCACGTCGAGCTGGCGATCGACCTCGTCGAGCAGCGCGTTCAGCTCGTCCTTGCGGCGCGAGCGGTTCGGGTTCGTCTGCTCGAGCTCGCCCTCGATGGCCCGGCGGCGCTCGGCGAGGGACGCGAACTGGCTACGCCACTGGGCGGCGCTGCGCCCCCCGCGAATCTTGCCCGCTTCGACGAGACCGTTCGGCTGGAGCGTGATCGTGCCGGTCACCGGGTCGACGCGGTACCGGAAGTGGTTGAAGTAGGAGAGCCCGAGCAGTCCGGTGGTCATCGACTCGCTCACCGTCGCCGGCACGCGCTCAGCCCGGGCGCCACCGAGCTCGACGCTGTCGAGGGTCACCATCACCTGCTGGACAGTGCCGTTCGCGGTCCCGTAGAACTGGGTGCGGGCGCCGTCGAGGCGCAGGCCGAGCTGCTCGGCCACGCGCTTCGGGATCACCACGTCCGACGCGCCGGTATCCACGTAGAAGGGGGCCGTCACGCTGTCGTTCAAGCGCACGTTCACCCGCATCGTGCTGCCGGTGCGCTCGACGCGGATCTTGTACACCTGCCCGGCGCCGCCGGATCCGCTCGAGGTCCGCGATCGCGTCGAACGCGACGTCGTCGACGGAGCCGCGGGCGCCGCTTCGTAACGCTGAATGACCGGCCCGGCGCTCGGCTTCGCGGCCTCGCCGCGCGCCTGCGCGCGGTACTTCATCGGCACCTGGTTCAGGTCCTGCGAGAAGTGCAGCTTCCCCTGTGCATCCCGCCACTTGTAGATCTCGGCGGCGGCCGGAAGCGCGCCGCCCAGCAAGAGCAGACAAGCGAACGCGGCGACGAGCCGGCGCAGGACGGCGATTTTTCGGCGCATGGCGGCGTCCTTCCGGGCGGGCGCGTGGGCGAAGCCCTCACGCACGGGTTCAGGGAGGAACATCGGTGCCCTCGCCTGCCCGCTTGATCGCCTGCCGACCATCTGCGCCGTCAGTCGGGCTCGGCTCGGGGCGCCCCCTCCCCCGGCGGCAGCACACCGGCAGGATCGGCGGCCGTCTCGACTGTCTCGGCCTCCGACGCCTCCGACGCCTCTGACGGCTCGGACGGCTCGGACGGCTCGCTCGCGTCGAGATCGAGCGCCGGTTCCGGCGCCATCAGCGCGTCGAAGAAGCCCCGGATCGCCCGGGCGTCGCGCTCCGACACGCCCGGCGCCGCGGTCAGCTCGTCGAGGCGCGCGTTCCGGACCGCGCGCAGGGAGCCCAGGGTCTTGAGCAGCGCGTGGCGCTTGGTCGGCCCGATGCCCGGCAGCTCTTCCAGGATCGAGGTCATGTTGACCTTGGAACGCAGGTCGCGTTGGAACTCGATCGCGAAGCGGTGGGACTCGTCACGGACGCGCTGCAGGAGCAGCATGCCGCGGCTGCTCGGCTGGAGCTGGATCGGGTTCGCGCGCCCGGGCTTGAAGAGCCGCTCGGCCTTGAGGCCACCGCCGCGCTTCACCCGGACGCTCGGGCTGTCTTCGTCGCGCTCTTTCGAGATGCCGAGGACTTCGACGGACTGCGACGCGTCCTCGAGGGCGGCCATCACGACCCCGACCTGCCCGCGACCGCCGTCGACCATCAGCAGGTCCGGGAGTGGCTCGGTCTCGACGCGGCGCAGACGCCGGTCGAGGACCTCGCGCATGCACGCGTAGTCGTCCCCCGCCTCGGCCTCGCGGATGCGATAGCGCCGGTAGTCCTTCTTGACGGGCTCGCCGTCCTCGAACGTCACCCGACTGGCGACCGCGAGGGTTCCCTGCAGATTCGAAACGTCGTAGCACTCGATCCGGCGGGGCCGGACCGAGAGGCGGCACTTCTCTTCGAGCTCGTCGAGGGCGGTGTCCACGCTCTCGCGCGCGGCGAGGCGCGTGGCGAGGGCGAGCCGGGCATTGCGTTCCGCGATCTCGACCAGGCGTTTGCCGGCGCCGCGCTGGGCCCAGCGGATCGTGACCGGGCGCTCGAAGCGTTCGCGCCACAACTCGGCCAGGGCGCCGTCGTCCTCGAAGTCGACGCTCGTGAGGATTTCCCGCGGCGGCGCGTGTCCCTCGCCCGACCCGTAGAACTGCCCGAGGAACGACGACATCACCTCGGCATCCTCGAGGCGGACGTTCGAGAACGGAAAGCTGCGGGCACCGATGACCCGTCCTTCGCGGACGTGCAGCACCTGGACGTCGATCTCGCCGCCCTCCCGCCCGATCGCGAATACGTCGCGGTCGACGCCGCTCTCGGTCACGATCTGCTGCGACTCGATCGTCCGTTCGACCGCCTGGATGCGATCGCGCAGTCGCGCGGCGTCCTCGAAGCGCTCGTCCGCGGCGGCCTCGTGCATCTCGCGCTCGATGTTCTCGACCAGCTCCCGACTCTTGCCGCGCAGGAAGAGCATCGTCCCCTGCACCTGCTCTCGATAGGCCGCCTCCTCAGCCAATCCGACGCAGGGCCCCAGACAGCGCTTCATCTCGTACTCGATGCACGGCCGGCCGCGGCGCGCGTAGTCCTTGAACGTGCCCTCGGTGCACGATCGCAAGGGAAAGAGTCGGCGCAGCTTCGACAGCGACGACTTCAGGGCGACGCTCGACGTGTAGGGCCCGAAGTACTGTGCCCCGTCCTTCCGGAACTTTCGGACCATCGTCACCCGCGGCCAGTTCTCGCTCTCGTCGATGCGGAGGGCCAGGTATTGCTTGTCGTCGCGGAGTCGGACGTTGAAGGCTGGCTTGTGCTGCTTGATCAGCTCGTTCTCGAGCAGCAGCGCTTCCTTCACGTTGCCGGTCACGAGCACTTCGACGTCGCTCGCACGATCGACCAGCGCCGGGATCTGGTAGCGGCCGTCGCCGCCGCTCACGTACTGGCGCACGCGACTGCGGAGGTTCTGTGCCTTGCCCACGTAGAGAACGGTCCCCCGCTCGTTCTTGAACTGATAGACGCCCGGGCTCGTCGGCAGTGCCGCTGCCTGCTCGACGAGCGGCACCCGCGCGGTCCGCTTCGCGGCCACGATCGAAGCGTCGTCGTCCGTCGCCTCCTTCGCGGGCGCGTTCTCGTCGTCGGGATCACTCACGCCGGGGCACGCCTCACGTGAGCCGGATGCGCTCGGCCTCGAGGGCCTTGATCCGGTCCCGCAGCTCCGCGGCGCGCTCGAACTCGAGCTCCCGCGCGGCCTCGCGCATCTCGGAGCGCAGCTGGTCGATCAGCGGACCGAGCTCGTGCTGGGGCAGACCCGGCTCGGCCTTCTCGTCGGCGCGCGGCACGGTCACGTAGTCCCGCTCCCAGATCGAGTCCTGCAGGCTGGTGATCTTCTTCTGGATCGTCGTCGGCGTGATGCCGTGCTCTGCGTTGTACGCCTCCTGCTTCGCCCGGCGTCGATCCGTCTCCTCGAGGGTCGAACGGATCGAGTCCGTCTGCTTGTCGGCGTAGAGGATCACGCGTCCCTTCGAGTTGCGCGCCGCGCGCCCGATCGTCTGGATCAGCGAGCGCTCGGATCGCAGGAAGCCCTCCTTGTCCGCGTCGAGGATCGCCACGAGGGCGACCTCCGGGATGTCGAGACCCTCGCGAAGCAGGTTGATCCCGACGAGCACGTCGTAGGCGCCCTCGCGCAGCTCGCGAATGATCTCCATCCGCTCGAGGGTCTTCACGTCGCTGTGGAGGTAGCGGATGCGGATGCCGAGCTCCGCGTAGTAGTCGGTCAGCTCCTCCGCCATGCGCTTGGTGAGCGTCGTGACGAGGACCCGCTCCTCCTTCTGGACGTGGTCCTGAATCTCCGCCAGCAGATCGTCGACCTGCCCGGTTGCCTTCCGGATCTCGATCTGGGGATCGAGGAGCCCCGTCGGACGGATGATCTGCTCGATCACCACGCCCTGGCAGGCGTCGAGCTCGTAGTCGGCCGGCGTCGCGGACACGTAGACGCGCTGGCCCGCGCGCTCCTCCCACTCGTCGAAGCGAAGCGGACGGTTGTCGAGGGCCGAGGGCAGACGCCAGCCGAAGTCGACGAGCGTCTCCTTGCGCGCGCGATCGCCCCGGGACATCCCGCCGATCTGCGGCACGGACACGTGGCTCTCGTCGAGCACGACCATCGTGCCCTCGGGCAGGTAGTCGTAGAGGGTGTACGGCGTCTGGTTGGCCGAGCGCCCGTCGAGCCAACGAGAGTAGTTCTCGACCCCGTGACAGAAGCCCATGGTCTCGAGCATCTCGAGGTCGTACATCGTGCGCTGCTCGAGGCGCTGGGCCTCGAGGAGCTTGTTCTCCTTGTTGAAGAGCGCGAGCCGCTCCTGGAGCTCGTCCCGGATCCCTTCGCAGGCCTGTCGGATCCGCTCCTGCCCGGCGACGTAGTGACTCGCCGGGTAGATCATCGCCTTCTTGGGCCGCGCGACGACGCGCCCGCGAAGCGGATCGATCTCCGCGATCGAGTCGACTTCATCGCCGAAGAACTCGACGCGGACGGCCATCTCGCCTTCGTACTGCGGGAAGATCTCGACCACGTCGCCGCGGACGCGGAACGTACCGCGGTGGAAGTCGTGATCGTTCCGGTCGTACTGCATGTCGACCAGACGCCGGAGCAGGTCGTCCCGCACGAGGGACATGCCCGTCTCGATGTAGACGTGCATCGAGCCGTAGTTCTCCGGCGCACCGAGGCCGTAGATGCAGGACACGCTCGCTACGACGAGGACGTCCTGACGCGTCAGCAGCGAATGTGTCGCCGAGTGCCGGAGCTTGTCGATCTCGTCGTTGATCGACGAGTCCTTCTCGATGTACGTATCGCTCGAGGGGATGTAGGCCTCGGGCTGGTAGTAGTCGTAGTACGAGACGAAGTACTCGACGGCGTTGCTCGGGAAGAGCTCCTTGAACTCCGCGTAGAGCTGGGCGGCGAGCGTCTTGTTCGGCGACATGACGAGCGCCGGCCGATTGAGCCGCTCGATCATGCAGGCGATCGAGAAGGTCTTGCCACTCCCGGTCACGCCGAGCAGGGTCTGGTGCTTGTCGCCTCGGGCCATGCCCTCGACCAGGGCGTCGATCGCCGCGGGCTGATCACCGGCCGGCTCGAAGCCGCTCTCGAGCTTGAACGCGTTGCTCATGGTCGGAGTATACGCCGGCAGCGCCGGGGAGGCGGTGTTCAGCCGTCCTTGCGACGCCAGCGCGGGCCTTCGGGCGAGTCGACGATCTCGATGCCCTCGGCCGCGAGCTCGTCGCGGATGCGATCGGCGGTCGCCCAGTCCTTCGCTTCGCGCGCGGCGGTCCGCTCGACCAGCAGGCCGTCGATCCGCGGATCCGATTCCCAATCGTCCGCGTCTCCGGCGTCCGCCGGCTCACCGAGTTCCAGGCCGAGCACCGGCTCGAAGCGACGCAACAGGTCGCGGCGATCCGCTTCGGAGAGCGCGTCGCTGCGCGCCACTTCCCACACGACCGCCATCGCGCGCGGTGCGTTCAGGTCGTCGGCGAGGGCCTCGCGGAAGCGATCGTAGACCGGCGCCTGCACGGCGGGGTCGCCTTCTCCTTCGACCGCCTCGAGTTCGAGCGCGATCTTCTGGAGCCGCTTGAAGCCCTTCGCCGCGGACTGGATCGCGTCGTCGCTGAAGCTCTGTTGCTGTCGGTAGTGGGCCTGGAGGAAGAAGTAGCGGAAGGCGAGCGGGTCGATGCCGCGATCGATCAGGTCGGAGAGCATCTTCACGTTGCCCGTCGACTTGGACATCTTCTCGTCGCCGCCGTCCGAGCCCGACAACGACAGAAACTCGTTGTGCATCCAGAACGAGACCCACGGATGCACGTCGTAGCCGCACTCCGACTGGGCGACCTCGTTCGTGTGATGGACCGTCGACAGGTCGATGCCGCCCGTATGGATGTCGAATCGCTCGCCGAGATAACGAACGGACATCGCGGAGCACTCGAGATGCCACCCCGGGAAGCCGCGGCCCCAGGGCGAATCCCACTCCTGGAGGCGCTGCACGCCCTCCTCCGCGAACTTCCAGACCGCGAAGTCCGACGGGTTGCGCTTGCCCTCGGTCACGCCGATCCGCGCGCCCTCGGACTGGCCTTCGAGATCGAGGCCCGCGAGCTCTGCGTAGCGCTCGAAGCGGCTCGTATCGAAGTAGATCCCGTCCTCGATCCGGTAGAGGTAGCCCCCGGCCTCGAGTCGCTGGCCGAGCTCGATCTGCTCGGCGATGTGCTCGGTCGCCTTGGGATTGTACTCGGGCGGCAGGCAGTTGACCGCCGCGCCGTCTTTCCGCCAGAGTTCGGTGTAATGCGCCGCGATCTCTTCGGCAGTCTGGCCGGCCTTCTTCGCGGCGGCCTCCATCTTGTCCTCGCCCTCGTCGGCGTCCGAGACGAGATGACCGACGTCGGTGATGTTGATGACGTGGGTGACGTCGAAGCCCTCGGACTGGAGGAAGCGCTTCAGCAGGTCCGAGAAGAGGCGCGAGCGCAGGTTCCCCACGTGCTGCTCGGCATAGACCGTCGGCCCACAGGTGTAGATCCCGACCTTGCCGGGCTCGAGGGGCTCGAAGGTGCGAAGCTCGCGCGTCCGCGTGTCGTAGAACTCGATCTGGGTCACGGCCCCGGTCTTCCTGTCTTCCTGCTGGTTCGTCGGCACGAGCCAGTCAGCTCGAACGCTCGAGGAGCACGACCGCCAGCCCGGCGATCCCCTCGCCGCGCCCGATCGCACCCAGATGGTCCGTGCTGGTGACCTTCACGTTCACGCGCGTGAGCTCGGTCCCGAGGAGCGTCGTCAGATTCTCGTGCATCGCCTTTTGATGGGGCGAGAGTCGCGGAGCCTGCGCGATGATGGTCGCGTCGACGTTCCCGATCCGGAGGCCTGCGGCCTCCATCTTCTGGACGACCTCACGCAGGATTTCGCCACTCGCGATCCCCCGGTTGCGCTCGTCGCTCGACGGAAAGTGTCGACCGAGGTCTCCTTCGCCGAGGGCGCCAAGGATCGCGTCTGCGACCGCGTGGAGCAACGCGTCGCCATCGGAATGTCCCTCGAGCCCCTTGTCGTGGGGGATCTCGACGCCGCCGAGCACGAGCTTGCGGCCCGCAACGAGCTGATGGACGTCGAAGCCCTGTCCGATGCGGGGAGAGTCGGCCTGCATCACCCCGCGCCCCCTTCGAGCAATGCCTCGGCCATCCGCAGGTCCTCGGGTCGCGTGATCTTCGGATTCGGCGCGGTCGCCTCCACCATCGCGACCGGATGTCCTGCCCACTCGACGAGCTGCACGTCATCGGTGCCGAGTCGCCCTGCGCGCACCGCCTCCTCCATCGCCGCCACGAGCCAATCGCGGCGCACGACCTGGGGCGTCTGCGCCGCCCAGCACTCGTTCCGGTCCGGCGTCTCCACGACCCGTCCGGCCACCACGCGCTTGAGGGTATCCCGGGATCGCTCCCCGAGGAGCGCTGCGCCGGTCTCCCGCGCCGCGGCGACGACCGCGCGCACGTCGCCCGCCGAGACGAGGCAGCGCGCGGCATCGTGCACCGCCACGAGCTCGATCTGCGCCGGCAGCGCCGCGAGGCCCGCGCGCATCGAGTCCTGGCGCTCCTTGCCGCCGGGGATCGGTGGCGCCAGGCCCGAGACGCCCGAGAGGTCGAGGTCGACGCAGGCATCGAGGTCGCCCGACGCGACCACCGGCTGAATCACCTCGAAGGTCGCGGCGCTCGCGAGCGCCCGGATCGATCGTTCGAGCAGGGTCGAGCCGGCGAGCGGCACGAAAGCCTTTGGCAGCGCGTGCCCCAGACGCTCCCCGCGACCGGCAGCGAGGACGAGGGCCGCCACGCCGCCTGTCGCGCCGGACCCGCTCACTTTGAGTCGGGACCCCGCTCGACTTCATCGATCTCGATCCCGCGGATGTCGAGAATCGTGCCCATCGCTCGTTCGAGCCCGACTTCCGCCGCGCGGAAGGTCTGGAGCGCACCGATCTTCTGACTCTCCGCCTCCACGAGCTCGCGCTCTTTTTCGAGCACCTGGAACGGCGTCGACTCGCCGTGTTCGAGTCGGATCCGCTCCGCGCGCAGCTGCTCCTCGGCGGCGAGCCGGCGGCGCTCCGCAGCCTCGATGCCCTGGGACGACGCGACCAACGTGCGGGCCGCTGAACGGACCTCGACGATGATCCGCTGCTCGAGACGGACGCGCTCGGTCTTCGTACGCTTGAGCTCGAGCTCTCGTTGCGTCGCACGCTTCCGGGCCACCGTATTCGGGAACGGAATCGAGAACGTCCCCATCACGCGAAAATTGTCGGAGCCGTCCGACGTGAAGAAGGCGTCATCGGACTGATCGAAGGGGGCGCTCGGCGGAGGCGTTCCGAAGACGGGGCTCAGTCCGGCGTTCGGTTCACCGGAGACACCCACGTACCCGAATCGCACGTTCGCATCGAGCGTCGGGAGCATCTGGTTCTTCGCGAACTTCACCTCGAGCCGACCCTCCTCGATTCGCTTGGTGAGGCTCTTCAGCTCCGGGCGATTGACGAAGGCTTCGTCGACCGCCCGTCCGACGTCGACTCGCTGCATCTCGTAGCGGTCCGGATCGTCGGACGGTGCGAACTCGAGATCCGTCAAGGCAGCCAGCTGCGGCCCGAGCGTCACGTCGATCAGGATGTCCTGCGCGTTGCGGTAGCCGTTGGCGCGACTGATCACGTCGAATTCACGCTCCGCGACGCCGGCCTCGGCTTCCACGACATCGACTCGCGAGACGACGCCGACTTCGAACTGCGTCTCCGTCTGGTCGAGGAGAGCACGAGCGGTATCGAGGCTCTTCTGGGCGACGCGCACCCGGTCGCGCTCCGCCACGAGATTCCAGTACGCATTGACGGTCGAGGTCACGACGTCCATCACCCGAGCGCGGAAGTCCTCTCGAACCGACCCGAGTCGAGCGTCGCCGATCTTGACGTTGGTCCACTCCCGATTCCAGATCAGCCCCTGCATCAGCGGCACCGTGGCTTCGAGGAAGAAGCTCGAGTTGAACTGCTCGTCGAAGCTCTGGATCGTGCTCCGGGTCGACTGCGAACTGGCCGCATAGGTGGCCGACAGCTCGACTCCGAGCAGCGGGACCGCCTGCGTGAAGCCCACGGAGCCGCCCTTGTTGCGCTCGCGATTCGCCGCCGCCGCGTTGAGGGCGAATGTGTTCGGAGACTTGGCGACGTCGTACTGCATGACCGCTGCGATGATGGGATCGTATGCGCCCCACGCCGCGTCGGCGCTCGACTGCGCGAGGAGCGGCGCATAGCGCTCGACCTCGACGTCGAGGCTGTTTCTGATCGCCAGCGCAATCGCCTCGGCGACGGAGATCGGCTGCCCGCCCCGCACGATCTGGGCGCCAGGCGCGAGGTCGCCGGTCGGTGCGGCCCGGCCGCTGGACTCTCCGATCACGACCCGGTCACCGCCGGTTCGATCCCCTTCGTTCCCGGCCGCGGCGGCCCCGCACACGAGCACGACTCCCAGCACGAGCCAGGTGGCGAGGGTCGTAAGGCGTGTCATGAACTTCCTCCGGCTCGGGCGGAGCCCGAGCCCACCGGGCGCTGCAGCTGCTGGACGCGCGGGCGCCGAATGCGTCCCGTCGTGGCGAGCCGCGGCGCGCGCAATGGCTCACCTTTGGCCGGCCGCGTCCCGGTCGCGGTATTCAGACTGCAATCCGGGTGGGTCGATCGGCTCTGTACGGGTGCGCGGCCGGATGATGCGTGGCGGCCGGGAGCGATGCAAGCGACCGGCTGGATTTCTCGAACCCGCCCACCTGCCCCGGGTCGCGTCCCCTTGCACTCGGTGCCTTCCGACCGCATCGAAGTTCTACAGCCAGGCTGCGAATCGGACGAAGGGGAGGCTTCGATGATTCGCTCGTGTGGAGATCGCGGTGACGGGAGTCACGGCACGCACACGGGGTCGGGAGGACGATCGGGGTTCGCAAAAGCACGGCTCGCACGGGCAGGTGATGCGTTAAGCTGATCCGCCTGTTCCCGGGATCACCCGGGGCCCAAGCGTTCGGAGGGGAACACGTGGGGCTCTTCAGCTCGAGGAACCGTGGGGAAAATACCTCATCCGATTCCGACCGCGGCACGACGCCCGAGTCTGGCAATGGCCAGCCCGGCGACGATCCGCAGCGAACCCAGACCTGGTCCACCCGCCCCATGTCCACAGGGACCGAGGCATCGGCGGAACGACAGGCGGAAGCAACGACGCCGACCGGCGAGACCGCCGGCAGAAGCACCGGCTCAGAGGGGGACAAGCGCATGGCCACGATTGGTCAGTCGATCATTTTCAAGGGTGAGCTCACGGGCGACGAGGACCTCGAGATCGAGGGCCAGGTCGACGGCAATGTCGATCTCGCCAACCACCAGCTCACCGTCGGTGCCAACGGGCGACTCAAGGCCCAGGTGACCGCCAAGTCGATCATCGTGATCGGCCAGGTGATCGGCGATCTGACCGCGACCGAGCGGATCGAGGTCCAGGCGACCGGCGTCGTGGAGGGCGACCTCCGGGCTCCGCGCCTCAACGTGCAGGAGGGCGCCGTCCTGAACGGCTCCATCGACATGACCGCGACGTCCGCCGGCGCGAGCGCCGAGCCCAAGAAGCCCGCGACGCCGCCGCAATCCGCCCCGAACGCGGGCAACGCCGACGCTCCGGACGGCGAGGCCCGCAAGACGGCCTGAACAAACAGTCCAGGCCTTCGGCCTGTACCAGTCAGATCCGCGCTCACGCCTTCGCTGATCGCCCTCGCGGGCGACTGCGCGCGTCGCCCTCTATACCACCGCCTTGTTCACGCCCGGGCCCTTGGGCTTGGGCGGACCGCCATCGCCGTAGCGCTGCTCGAGGAAGAGCAGCAGCGGTGAGGCGATGAAGATCGACGAGTACGTGCCGACCAGCACGCCGATCAGCATCGTCTCTGCGAAGGGCTGGATCACCTCTCCGCCGAGGAAGTAGAGCGAGAGCAACGCGATCAGCGTCGTCACCGACGTGAGCACCGTGCGCGACAGGGTCTGGTTCACGCTGGCGTTGAGCGTGTCGACCAGGTCCGCGGTCGTGCGCAGCTCCATGTTCTCGCGAATGCGATCGTAGATGATGATCGTGTCGTTCAGGCTGTAGCCGAGGATCGCGAGCATCGCGGCCAGGATCCGCAGGTCGAACTCCTCGCCGAGGATGACCAGGATGCCGGCGGTGATCGCGAGGTCGTGGATCACCGCCACGACCGCGCCCGGCGCGAAGCGCGAGCTGAAGCGGAACGCGACGTAGACCAGGATGAAGAGGGCCGAGATCAAGAGCGCGTTGACGCCGTCCTCCCGGAGCTCGGCGCCCACGCGAGGGCCGACGTATTCGACGCGCTGCTCGGTGTGCGCTCCGATCTCCTGCTCGATGAACTTCTCGAGCACGACCACCTGGAAGTTCGACTCGAGGCCGATCGCGGACTGAGCGTCCTGCCCTTCTTCGGCTTCGGCCTCCATGCGCGCGGCGGCTTCGGCGGCGACCGAGCCTTCCTCGACACCCTTGTACTTGATCAGGAACTCGTCGATGTCGGAGTCTCCGAAGCGCACGACCTGCGCGCCCTCGAAGCCCCGGTCGGCGGTCAGGCTGCGAAGCATCTCCTCGTCGACGTCCACGCCCGCATCGAAGAGCAGCTGGACCTCGGTCCCGCCGGCGAAATCGAGACCGACCTTGACGCCGTTGACACCGGCGAACACCGCGCCGAGGGCGATCAGGCCGGCCGACAGGACGACACAGATCTGGCGCTTGCCGAGGAAGTCGATGTGAGTTCCGCTGGGAACGATTTCGAAGGGCACGTTGTTCTCCGAGCCTGCTAGATGGTGCGCTGCGGCTAGATGGAGCGCTGTGGCTAGATGGAAAGCGATTCGACGTTGCGGTCACCCGGCCAGAGCTGGAAGAGCAGCCGGGTGATCACCAGTGCGGCGAAGACGCTGGTCACGATCCCGACCGAGAGCGTGACGGCGAAGCCCTTGATCGGACCCGTGCCGTACTGGTAGAGGATGATCGAGGTGATCAGCGTCGTGAAGTTCGCATCAAGGACCGCGCCGGTCGCCTTCTGGAAGCCCGTCGCGATGGCCGCCCGCACGGACTTGTTGCCCCGCAGCTCCTCGCGGATGCGCTCGAAGATGATCACGTTCGCGTCGACGGCCATGCCGACCGTGAGCACGAGCCCGGCGATGCCCGGCAGCGTGAGCGTGGCCTCCGCCCAGGACATCAGCCCGATCAGCATCACGAGGTTCGCGAGCAGCGCGAGCGCCGCATAGGCCCCCGAGAGTCGGTAGTAGCCGGCCGTGAAGAAGAGCACGAGGATCAGGCCGATCAGGGACGCGCGCGTCCCGCTCTCGATCGAGTGCTGACCGAGGCCGGGACCGACGGTCCGCTCCTCCTCGATCCTCGTCGGGACCGAGAGCGAGCCGGCGCGGAGAATGACCGCGAGGTCGGACGCGGTCTCCGCCGTGTAGTTGCCCTCGATCATGCCGTTGTAGGTGATCTTCGAGCGGATGTTCGGGGCGCTGTAGACCTTGCCGTCGAGAATGATGGCGAGGGGCTTGTTGATGTTCGAGCCCGTCAGCTCGCCGAATTTCTGGCCGCCTTCGGTGTTGAAGCTGAACTCGACGATCGGCGCCTGGGTCTGATCGAAGCCGAGGCGTGCGTCGTCGAGATAGCTGCCCGTGAGGTCCGCGACCTTCGGCACGAGATAGGCGGCGATGACCGTTCCACTCGCCTCGTCTTCCTGGACCTGGATCATGAGATCTTCCCCGATCCCGTCCGGATAGCGGCGCCGGAGCGCCTCCTCGGACACGTCCTGGTCCTGCACGATCTTGAACTCGAGAAAGCCCGTGCTCTTGAGCAGCGCGACTGCGCGGTCGCGGTCGATCTGCTCGCCCGGGATCTGGACCAGCACTCGGTCGTCGCCCTGGCGCGTCACGACCGAATCCGGGATGCCGCGATCGGGGTCGTCGATCCGGCGCCGCAGCACCTCCAGGACCTGGAGCATCGTGGTCTCGCGCACGTCGGTGACCCAGGTGTCGTTCAGCGTGAATCGCAGCTCGAGCCCGGTCGTCCCCGTGCTCTGGAGCTGGTTCGTCTCGTCGATGCGCTCGACGACCTTGGCGCGATCCGCCTCGTCCCCGAGCCGCAGCACCAGGTCCTGCGCCTCGACGAAGGACTCGGCCAGCGTGACGCCGTCCTGCTCCTCGAGCCGCGCGACGAAGTTCTTGCGGATCACTTCGAGCTCGTGGGTGATCGCTTCTTCGATCTCCACACCTACGACCCAGTGGATCCCACCGCGCAGATCGAGACCGAGCCGGAGCCCGTTGTCGGGCCAGAAATTGCTGGCGACGCGATCTTCCTTCGGAATGAAGTTCGCCCCCGCCATCAAAGAGAGGAGCACGAGCAGCAACACGACGCTGATCGCACGGAATCCTACGGGTCCACCCACCTTCGAATCTCCCGCCTAGCTCTTGGCCTGGGCGTCGTCGCCGGCGGATTGGCCGGCCTTCGTCAACTGATCGACGCGGCTCAGACTGACCCTGAGCTTCACCTTCTCACCGCGCACGCGAGCGACCTCGACATCGAGCACTTCGCCGTCGACCGCCAGCACCTTCCCGTGGATCCCGCCATTGGTGACGATGTCGTCGCCCTTGGCGGCGGTGCGCAGGAATTCCTCGCGCTCCTTCTGTTGTCGCTGCTGCGGACGGATCACGAGGAAGTAGAAGATGAGGAAGATCGCCCCCATCATCAGGAAGAACGACATGTCCGCACCGCCGGGCTGAGCCTGCAGCGGTGTCAGGAGCTGTGTCGAAGGGTCCGCTCTCATTTCATTTCGCCTTCCATCACCGGATCATTGCCCGGCAGCTCGCCCCGCCGCGGCCGCCGGCGCGCGCTCGTCACGTACCGCGATCTGCCGGGACGACCAGCGTTCGAGTCGGGTGCCCGGGTAGAAGCGCGCGAGGATACGCGGATAGGCGACGCCGCGCTCCGCCAGCGCCCGGGCGCCCCACTGACTCATGCCCACCCCATGGCCGAATCCGGACCCGACGAAGGCGAAACCCTCCGGCGTCGCGCGAACGTCGAAGAGCGTGCTCCGGAGCGAGAGGCTCGAAACCAGCCCGCGCAGGCCGGAGCCGCGAAGCTCGATGCGGCCCGTGCCGCCGCGGATCTCGAGGCGCTCGACTCGGCCGCTGCGAGTGCGCCGCGTGACCGAGAGCCCTTCCAGGTTGCCGACCTCGACGCCGGCGGCGTCCAGGATCGACATCAGGTCCTGCGAGGAGAATTCCACGCGCCAATACGTGTGGGGGGCCGCGTCCTCTTCCTCGACGTCCACGACGCGGAGATAGGGTCGATCCTCACCCCAGACCTCGCCGGCGGTCGCGGTTCGCCCACCGGCGGTCGAATGGAAGACCGCGAGGATCGGCTCACCTTCCCAGGTCAGGACCTCGCCCCGGGTGGCCCGCGCCGCTGCGCGCGTCTCGTCTCTCTCGGCGAGAATCCCGCGATAGACCTGGCTCGTCGCCGTCGCGCTCACGTCCCAGTCGTTGCCGCGACGCCGCGCGGCCTCGTGGAGCACGTAGGTCCGTGTGGCGACGGCCTGGGCGCGGAGCGCTTCCGCCGGCCAACTCGTCGCCATCTCGCCGCCGACCGTCGAGGCCACGTAGGACTCGAGGTCGATCCGGTTCAGGACCTGGATGCGCCCGGAGGCGGCCCGCACGACGACGCGACCGCGCACGACCCGTTCACCGACGCGCCAGGGGCCCTGCCCGTCCGGGACCCATTGCGCCCCGACGTCCCGTCCATCGACCCGGAGCGTGTCGCCCTCGACCGTGACCTGCTGCGTCGCGGACGCGGGGCCCACGGCCAGCGGACCGGCGCCGTCGTGCAACAACACCCGAACCTCGTCGCTCCCGCCTGCCGCGGCGGTCACGCATCCGAAGAGCGCGAACACGAGGACGAGCGCGGCCCAGCGGCCGCGGCGCACAAACCGAAGCACGCGCGCGCCGAGATCGGCGCGCGTCCGATCCACCGCGTGTGCACGGGGCCGCTGAACAACGATCCCGTGGGTCCGCTCGTACGCATCCACGGTTGCGTGCATGGCCCGTCCGCTTCCGACGTGAATCCGCGCCTAGAGGTCGGCGCGGATCGACTCGGCCTTGTCCGTCTTCTCCCACGGGAGGCCGACGTTCTCTCGACCGAAATGCCCGTGATAGGAGGTCGCCCGGTAGATCGGGCGGCGGAGATCGAGTGCTTCGTCGATGCCGCGGGGGGTGAGGTCGAAGTGCTTGCGAACGATCTGCTCGAGGCGGCTGCGATCGAGTTCGGAAGTCCCGAAAGTGTCGACCCGGATCGAGACCGGCTCGGCGACGCCGATCGCGTAGGCCAGCTGGACCTCGGCTCGACGCGCGGCCCCGGCGGCGACCAGGTTCTTCGCGACGTAGCGCGCGGCGTACGCGGCGCTTCGGTCGACCTTCGAGGGGTCCTTGCCGGAGAAGGCGCCGCCCCCGTGTCGGCCCATGCCGCCGTAGGTGTCGACGATGATCTTGCGGCCGGTCAGGCCGGCGTCCCCCATCGGACCGCCGACCACGAATCGGCCGGTCGGGTTCACGTGGAAGATCGTGTCGTCATCGATCAGCTCCGACGGCAGCGTAGCGCGGATGCACTTCTCGATGATGTCCTTGCGGATCTGATCGTGGGAGGCTTCCGGCGCGTGCTGGGTCGAGAGGACGATGGTGTCGATCCGCTTCGGGCGCTCGTCGTCGGTGTACTCGATCGTGACCTGGCTCTTCGCATCGGGGCGCAGGTAGTCGAGCTCGCCACTCTCGAGGAGTCCGCGATGGCTCTCGATCAGCCGGTGCGCGAAGCGGATCGGCGCCGGCATCAGCTCCGGCGTCTCGTCGCACGCGTAGCCGAACATCATGCCCTGATCGCCGGCGCCCTGTTCCTTGTGCAGGCCTTCGCCCTCGGACACGCCCTGGGAGATGTCGGGGCTCTGCCTGCCGAGGGCCACCTGGACCGCGCAGGTCGAGGCATCGAAGCCCATGTCGGAGTTCGTGTAACCGATGTCGTGCACGACGTTCCGGACGATCGTCGGGATCTCGACCTGGGCAGACGTCGTCACCTCACCACAGACGAGCACGAGGCCGGTCGTCGTGGCCGTCTCGCAGGCGACACGGGACCGGGGATCCTGCGCGAGCATCGCGTCGAGGATCGAGTCGGAAATCTGGTCGCACATCTTGTCCGGGTGTCCCATGGACACGGACTCAGAGGTGAACATCAAGCGCGAAGCCATCGAGGTCTCCCTAATTTCTTGAGGGCCGCAGGGTAGGCGCAAAGCCCCGCCGATTCAAACGGAAATCGCGCTAAATCGCGGGGTTGCAGCGCCCTGACGCGCCCCTCATTCGGGAGATTCGATCAGCGCTCCCAGCTCCATGACGGCCTGCTCGGCGTCCGGGCCTTCCGCTCGGACGCGCAGGGTCGTGCCCTGGGTCGCGGCGAGGCAGAGGATCGACAGCACACTCGATCCGGAGACCCATTCGTCCCCGCGGCCGAGACTCACCTCGCACTCGAAGCGGCCGGCGACCGAGGCCAGCTTCCCGGCCGGCCGCGCGTGGAGGCCCAGCTCGGATCGAACCGTGAACTCCTTCTCGACGCGCGTGGCCTCGCTCATGACGAGGCCTCCGCCTCCGGGACGAGCTCGCTCGCGACCGAGATGTTCCGCTGGCCGTAGGCCTTGATGAACGTGGCCAGCTCGTCGAGGGGCTTCTCCTCCCGGAGTGTCGCCAGCTTGATCAACATCGGCAGGTTCATGCCGGTCACGACCTCGACCTGGTGCTCGTCGTGGAAGGACAGGCTCATGTTCGACGGCGTGCCCCCGAACATGTCCGTCAGGATCAGGACGCCGTCTCCCTTGTCGGCCGCCTTGAGGCCGTCGGCGATCCGACCGCGCACGTCCTCCACCGGCATCGACGGGTCGACGGAGACCGCGTCCCAGACCGGCGCCTCGGGCAGGATCAGGCGCAGCGCCTGCAGGAACTCCTCGCCCAGGCGATAGTGGGTCACGATCAGGACGCCCACGCGCATCTTCTCGGGTGCAGCTGCCATCTCAGAGAGGCCTCTCTACGTCTCGGTGCGACACATTGACTTCGCGGCCGGCGGCGCGCAAGCGCGCCCCCAGCGCTTCGGCAATCGCCACCGAGCGGTGTCGGCCACCGGTACAGCCGACGCCGATCGTGAGATACGCCTTGCCCTCCTCGTCGTAGAAGGGGAGCAGATAGTCGACGAAGTGATCGAGGCGCGCCGAGAATTCGCGGCCCCGCTCGCTGTCGAGTACGTAGTTGGCCACCGGCGCGTCGAGGCCGGTGCCGTGTCGCAGCGCCGCTTCGAAATAGGGGTTCGGCAGGAAGCGCACGTCGAAGAGCAGCTCGACCGCGGCGGGCGTGCCGTGGCGATAGCCGAAGGACACGACGTTCACGACGGTCTGCTTCGGATGGTCCCCGAAGACGTGGCGCGTGATCGTGTCCTTCAGCTGGTGGACGTTAAGCAGACTGGTGTCGATCTTCACGTCCGCGAGACTCACGACCTGGTCCAGCAGCGAGCGCTCCCGTTCGATCCCGTCATGGACGGAGCCGGTCGGCGACAAGGGATGGACGCGCCGGGTCTCCCGGTAGCGCCGTTCGAGCACGTCGTTCGCGCAGTCGAGGAAGAGCACCTCGACTGAGTTTCCGCTCTCGCGCAGCTCGGCGACGGTCTCCGGGAAGCGCTCCAGGAAGTGCTGCTCGCGGGCGTCGAGGGCGAGCGCGACGCGATCGATCTCGTTCGTCGCGGTCGTGCACAGCTGCAGGAACTGCGGGACGAGCTGCACCGGGAGATTGTCGACGCAGTAGAAAGACAGATCCTCGAGGGCGGCCATCGCCGTGGTCTTGCCCGACCCCGACAATCCGCTCACGAACACGATGCGCTGATCGATCGAGGCGCTCATGCGCTGATCGCGCGAAGCGCTCATGCGCTGATCGATCGAGGCGCTCATGCGCTGATCTCTCGAGGCGCTGTTGCGTCGATCGTCCCGGCCGCTCACCCGGCGTCCCCCCCGCGCGTGTCGCTCCCGTCGTCGAGGATGCCACTGGTCGACCGCAGACGCTCATCGAGCCGCTGCGCGGCGTTGATGCCGTCCAGGCGGAGCTGCCAGTCCCGGATCGCGAGCTCGACCAGGGTCGCCAGGTTGCTCGCGGCATGGACGGGCAGCCGCACCGTGGGGATCGCGCGGCCGAGGATCGATTCCCGTTCGCGCTCCAGGCCGATCCGTTCGAACTGGACGCCCGGCGCGAGGGATTGCAGGCGCACGACGAACCCGACCTCGCACTCTTCGAGGGTCGCTTCGGTCCCGAAGAGATCGGCGACGCTCATCAGTCCGAGGCCGCGGACCTCGATGAAGTGCCGGATGTGCGGCGGCGACCAGCCGATCAGCCGATCCCCGTCGTCGAGGCCGAGGCGGACCACGTCATCGGCGACCAGTCGCTGTCCGCGCCGGACGAGCTCGATCACACACTCGCTCTTGCCGACGCCGGAAGGTCCGACGATCAGAACGCCGATGCCGGCCACTTCGACCAGGGAGCCGTGGACCTGGTCGTGCGCGGTCCGCGCCGGGTGCGCGTCTTCGGACCCGGCACTCGGTTCGTCGTTCGACAACGCCCCCTCCGTGTCCGCGATCCGAATCGAGCGGGCCGCCCCGATTCCGGGGCAGAGCGCCCGTCAGAACTTGGCGTCTTCCTCTTCGATCGCCCGGAAGATTTCGTCGAGATCTCCCGCGGCGAGCAGCTTCTCGCGGAAGCTGGCGTCCCGGAAGAAGCGGGAGATCCGCGCGAGGGCCTTCAGGTGCTGGCCGCCCGACTGCTCGGGTACGACGAGCAGGAAGAAGAGCTGGGTCGGCTGGCCGTCGATCGACTCGAAGTCGACGCCGGCGGTGCTGCGGGCGAAGGTCGCGACGAGTCGTTCGAGCCCGCCGATCTTCCCATGGGGGATCGCGACGCCTTCACCGATCCCGGTGCTCTGGAGCGCCTCCCGCTCACGCAGAACGGTGAGCAGCGCGTCCCGATCGAGCGCGGGCTCCTCAGCCGCGAGCGCGCCCGCGAGCTCCGCGAGCAGATCGTCCTTCCCGGTCGCGACCAGGTCGAGGATCGATCCCCCGCGCACGAGAATGTCGGTGATCTTCATGCCCGCTCCGAAGTGCGGCCGCACTCTATCCCAGCCCCAAGGGCTGTCGCTATCAAATTTCGACTCGGAATCGCCTCCGGTCTGGAACCGATGAACCGATCGCCGATCGACTCCGCACCCACTCCAGGCGGAACACCGCGTCCGGCGAGCCGATGCCGGAGGCGCCCTCCCAGGGCCTGTCCGTCGACGCGAGCCCCGCGCGCGTAGCGCGCGGCAAGGTAGAAAGTCATCGCGCGGCGCGCTCCGCGCGCCGGAACATTCTGGCGGCGCCGAAGCGCAGGCAGGTCATACGACCTGCCTGCGCTTCGTCGACGACAGAATGTTCATCGCCTCGCGGTACTTGGTGACCGTTCGGCGGGCGATGTCGATGTTCGCGGCCTTCAGCATCTCGGCGATCCGCTGGTCGGAGAGCGGCCGGGCGGGGTCCTCGCTCTCGATGATCTTGCGGATCTTCTCCTTGACGCTCTCGCTCGCGACCGCCTCGCCGCCGTCGGAGCGACCGATGCTCGAATTGAAGAAGTACTTCAGCTCGAAGATGCCCTGGGGCGTGTGCACGTATTTGTTCGTGGTAACTCGGCTCACCGTCGACTCGTGCATCTCGATGTCTTCGGCGACGTCGCGGAGGTTGAGTGGCTTCAGGTACGCGACACCATGATCGAAGAAGTCGCGTTGGAAGTGGATGATGCTCTGCATCACCTTGTAGATCGTGCGTTGGCGCTGATGGATCGACTTGATCAGCCACATCGCGGAGCGGACCTTGTCGTGGACGTAGTTCTTCGTGTCCTTCTCGGCGAGCTCCGCAGCGGGTGCCGAGTCGTTGCCCGCTTTGCCGTTCGCGCCCGCCGAAGACAGGACCTCGCGGTACATCGAGTTGATCTTGAGCTTCGGCAGCCCGTCCTCGTTCAGGAGCACGTGGAAGTCGTCGCCGATCTTGTACACGTAGATGTCCGGCGTGATGTAGACCGGGTCTTCGCCGCCGAACCCACGGCCGGGTCTCGGCTCGAGGCTCCCGATCACGCGGGCCGCGTCGGCGACCTCCTGTAGCGTCGCGCCGGTCACTCGGGAGAGGCCGCGGAAGTCGCGCTTCTGGAGCAGGTCGATGTGCTCGTCGACGAGGCGTCGCACGAGCTCGTCCCCGATCCGACGCGTGTCGATCTGGATCAGCAGGCACTCGCGCAGGTCGCGCGCCGCGACACCGGTCGGGTCGAGCGCCTGGATGGCCGCGAGCACGCGCTCGATGTCGGGCTCCGCCGCGCCGCTCTGGCGGGACAGCTCCTCGATGCTCGAGCGGAGGAAGCCGCGATCGTCGATGTTGCCGATGATCCAGCGCGCGATCTCGAGCTCCGCCTCGTCGAGGTCGGTCACCTGCAGCTGCCACTCGAGGTGCTCCCCGAGGCTCGGCCTTCGGGTGTAGGTCGCTTCGAGGGACGGGCGATCGTCCTCGCCGGCCACGCCACCGTGATCGAGCCCGGTCATCGGGTGGCTCTCGAGGTACTGCTCCCACTCGACGTCGGCGATCTTCTCGGCGTCGGTCGGCCCGACCTCGTCGGCCGTCGCCGTCTCGGTGGTCGCGTCGGCGGTGCTTGGCAGGTCGCCCTCGCCCGACTCCGCCGTGGCGAGATCGGAGGCGCCCTCGAGGTCCGGAGACGCGTCGCCCTCGGCCCCGTCCGCCGGGTCGGCGCCCGCGTCGAATTCGTCCGGAGTCGCGTCCTCGCGCTCGGCCTGGGTCTCCTCTTCCCCGTCCGACTCTTCGAGCACGGGGTTCTCCTGCAGCTCCTGCTGCACGAGGTTGACCAGCTCGAGCTGATTCAGCTGCAACAGTTTGATCGCCTGCTGCAGCTGGGGCGTCATGACCAGCTGCTGCGAGATCTTGAGTTGCTGTTTCAGTTCGATGGCCATGGCCTGAGCGCTCGACTCCTGAGCGTGGGGCGCCGGACGCCATGCACGCTTTGTTCCAATTGTACTTCGCGTCCTCTTGGCACGACTTCTTGAGGACAAGAATCCCCGAGAGACGTCCTCAGAGCGAATCTCCGGTGTTCTGCCGAGAGATCGCCCGCGGGGTGCACACCCCCGCTCCCCCTTGCGCCGCCGACGGCGTCCGCGTCAGTTCAGACTGAAATTCTTACCCAGGTAGACCTCGCGGACCTCGGGGTCCTCGGCGATCTCGGCGGGGGTTCCGAGACGGAGAATCGTGCCGTCCTTGATGATATAGGCGCGATCGCAGATGGAGAGGGTCTCGCGGACGTTGTGGTCGGTGATGATCACGCCGATTCCACGCGCCTTGAGCTGCTCGATGATCTTCTGGATGTCGATCACCGCGATCGGATCGACCCCGGCGAAGGGCTCGTCGAGCATCATGAACTGGGGATCGAGCACGAGCGCGCGGGTGATCTCCACGCGCCGGCGCTCGCCGCCGGAGAGGTCGGCGCCCTTGCGCGAGGCCTTCTCGGTCAGGCCGAGCTCCGCGAGCATCTCCGCGAGCCGCTCCTTGCGCCGCGCGCGGTTCGGCTCGACGGTCTCGAGGATCGCGCCGACGTTGTCGGCGACGGTCAGCTTCCGGAAGATCGACGCTTCCTGCGGCAGGTACGTGATGCCCATCCGAGCGCGGCGGTACATCGGCAGCTCGGTGATGTCCTCGCCGCCGAGGTAGACCTGCCCTTCGCTCGGGCGGACGCTCCCGGCCATCATGTTGAACGTCGTCGTCTTTCCGGCGCCGTTCGGACCGAGCAGGCCGACGACCTCGGCGCTCCGCACCTCGAGGTCGATCCCACGGACCGCGACCTTCTCGCCGTAGCGCTTGACGAGCCCGGTCGCCGACAGGACGGCATCGCTCACGAGCGCCCTCCGGCGTTCGGGCAACCGGCGCCCTCTTCCTGCTCCGGCAGGATCACGATCGACGCCGCGCCCTGGACGCGCGCGCGATCGTCTGCGAACCAGAACTGGATCGAATCACCGCGCACGATGTCGCAGCCCTGAACGAGCTCGGCGCGGCCCGAGCACGTGAGCTGCTGTTCCTTGCGCACGTAGACGGCGCGATCGCATTTCGCGCGCCGGCCGCCCTGATCGACGAAGACCTTGCCCTGGGCGACGAGTCGTTCGGGCTCGGACTCGCCGCGCTTGTAGCTGGCCTCGAGGCGCTCGCTGCGAAGCGTGACGTTCGCCTGCTTCACGTGAACGTTGCGCTGGAACACGAGCTCGCGGCCGTGGTCGCGGCTCACGATCTCGGCTTCGTCCGCCTTGATCTCGATCGGCGCGTCGCCGTCGAAGCCCTCCAGGTCGAGGGCCGCGTCGAGCCCACGTCCGCTGCCACTCTCGGCGCGCGGGGCGGCGGCGGGTGCCGCCGCGACGTCGGCCGGAGCGGCGATCGGCGCGACGTAGCCGAGGCCGGCGAGGATCTCGCCCGCCAGGTCGTCGAGCGTCTGCAGGCGACGAGCGGGCGCGGGAACGTCGAGGACGTAGCGCGCGCGCTCCGCCCCGGAATGTCCGGAACGCACGACGACGACGAGCCGCGCGGGTCGATCCTCGGTCGCGGCCGTCACCCGGCCGAGCACGAGGGCATCGACGGCTGCCGCGTAGGCCCACTCGCGGACCGCGGCCGCCGCCGGTTCGACCCCCGGCGCTGCGACGAAGCTTCCGGGCCGCAGCAGCCGGTCGAGCTCCCGGGTCGCCATCGCGTCGGCCAGCGCGTCCGCGAGCGGCGCCGCGACGTCGTTCTCGAACGCCGTGACCCCCACGCTCGGCGAGGCGATCGCGTGTGCGCTCGGCCCCGCGATCGACACGGCGGCGAGGCACGCGATCGCGAGCGGTCGGGCGGAGCAGGCGATGGCTGTGCGTGTGAGGGACCGAACGGGCTTCATGGATCCTGTACGACCGTCGCCCCGCCTTCGAGGCGGAAGCGCGCTTCGTTCACGAAATAGCGGAAGCCCCCCCCCCGATATCGACCGTCCTCGTCAGTGATGAGCACGGGGTCGTCGGTGTAGAGCACCCCCTCGGCCTCATCATAGGCCACCCAGAGCGCCTCGAACTGCCGGTTGCCCTCGATCGTGCCCACGACGTGTCCGACAGCGATAAAGGCCTGGCTGCCCAGATTGAGCTGGCCCTCGTCGCAGCGCATCCGGAACCCGAGTCGGCCATCCCCGGGCGCGACTTCGACGTCGACGACATCGAGCTCGGCGACCTCGCGTTCGGGGTAGAAGTCTGCGTGCTCCGCGCGCAGCAGGATCTCGTTCGTGCCGCCTTCGCTGGCGACGAAGGTCATCCCGCGCACGTCGAGCCGCTGGCCCGGGTCTCCCTCGAGCCAGCCGGGATCCGGCACATCGGCCATGACCGGCGCAGCGAGCAGGAGCAACGCGAGGAGCGCAGACGAACCGCGACGCCGCGCGCCCGCGGCCCTCTTCGTCTGGCCCTTGCGCGCCATGGTGCCGGCTTCAGTCCTCGTGACCGAAGACGGTCTTCATCGGCTCCTGCGAGACGAGCCAGTGGGCCGGCCGAATCAGCAGATAGTCGATGGCGACGCCGACGGGGTGCAGCACGTAGGCGATCAGGCGAAGCGGATGGCCAGCGGTCTCTTCGTCGTACTCGTCGGCGAGCGCCGGCGTCGCGACGGACAGCATCACGGCGCACAACAAGGCCGATAGCGCTCCTCGAAGGCCTCGGCTCCGCGGTCGGTCGGCGTCGATTCGTCGCATGTCCGGGTCCCCCTCCGCCCCTTCCCGGGCGGCCTGTGCAGGCTGCGCTCCACGGATTCCGACACCACGCAGGTGGAACGGGTCCGACGCCTTCGGATCGGGAAGCGTGTCGCGCAGCTTAACGACTCTCGCCGTGGCTTGCCCGGGGGGCTGTTCCGCGACACGGCTCCGGCTCGTCCGAACTCCACCGTAGTCGATCAATCTTTCTAGAAAGGTTCTTTTAGGATAGGATTACCCCTGATCGAACTATTCGTATGCGCTCTATCACCAATAATTCGCAACCAAACGGAGTTTTTTCTCGATACACCGAGTTGCATGGTCGTTTCGGGTCCGACCTATGGCATATTGCGCCGATCCGACGAGAAGGGATACCCGAGCGGCGGCCGGATCACCGTTCCGATTGGCTGAGCCCGCCCGTTTTGGGCCCTAGAGGACAAGATCATGGAGAACCGGGTGCCCACCGGGGCAGAGAAGCTCATCCAGTGCCTCGAGCGCGAGGGCGTCGAGTACATCTTCGGGTACTCGGGCGGCGCTGCCATGCCGATCTTCGATGCCCTCGTCGATTCGAGCATCGAACTGATCCTCGTTCGCCACGAGCAGGGCGCCGCGCACATGGCGGACGGCTACGCTCGCGCGACCGGCAAGCCGGGCGTGGTGCTGGTGACATCCGGCCCGGGCGCGACGAATACCGTGACCGGCCTGCTCACGTCCCAGATGGACTCGGTTCCGGTCGTCGTCCTCACGGGACAGACGATCTCTCCGATGCTCGGCAAGGACGGCTTCCAGGAAGCCGACGTCACGGGCATCACCTACGCCGTGGTGAAGCACAGCTATCTATTGAAGGACGCGGCGGACATCCCGCGCTCGACGCGCGAGGCCTTCCACATCGCGACGACCGGCCGGCCTGGCCCTGTTCTGATCGACTTGCCGAAAGACGTGACCCAGGGCCCCTGCGACGCGGCCTTCGTGGACGACGTGGATCTGCCCGGGTACACGGTCCCGACCCACGGCGACCCGAACGTGATCCGACAGGCGGCGGAGATCCTGCAGGCCGCAAAGCGCCCGGTCCTCTACGTCGGACACGGCGCGGTGATCTCTCAGGCGGGCAAGGCCGTGATCCGCCTGGCGGAGAAGCTGCGCGCGCCGATCGTGAACACGCTGCTCGGCAAGGGCGCCGCCGACGAGACCCACCCTCTCCACCTCGGCATGCTCGGCATGCACGGGACCGCCTACGCGAACAAGGCCGTCGACGCCTGCGACTGCATCATGGCGATCGGCGCGCGCTGGGACGACCGGATCACGGGGAAGCTCGACGAGTTCTGCCTCGACGCGACGAAGATCCACATCGACATCGACCCGGCGGAGTTCGGCAAGATGGTCACGCCCGACGTGGCGATCGCCGGCGACGCGCGCCTCGTGCTCGAGGAGCTGATTCCGCAGGTGAGCGCGGCCGACACCGAAGAGTGGCTGGATCAGTGCGCACGGTGGCGCAAGCGCTACCCACTCAAGTACGCCAAGCAGGGCGGCCTGCGGGCGCAGCTCGTGCTCGACAAGCTGAACGAGATCACCCGGGGCGACGCGGTGCTGACCACCGACGTCGGACAGCACCAGATGTGGGCCGCCCAGTTCTGCCAGTCGACGACGAATCGTCACTGGATCTCCTCCGGCGGCGCCGGGACGATGGGCTTCGGCTTTCCCGCAGCGATCGGGGCGCAGCTCGGCTGCCCGGACAAGAAGGTCTGGGCGATCTGCGGCGACGGTGGGTTCCAGATGACCCAGGCGGAGCTGGCGACGTCCGCGATCCACGAGCTCCCCGTGAAGTGCCTGGTGATCAACAACAACTTCCTGGGCATGGTCCGGCAGTGGCAGGAGCTCTTCTTCGAGAACCGCCTCTCGGGCGTCGACCTGGTGGGCAACCCGGACTTCGTGAAGCTGGCCCAGGCGTACGGCGTCCAGGCCTGGCGCATCCGTCGCCCTTCGGACGTCGAACGCGTGCTGACCGAGGCGCACGAGTACGACGAAGGGCCGTGCCTGGTCGTCGCCGAGGTCGTGAAGGAGGACAACGTCTTCCCGATGATCCCGGCCGGCGCGCCGCTCTCGGGCATGATCATCGAGAAGCCCAAGGAGCAGATGGCGAAGCCGACGGGCAGCACCTGAGCCGGCCCTCTCCGCCTCCTCGCGACCTCCTGACAGGACCACCGACATGAGCAGCCCCACTCCGATCCACAACTCGCCCGGCTTCCGCCCGATCGAGCCCGGCAACGCGGAGAAGACCAACCGCGATCTGCACACGATCTCGCTGCTCGTCCGCGACGCCCCGGGCGTCCTCGTGCGTGTCGCGATGGTCTTCTCGCGTCGCGGCTACAACATCGAGAGCCTCGTCGTGAGCCCGGGGGCGCGCAGCGGATTCTCGCGCATGACGGTCACCTGCTCGGGGGACCCGGCGATCCTCGAGCAGATGATCAAGCAGCTCGCGAAGCTCGTGGACGTGGTCCACGCCCTCGATCACACCTCGTCCCACCGCTTCGAGACCGAGATCGCGCTGATCAAGATCCGCTGCGAAGGCGAAGCGCGCCGCGAGGCCCTGGAGATCGCCGAACACTTCAACGCCAAGGTCGTCGACTACGCGGCGGAGAGCGTGATCCTGCGCGTCTACGGAAGCAGCGAGAAGCTCGACGCGATGATCAGCCTCTTCGCGGACGAGGCCGTCGTCGAGCTCGTGCGGTCGGGCAAGATCGTGATGACGAGGGCGCTCGAAGTCACTTGAGCGCGGGCGGCGCGCCCGCGCCTAGATCATCCGCATCACCCAGTCGAACGCCGCGCACTGGTGTCCCCACACCGTCGCCGGATCGACGCCGATCTCCTTGGCGACTTCGGCGGCCTCCGCGAACTCGCCAGCGTCGAGGCACTCGCAGAGGCGCAGCATGCGGCCCATCTCGCCCTCGTAGCTCATGAGGGCGCGACTCATGTCGTCGGGCAGCACCAGCCCGGAGATCGCCTTCTTGCGCTCGACGCCGAGCAGAACGTTCACCAGCGACATGATCCCGATCAGGAACGCGACTTCGCCGCGCGCCTTGATCTCCGGGGCCGCCTCCTCGATGCCGGCGCCGACCAACATCTCCATGAGGCGAGCGCGGCTCGCGGCCACCCGGAAGAGCGGGCCTCGTGTGCCGTGCTTGCTGCCGGTCTGGAAGAGCAGCAGATTCAGCCAGCGCGACAGGCCCTTCGCGCCGATCATGATCAGCGCCTGCCCGACACTCTCGATCTTCTGCGAACGAGCGAGCTCGAGCGAGTTGACCAACCGGAGGAGCCCCTCCTGGAGCGCCGGATTCGCTTCGATCTGTTGAGTCACGGGCTCGATCTCGAGCTCACCTCGCGCCTCGACGAGGAGCTGCAGCAGGACCTTGCCGTCGGCGGTCGCCTGCGTCTCCTCGTCGTCGGAATGCTCCGAGTAGCTGCGACCCGTGAATAGCTCGAACCCGGAGTCCCGAGTGCGAACGAAGTCTGCGTCGCCGTCCACCGAGCTGGCGAGCACCTGGAGGTTGCGACGCTGGGCGCGGCGGATCAGCAGCGAGCGCGCGTCGTCGTCGAGATTGAAGGCGTCGATCTCGACCGCGTCCGCGAGATCGAGAAGCTGCTCCCGCGGATCGCGACGCTTGTAGTCGAAGAAGAGGAGACGCGTCCCGCGGCGACTGTGGAGATCGTGCAGGCGGTTCGAGAAGTTCGCGTCGACCTCTTCGAGGGGCGGCAGACCGAGCAGGAAGCGGTTGCGCGGCAGGTCCTCGACCATGTTGCTGAAGACGATGCGTCGATCGACGGGCAGCAGCGCCCGGCCCCCGCATAACAGGGAGTCCCAGCTCGCCGTCTTCGCGAACTCGATCGTGGCGGCGAGGTAGTCCTCGCCGTTCTCTTCGCCGTCCGCGAGGGTGCGACCGTCGCCGGAACCGAACGCCAGCTCCCATCCGATCAGCCGTCGTTCGCCCGCGACGATCGGCTGTCGGCTGAGAAAGAACCCAGCGTTGCCCTCGGTGGGCGCGTCGGTTTCCGAATCCGGCATGAGGCCTCGCGACGCCCGTTTCCGGGCGGTCCGGTTGAGCTCGAGTGACTCAACTCACGACTGTCATCGTCCGGATTCGCACACAACTCAAGGTTTCCAACCGCAATGGAAGAAACGAAAAAGTGTCATGCGGCCTTCACGGGAGGGTCCCGAAGCCTTGGAACGACGCTCTTTCCGGGGAATTCCACGGGGGCGACGTGGGGGATCGACCGGGGCGTCGACGCAGGGGAGCGCCGGCCTCGGAGCCGATCAGGCCCCGTCCCGGGAGAGGCTCTTCTCCCGCTCGAAGTTCGGCGGAAGGTTGAGGATCTCAGCGGGGAAGGACTCGACGAGGAACTCGACGATATCCCGGACGGAGAGGATGAACGCGGGGCAGCCGCGGTCGTCGGTCACGGGCAGATGGCGGAAGCCACCGACCGACATCATGTTGAGCGCCCAGGCGAGCTTGGCATCGATCGGCAGGGTCTCGGGGTCCTCGACCATCACGTCCGAGAGCGGCACGTCGGCCGGGTTGCGACCGGAGTCGATGATCTTCAGCAGGACGTCGCGCTCGGTGAAGATCCCGACCAGTCGCGATTGGAGCGTCCCGTCGGCGGTGATCAGCACGCAACCGCGATGGCGCTTCCGCATCGCCTGCATCGCTTCCTTGACCGAGTCGTCGCCCGCCATCGTCAGCGGCGGTCGGCTCGGCAGCAAGGTCAGCGGCTCCTCGAGGAGCTTTGCGTCGAAGCTCCGCGCACTTGACGGGCCGTCATCGAAGTAGGCCTCGTCCTGGCTCAGTTCCTCGTGCAATTCCAGATCGATCGACATGCGGGGGGCTCCATTCCGGCTCGCGCCGTACGGCCCAATTTGCCCCAATCCACGCGGATCGCCACATGTGAGAAAACGCGCGCACCCGCTTCCCCACGCCCCGACCCCGAAATCCCCCTTGACCCCACGGGCACCCCTCCGAACGCCCGCACACACCCCCGCGCGGAATCCCCCTGCAGCGACAAGTGTCACCGCCGGGGACCCCCACCGAACAGCGCCCAAAAGTAGAGAAAGCGGCGGCGTCCAAAGAACGGCGCCGCCTACGACCATCAGTCCCCAGCCCAGAGGCGGGGCGTCACTTCCACTCGGTCAATTGACCTCGCCGCCCTCACGCAGATTCGCGAGCACGTGCGCGCGCCAGAGCCGGCGGCGCAGTCGCTCCCGGAAGCCGGGATCGGGCTCGGGCAGCTCGGCGCGCTCGAAATCCTGATCGCCGTCCATGAACTCGGCGAATTCGGCCATCAGCTCGGCATCGGACTCGGCCGTCCCCATCGGGTCGTCGAGCGCGTGCCGGAAGGACGCGATGTCGATCGGTCGCGGTGCGATCGGCGCACCGGCCACGTCCTGACGGATATCCCGCGACTCCGGGCGTCCGACGACATCGTCGTTCGCGCGCTTCATCGGCGCCCCCCTCCCGCGGTCGCGGCGATGTTGCCGTTCGCCAGGGCCGCTTCGAAGAAGAGGCGTTTCACGCGGTAGAGGCTCGACCGGACCGCGTCGCTGGATCGCTCGGTGCGCTCGGAGATCTCCGGGATCGAGAGGTTCTGCAGGTGGCGCATCTCGAAGATCTCGGCCTGCCAATCCGCCAGGCCGTCGAGCCGCTCCGACAGGAGCTCGCCGAAGCGGTGCAGGTCGAGCTGTTCGTCCGGCGCCCCCTCCCCGATCGAGTTGCGCGGCATCAGGTCGTCGTCGTCGGCGATTTCGATGCGCTCGTTCTGGCTCTTGGCACGCCGGAGGTGGTTGTTCGTCGTGTTCTTGGCGATGCCGTAGATCCACGAGAGCAGCGAAGACTGCCCGCGGTAGTTCTCGAAGGACCGGAATACGGCGAGGAAGGTCTCCTGGACGACCTCCTCGGTCTCGGCGTGATTACGCATGCGCGCGAACACGAAATTGTAGATGCGTTGGAAGTACCGGTTGTAGAGCTCTGCGAAATGGAGCTCGCACTCGGCGCGGATGCCCTCGAGCAGCTCCTGGTCGGAGAGCTCGGACAGCGGGACCGAGGGCTTCGGGGCGCGAAGGTCCTGTTCCAGGCTTCGGTCCGGGGTTTCGATGACAACGAGCGATTCAGCATGTTCGGCGTTCGGTGCGCCCGTCGATCCGGATTCTTCCGGGTCGATGGCGAACGCCGCAGCAGCGGACGTACGGGACACGACATCTCCTCGGACTGCGGTCGAGTGCATGCGAACGTCAGACGACGCGCACCCATCGATGCAGTCCACCAGCCACGCCACCGCCCGGCTCTCACCGGACGCACCTCGCGGACCCACGTGTCCACGCGGCGCTGCAGTAGCGCTTCCTGAGATGCACCTGCTTCGTGAAGGCTCCCTGAAACACGACCCTCGACCGCCTGATCACTACCTTCCGGTACTTCGGAAGAAGAAATCGAAGAGTGGATGCAGGTCTCCCGTTGACGCATCGGTCGAGTTTCGAAATTCGAGCGCCACCGGACGCACGAAGCTCGGCACGACCTCCGCGAAAACCTCGCGAGAGGCAGAGAGCCCCACACCCGCCTTTCGAGCGGCCGTTCAGCGATTCCGTTTTTGTCGATGGGGTGATCGACGGAAGGGCTGTTCGACCGCCTGCTGGCGGACGTGGGCCGCGTTGCCAGTCGCAACGCAGGCACACAGCCTCGTTCCGGATCCCAGAGAAATGACAGGGCCCCCCACTGTCATAGAGATAAGTGACCCATTCCCGGAACACGTGGCGCGGGAGTTCTCGAAAACCCCGAAGTCCGGGGCGCGAGAGCGCACCGAGAGGTGTGTTGCCGGAAATCTACACGCCGAGGGCAACGCGGCTGCGCGCCGGCTGCGTGACGGTGATCACCAGGGGAGCGACGCGAAGACGCCGGACTGCGCGATGGCCGCACGAGCGCGCTCGTGCACGGCTTCGAGCTGAGTCGGCGTCAGGGAGATCGCCGACACCGCGGCAGCGACCTGTTCCCTCGACGCCTTCGACGCCATCCGATTCTCCTTCTCGGCGGCCAGCGTCCGGATCCGATTCTCCAGGCGCTCGGACAACGTGTCGTGCGCATCGAGAATCGTCGACGTGTTTGAGCCGAGGCTGCGGTCGATGAAGCGCGCGAAGTTCGTCGCGCCGGTCTGGGTGAAGCCACCGCCGAGGTAGAACTCCTCGCCCGCTCCGAGCTGCCTCCATATGTCGATGAAGTCCGCGAAGCCGGAGGGCCCCGGCGCGCCGGCTTCGATCAGCGCATCCTTCAACTCGCCAGAGAGGAACGTCGTCCCGCTCGCGATCAGGGTGAACTCGTGCCTCGCCTCGCGGTAGAGCGATTCGAGCGCGGCGCGGCCCTGCGCGCCCAGCGTGTCGTCGGTGGCGGCCTCGTTCGCCAGCGCATGCATCTCGTCGAGGAGCTCGTTCATCTTGTGCGAGCTCTGGAGCACGAGACCGACTTGTCGATGATCGTCGACCGCGGATTCGCGGGCGCGATCCAGTGCGAAGACCTCGGCTTCGAAGGATCCCGGCGGCGGGGCACTGGACGGCGGCGGGGGCGGCGGGGCCGCGAGCAGCGCGTGCGCGCGTCCCGGCTCGACGCGGGCCTGCGCGAGACGCGCGAGGGCCGGGTTCGATCGCAGCTGCGCGGCGATCTCGGCCGGGTCGATATCGAGTCGGGCGATCGAGGCGACCGGCCGTGCGGCACCGAGCTCGGCGCGACGCTCCGCGATCATCGTCGAGACGTGTGCGAGTTTGTCCTCCAGGCGTCCCGCCGCGACGTGATAGGCACCGACGAGGGTCCTGATCTCGTTGTTCGCCGCGCGGAAGGCGTCGAGGATCTCGCGGTGCTCGTTCGCGCGGAGCGTGCTGCCGAGGCGAATCGGATCGTCCCGATCGACGTCGGCGACCGCCTCTCCATAGGGCGCGAGCGCGCCAACGATTGCCGCTTCGTCGACCTCCGGGATCGTGACGGGCTCGGCGATCCAGTACGCGGTGTAGCTCCCGCTCACGGTCTCGATCGGCTTCGTGCGCGAGACGACCTCGTCGCTCGTCGGATCTCGGTAGATCCGCACCTCGTTGGTCAGCCCCTCGAGCGCGGCGGACACGACCGCGCCAGGCTCGGAAACGGAAGTCTCGGCGTGAATCGCCTGGACCTCGTCGTAGACGTCGACCAGGGCCTGATAGGCCGGATGGGGGGCGTCACCGAAAGGCGGGGGAAGGTGGGGGCCCGCCGCGTCGCGCGCGGCGTTCAGCTGGTTCCAGAACCCGTGGATCCGATCGCGGATCGTCTCGATCTCGGTCTGCAGCTGTCCCACGCGATCGAGCGCCGCGCTGGTCTGCGCGCGCTTCTCCTGCAGGAATCGGAGGTCCGCGCGGAGGCGGTCCGAGATCGCGAGATCGACACCCTCCCGCCGCGCGACGGGATCACCGCCGGTCATGGTCTCAGCCACCGGTTTCGCCGCGTCGGTCCGCTTCGTGTCTGCGTTCGAGGGAGTGGGCTGCAACGCGCCCACGGTGTCCATCTCCACCTGCATCCTGCTCACTCCAATCGCTCGCGCAGCGTCCGTGCGCAGCGATCGGCAAATGCAAGGCAAGTGCCACGCATGAGCGACGACAGCCCCACCCGCGTCGCACGCACGTTTCGCGACGAGCCAACGCAGGCGATCGCGATGCATTCTGAAACGCGCAGCGCCCCGCGCTGGGCACGAATGACCGCCACGCTATGCTGCTCCCGCGCTTCCGAACCGCGGAGCGTTTCCCGCGCCCCACAGAGACCTCGATGAACGATGAACGCGGCCCGGCGCGTCCGTCGCCCCCGTCCACGACGGAGACGAAGACGAGCCCGTCCACGACGGAGACGACGACGAGCCCGGGCGAACGGCCCCGATCGGTCCCGATGCCGGATCCTGGCGCTGCCAGCCCCTGGCAGCGCGTGCGCGCGCGTGCCCTCGCGAGCCCGAACCATCGCCGCTGGGTCTTGTGGACCTGCCTCGCGGGATGCTTCGCGACCACGTTCACGATGACGATCCTCGGCGTCTCGCTCAAGTCGATCGCGCTCGACCTGGACTCGGACGTGGCGACGATCGCGTGGGTGATGACGGCGCCGATGCTGGCACAGGCGGTCTCGGCTCCCCTGCTCGGCAAGCTCGGCGACCTGCACGGTCATCGTCTCATCTACCTCGCCGGCTTCGCGCTCGCGACCGTGGTCGCGACGGCGACGGCCTTCGCCTGGGACGCGGCCAGCCTGATCGGCTTTCGGACCGTCGCGCAGCTGGCCGGGACGGCGACGATGCCGGCCTCGATGGCGATCCTGTTCCGGATCTACGAACGGCGCGACCGCGTGAAGGCGATGGGCTGGATGAGCGTCGTGATCGCCGGCGCCCCGGTGATCGGACTCGCGGTCGGCGGCGTGCTCGTCGAGTGGATCGGCTGGCGACCGATCTTCCTGATCCAGGGAGCGCTCTCCGCAGTCGCGCTCTCGGTGGCGCTCCTCGTGCTGGTCGAGACGCCGCGGCGCGACGACCTCTCCCTCGACGTCCCCGGCGCCGCCGCCCTCGCGGCCGCTGCGTTCGCGTTGACCTTCGCGGTCAACCGCCTGCCGGTCTGGGGGCTCGGTGACATCCGGGTGGTTGCGGCGCTCCTCGCGACCCCCGCCCTCCTCGCCCTCTTCGCATCCATCGAGCGCCGATCCCCGTCCCCGCTCCTGCCGCTGGACTTCCTGCGGCGTCGAAACTTCGTGCTGCCTCTCGTGATCGGCTTCATGATGCAGTTCGCGTACATGGGCGGCTTCATCATCAGCCCGCTGATCATGCTCGGGGTATTCGGCCTCGGTCAGGCGGCGACGTCGATGTGGACCATCGCGCGGCCGATCTCGCTCTCGGCGGCCTCCCCGATCGGCGGCAGCCTCGGCGCGAAATACGGCGAGCGGGTCATGATCATCTCGGGCATGGCAATGGTCGTCGCGGCCATGGGCGCCTTCGCGATCGGCGCCGAGACCCGGTCCCTGGCGGCGATCGTCGCGGGGCTCGTGCTCGCCGGCTACGGCGCGGGCCTCGCCCAGCCGTCGCTCTCGACGACGGTCGCATCGGCCGTCGAGGAGCAAGACCACGGGATCGCGGTCTCGACGATGTCGACGACGACGGGGATCGGGGCCGTCGCCGGCGTGTCGATCCTGACCGCGATGTGTGCAGACGCGACGTCGACGGTCGCCTTCCGGGACGGCTACCTGCTCGGGGCCGGCTTCGCCGCGCTCGGACTCGTGGCCGCGATCGGCTTGCGCCGGATCGACCACGACGCGGAGCCCGAGCCTTCGAGCCCCAACCGCGGCGAGCTCCTCGCGCCGTCGCGCTAGTCGACGTCGGGGATACCGGGCACGCCGTCGCGCTAGTCGAGCTCGGGGACGATGGGGACGCCGTCGCGCTAGTCGACGTCGGGGATACCGGGGACGCCGTCGCGCTAGTCGAGCTCGGGGATGATGGGGACGCCGTCGCGCTAGTCGACGTCGGAGACGTCACCACCGCGGGTCTGGCAATCGGCCGCGCGCATGAACTGGATGCCGCCGCCGAGGTCGCACTTCACCAGGCGGTTCGGATCCGGCCCGGACGACGCGCTCGATGGCAGATGCTCGCGCACGGTCGCGCTCACGCGAGCGACCAGTCCGTCGGCAGAGGGGCCATCCGGTGTCTCGACGCCGCGCTCCGCAGCGTCCGCGGCGAGCTCCTCTTCGAGACGCTCGAGCTCGGCGATCTCGTCATCGAGTCCGTCGGGGTCGGCCGTGATCATGCGCACGCCGATCACCGCGACCACGAGTGCCAACCCGCCCCCCAGCTTGAATCCCGCCTTCGCGAACGCCTTCTTCATCACGGACTCCCTACGGAGGCCGGATCGGCCTTTCGGCGCAGGCGCTTGAGGCAAGGACCGGCCGGGCGCAGCGGACCGACCCCCGGGGTCGGTCCGCCGCCCGTCTACTCCGGTCGGCGTAGGTCCCGCGGCAGGCCGTAGCCGCGTTCGCCAATGATGTTGCGCTGGATGTTCGTAGCGCCTCCGGCGATCGCCGGTCCCATCGAGAACACGTACTGCAGCACCCAACCGCTGCTGGTCGTCTTGCGGCCCCAGGTGTCGAGCTCTTCCTCGGTCGGCGCGAGCACGCCCTCGCCGCCGAGCAGGTCGAACGCGCACTTCATGATCATCTGCATGGTGTCCGTACCCGCCACCTTGTTCATCATCATCGGGCGCATCACGTCGCTCATCTTGCCTTTGTTGGCCGCCGTGAACTGCCGCATGTTCGAGAGTTCGCTGGTGTGGACGTAGCCCTCGATCTCGGCGATCCGTCGTCGGATGCCCGGGTCCTCGTTCGCCGGGCGACCGCCCAGGGCGCGGCTCCGCGCGAGGTCGAGGAGGTCGGAGAAGGCCTCGCGCATCATGTTCGGATTCCCGATCAGATTGCGCTCGTGCACGAGGGTCGCCCGCGAGATCTGCCAACCCTGGCCGCGCTCGCCGACGATGTTCTCCTTGGGGATGCGAACGTCGTCGAAGAAGACCTCGTTGAACTCGAAGCCACCGCCCATCTCACGCAGCGGTCGCACTTCGAGGCCCTTCGCGTCCATGGGGACGAGCAGATAGGAGATCCCTTCGTGCTTCTTCGCGTCTGGCTCGGAGCGGAAGAGACCGAACATCATCTGTGCGCGCTGTGCCGACGACGTCCAGATCTTCTGACCATTCAGCACCCACTCGTCGCCCTCGAGTCGCGCGTGACACTGCAGGGACGCCAGGTCGGAGCCCGAGCCGGGCTCGCTGTAGCCCTGACACCAGTTCTCCTCACCGAAAAGGGCCGGCGGGATGTAGCGCTCCTTCTGTGCTTCGGTCCCGAACTCGAGCAGCGTCGGCACCATCATCCCCGCGCCCTGGGTCATCAGGTCGCGCGGCGCTCCGGCGGCATAGAACTCTTCGACGATGATGCGGTCCTTGATCGCATCCCGCGGCTGCTCGGAGCCGCCGTACTGCTTCGGCACCGAGCGGTACACGAAGCCCGCCTCGATCCCACGCTTGCGGAAGAGCTGCTCCTGCTCGTCCTGCGGCAGCCTGGCTTCGTCGCCCGTGAGCGGCCAGCCCTTCAGGAACTGACGCACCTCTTCACGAAACCGCTGGTGTTCGGCGCTGTATTCGAGATCCATCTCAATACTCCCCCAGGTCGGCCGTGCGTTCGCGCCACTGATCCGGCGTCCCGAACAGCGATCGGTCGAGCATGATCCGCTTGAACCACATCTGGACTTCGCATTCCCACGTGAAGCCGTAGCCTCCGTGGAGCTCCACGGACTCACGCGCAACGTTCATGGCGCGATCGGTGATGTGCGCCTTCGCGACCGAGACCGAACGCGGCGCGTCGGCCGGAATCGCGTCGAGCGCGTGCGCTGCGTGCCACAAGAGCGCCCGCGCCGGCTCGATGTCGGTTCCGAGCTTCGCGATCGTGTGCTTGATCGACTGGAACTGGCCGATCGGCTGACCGAACTGCTCGCGCTCCAGCGCGTACGCGACGTCGATGTCGATCAGCTTGGTCGCCGCGCCGAAGGCATCTGCCGCCAGCAGGACGGCGGCGGTGTCGATCAGCTCCCAGACGGTGCCGTCTCCGCCTTCGAGCAGCTCCGCCGGAGCGCTCTCGAAGCGCACGCGGTAGACCGGCCGGGTGCGATCGATCCCGCCGAGATCCTCGATCTCGACGCCGTTCGCCTTCGCGTCGACCCAGGCCAGCTGGCCCCCGGCCAATCCGACCAGAAAGCGATCGGCGAGGGCCGCGTGGGAGACGATGGCCTTCTCGCCGGTCAGGCGACCTCCCCGCAGCCGGGCGGTCCATTCTTCGGGCTGCCACGTCGCCTGCTCCTGGAGGGCGACCGTCGCGATCTGCTCGCCGCTGGCGAGATCGGGCAGGATCTTGCTCTGCTGATCCTTGCCGCCCGCGAGGGTCACGCCGCGAATCGCGAGGGCGTGCCCCAGGAACGGACCCGGCATCGCGAATTCTCCGAGGACCTCCGCGACGAGCGCGAGGTCGAGAATCTCCATTCCAGCGCCGCCGTGCTCTTCCGGCACGGTCAGGCCGGCCACGCCCATCTCGGCGAGCGCCGACCAGAGCGCGGGATCGTGCCCCTCGCCTGCATCGAAGAGCTCGCGGAGGCGCGTCGTCGGGCATTCGTTCTGCGCGAATCCGCGAATCGTCTCCTGGAGCATCTCCTGCTCCTCACTCAATCCGAAGTCCATCTCGTCTCCTGGCCCGGCGGTCTCGGGCCTCGTCGTGTTCCGGGTGCGTGGGCGCGAATCAAGCCGGCGTGACGCCGAGCTTGTTCTTCGCGTGTTCCTCGTAGCTCTTGCGATCGACGAAGATGTGGAGCCCGCCGGTCAGCATGTCGCGGAAGCAGCGCTGGACGAGGCTGGGATTCCGCAGCCCCTGACTCCCTGCGGTTCGGTAGGCGAAGGTCGTCACGTCCTCGCAGATCTGTGTCATGTACGCGACCGATCCCATCATCTCGTCGTTGTCCGCCTTGCCGAGCACTTCGCCCGCCTGCAGCTTCCGCTCCATCCGGCCGTAGACCTCGTGCACGAGCTGACGGACGGCGTCGAGGGCGAAGCACTTCTCGCCGTACTCGCGCTGGAAGACCTGTTGATCGAGCAAGGCGCCGCCGCTCATGCGCGCTCGCCCCCCGGTCGCGATCGCGCCGATCTCGTCGAGGGCACGACGCGCGACCCCGAGGCCCCATCCGGCGTGGCCGAGGCCCGCGAGCGCCGGGGCGCCGATGCCGTAGAAGGAGCCACCGGTCTTCACACCCGCCTCGAAGAGCCAGAACGTGTATTTCGCGTCGACGTATTGCTCCGGCACGCCGTAGTCGAAGCTGCCGGTCCCGCGCAGGCCCATCACGTCCCAGCCGTCCTTCATGACGACCGCGTCCTTGGGTACGAAATAACAGAGATAGGCGGGCAGGCCGCTCGGCAGGATCTCCGGCGCGCCATCGTCGCCTAGCACGAAGCCACCGCCGCCGATGTACGAGGCGTGACCGCTGCCGCTCCCGAAGCCGTATTCGCCGCTGATCCGGAAGCCTTCGCCCTCGCGTCGAATCGTGCCACGGGGCGCGAATTGCCCGGCAAAGACCGAACCCGGGCGGTCGCCGACCATCTCCTTCGCAGCCTCGGGCTCGAGGAAGGCGCAGTACGAAGTGGCGCTCGCGTTCGCCATCTGCGACCAGCCGATCGACCCGTCCTGGTGAGACAGCTCCTCGAACACGTCCATGATCGTCGAACAATCCGCTTCGGCGCCGCCGAGCGCGCGCGGGACCATCATGTGGAAGAGCCCGGTCTTCTCGAAGGCGTCGACGACGGGCGGCGTCATCGTCAGCTCCTCGTCGGTCGGGTCCGCCTCCTTCTCGATCAATGGACGGAGGGCGCGGGCTTCGGCGAGCAGATCGGTATCGGCGGACATGGCTGTCTCCACGGAGTCGGACACGGAAATGGGATCGGATGGCCCGGCCGGACGGCCTGGGCTGGGCTGGGCTGGGCTGGGCTGGGCTGGGCTGGAACACGTTCTACCACCCTGGCCGGGGTGGCGCCGCCCCTCCCCGCGACTTCCCGATTCCGGACGGCTGCCGCCCTCGCCGTCTCTCTACCACCGATAAGTCTAGTTTCCTTTGCTTATCGAGATCCCGTGTGATTCCAGCTGCCTGCGACCGGAGTTGCCGGTCGCGAACAGGCCGCTGGTATCCTGCCGCGATGATCGATCTCCACTACTTCCCGACCCCGAACGGCTGGAAGGTCAGCATTGCCCTCGAAGAGTTGGGCCTCCCCTACCGGATCGTGTCGTGCAACATCGCCCGCGGCGAGCAGTTCGAGCCTGCCTTCCTCGCGATCAGCCCCAACAACCGCATGCCGGCGATCGTCGATCACGACCCCGACGGCGGGGGCGAACCGATTCCGGTCTTCGAGTCCGGCGCCATCCTGCAGTACCTGGCCGACAAGACGGGCCGGCTGCTGCCCGAAGATCCACGCAAGCGCGTGCAGGCGATCGAGTGGATGTACTGGCAGATGGCGAATCAAGGTCCGATGTGCGGCCAGGCCGGCCACTTCCGCAACTACGCGCCAGAGAAGCTCGACTACGCGATCGAGCGCTATACGCGCGAGGCACGGCGGCTCTATCGGGTACTCGATGGGCGCCTCGAGGGACGCGACTTCATCGTCGACGAGCTGTCGATGGCGGACATCCTGTGTTGGCCATGGGTCCACATGCGCGACCACCACGCCCAGACCCTCGACGATCTCCCCAACCTGCGCCGCTGGTTCGAGACCCTGGGCGAACGTCCCGGCTTCGTGGCGGGACTCGCCGCAGGCCAGGAGCTGGCCGCGGGCATGGCGAACGGCATGGACGATGGGGCGAAGAAGATCCTCTTCGGCCACTCTGGGGACTAGCCGCCGAATCCGCCGCGCAACGCCTCTTCGTAGGCAGGACGTCGGGCCAATCCGTCGAGGTACGCCTGCACGGCCGGAAAATCGGCCGGCAGCTCGCCGACGAGCTTCGCCAGGGTGAGGCCGTAGCCGACCATGATGTCCGCGGCGCTGAACGCGTCGCCGACCAGACACGCGCGGCCCTCGACCTCTCCCTCGACGACCGCCAGGATGCGCGCGAGCTGTCGGCGCGCGACGTCGACCGCCTTCTCTGAGCGGTCCTTCTCGCGCAACACGAAGCGGTGGCTATTCATGATCACGATCGGCGGCAGCAGCGTCGCCTCCCCCCAGTGGAACCACTGCAGGTAGCGCGGCCGGAACAGGCTCCCGACTGGCGGCTCGAAGCGGCCCGCGCCGTAGCGTTCGAGCAGGTACTGCACGATCGCGCCGGACTCGTAGAACGCGACACCGTCGTCCTCGAGGGTCGGCACCCGACCGAGGGGGTTCAGCGCGAGGTACTCCGGGGAGCGCTGCGACCCGTCCGTGGCCGAGAGCAGCGCGACCTCGTGCTCGACGCCCAGCTCGAGCAAGAGCCAGCGCACCCGGGCGGAACGCGAGCCCGGAACGTGGTAGAGCTTCATCGCGGGGCGGCCTCGGAGAGGGAGAATCGCCGGGCGACGGTAGGCCACGACCCGAACGGCCACCACCGAGCGGAGTCGACCGCGCACGGAGGAGCCGATGTCGGAATGCGTCGACAAACATGCGCTGGTGGCCGCGATTCGCGCGCGGCTCGAAGAAGATCTCGCGACCCTCGCGCGGCGCCAGGCCGACACGCAGGCCGGTGCGACCCACGCCGAGAATCGCGCCGAGCACGCGAAGGACACCCGCGCGACCGAGGAGAGCTACCTCGCTCGGGGGCTCGCCGAGCGCGTCGCGGACGTCCGTCGGAACGTCGAGGCGGTCTCGAACCTCGAGGTCCGGCCCTTCGGAGAAGACGACGCCGTCGCGGTCGGGGCCCTCGTCTGCGTGGCCCTCGAAGACGACGAGGAGGAAGTCCGAGAGCGATGGCTGGTCCTGCCGGGCGCCGCCGGGATCGAGCTCGAAGCGGATGGCGTCCTCGTGCGATCGGTGACACCGGTCTCTCCGCTCGGACGAGCGCTCCTCGGTCTCGAGGTCGGCGACGAAGGCACGTACAAGACGCCGTCTGGCGCTCGCACCTTCGAGGTCATCGAGCTCGCCTGAGGCGACCGCGCGAACCGTGTCACGCGCGGTGGCGCGCTTGCATCGACTCGACCCAGGCCATGAACTCCGGATCGATGAGCGTCACGTTGGAGACGCGCGGCAACATCGGGCCGTCGTCGTGCGAACGCGCGCCGGCCCCCTCGCCCATCGTCGGCGCGTAGGCGGCCAGGCGACGGTCACCATCCGGCGCGTGCGCGAGGGACTCCGCCAACAGGGCATGGAGCCTCCGCGCCGAGTCGAACCAGGCGCGGGCCCGCACCCGCTCGACGCGATCGAGGCGACCGGGCGCCTCTACGTAGGTCGTCAGCAGCGCCGCTAGATCCGCGTCGGCGGCCACCTGCGCGTTCAGCGCGCAGAGGTCGCGCACGATCCCGTCGACCGGCGAATCGGCGACGGAGCGGCGCCGGCCTGCGAGAAAACCCGCGAACGCCACGCCCGAAACGAGCGCTGCCAGGGCGACCCCGAAAACGAAGGGATCGCCCGATTCGAATCCACCGAGCTCCACGCGAATCCCTCTGCCCAGTCGGGGTCCAGTCGTGGTGACCGTCCAGACGTGGGTGTCGGCGCGGGGGATTCGGGTTCCGGAGGCGCCCTAGCGTCCGGCCTGCTTGCGGAAGGCCGCGACCAGGGGCGCGAGCATGTCCTGGGTCGCCGCTTCCTCGTTCGGGAGCTGCAGGGTCACGCGGAAATCCGTGATCCCGCCTTCCGCCATCGCGCCGACCGGCGCCATCGTGGCCTCCGCGTCGATCGAGCCACCGTCTTCGACGACCTGCAGATAGGTCCCCGCCTGGAAGCCCTTCATGTCGCGTCCGGCCTTCTCCATCTCGGCCGCGATCTTCGCGACGCCGCCGATCGGATCCATCTGATCGTCGCCCCACGGAATCCAACCCGAGCCGAAGCGGACGATGCGCTGGAGCACGTTCGGGATGAGCGTACCGCTGATCCAGAGCGGCACGCCGCCCGGGCGGAGCGGCTTCGGGCTGAGGTGCACCTTCTCGAAGTTCACGCGCTCGCTCGAATACGCCGCCGACTGCTCGCTCCAGAGGGTCTGCAGAATCTCGAGGGTCTCGTCGAGGAGCTTGCCGCGTCCCTTGTACTCGACGCCGTTCGCCTCGTATTCCTCGCGCTGCCAGCCGACACCGACGCCGATGTCGAGTCGACCTTCGGAGAGGACATCGATCGTGGCGAGCTGCTTCGCGAGGGTCGCGGGCCTGCGCAGCGGCGCGATCAGGATGCCGGTCATGAAACGCGTGTGCGTCGTGAGCGCGGCCCACATCGAGATGACGGTGAGCGGATCGAGCCAGTGACCATCCGGGCCGGTCGGCTGCACGCCGCCCTTCATGCCGCCAGCCTTCGGATCGCCGTAGCGCTCGAGGTTCTCGCCCATCACGACGTGGTCGGACACGACCAGACGATCGATGCCGGCCTTGTCCGCACCGACGCCTTGCGCCATCAGCGGCCGCCAGCCACCGACGCCGGGATCTTCCGCGGCAAAGTTGACCGGCTGCAGGGACAGCGCGGGGGACACGTCTTCGGGGGCATGTGCCTGGGCCATGATGGGGCTCCTCGAGTCGGGGCTCGTTCCTTGAATCGAATCGTCACGCTAGGACAGGACACGGCGAGCGCGCACCTGTGCGTCGCGCGTCAGCGACTCGTCTCCAGATCCTTGAACGCGGTGTCGCGGTCGAAGCGCGGCTCCTTCGGGAGTCGCAGCGCGCGTTCCCCGAGGCCGTTGCGATGGACCTCGAGGGTGCCGCCGCCCACCGCCATCAGACCACGTGACAACACCTTGTCCTGCCAGAGTCCGGCTTCGGGAGCGTCGGCGCCGGCCAGTAGTCCATCCGCACCCTGCAGCCAGGTCGCGAGCTCGGCCCGCTCGTGTCCCCACTCCGCGGTCAGGATCTTGAGCACCGACCCGTCGACGTCGGGCATCCGGCCGTCGAGCAGCGCGCCCTTCAGCCGATCCTGGAGCTGCCCGAGAACGCGCTCCCGGGCCCACGCCTCGCCGAGCCGCTCGCGCGCGACCGGGTCGTCGAGTCGTCCCGTCTCGTGCGCGTGCCGGATGAGTGCCGTCGCGCTCGTGTCGACCGGGCTCGAGGTCCCGATGAAGGCGCCTTCGTTCATGAGCACGAAGGTCGTGACGGGCCAACCCCGATCGAGGCCATTCACGACGTGATCGAGCGGCGTGCGCACGTCGGTCAGGAAGACCTCGTTGAAGTGCCGGTCTCCGCGCATCGTGACGAGCGGCCGGACCTCGACGCCGGGCTGGCGCATGTCGATCAACGCGAAGCTGATGCCGTCGTGTTTGGCGACGTCGGGGTTCGTCCGCAGGACGATGAAGCCCTTCTCGGCGAAGTTCGCGCTCGTGGTCCAGACCTTTTGCCCGTTGATCACGAGCTCGTCGCCGTCGACCTCGCCCCGCGTTCGGACGGCGGCGAGATCGGAGCCCGCCTCGGGCTCACTGAAGAGCTGACACCAGACCTCGTCGCCGCGCAGCATCGCCGGCAGATAGGCCTTCTGTTCCTCGGTCCCGAAGCGCATCAGCGCGGGGCCGATCATGCCGAGGGAGGCGGCGATGAAGCCGGCAGGAACGTCGAAGCGCGACTGCTCCTCGTTCCAGATCATCTGCTGGATCGGCGTGCCGCCGCGACCGCCGTATTCGACGGGCCAGGTGATCGCTGCCCAGCCGCCTTCGAACTTCGTGCGCTGCCAGACCTTCGCGGCTTCCCAGTGGCGCGCCTCCGCCTCGGGAGAGTGATCGAGCGCCTGCGGCGGTCCTTCGACCCGCGGCTTCGCGTTCGCCTCGAGCCACGCCCGCACCTCTGCCCGAAACGCCGCTTCTTCCTTCGTGTCCTCGCGTCGCATGCTAAGCCTCGCCTCCCGCGATCTCTCGGGCGACGTGCCGGGCGAGCCGGTCCCGATGGGTGGACTCGTCTCCGAGGATCGCCTTCGACGCGAGCGCTCGGCGAAAGAAGAGATGGGCATCGTACTCCCAGGTGTACCCGACGCCGCCCTGGATCTGCCCGCTCTCCGTCGCCATCCGGACGTAGGCGGGACCGAGATGACTCTTGGCGACCGCGGTCAGGATCGACGCCTCGGGATCACCCTCGTCGAAGGCCACGACGGCGCCGTCGGAAGCGGTCCGCGATCCCTCGTAGTCGATCAACAGGTCCGCACACTTGTGCTTCACGGCCTGAAACGAACCGATCGGCCGGGAGAACTGGAAGCGGTCGCCCGCGTAGTCGACCGCGGTCTCGAGCACCCGGCGCATCCCGCCCTCCATCTCCGCGCAGAGCAGCGCCGTCGCTTCGTCGAGGCCGGCCCGGATGCCGGGCGCGGCCGCGCCGCGCGGGCCCAGCGCCTGCGCGGGAGTCCCGTCGAAACGCACTGTCCAGACGGGTCGCGTGACGTCCACGCTCTCTCGGCACTCGACGACGAGCCCAGCGGCATCCCCTTCGACGACGTAGAGCCCGAGCCCCTCGTCGCAGTGGGTGCCGGGCTCGCGTGCCACGACGAAGATCCGCTCCGCGGCCCCGGCCGCGAGCACGAAGTGCTTGTCTCCTGTGAGCGTCACGTCGTCGCCCGACCCATCGACCGCGAGCGTGGTCGCTGCCGGATCCCAGTCGCCGTCCGCCTCGACCCACGCGACGGTCGCAGCGTGTCCCTCGGCGATCGGCGTGAGCCACCCTTCGGCGCTTTCGCCCGCGACGTGCTGGACGACGCGCGCGGCGAGTCCCGCGGAAGCGAAGAGCGGGATCGGCGCGAGGTGGCGACCCGATTCCGAGAGCGCGATCGCGAGCTCCTTCAGACCGAAGCCCTGACCGCCGGCGTCTTCCGGAATCGCGATGCCGGCGAGGCCCATCTCTTCCGAAGCGAGGGTCCACAGGGCCGACGAGTGTCCCGTGCCCTCTTCCTCCATCACCCGGCGGACTTCCGTGATCGGCGCGTGCTCCTCGAAGAAGCGCCGGAGCGTGTCGCGGAATTCGAGACGCTCCTCGGAGAGATTGTGCTCGGCGAGCTCGAGGGCCATGTCGGAGATCTCCAGGCGGCGCGCGCGAGGAATCACGCGACGACGGCGGGTCGGGGCGAAAAGCGGCCCTTACTCAGGCGGCGGGATCGGGGTAGAACTGCTCGCACCAGCGGCGGAACTCCGCGATCGGACCGTCGCCGTCGCACAGGGTCGGGCGCGACAGGTAGCGCTTGTTCTCCCAGATCGGGACGTCTTCGTTCATCTGCTTGACGATGTCGCGGATCAATGCGGCAGCGACGCCGCCTTCGGGATCCTTCCCATCGACCTTCGGCTGGATGAAGTTGTACCGGACGTGGGCGTGGCCAGCGTCGATCGGGGTCGTGGCCGTGAACTCGAGGGTCTCGGCGATCCCTGTGAAGCGGACGGTCGCGAAGCCCATGCCAAACATGTGCGTCTCGATGCCGCCATTCACGTCGCCCCGCGGCGTCTTCATCTCGATCGGCGCGAACGTGCGACGCACGTGACCGTCTTCGGTCGAATCGGCGTTCGGAACCGCGAGGGTTCCGTGTACGAACTGGAAATGAGCCTGGTCCACGCCGTTCTCGGCGAGCTCCTGGCTGTGCGCGCTGATCTTCCACTCGTACCGATCGGGACTCGACCAGTCTCCGCTCGCGTGTTCGGGCACGACCGGGACCTCGTACCAGGGCTCGCGACCGGCGGTGTCCCACCATACGAAGATGAAGCCGTTCCGCTCGACGACGGCATGACTGCCGGCCCGGACACCCGGCGGAATCCGCTTCGCGTAGGGAATCTCCGCGCACGCACCGGACGTGTCGAAGCCCCATCCGTGGAAGGGGCAGCGCAGCGTCTCGCCCTCGACCCTGCCGCCCACGCCCAGGTGGGCGCCGAGGTGGGGACAGAAGGCATCGAAGACGGCGGCCTCGCCGGACTCGGTCCGGAACACCACGAGGTCCTGGCCGAAGTAGTGGACCTTCGAGACCTCGCCGGCGGCGAGCTCGTGGGAATGAGCGACCGCGAACCACCCACTCGGAACCGGCAGCGCCTCGCGACGCGTCATCGGCGTCACCGCCGCCGTCATGGATCGAGTCCCAGCAGTGCGATCGCGTTGTCCCGCGCGATCTTGTCGACCTGATCCTGAGGCAGGTGACCGAAGAGCGTTTCGGCGGTCTCGAGCGTGTGCGGAAACGTTCCGTCCTGATGCGGATAGTCGGTCTCGAACATCACCTGGTCGAGACCGATTCGTTCGATCAGGTCGACGCCGACGCTGTCCTTGAAGAAGCAGCTGTAGACCTGGTCCTTGTAGTACTCCGACGGCGGCTTCGGCAGTCGCGTCTCACCCTGCGCCCATTGATGCGTCTGCCAGGTGTCGTCGGCGCGCTCGATGAAGTACGGGATCCAGCCGATCTGGCACTCCGCGTACAGGAGCTTCAGCTTCGGGAACTGGGCGAGCTTCCCGGAGAAGATCCAGTCGAGGAGCGACGCGACGCTGTTCAGCGCGATCAGGTTCGAAGACATGATCGTCGGGGCCTCGTCGGCGGTGCTCACAGTCTTGGTGCCCGACCCGATGTGCATGCAGATGACCGTCTCGGTCTCCTCGCACGCGCGGATGAAGGGGTCCCAGTGGTCCGTGTGGATCGAGGGCAGCCCGAGCCAGGCGGGCAGCTCCGAGAACGCGACGGCGCGCACGCCGCGGGCCGCGTTCCGACGAATCTCTGCCGCGGCGAGCTCCGCGTCCCAGAGCGGTACGACACAGAGCGGGATCAATCGCCCCTCGGAGCCGCCGCACCACTCCTCGACCATCCAATCGTTGTAGGCCTCGACGCAGAGCTTCGAGAGCGTCATGTCCTTGCGCTCGGCGAAGAGCTGACCGCAGAAGCGCGGATAGTTCGGAAAACAGAGCGACGCCTCGACATGGTTCTTCTCCATGTCGGCGATCCGAGCCTTAGGGATGTGACAGCCCGGCGCGATGTCGTCGAAGGTGACCCCGATCGGCTTCACTTCTTCGGGCGGAATGCCCGGGCACGCGATCATCTGGCGCAGCTGGTAGCGATGGTCCTCGTAGTGCCACCAGGCCGCCATCTCGGGACCGTCCCCGGGCTCTTCCACCCAGACGCCGTCCTTGAGGGTCGGCGCGCCACGCGGAAGGATCTTCACCCGCGGTCCCTTGTCCTTGTACTTCGCGGGGAGGCGCGTCTCCCACACGTGGGGCGGCTCGACGACGTGATCGTCGACGCTGATGATCTTCGGGATCGTGCTGCGGGGGGCGGCCATCGGCTCCTCGTCTCGCGCGACGTATATCCCGCCGGCGATTGCCGAGATTTGCAGAACTGCGAAAGTAAAGCAATTCCGCGTACATCCCGGTCGGCCGGCCGATCCGCCCTCGTCAGGAGCCCCTTCCCATGAGCATTCGCTGCACGATCGAGAACCACGTCGCCGAGGTGGTCATGCACCACCCGCCGGTCAACTCCATCACCGTCGCGGACACGTGGCAGATCCACGACACGTTCAAGGAGCTCGACGCGAACGACGACGTGCGCGTGATCATCCTGACCGCCGAGGGCAAGGGCTTCAACGCCGGGATCGACATCAAGGAGATGCAGAGCGTCCCCGGCTTCGAGCACCTGATCGGATCGGGCGAGGCGTGTTATGCGACGTTCCATCAAATCTACGAGACCGGCGTCCCGGTGATCGCCGCGGTCAACGACTTCTGCATGGGCCTCGGCATCGGTCTGGTCGCGAGCTGCGACATGATCGTCGCCTCGACGAAGGCCCGCTTTGGACTGCCGGAGGTCGACAACGGCGCCCTCGGTTGCGCCTCCCATCTCGCGAAGCTCGTCGCCCCGATGAAGCTTCGGGAGATGAGCCTCACGTGCAAGCCGGCGACGGCCGCGGAGCTGCACGCGTGGGGCACCGTCGCCTACGTGACGGAGCCCGACGACCTGATGCCGAAGGCGCGCGAGATCGCGAATCTGATCCTCGAGAAGCCGGCGTCGGCCGTCCGCTTCGCGAAGGCCGCCCTCAACCACCTCGACGTGTTCGAGATGCACACCAACTACCGCATGGAGCAGGGCTACACGTACCAGCTCAACATCGAGGGCACGGGCGATGCTCAGCGCGACGCCTTCGTGCGCGGCGACCGGGTGATCACGCGATGAGTCCCTCCGGAGGCGGCCGGCTCGCCGGCAAGGTCGCGCTCGTGACGGGCGCGGCGCGCGGGATCGGCGCCGCCACGGCGCGGCGCTTCGTGGAAGAAGGCGCGCGGGTCGTGCTCGCGGATCGGCGTGGTGACGAGGGGGAAGCGCTGGCCGCCGAACTCTGCGTCGATCGACCGGAAGCCGCGATCTTCGCGGAGCTCGACATCACAAGCGAGGACGCGTGGGCCTCGGCGGTCGACCTCGCGACCGAGCGCTTCGGCGGGCTCGACGTGCTCGTGAACAACGCGGGCACGATCCGGGTGAAGCCCCTCGAAGAAACGGACCTCGACACCTTCCGAAAGGTGATCGAGACGAACCTGGTCGGCGCGTTCCTGGGGATCAAGGCCGTGATGTCGGGCATGGCGGCCCGCGGCGGCGGCTCGATCGTGAACTTCTCGTCGGTGCAGGGACTCGAGGGGCGCGAGAACATGTCTGCCTACGCCTCGTCGAAGTTCGGTGTACGCGGCCTCTCGAAGACCGCCGCGATTGAGCTCGGCCCGCGCGGCATCCGCGTGAACGTCGTGGTCCCGGGTCCGACGAAGACGAAGATGACCGAACGCGAGGGCTGGACCGACGAACAGTACGACGCGGCCTACGGTGGCTACCCCCTCGGCCGGATGGGGAACGCGACCGAGATCGCCGACGTCGTGGTGTTCCTCGCCAGCGACGAGAGCTCGTTCTGCACGGGCGCGGACTACGTGGTCGATGGCGGCGTGCTCGTGGGGAAGCCCCGCGCCTAGCGCTCCACGCGCGAGAGACGGAACACCCGGATGTTGCGATCGGTCCGGGTCTCGTAGACGTAGATCATCGGGATCTGTCCGCGCATCTCGTCCCAGACCGCGTCCTTCTCGGCGTCGGACAGCATCCGCGCCCGCGCGGGATAGGACTCGCCGAGCGTCTGCACCTCGCAATCGGGGTTCGCCTCGAGGTTGTACCGCCAGCCCGGATGCTTCTGCTGCCCCATCGCGCTCGCGACCAAGAGAATGTCGCCTTCGTGGTGCACGCAAGCGAGGTGGATCGATCGGGGCTTGCCGGTCTTCCGGCCCGTCATCGTGATCGTGACCATCGATTCACTGCCGGTCCCCATCGTGTGGAACTTCCCGTTCGTCTTTCGATAGAGCCAGGGATCGATGCGGGCCGAGAAGGTCCGGATCCACCAGGTGGTGACCGGGTTCGTGACCAGCCAGACCAGAAAGCTGTCGCGGGGGTGCTTCTCGTCGGTCGCGCTGCGCTCGGCCATGCCTTCTCCTCGGGTCGTCTTCCCGAACCTATCGCGACGCGCGTCGCGTCGCTGCACTACAATGCGCGCCGTCCGAAGGGGACGCCCCTCCACCCGACCGAGAGACTTCCGATGAGCGCTGGCCAGACCCGATTCGATTTCTCCGACCAGACCGTCGTCGTGACCGGTGGGTCCCGAGGCATCGGCCGCGAGATCTGTGAGGCCTTCGCCGCCGCGGGCGCACGCGTCTTCACTTGCAGCCGGCGCGCTCCTGAGAAGCCGTACTCCTCGGATGCGATCACCTGCGAGAGCATCGACGTCCGCGACCCCGAGGCGACGGCTGCCTGGCTGGCGCGCTGCGCCGAGCCGGGCGGCGGGATCGACGTGCTGGTGAACAACGCGGGCGGTGCGCCGCCGACCGATGCGCGGAACGTGGCGCCGAAACTCATCAACAAGATCCTCGAGCTGAACCTGAACGCGCCGCTGATCCTCTCGAGCCAGGTCCACGCGCACATGACCGGCCGCGAGCACGCCGGGTCGATCGTGAACATCGTGAGCATCTCGTCCCACCGGCCGACGCCGACGGGCTTCGCGTACGGCGCCGCGAAGGCCGGACTCATGAACGCGACCAGCTCGCTCGCCGTCGAGTGGGGCGGCGACGTGCGGGTGAACAGCGTCGTCTGCGGCCTCGTCGAAACGGAGCTCTCCGGCGACCACTACGGCGATGCCGACGCGAAGAAGGCGATCACCGACTCGATCCCGGCCGGCCGTTTCGCCCGCGGAGAAGAAGTCGCCCACGCCGTGCTCTTCCTCGCCGCCCGCGACTCGAGCTACGTCTCCGGTGCCGCGCTCGAAGTCTATGGCGGTGGCGAGTGGCCGCCGACGATCCCGCGCCCGAGCAGGGACTGAACCGCTGGAGGACGCCATGTCGAACCCGGCCCCGGCCGACGCGCCCTTCTCGCTCGAGGGTCTCGTCGCCCTCGTCACCGGCAGCACCCGCGGCATCGGCGCCGCGATCGCCGAAGAGTTCGCCGCCGCTGGCGCAGAGGTCTTCGTCACCGGACGGAACCCCGCGGACGCCCGCGCAGTCGTCGATCGGATCGAATCCACCGGCGGGCGCGCGCACGCCCTCGCCTACGAAGCCAGCGAGACCGATGCCCCGGCCGCGCTCGTCGCGCGCGTGGCGGAGCAGGCGTCGAAGCTCGACGTGCTCGTGAACAACGCGGCGATCCTGCGCCCGCACTCGGTCGGCAAGCTCACCGAAACGGAGTTCGACGAGATCTTCGGCGTGAACACCCGCGCCGCCCTCTTCCTCTGCCAGGCGGCCCACCCGCTCCTCGTCCGAAGCGAGACGCCTTCGATCGTGAACATCACCGCGGCCTGCGCGCACCGACCGATGCGCGGCCTCGGCGCATACTGCGCTTCCAAGGCCGCCGTGATCAACTTCACCTCGACCCTCGCGCAGGAATGGGCGAAGGACGGCATCCGGGTAAACGCGCTGACCCCCGGCTCCGTCGCCACCGACATGATCCTGCCCCGCGACGAGGCGAAGCGCGAAGCCTTCATCCAGGACATGGCCGACCAGAACCTGATGAAGCGGATCGGCGAGCCGATCGAGATCGCGCGCGCCGCGCGCTTCCTCGTGAGCCCCGCGGCGTCCTACATGACCGGCCACACGATGGTCGTCGACGGCGGCATCCTGGCGTGAGTGCGGAGGCGTTCGTCCCCACCCCGGCACCGCCGATGCCTGCCGGCCGCGATCTGCTCGCGGGACGATCCGTTCTCGTGACCGCCGCCGCCGGAACCGGAATCGGCTTCGCGACCGCCCGGCGCTGCGCCGAAGAAGGCGCCCGCGTGATGCTGTCCGACATCCACGAGGGCCGCCTCGATCGCTTCGCCGACGAGCTCGCCGAGCACGTCGGCCGAGACGTTCCGCGCCAGGTCTGTGACGTGCGCTCGGAGGACGACGTCCGCGCATTGGTCGCCCACGCAGATGAGGCCTTCGGCGGACTCGACGTACTCGTCAACAACGCCGGGCTCGGGATGACGAAGCATCTCCTCGAGACCTCGAGCGACGAGTGGCTCGCCCTGATCGACGTGAACCTCACGGGCACGTTCCGGATGCTTCGGGCGGTCCTGCCGGGCATGCAGGCCCGGGGCCGCGGCGCGATCGTCAACTTGTCGAGCATCTGCGCCTGGCGATCCGAGGCCGGACAGACCGCCTATGGCGCGTCCAAGGCCGGCGTCCTCGCCCTCACCCGCTGCGCCGCCCTCGAAGCCGCCGAGCATGGCATCCGGATCAACGCCGTCGTGCCGAGCCTCGCGATCCACCCTCATCTCGAGAAGGTCTCGAGCCCCGAGTTCCTCGCGCGCATGGTGCGCGAGAACGAAGTACTGGGACGCGCCGCCGAGACCTGGGAGATCGGAAATGCCGTCGTGTTCCTGGCGTCGGACTATTCGAGCTACATGACGGGCGAGGCGCTATCGGTGAGCTGTCGCCGGGCCTGAACGTCTGGTCGCCGAAAGGATCCCATGCCGAAGCCCCTCGACGCCGACGTGCGGCGCCTCCTCGACGCGCCCAACTTCGCCGCCCTCGCGACGCTGATGCCCGACGGCAGCCCGAAGGTCGAGCCGATCTGGGTGGGTCGGGAAGACGATCACGTCCTGATCGCCACCGACGCCCGGGGCATCAAGGGTCAGAACCTCGAGGCGGACAAGCGCGTGGCGCTCTCGGTCACCGACTTCGAGAACCCCTACGAGCAGGCACTGATCCGAGGCCGCGTCGTCGAGACGCGGGACGACAACGACCTGGTCGTCCTCGACGCGCTCGCGCAGCAGTACCTCGGCAAGCCCTTTCCACGGCGCAAGTGGTCGACCCGCGTGGTCTATGTCGTCGAGGCGGACGTGGCGCGGTATTACAAGTCGCCGCTCGAACACACGCCGGGCTGACGTCGGTCCGCTTCAGGAGACCGGAAGCTCGACGATCCTCGCCCGGGTGCCCGGCTCGCCGTGGAGCTCCAGTCGACACCCGGGGCGATCGAGCTCGATCGTCGTGCCGGGCGTCGCGTCCGGATCCGACATGTGGTCGTCGTCGTCGCAGAAGACCCTCAGGCGACTCGGGAAGGTCTTGCCGAGCGGTTCGACCCGGATCGCGCTCCGTAGCGGGACGTAGGTCGCGAACGTCTGATCGACGCCCGGATCGCCGGCGCTGATCGTCACCTCCCGCGCGATCGCGTCCTGGGTCTCTCGAAGCGCCTCGATGTCGCTCCGGATCCTTTCGATGTCGGGTGAAACCTGCACCGATGGAGTCGTCTGGGCCACATGTTCGAGCCACTCGATCGAGCGCATCGCTTCGCCGGGCTGCTCGGCGAGCGCATGCGCGCGAATCCGCCAGCCGAGTCCGTACGCGTGCGTCTTGACCGGGATGTAATTCCACCGGAACGAGGTCGCATCGGTGAGGTCGGCCAGGGCCTCGTCGAGTCGCCCCTCCCGAAACGCGAGAATGCCGCGAAGGAGCGCCGCATGCTGTGCTTCGTAGAGGTTCATCCAGTCCAGGCGTTCGATCTTTTCGAGGCTGGCGCGCAAACGCTCGTCGTCCTGGGCGTTGATCGCCGCGAAGGCGTCCTTGGCGAGCTTCATCATCCGCGGCGTCATGCCCTGCCGGTCGATCCGAATGCGGAACGGAATCGCGACACGCAGCCCCCGCGAGACGACGGGCTGTCCGTCCCTCATGGCCGGCTCGTACTCCCACTGGCGGGCCGCCTCCGCCGCGGCACGCGCGAATTCCGGATGGCCGATGAAGTGAACGACTTCGATCTCGTCCGTCCGGCCGTCTTCGCGCACGTCGAACTCGAGCAGCACCATCGCCTCGGCGCCGAGCTGGAGCGCCGCGCCGGGATAGGTCGGCGGCACGCGTGACACCGGACACGCCTTCTCGCGAACGGCCGCGGGGGGACACGCTTGCGCGGTCTGGTCTCCGGGTCCCGATCCGGGCCCGCCTGCGCATGCGGTCCACGCGCAGATCACCGAGATCATCAGGCCCGTTCGCATCAGGAAGCTCGTCATCTCACTCCACTGGCCCATATCAGGATCGGGCCGCACGCGGATCCGAGTACAGGTTCCCGCGCAGGCGTCGCCGGGTCAACCACGATCGGCCGCCGTGGTGCACGCTTCACCTGAGCCGCCCGATCCGCTACCCCTCCGGGAGGCCACGGCCCCCTTCGCCCGAAAGGAAACAGTATGCCCGACCCTGCCCCCCTCGGCCCCTTGCTAGTCGACCGCGTCGCCGTCGTGACCGGCGGCTCCCGGGGCATCGGTGCCGGGATCGCCGCCGCCCTCGTCGCCGCCGGCGCCCGGGTCGTCATCTCCGGACGCCGAGCCGACGTACTCGAAACGACCGCCAAGGAGATCGGCGCGACGCCCGTCGTCGCCGATGCGTCGGATCGAGCCCAGGCGAGCGCGCCGGTCCGCGAAGCCATCGAACGCTTCGGCGGGATCGACATCCTGGTGAACAACGTCGGGGGCAACGCCGGCGGCAACCCGAACCTCTTCAAGGGCGACGCGACCAAGGACGATGGGTTCGAGGCGAACCTCCGACTCAATCTGACCGCCGCCTACTGGCCGACGAAGGCCGCAGTCCATTCGATGCGCGAGCGCGGGTGCGGGCGCGTCATCAACATCGGCTCCGGCGCCTCGAAGCACGCCGCGGCGACCCCGGCGTACACCGCCGCGAAGCACGGCCTCCTCGGCCTGACGAAGCAGCTCGCGCTCGACCTCGCCCGCCACGACATCACGGTGAACTGCGTGTGCCCGGGCTGGACCGACACCGACCTCGTCGACTTCGAAGCGATGGCGAGCGCGCAGGGCATCACGGCCGACGAAGCCCGCGCGCAGGGGGAATCCGAGAGCGCGCAGCGCCGGATCCTCTCACCCGCCGAGCTCGGTCCGATGTGCGTCTTCCTCGCCTCCGACGCCGGCGCGCCCATGACCGGTCAGGTGATCGGGGTCGATGGTGGCTACCGTCTCTGACCCGTTCTCTTCGAGGTGCCCCCGTCGATGACCGAGCTCCAGGACCAGACGATCCTCGTCACCGGTGCGACCGGCGCGATCGCCTCGCCGGCGGCACGCGCCCTCGCGAAGCAGAATCGCGTGATCGGCGCTGCGCGCTTCAGCGCCCCCGCACTCCGCGATAAGCTCGAGAAGGGCGGCGTCGAGACGGTGGAGATCGATCTCGAGCGCGGCGAGATCGATGCGATCCCGGAGGACGTCGACTACGTCCTCCACTACGCCTACACGCGGCGCCCGTCCGGTGAGCTCCACGAGGCCATCCAGGTCAACGCCATCGGCGCGGGGCATGTCCTCGCGCGCTGCCGAAACGCGAAGGCCGCCCTGGTCGTCTCCGCGGCCACCCTCTACTCGGCCCACGACGACCCGGCCTACGCCTATCGCGAGGAAGACGACATCGGCTTCGTCGCCGCCCCCTGGGCCGCGTCGAGTCCGGTCTCGAAGGTGACCCTCGAGTCGACCGCGCGCTTCTGCGCCGAAGCCTTCGACCTCCCGATCACGATCGTGCGGGCGAGCACACCGTACGGATGCTCGGTCGATACGCTGACGATGATCGTCGACAACGTGCTCGCAGACAGCCCCGTCTTCACGGTCCACGACCCGCAGCCAGTGTCGCTGATCCACATCGACGACATGATCGACCAGATCCCCACGCTGCTGGAGGCGGCGAGCGTGCCCGCGACGATTCTCAATTGGGCGTCCGACGAGGTGCTCACGATGCAGGAAATCGCGGCGCGCGTCGCCGAACACGTGGGGGCGACCGCGAAGTTCCAGGCCTCGAACGCGCCGGGCGCGGCAAAGGGCGCCGTCGTCGACACGACCCGGGTGCGCGAGGTCGTCGGAGCGTGTCGCCGGACACTCGACGACGCGCTGCCCGGCATCATCGACGCTCGGCGCGCGAGACAGGAGAAGAGATGAAGACCGAGGTGCTCGATGTCGGCTCGATCGCGAGCTATGACGAAGAAGTCGACGTGCTCGTCGTGGGCCTCGGGGTGGCGGGCGCCGCGACGGCGATCGCGGCCCGCGAAACCGACGTCGACGTCCTCGTGGCGGAACGCGCCGGAGGGGGCGGCGGTACGTCCGCGATGTCCGGCGGCGTGATCTATCTCGGCGGTGGCACGAAGCTCCAGAAGGCGTGCGGCTTCGAGGACTCGCCGGAAGAGATGCTCAAGTACCTGCAGGCGTCGATCGGACCCGGCCGCGACGACGCGAAGCTCGAGCTCTACTGCGACGGCACCGTCGAGCTCTTCGATTGGCTGGTCGCGCAGGGCGTGCCGTACAAGGAGACCTTCTACTACGGCCAGTCCGGGGAGCCGCCGACCGACGACGGTCTCGTGTGGTCCGGCTCGGAGAAGGTGTCGCCGTTCTGCGAAGTCGCGGAGCCCGCGCCGCGCGGTCACGTCGCCGCGGTTCCCGGCGCGGCCGGCCACAAGGTGATGAGCGTGCTCTGCGAGGCCGTCGAGCGATCTGGCACGCGAACCGCGTTCAACACGAGCTGCAGCGCCCTCTTCCGGGAGCGCGACGGCACGATCAGCGGCGCACGACTCGAGACCTTCGGCGAGTCGCGCACGATCCGCGCGCGCGGTGGCGTCGTGGTCACGACCGGCGGCTTCGTCCTGAACGACGAGATGCTCGACGCGTACATTCCCGCGGCGCGAAAATGCTCGATGCGCGTCGCCGCGGACGGCGACGACGGCTCGGGCATCCGGCTCGGCATGGCGGCGGGCGCGGGCACGCGCCACCTCGACAAGGTGTCGGTGTCATTGCCGGTCACGCAGCCCTGGGACCTCAAAGCGGGCCTCCTCGTGAACGCCCAGGGCCAACGCTTCATCAACGAAGATGCCTACATGGGGCGCCTCGGCGACTACGCGCTCCTGCGGCACGAAGGACGCTGCTGGCTGATCGTCGACGACGAGTTCTACACCCCGGCCGAATACGGCTTCGAGCTGATCGCGGTCGGCGAGACGCCCACGGAGCTCGCCCAGGAGATCGGTCTGCCGGGAGGGGTGCTGGAAGCGACGATGGACGTGTTCAATCGCCACGCCGCGCGCGGCGAGGATCCGCTCTTCGGCAAGCGCGAGCCCTACTTGAAGCCGCTCACGAACCCGCCCTTCGGCGCGATCGACTGCACGACCGAGGGCGCACGTTATGCGGTGTTCACGCTCGGAGGGCTCGCGACCGACGTCGACGGGCGCGTGCTGGATCCGGAGGGGCGGGCCATCCCCGGGCTCTACGGCGCCGGGCGCTCGACCTCGGGCCTCGCGGTCGGGGGCTACAGCAGCGGGCTCTCCCTCGGCGACGGGCTCTTCTTCGGTCGGCGGGCCGGTCGCGCGGCGGCAGCGGCGGCGGCTTCGAGCTGATCAACGCCCGTCAGATGTGCAGCGACTCCGGCAGCCACGCCTCCTTGTGCTCGAAGCGTTCGCGTCCGAGGGGGCTGAGGTCGCAGGCGCCGTAGCGCCCCTCGACGATCCGCTCCGAGAGCGCGTTTGCGACGCCGAAGGATTGCATCACGCCGCGGCCCGTGAAGGAGTGTGCCTCGAAGAGGTTCGCGATCCCGGGGACGGGGCCGGCGATCCCGCTGCAGTCCGGGGTCACGGCATACAGTCCCGACCATCCGCGCACATGACCACAGCGCTCGAAGCTCGAGGCGCGATGCGCCAGCCGCGGCCAGACCCACTCCTCGAAATAGGACTGCCCGTCGTAGTCGAAGTCGAAGCCCGGCGCCTCCTCGGGGATCGAGAAGCCCGCGAGCACGTTGTCCCCTTCCGGGTGGAAGTAGAGGTCGCTCGAATCGACGATCATGCCGAGGTCGGCGAGGTCGACCCCGGGCGCCAGGTCCTCGCTGTGGACGCCCACGAGACAGATCTGCCGACGAACGGCTTCCGTCGGATCGCGGATCCCGATCTTCGCAGAGAAGATCGGAGACCACGCGCCCAGACAGTTGAGCGCGACCTCACACGCGACCCGGGTCTCGCGCATCCTTCGATCGGCGGGCACGCGATGGGTCGTGAGGATCTCGCGCACGTGCCCGGATTCGTCGGTGGGATCGCCGCTCTCGACCTCGATCACGTCGACCGCGCGCACCCGGCGCAGCCCCGTGAGCCCCGGAACCCGTTCCGTCACCACGCCATCGACATAATGTCGATTCGAGAAGCGGACGCCCAACGCCTCGGCTTCGCTCCGGAAATGCCGCCGCACGGCATTCGGGTTGATCAGGCCGTCGCGCGGCGACCAGGTCGCCCCCACCAGCTCGTCCATGTTGCGGTCGAGAATCGGGAAGCGGTCTGCCACGTCGTAGGGCGAGAGCAGCTCGACGCCGAGGCCAGCGGCTTCCTGGAGCGCATGTTTTCGCTTCGCGATCTCGAAGCGCGCCGGATGGTCGTAGAGCCAGAGGTACCCGCGCTCCCGAAAGTCGAACTCGTCCGCACGATCGCGGAAGAAGTCGAGGGTCGCGCGACAGGTGTCGATGTTCACCGGCTGCCACCAGGTCGCCCGCGCGCCGCCGGCGTTCAGCTCGGAAGAGGCGTAGACGCCCGCGAGGTCCAGATCGACGACGGCGATGTCCCGCACACCACGTTTTGCCAGACAGTAGGCGAGCGCGGAACCGATCACGCCGCCACCGGCGATCAGGACGTTCACTCGTTCCATGCGCGGCCTCCTGCGGCTCGTCTCAGAGATCAGCCGCCACCGATGTCGACCCGGAAGGCTTCGTAGACGAGGTCGGCCCCGCGGTGTCGATGCCGATCGAAGCGCCCGAGCAGGTCCTGGATGCGATGCCGGACGGCGAGCGCGGAGGCGTCCCGCGGCAGGACTTCGAGAATCCGGCTGCACTCGTCCGCGAGCTCGGCGTGCTCGCGCTCGAGGCCATCGACTTCGCGCCACACCCGCGGCGCCTGGTCGACGATCTCGCGCAGAATGCCATCGACGCCTTCTGACTCGGCGACGTGATCCTCGAGGGACGAGACCACCCGCTCGAGCGCCCGGGTCACCCGCCGTCGCCATCGCGTACCGCTGGCGACGGGCGCGCTGATCGCGCGCGACAAGCCGAGCACGTCGTCGTAGAGGCGCTCGCGCACGACGAGGGCCGCGTGCAGGCGCGGCGACTCCGACGCGATCTCGGCCACCGTCGCGTATTCGAGCAGGTCCAGGAACGCATCCCCGTCGACGCGCACCAACGTCTCGTGATCCCCGCCCTCGAAGAAGACCTCGTCACGGTCCTCGAGGCTGCTGTCGATGATCGTCTCCAGCCCGTACGCGGCGCCGATCGGCGGGACTGCGCCGACGGCGCAGTCGGGGAAGAGTGCCTGCATGCCCTGCTCTTCCGAGAGGTGCAGCGAACGGCCGAGCTCGTCCCGGAGGCGCGCCAGCTCGAGGCGTCGCGACGCCGGAAGGACCGCGAGCACGTACCCGCGATCGTCTTCGAGGAGCACGGATTTCGCGAGGTCGTCTTCGTCGACGCTCGCTGCATGCGCGCTGTCGAGACTCGTGATCGACGCCGCATGCATCCGTGTCGAGAACGGGATGGCGCGCGCGGCCAGATACGCTTCGACGGTCTGGGCAAGGCTCATGTCGACCTCCCTTCGATCGCAGTGCTCGGCGGAATCGCCGATCAGGGCACACCGGCTCCCTCGCTCGCCCCAGCGAAAGGCCGTCGATCGATGGCGGCCGGGTTCGAGAACCGGCCATGGAGCGAATCCGAGAGGAGCGCGAGGAAGTCGTCGCCGGTCATGTGCACGACGTCGTCGTGGTCACCGGCCTCGAAGTAGATGTCCGACACGCCCTCGAGCGCCTCGTCGTAGACCGTCGGGACGTGATAGGGCTGGCCGAGGGGCGGCATCGCGCCGGGCGCACAGTCCTCGAAGAGCTGATCGAGCTCCGCCTCGGTCGCGAGTCGGAGCTCGCGGTGCAGCTGGCACCCGAGGCGATCGATGTCCACCTGGCGCGCGGCGGGCACGACGGCGACCACGTAGCCGTACTCGTCTTCGAGCAGGACCGGCTTGGCGAGGCAATGGAGCGGAACCCGGGAACGGCGGGCGGTCTGGGCGCTGTAGTGCGATCGCGGATGAGGCAGGACTTCGTAGTCCACCCCGGCCGCGTCCAGATACCACTGGAGGCGCTTCGCGATCGCCATCGTCGTCGTCCTCCGCCTGTTGCCTACCCCTGCGTTGGCCTGCCTCTACTCCTCGGCAGCGCCCCATCGAGGGACGCCGTTGACTCGGTGGCGCTCCCGCGCCGGACCGAGGCGGCTTGCAACCAGACTCCGCCTCCGACGGAACTCATTGGGCTCGACCGAAGCGACCCGCCGCCAACGACGTTCCGGGGGGCGGTTGGGGATCACGGAGGTGTCCGCCGAACATCGACCGTCGGGGGATCGCGGAATGACAACGGTCGTCGCGGCGGAGGGGGTCGAGTCCGGATTCGCGCCTGCCCACTCGTGATGGCAGGTGCGGCCGTGACGACGACCACCTCGCTCTTCGAAGCCCGCTCGGGTGACGCTCCCGGGCTCGGCCTGGCTCATGCACTCGTCCCGCGATCGGATCGGTTCGCGTTCCGGCGCTTCGGACGGTGCGAGGGATTCGCACGTGCGGCGCTCGCCGCGTGTCCGGAACTCCTTCCGTCGTTCCGACCCTCGTGGGATCGACCCGTTTCCCTACTCGACCGCCGACGCGATGGGCGCGCCGGGTCCGCCGACTGCACGATGGTTTCTGTCGGTCTTTCGGAGCGCGACGACGCTTCGTCGGTCAGTGCCGCACGCGATCTCGCGATCGACGCACAACTTCGAAGACGAACGAGTCACGCCGCATCGGACTCGGATTCGAATTCCGAGTTCCAACCCCCGAATCCGGGAAACGGAACCTCGGTCCTCCATGACCGTACAGCAGCGAACGATTTCAAAATATGCCGGGATCCCGGTTTGTCAATCAGGAATCCGCGAGCTGACACCTCCTTGCGTCGCACCGACGAAACGCGACGCGTTCCTCCTAGTGCGTGACGCCTTCGCGCTCTGCACGCGTCTCGAACTCGCGGATCATCATGCGTGCGACGCGCGCGGCCACCTTCGGATACGACTGGTCGAAGTCCCAGTCGAGATCGTTCGTCATCTGCGCATCGTGAATCAGCTGCCTCGCGAGATGGTCCGCGAAGAGGACGATGCTGCGCCACGCCTCGTGCTCTTCCCGCTCGCCGAGATCCTTGAGCCAGGTGCGCAGCATCAGCCGCGCGTCCTCGTCCACGGATTCGATCAGCGCACGGCTCACCCACTCCGCACACTGGATCTCGTCCGGATGGGGCTCGTGGTGTTTCAGCTCACGTGCGATCTCATGACACACTTCGCGCGTCACGAAGGTGTCGCTCGCGGGCAGGCCGAACACGCGCTCGAAGCGGTGAAGGCTCTCCTCCGCGATTTCGCACGCGTGGTGCCATGCGTCCTGTTTGGCGTGGGCGCGCACCTCGCGCTCACAGGTGTCGAGGAGCCGTGACGGCTCGGTCCGGACCGAGTCGGGGTGCCCCGCGAGCCAGTTTTCGAGATCCATCCGTTCCATGGCGATCGTCCTCCATGCGCAGCACGGATCGACGCCGGAACAATGGACCACTCGAGCTGGATACAGGGGGGAGCGGGATCGGCGCCGGCGAGCGCGCGACGCCGTCAGAATACCATCCGACCCGGCACGAGGGCGGGCGCTCTCGTCTCAGGCCAACGCCTGTCACGCTACGCGCGCGCGCACGAGGCACCTCCGGGAGTCGTTCGTCACCTCCGGGAGACATGCGTCACGCGCGGGTATCGCGCGCGTCCCGCGGGCGATCAGCGACCCGTCGTCGCGCCGCCATTCGATCGCCAGATCTGTCCAGTGCAGAAACGCGACGCTTCGGAAGCGAGGTAGAGCACGAGCCAAGCCTGGTCGACGGCCTCACCGACCTGTCCGATCGGCGACATGGCCTGCATCGATCCGACGAACTGCTCGTAGTCGTCCGAATCGATCGATCCATCCGGTTGAACGAGTCTGCGTTTCGTGAAGTTCGTGATCGTCGCCCCGGGCGCAAGCGCGTTCACCCGGATGCCTCGGTCGCCGACCTCCTGCGCGAGGGAGTGCGTCAGCTGCGCGACCGCGGCCTTGGTGAGCGAGTAGAGCCCGAACCCGGGTACGGGCAGATCGATCGCGCCGGACGAGACATTCACGATGCTGCCGCCGCCGCGCGCCGCCATCGCGGGAATCGCCGCCTGGCAGCCGTAGAGCGTGCCCTTCACGTTGATCGCGACCACGCGGTCGAAGTCGTCGTCCGAGAGCTCCTCGAGCAGACCGTCGTGGGGCACCCCCGCGATGTTGCAGAGGACGTCGAGCCCGCCGTACTCGCTGGAAGCGAGCGCGACGAGGGAATCGACTTCGTCCCGGGAGGCGATGTCGCAGCCCTGGGCGACCGCCCGGCCCCCCGCTTCGCGAATCGCCTTGGCCGTCGCCTCGACGCCCTCGGCATCGAGGTCCCCGACGACGACGCTCGCGCCAGCCTCGGCGAGCACCTCCGCCACCGATTGGCCGATGCCGGACGCGGCGCCGGTCACGACCGCCACCTTGTCTTTCAGGCCGAAGATCTCGCCCAGCTCACCCACGCTTCACGCCTCCGAATCGACGAGCGGCTTCGGGGTGTACTTCTCGATCTCGGGAAGCACTTCCTTGCCGATCAGCTCGATCGTCTTCATGACCGACTCGTGGCTGTGCCCCCCGAACTGCACGTAGCAGATCAGCTCGTCACACCCGAGGTCGGCGTAGTGGCACATCTTCTCGAAGCAGCGGTCCACGTCGCCGACCACGATCATGTCGCCCTCGTTGAAGGCATCGATCGGAACGTTGCCGTCGAGCATCGGCTTGAGGAACGGGAACGCCTCGTTGCGCTCCTCCTCCGAGAAATGAGGCAGCTCCCATTCCAGGGTGAACTCCGCCAGGTTCTGATACCACCAGCCGACCGAGTCCCAGATGCCGTTCGCCTCGGCCTCGGCCATCGTGTCGGCGCAGTGCACGAGGGTGTAGGCGGCGACCTTGTTCGTCGACGTGCCCGTGAGCGGCTTCGCGCGTTTCTGGGCCGCGCGATAGGCCTTGATCTGGTTCGCCATCGACTCGAGGGGCTGCATGATCGAGAAGCTCAGCATGCCGAGGGCGTTCTCGCCGGCGACTTCGGCCGAGCCCTCGGAGGTCGCCGCCATCCAACAAGGGGGATGGGGGTCCTGATAGGGCTTGGGGGTGACCACGCGCTCCGGGAACGAGAAGCGCTCGGACTCATACGCGAAGCGCTCTTCCTTCCACATCCCGCAGACGATCTCGATCGCTTCCTTCCAATCGTCCCGGCTCTTCTCCCGGTCGACGTGGAACGCGGTCTGCTCCATGGGCGTCGAGCGCCCCGTCCCCCACTGCACCCGCCCCTTCGAGAGGATGTCGACCGTCGCGACCTTCTCGGCGATCCGCGCAGGATGTGTGAACCCGAAGGGCGTGAGCGTCACGCCGAAGCCCAGGTTGATGTTCTCCGTCACCTGGGAGAGCGCGCCGAGCAGGACTTCCGGCGCCGGACAATGGGAGCGCCCCTCCCGGAAGTGGTGCTCGACCGCCCAGATCGTGTGGAAGCCCAGGGAGTCCGCGAGCTTGATCTGCTCGATCGCCTCGTAGTAGGCGCGCTGCTCACGCTCGCGCTGACCGACGGGATGAGGCTTGCCCCAGGGCTTGGGGGCATCGACTTCATAGAGCAGATCGAGCTTCACGGAGGCCTCCGGATCGAAGGGGGTTACGAGGCGGTCGAGTCAGGTCAGCGAGTACGGAAACCGCGTCGTCCAACCGCCGTCCACGACGAGCGCCTGGCCGGTGATCTTTCGCGCGAGGTCGGAGACCAGGAACGTGATCGCGCCACCGATGTCCTCGGGCTCGGCGATCGTGCCCATCAGGTCGCTCGAAGGTCGCGGGGTCGTGCCGGCAGCCCACTCGGCTTCCATCCGGGGCGTGCGGACGGTGCCCGGCACGACCGCGTTCACGCGGATGCCGTGGGACCACCACTCTTCGGCGGCGGTCTTCACGAAGCTGAGGACGCCGGCCTTGGCGGCGCCGTAGGCGCCGTGGCGCCCCGCGCCGAACATCCCGGAGATCGAGGCGACCACGCAGAGCGCGCCGGGTCGCTCCTGATCGACCCAGTTCCGTGCCGCCGCCTGCGAGATGTAGAGGTGGTGGCGCAGGTTGACGTCGAAGTCGCGCTCCCAGGTCTCGTCATCGACCGAGATCAGCGGGGCCCAAGAGGCGCCGCCCACGATGTTCACGACGATGTCGAGACCACCGACCGCCTTGTCGGCGGCGGCGATCAGACCACTCGCCTCTTCCCGCTGCGTCACGTCGGCAGAGAGCGCCGCGGTCTTGCGCCCGAGCGCCTCGATCTCGGCGGCCACGCTCTCGGCCCGCTCGCGTTCGGCGTCCACGACCGCGGGGTTCGCGCCCGCCTGTGCGAGGAGGAGCGCGGTCGCGCGCCCCATCCCCTGGCCACCGCCCACGACCAGGGCCCCGCGACCCGAGAGATCCAGAATGCCCAACGCGATTTCTCCTTTGCCTGCGCTAGCCGGCCGCCGCTTCCTCGGCGGGCGCGACGTTCACCGGGATCGCGCTCATGAGCGGGATCCCGGAGTAGGGGTCGTAGTTTCGATCGACGCTCGAGAGCCGACCGGTGTTGCTCCCGATCTTCCGCACGTCCTTGTCTTCCGGGCTGCCGGGAGCATCGCCGAACGCGTGGGGCATCGAGATCACGCCGCGGCGCAGCGCGTCCTCGGGCTCTACGACCCCGAGGATCGACGAGTAGCTGCTCGTGATCTCGATGACGTCGCCCTTCTCGAGCCCGAGCTCGGCGAGATCTTCCGGGTTCATGAAGGCCGGGTTGTAGCTCCACTTACGGACGAGCTTCGGGATGTCTCGCCCGGCCGAGTTGTGCACGTCCGGCAGCCTTCGACTCACGAGTCGGAACGCGTAGTAGGTGTCGCGATCCGTAGGCTCCCCGGCGACCTCCGCGAGCTCGCCGAGCATCGTCCGATCGGCGAAGTCGAGCCGTCCGGAGGCGCCCGGATCCGCCGGCGCAACCGCCACCTCCGTCGGGAACACCGCGCCGCCGGGATGCTTCCGGACCTGCGAGAGCGGCACGCGCGCGCCCTTGGTGAGCGCCTCGAAGAGCTCGTCGTTGGTGGGCTTCCGGTCGAGGTCGAACTCCGTGATCTCCGGCTTGTCCATGTCCGGCCCCCACTCGTAGGACGCGGCGAGGGAGATCGGCAGCTTCATGCGCTGGGCCAGGCCGAAGAAGAACTCCCACTCCTCGATCACGTCCGCGCCTTCCGGCGGATCGACGATCGCAGGGGAGTACTGCGCATAGGGCTCGGGGTAGCCCATCGCGTAGGGCGTGAGCGACTCGGTCGGGAGCGTCATGCCCGGGACCTCGAGCGAGAGCTTCGGCGCGATCACATAGTCCGCGAGCTTCGCCGTCGCGCTCATCTTGATGTCGAGGCTGACGTTGAGATCGAGGGCGTTCATCGCCGCGAGGGTCTTGTCCTGGTCCGGCCAGGCCGCCATCGGGTTGCCGCCCAGGCTGAAGAGCGCCTTCACCTGCCCTTCCCCATCGAGCAGGATCTCGTCGGCCAGGGCCGCCGTCGGCATCCCGGCTGCAGTGTCCGTCAGGTTCCGCACGCGCAGATGCTCGCCGAAGCCCCAACCCGCGTGCGGATCGAAGGCCTGGGCCTTGCTGGGACTCGGCGCCATCAACACGCCGGGATTCGGGACCAGCTCGCCTTCGCGGCGCCAGTGTCCGGTCAGCGTGTTCAGGCAGAGCCCGAGGTACTCCGACAGGTTGCCGCGGGGCGCCATGTTCGGACCGGTGCCGACGTTCAGGCCGCCGTTCCGGTGCGACGCGAAGATCCGCACGGCGCGGGCGACGTCCTCGCCGGGCACGCCGGCGCGACGTTCCACATAGTCGAGGGTGAAGGGTTCGACGAGCGCACGCAGGTCGTCGAGGCCACGCGTCCAGCTCGACACGAACTCGCGGTCGACGAGGTCCTCGGCCAGCAGGACCCGAACCATCCCCGCCAGGATCGTCGGGTCCTCACCGGGCTTCGGCTGCAGGAAGACGGTCGCGTCCTTCGCCGCCTCGCTCCGACGCGGGTCGACGACGATCAACTCCATGCCGCGCTTGATCGCCTCGTGCAGGCGCTTCGCGGGGTTCATGCACGGCACGCCGATCGACTTCGAGATCGTCGGGTTCGCGCCGAAGAGCATCCACGTATCGGCCCCGTCGAAGTGATAGGCGCCGCCGCCCCAGGTCCCGTGGAGCGCGGGCGCGATCATCTTGCCGGGCTGGTCGATGGTCGCGCTGGTGAAGAACATCGGTGAGCCGAGCGCTCGCAACCACGCGGTCGCCATCGGCGCGCCGGCCGGATACGGGAACGAGAAGGTCCCGGTGTAGAGCGCGACCGATCGCGGCCCGTGCTCCTCGACGATCCGCGCGACCTTCTCGGCGATCTCGTCCATCGCCTGCTCGACGGGAATCGGGCGATGGACGCCCTCCTCGTCCCGCTTCATGGTCTGCAGGATTCGATGCGGGCTCGCGTGCTGCTCCGGCAGGGCGCGCCCCTTGGCGCAGGTGTATCCGTGGTAGAGCGGGTTGTCCTTGTTCCCGATCACGGAAACGGGCCGGCCGTCCTCGACGGTGACCTTGATCGCGCAGGCGGCGTGACAGAAACGGCAGAACGAGTCGTGGACCTCGGGCATGGACGGGACTCCCGGCGCCGAAGGAAGGCGGCGCATCGACCGTTCCAGCATAAACGATTCCGGGGCCGCCGCGCGCCCTCGGTTCGGGCCCGGGAAACGCTGGCGGACGAGCCTGGATCCCGCATCCTCGACCGGGTGCGTGCGAGGGAGACCGGGATGGGCGTGCTCGAGGACGTGTTCGAGATCGAGAAGCTGAAGGCGCAGTATGCCGATGCCGTCGACGGCGGCTGGACCGGCGCCAGGGCCCACGACCCGGACGCGGTCGTCGCGCTCTTCGTGCCGGACGGCGTGTGGGACTCCGGCGACTACGGCGGCGGCGAGGGCCACGACGGGATCCGCGCGTTCATGGCGGGCGGCGAAGCGATCATGCCCTTCGCCTTCCACCACATCACGAATCCGCGCATCGACGTCACCGGCGACCGCGCAACCGGGCGTTGGCACGCCCTCCTGGCCGTGACCGTCGAGAACGGCGCGCAGCTCCAGGCCGGCATCTACGACGACGTCTTCGCGCGCACGAACGAGGGCTGGCGCTTCGAACGGCTCGGCTTCACCCTCGCGGCGACGACGCCGCTACCGGAGGCATGGACCCTCTTCTGAGACCCGAAAGCGGCGCTTCGAAGCCCGGTCCGTCGGCTCGGATCGGCCTATAGTCGAGGGTCCCGGCGAACGCCGGGGCTCTACGCGGCCCGGCCGCCCCAGCCCGAGGATTCGCCATGCAGGGACTGCGCGATCTGCGCGTCGTCGATTTCAGCAACCGGATCGCCGGTGCCTATGCCACCAAGCTGATGGCCGACGCCTATGCGGAGGTCATCAAGGTCGAGCCGCCCGAAGGCGACCCGCTTCGGCGCTGGAGCGCGAGCGGCCAGGACCTCGACGGCAAGGACGGCGCCCTCTTCCAGTTCCTCAACACGTCGAAGAAATCCGTCGTCGGCGCGCTCGGCGACGCGGCCGTCGACGCGCTCGTCCGCGGCGCCGATCTGGTGGTCGAGACGAGCGACGGCGGGATCGACGCGAAGGCCCTTGCCGAGCAGTACCCCGGCCTCGCGGTCCTCTCGATCTCGGACTACGGGCTCGATGGCCCGCTCTCGGGTCAGCCCTCTGCGGACCTGACGGTCCAGGCGAATAGCGGCGCGATCTCGGTGCGCGGGCTGCAGTCGATGCCGCCGGTCATGTGCGGCGGCCAGACGACGGAGTGGATCGGCGGCACCTTCAGCGCCGTCGCCGGTCTCGCCGCCGCCCGCCGCGCCCGCGCGATCGGCCAGGGCGAACACATCGACTTCTCCCTGTGTGAGGTCATGAACATCGGCTCTACGACCTACGCCGACCTCATGGACCACATGAACGGACGGCCCGAGCCGGTCGGCGGCCCGCGCTCGGTCGAGCTGCCGTCGATCGAGCCCACCCTCGACGGTTGGGTCGGGTTCAATACCAACTCGAATCAGCAGTTCACCGACTTCCTGCTCCTGATCGAACGCCCGGATCTCCTCGAGGAGACCGAGTGGGCGATGATGGGGACGCGCATGGCGCGCATGGACGAGTGGAACGAGATCGTGCGCTCCTGGACGAGCCAGCACACGACCGCCGAGATCGTCGAGCGAGCGTCGCTCCTGCGCATTCCGGTCGCGCCGGTCTGCAGCGGCAAGACCGTTCTCGAACACGTCCACCTGAAGGAACGCGGCGTCTACAAGACGAACCCGACCGGCGGCTTCCAGCAGCCGCGCTCGCCGTACTTGATGGATGGCGAAGAGCCGCGCCCCTTCGAGCCGGTCCCCACCGTCGGTGAGCACCAGGACGCGATCGAGCCGCGCGAGCGACCCCAGCCGGGGGTCGCCCCCTCGGCGGCGAAGGATCCCGACCTGCCGCTCAAGGGCGTGCGCGTGATCGACACGACCGCCTGGTGGGCCGGCCCGTCCGCTTGCCAGATGCTCGCCAACCTCGGCGCCGACGTGATCAAGGTCGAGGCGATCCAGCGCCCCGACGGCATGCGCATGATGGGCGGCCTCTTCATGGCCGAAGGCGACTGGTGGGAGCGCAGCACGATCACCCTCGCCGCCAACACCAACAAGCGCGGGATCACGCTCAACCTGGCGGACGAGAAGGGCCTCGCCGTCTGCAAGAAGCTGATCGAGGAGGCGGACGTCTTCATCGAGAACTTCTCGCCGCGGGTCGTCGAGAACTTCGGCCTCGACTGGGAGAACGTGCACGCGATCAACCCGAAGTGCATCGTCGTCCGCATGCCGGCCTTCGGGCTCTCGGGTCCGTGGCGCGACAACGTCGGCTTCGCCCAGACGATGGAGCAGATCTCGGGTCTCGCCTGGATCACGGGCCACGCCGACGATCAGCCTCGCATCCAGCGCGGTCCGTGCGATCCCCTCGCCGGGATGCACGCCGCGTTCGCGACCCAGGTCGCCCTCGCCGAACGCGAGCGGACCGGCAAGGGACACCTGCTCGAATGCACGATGGTCGAAGGCGCGCTCAACGCAGCTTCGGAGCTGGCGATCGAATGGTCGGCCTACGGGGTCGAGCTCAACCGCGACGGCAACCGCGGACCGCAGGGCGCGCCCCAGAACGTCTACGCCTGTGCGGGCGACGAGAACTGGCTCGCGATCGTCGTGCGGGACGATGCGCAGTGGGCCGCGCTCAAGGACCTGCTCGGCAATCCGACCTGGGCGGAGGACGAAGAGTTCGCGACCCACGCAGGTCGACGCCGGAAGCACGGCGTGATCGACGAAGCGCTCTCGAGCTGGTGCGCTGGCCAGGAGCTGGACTCGACGGTCGAGGCCCTCCTCGCCCGCGGCATCCCCGCCGCCGGCGTCTGGGACGCAAGGATCCAATATCGGCACCCGCAATTCGTCGCGCGCGGCTTCTTCGAGGACGTCGATCATCCGATCGTGGGCGTCCACCCGATCGTGCGGCCGCCCTTCACCTTCGCGACGGTCGATCGATGGAACCGCACGCCCGCGCCGACGATGGGCCAGCACAACCACGAAGTGCTCGGCGAGATCGGCCTCTCCGCCGACGAGATCGCGCAGCTCGAAGCGGACGAGGTGATCGGCACCAAGCCTAAGGGGCTCTAGGCGCCGGTTCAGAAGAAGGGAATCGCGTGGCGCTGCCCCCCGGTGCGACAGATCGCGTCGACGAGAGTCCGGACGAGCACTTCTACGCGATGCCGCGCATGGTCGTCCACATCGACCCGGCGACGATCGCGGCGCTCACCGATTTCTACGCCGAGATCCTCTTCGAGGGCGCCGACGTACTCGACCTGATGTCGTCCTGGGTATCGCACCTGCCGGACGCGCCCGCGCTCGGCCGCGTATCTGGCCTCGGCATGAACGAGCAGGAGCTGGCGGCGAACGAGCGACTCACGGATCGCGTGATCCAGAACCTGAACGCGGATCCCGTTCTGCCCTACGCCGACGCGAGCTTCGACTTCGTGCTCGACGCCGTCTCCGTGCAGTACCTGACGCAGCCCCATGCGGTCTTCGCCGAGGTCGCGCGCGTCCTGAAGCCCGGCGCGCGCTCCCTCGTCGCCATGTCCCATCGCTGCTTTCCGACGAAGGCCATCCGGGCGTTCCACGTCCCAGGGGCCGAGGAGCGGTTCCGACTCGTGAGCGACTACCACGCCGACTGCGGCGACTTCGACGCGATCGAGGCGCTCGATCGATCGCCGCCCGGCGCGGACCCCCTCTGGATCGTCTCGGGGACGCGACGCGCCGACTAGGCGTCCCGCCGCGCCAAGTCCGCCGGCAGTCGTCGTGCCGCAAGCACGAAGAACACGACGCCGAGCACAGCGATCATGGCGACGACGAGCAGCGCGTAGCGAAGCCCGTCGCTGCCGTAGCTACCCTGGAAGTAGTCGCTCAAGAGTCCGGCGACGAGCGGCCCACCGCCCAGCCCGATCAGATTGAGCACGAAGAACAGGATGGCCGAGGTGAGTGCGCGCATCGCGGGCGGCACCAGCGCATGGCAGGTCGCCAGGCTCGGCCCGAGATAGGTATTCGTGAGCGCGGTGACCACCACCATCGCGCCGGCCACCAGCACCGTCGAGTTCGACAACAACATCGGAAAGACGAGCGGAAGGGCGAGGGTCCCCGCCACCGCCGGCAGCCACAGATACCAGCGGGAGTCCCCCGCCCCGAGGCGATCCGCGATGCGTCCGCCGAAGAGGGTGCCGACCATTCCGGCGCCACCCCCGCCGAAGGCCATCAGGATCCCGAGCTCCGAGCCCTCGAGACCGTGGCTCCGGATCATGTAGACGGGCAGGAAGTTGCCGACGCCGTAGCCGCCGAAGGCCGTGAGGCCGCAGGCGATCGCGATCAGCCAGAAGGACGGGTAGCGCTTCAGGACCTCGATCGTCTCGCTCACGCTCGGCGTGTACTGCGCCGCCTTGGCCGAGTCCCAGCGCCCGCGCGGCGGCTCCTTGACGGTGAAGAAGAAGGCGACCGAGAAGATCACCCCGGGCACCCCGACGGCCATGAACGCATAACGCCAGCCGAAGGCCTCCTCGATGAAGCCGCCGAGCAGGAAGCCGAGGACGATGCCGAAGTGGAGGCCCGCCGAGTAGAAGCCGAGGGCGCCGGCGCGCTCGGAGGGCGCGTAGTAGTCGCTGATCATCGCGTGCGCCGGCGGGCTGCCGCCGGCCTCGCCGAGACCGACGCCGACCCGCGCCAGCAGCAGCTGTAGGTAGTTCTGCGCGAGCCCCGAGAGCGCGGTCATGCCGCTCCAGACGGCGACCGCGAGCGAGATGATGTTCTTTCGATTGCCCCGGTCCGCCCAGTAGGCGATCGGGATCCCGGCGGTCACGTAGACCAGCGCGAAGGCGAATCCGGACAGCAGTCCGAGCTGCCAGTCCATCAAGCCCATCTCCTGCTTGATGGGCTCCTGCAGGATCACGAGGATCTGTCGGTCGATGAAGTTGAAGGCGTAGGCGAGGGTCATCATCCCCAGCGCGTAGCGGGTCACGCGCGGGGAGAGTTCCTCCTCGCCAGGAGTTTCAGGGGCGACGGGGGTTGTCACGTGCGCTTCAGCCGAGGTTGAACGCGCCCATGTCGAAGTAGTCGCGCCAGACCTTGATCTTGCCCGCGTCGTCGAGCTCGAAGAAGCCCGCGACCGGCGCGGCGGTCTTGCCGTTCTCGCCCTCGAAGGTGTCGATGCGCTCGTTCATCACGAGGTTGCCGGCGGCCACCTGGTTCACGATCTCGAAGTCGATCCCGCTCGGGCTCGTCTCGAGAAAGCCCTCGATGAAGGCGCGGATCGTCGCCTTCCCCTCGGCCGGCTGCATCGGCATGTTGTGGTAGACGGCGTCCTCGGCGAAGCAGTCCATGATGAACTCCAGGTCTGCGCGGCCCCAGGCGGCGCTGAAGTCTCGAACGATCTGATCGGGGTCGACAGCTGACATGCGGAACTCCTGGCCGGAGGAAACGGCCTCATGGGGTCCGCCGAGCGTAGTGACTCCCGGGGCGCTGTCGAGACGCGAGCGCGCGTGAGGTCGAGCCCCGAAAAAGAAAGCGCCCCCGCTCCGATCTGGAGCGGGGGCGCAGCGACCGTTGCCGGCCTTCTCAGGGACGTTCCGACGTGCGGATCAGCGCCGCGTGTCGTCGAGCGCGAGCGGCTGCTCCTGACGGAAACTCTCCGGGACGCTCATCGCGAGCGACGTGTCACCGCGGAGCGTGCCGAAGCGGACATGGGCGATGGCGCGCACGCCGTCCTGCGTGCCTTCGTACACGTGGAGTCCGCGCTCGGGCGTCAGGAAGTAGAACGGGCGCGAGACCGGATCGACCTGATCCACCAGGCGGTGCGCCTCGTGATCGACCGAGCGGAAGCCGCGCATGGCGCTGCGCCGCACGGGATAGTGTCGGAAATGCGCGACGTCCCGCGGACCCATCCGATAGGCGAGCAGACCCGACGCGCGGTTCTCGAGGTCCGGGGTGTCGTAGCTGTAGCCGCCCTCGACCACGTGGATCGTGCCGCCGCGCGCGCGCCGTGTGTCGAGCGGGCGCTCGCGCGATTCGAGGTAGCACCAGGCGAGCGCGTCCATCGCGGCCTGCTGCGGCGTCGCGTAGACGGCGCCGGGGCCGCTCGGCTCGAGGGTCATCTGCCCGGTGAATTCGGCCGACGGCCCGGGAATCAGCTCGGTCAGCTGCGTCGGCATCCCGGCACAGGCGAGAGAACCGAGCACCATCGCGAAGAGCGACGCGCGCAACAAGCGGGAGAAAGCGGAGGATCGGGGGGTCGACATCGAAGCACCTCAGTGCCCGCGAACCGGAAGCGGTCCGCGGCGATTCACTGAGGTCCTGCATCGGCCAGCGGGGGCGTTGGGTGAGTCGAAAACCCCGCATTCAGAATGCAATGTCCGCTGGGACGCGAATTGCCGGGGGCATGCGCACCGACTGCGCGCGCCCTGCCGTCGTCCGTCCGGCCTAACGGCCTACCGGCCTACCGGCCTAAGGATCGACGGACTCGCTGCCCTCGAACGCCATGACGTCCGGGCGACACAGGAAGCGGATCGGGTCGAGGGTCAGGTCGGCCAGGCCGACGACCCCCGGCAGACCGAGCGTCGGCTGGATCCGCGCCTCGCCCCAGGCCGCGCCGTCGAAGGCCTCGACCTCGAAGCGCGCGCGCTCCACGCGGTGGACCGTGTGCCGCGTATCGACCTGCACCAGCCGGTAGCCCCGCGGCGTCTGCGCCGGATGCATGCACGACACGAACTGCGTGTCGGACTCGCCGATCCGCATCGGCCCGCGCAGGGAGCCCGCCAACGCGTCGGCCCCGCCGGTGGCGACTTCGATGCGCGTCTCATCGTAGGCGCGCTCGAGCCGGACCTCGCCCGCCGCGACCCGGAATCCGAAGCGCTGCGCGAGCGCCGCGCCGACTTCAGGCACGTCGACGACCGCGGCGACGAGCAGCGCACGCGGACGCAGCCCGCTTCGGCACTGCACGCGCAGCTGTGCGATCCGGAAGGCGCCCCACGGAGACTCCGGCACGTCGTAGGCGACGATCCCCGCGACCGGCGGCAGCGTCGGATGCAGCGCCGGTGGCAACATCTCACACATCGCGCCGGACTCGATCTCGAAGAGGGCCTGCAGAAAGACTACGCCCGGGAGTTCGAGCGCCTCGGTGTCGAGCGCGCGCATCTCCGGCGCGCCAACGGCCAGGCGCTGGGGGTCGTCGGTTCCGACCAACATCAGCGAACGCCTCCCCTCATGCCGCGTCCTCCTGGAACGCGGGCATCACCTCACGCGCGAAGAAGCGCAGACTCTCGAGCACCTGCTCCTGGGGCAGCGTCTCGCAGGCGTTCACCAGGAAGTTGATCTGGTCGACGCCGACGGACTCCCAGCGCTTGATCGCCTCGATGATCGCCGGCGGATCGCCGATGCAGACGCCTTCGGGCACGCCGTATTCCGCGCCGGGATTCCCCCCGCTCTTCGAGCTCGGGGGCGCCGACAGTCCACCGAGGGATTGATAGGCGGTCGTCGGATAGGCCTCGCGCGTGAAGAGCAGGTGTGAGTTCAGCAGGCCGAAGAGGCCGAGGAAGCTCATGCCCCGGTTGGCCGCGGTCTTCAGGTCTTCGTGGCAGTACATGAAGTTGAGGGTCGCGACGCGGTCGTTCACCTGGCCGATCGGATCGCAGAGCTGGATCCGCCGGTGGTACTCCTTCGTCCGCCGCTCCTGGTCCGCGACCCCGCCCGTCGAGACGCCGAGGCACCCGAGTCCGCGATCCGCGGCATCGAGCTCCGTCCCCGGGCTCGTCACGGTCACCCACATCGGCGGATGCGGCTGCTGCAGGGGCTTGGGCAACACCGCGCGCTCGGGCATCGAGAAGCAGTTGCCCTTCCAGGAGAAACGTTCCTGGGTCCACATGCCCGGGATCGCGCGGACGTACTCGTCCCAGTCCTGTTTGGTCCGGTCCGGGTCCGCTTCGAACCCGCCGAGCTCCGTCCAGGTCGACGATCGCGCGGTCCCGAACTCGAGCCGCCCATTCGAGATGATGTCGAGCATCGCCGCGCGTTCGGCGACGCGAATCGGGTGGTTCATCTCGCGCACGCAGACCACGGCGCCGTGGCCGATCCGGATCCGTTCGGTCTGGGTCGCGCAGGCGGTGAGGAAGACCTCCGGCGCGCTCGAGTGGGAGTAGCCCTCGAGGAAGTGGTGCTCGACCGCCCAGACCGTGTCGAACCCGACCTCGTCCGCGACGCGCACCTGCTCGAGGGCGTTGTGCACGACCTTCGCTTCGACTTCGGGCGTGAAGGGCCGCGGCGTCGCGAGCTCGTGGAAGAGGCCGAACTTCACGCGCCCTCCCCTCGCCGCTCGGCGAGGACCCGGCCGACGTCATCGCGGTCGATCCGAAGGACGATCGGTAGCGCGACTTCGCTGTCCCGTTCGCCTACCCAGCGGAAGGTCATCCAGCCCTCGCGATGGCCCCCGGTCTCGAGCCAGTTCGGGTGCGGCGTCTTGCCGTGGGCGAGCACGAAGCGGAGCTTGCCGTCCGCGTCGACGACCGAGTGATCGAGGCTGCGATGGGTGCGGCGCTTGCGGTAGTCGACGGTCTCGTGCCAGCGGGACTCGATCGCGAGGTTCCAGTAGCGGACGTCGAGGGGATCGAGCTCGATCACGAGCGCCTCGTCCTCCTCGATCTGGTACGTGCCGAACATGTAGAGGTTGTCGGCGCTGCTGATGTCGGTCCCGAAGGTGTCGGAGTTCAGGCGCGCGAACTCGTTGGGCGTGTCCCAGAGCTCCGGCTGGATCGTGCGGTGCATCGTGAACATGAAGCGGAGCCCGTAGCTCGCCTCCATCAGCGCCTTCGCGATCTCGCCGTCCGTCGAATGCGGAATGTCCTCGTAGGGGGTGCGGCCGACGACGTCGATGTCGTAGGTCGCGAGGACTTCCTTCTCGCGATCGCCGATGTACTGGCGGACGAGAATCGAGCCGACACCGCCGGACGTGTCGACCCAGTTCGGTCCCCCGTCGTCGGCCTTCGTGAGGTGGATCTCGAACTCGCCGTTCTCGTCGGCGCCGAGGGTCCGCTCGTTGTAGTAGGCCAGGAGCGAGCGACGGCCGTCGGCACCGGGGGCGCCGTTGATCGTGAAGCTCACGTGGCGAACGGTGCCGACGTTGCCGCGGATCACGTAGTCCCAGCGATTGTCCAGGGCGAGATTGTCGTACTCCGCATCCGGGTTGTCTCCGCCGACCTTGCGGATCCGCGTGTCCATGCGGGCGAAGTGCGGCGCCTTGGGGTTCTGGTCGCCAGCCGTGTCCATCGACATCGCGAAGGTGCGCAGCACCGCGCGCATGCCCTCGCTCGCCTCGCGCTCGGTCTCGGCGTCTTCGAGGACGACCTGCTTCATGGCCTCGAGGGTCGCCTGGACCTGCTCGAACGCGCGCACGCTCGCGAGATCGGCGTAGGGCGAAGGCTCGGCCTCGGGCTCCTTCGCGATCGGCGCCGATCCGGCGCATCCCGAGAGCATTCCCAACAGCGCGAGCGCGAGTCCCGCCCGAGCGAGCCGCGTCGTCGATCCCGTCCAGATCATCCGTTCCCCTCCTCGCGCTCCGCAGCGCCGAACGACGATAGCCCGGCCACGGCGACCGCAAGACGACTCTGGACTATCGTGCGGCGCGGAGGAAAACCTTGGCGCCGTTCAGCTTCAGCGAATCGATCGACCGCTTCCATACGCAGGCATCGCAAGCGCGCGGCCTCGAAGACTTCGGTGACGACGACTATCGCGCAGCGCTCGGAGTGCTGTGCCGATCCCTCGACGAAGATGCGCGTCTCACGCCGGTCGGCGAGATCGCCCTTCAGACGATGATCACCGACGCGCTCCAGGCGCGGCTCCTCTGCGAGGAGGGCTGGCGGCGACATCCGGAGGCGAGCGACGCCCGGATCGAGCGCCCCTTCGTGATCGTCGGGCTGCCCCGGACCGGAACGACCGCGCTCCACCACCTGATGGCCCAGGATCCCGGGCTCCAGGCCTTCGAGCACTGGCTCATGCGCGCCCCGAAGCCGCGCCCCGCCCGCGCCGACTGGGACGCCGACGCCGACTACCAGGCTGCGGTCGCGCGGGTCGACATGATGTTCGCCCGTAGCCCCGACATGCGCGCGATCCACGAGATCGAGGCCTTCCTGCCCGACGAGTGCTGGAACCTCTTCGCCCAGAACTTCGTCCACAGCTCCTACGAGGCGAACGCGGACGTGCGCGGCTATGCGGCGTGGTGGGCGGACGCCGACATGCGACCGGTCTACGCGCGTCACCGCCGGAACGCGCAACTGATCGGCCACCGGGAGCCCGACAAGCGCTGGCTCTTCAAGGACGCGACCCATCTTTTCGGCCCGTCGGCGCTCCTCGACGTGTACCCGGACGCGATGATCATCCAGACCCACCGCGACCCGGTGCCCATGATCGCGTCGGTGTGCAGCCTGTGCTGGTCCTCGCGCTCGGCGATGAACGAGGGGACGGACATCCGCGAGTTCGGTCGTTCCACCCTCGCGCTCTGGGAGCGCAGCATCTACACGATGATGGACGCCCGCGAGAAGGCGGAACCGGCGCAGTTCTACGACCTCCCCTTCGAGCGATTCGTCCGCGATCCGATCGCGGCGATCCGCGACATCCACGAGCACTTCGGTCTCGACTACACGGACGAAGCCGACGCCGCGATCCGACGCTTCCGTGAGGACAACCCCAAGGGCAAGCACGGCGCCCATCGCTACACCCTCGACGAGTACGGACTCGATGAGGACGAAGTCCGTGAACGCTTCCAGCGCTACACGGACGCTTACGCAGACGTCGGAGCAGCGCCCGCGTGAAGCTCTGGGCGATCAGCGACCTGCACGTCGGCTACCGCCGGAACCTCGAGGCGATCGGAGAGTTCCCCGCGCATCCCGACGATTGGCTGATCCTGTGCGGCGACGTGGGCGATACGCTCGAGCAGGTGGAGACCGCCTTCCATCTGCTCGGCGAGAAGTTCGCGAAGCTCCTCTGGGTGCCCGGCAACCACGAGCTCTGGACGGTCCCCCGCAAGACGGGACTCCGCGGCGTCGCGCGCTACCAGGCGCTGGTCGACCTGTGTCGCCGACACGACGTGCTCTCACCCGAGGATCCGTTCCCGGTCTGGGAGGGGGAAGGCGGTCCGCACGTGCTCGCCCCGCTCTTCGTCCTCTACGACTACAGCTTCCGCCCGGACGAGATCCCGATCGACGGGGCCATCGCCTGGGCGCGCGAGAAGAACGTGCTCTGTACGGACGAGGCCCTGCTCCAGCCCGAGCCCTACCCGGGCATCGGCGACTGGTGCGCCGCGCGCGTGGCCGCGAGCGAGCGCCGCCTCGACGCCGCGGTTGCCGAGCACGATCACCCCCTCGTCCTGATCGCACACTTCCCGCTCCGGCAGGAGCACGCGGTCCTGCCGCGTATCCCGCGTTTCATGGTCTGGTGTGGCACCCGAGCGACCGAAGACTGGCATCGCCGCTACCGGGCCACGACCGTCGTGTCCGGCCACATCCACATCCCGTGCACCCGCTATGTCGACGGGGTGCGCTTCGAGGAGGTCTCCCTCGGCTATCCGGACCAGTGGGAGGCGCGCGAGGAACGCTTCGGATGGAAGCTCGAGGACCATCTGCGGCAGATCCTGCCGGTGCCCGAGACCGACGCGGGGGATCCGCTCGCGGGGTACGAGTTCCCGCCGTGACCCGGCGCTACCAGCGGGTCGGGCGGTAGTCCTTCAGGAACTGCCCCCAGTAGTGCTCGCCGGTCGCGAACCCGGAGAAGATCGGATCGAGCACCCGCGCCGCGCCGTCGACCGAATCGAGGGGCGGCGCGAATCGCTGGGCCTGCTCCTTCTCGACCGCCTTCACAAAAGGGCCCTCGTCCGTGACCCAACCCGTGTCGACGCTGTTCATGAAGATCCCGTCCTTCGCGAAGTCCGCGGCGGACGTGCGGGTCATCATGTTGAGCGCGGCCTTGGCCATGTTCGTGTGCGGGTGTCGCGTGGTCTTGAACGTGCGGTAGAACTGGCCCTCCATCGCCGATACGTGGACGATGTGTTTGTCGTGGGTCGGCACCGCGAGCATCAGGGGCTTGAGTCGCGCGTTCAGCACGAAGGGCGCGATCGCGTTCACGAGCTGCACCTCGATCAGCTCGACCGTCGAGACCTCGTGCAGGTCGAGCCGCCAGGAATTCTTCTCGCGCAGGTCGAGGGGCTGGCCTTCGCCGTCGCGGATCCCGGCCGGGAAGAGAGGGGCCAGGTCCGCCTCGCCCAGCAGGTCGACGATCGAGAGCTCCGCCACGTCGCGCGCGTCGTCGCGGGCCACGAGCGCGCGATCGGAGTCGCCGGTTCCCAGGAGCCGCGCCGCCGGCGCGCCGAGTCGAGCCGGATCCTCCTGCGCCACCATCTCCTCGTAGTAGGCGGGCGGACGGCGCACTGTCTGGCAGGCGTTGTGAATCAGGAAGTCGAGTCGCGACTCACGCTCGAGGATCTCCGCGCAGAAGCCTTCGACGGACGGCGTGTTGCGTAGGTCGAGCGCGTGCAGAGACAGCCGCTCGCTCCACACGTCGAAGTCGGGCTCCCGGGCGAAGCGCTGCGCGGCATCGACCGGGAACCGCGTCGTCGCGATCACCCGAGCCCCGGCGCGCAAGAGCATGACTAGGATCTCGAAGCCGATCTTGACGCGCGACCCGGTCACGAGCGCGACCCGCCCCGTGAGATCGGCAGTCTGGCCGCGCTTCGCCCAGTTGAGCGAGGCGCAGTCCGGGCACATCGAATCGTAGTGGTGGTGGACGAGGTCGAACTCGGCCTTGCAGACGTAGCAGTCGCGCGGGCTGTCGAGTCGGGCGCGGCTCGCGTCCGCCTCTCGCTCGCGCGCCTGGTGCTCGAGGAGCCGCCGCGCCTCGGGCTCGAGCGACGCATCGGGCGGAGGTGCCGGAAACGCCAGCGCCCGCTTGCGCGCGCGATTGCTCGTCGCCTCGAGCGCCGCGTCGTCCCGCTCGCGGCGTTCGCGTCGGCGCGCGCCGCGACGAACTCGCGCGAACCGACGCCGCTCGGAGCGATCCGGCAGCGCCAGGCGACCTGCTGCGATCCGGAGCCGCTCGTGAATCTCGTCGTCCAGCGCCTGGATGGCTTCCGGATCGTCGACCAGGGACTCGAGCAGGCGCACGAGCGCATCGACCGACGTCACCGCGTCGCGCTGCGCTTCGGTCCCGGGCTCCTCTCGATCGCGATCGTCGGCGGCCATCGGCGCCCGAGACTACCGCAGTCGACCCGATCGACCGTTCTGCGCGACGCGCGCGCTTCATCCGGTTAGACTCCCCTCGCCCCCCGCAATGGGAAGCCTCTTCTTCGCTTCCCGGAGCGATCCGATGACGACTGCGCGCACCGCCCTGCGCCTTTCCGCAACCCTGCTCTTCCTGCTCGGCACGAGCTACGGCTGCGCTTCGGCCAGCTATCGGCCCGACCCACAGGCCTTCCCGCCGCTCAACCCCGAGATCGAGCGCGCGATCGCCGAGTCGACGCCCTGCCGACGTCCCGCGGTGGCGAGCACGACGCTCAGCCGCGACTTCCGCTACGGCTGCTTCTGCGGCCGCGACTATCCGCGGATCGAGATCCCGAGCGAGGGCTGGGCGAAGGACTTCCGGGCGCTGCCCGCAAAGGTGCGCCGTGACCGGGTCCTCGACCTCTATCGCACGCGCCCGATCGATACCGTCGATCTCGCCTGTCGGAACCACGACATCTGCATGCTCGACTCCGGCGGTCGAGCCGAGCGCTGCGATTGGGACATGAACGCCCACCTCGCCGCGATCGAGCGGCACATGTTCGCGGAGCAGATGCGACACGATGATCTCGACTCGGTGCAGTACCGCTGTGACCTGCTCGTCCAGGTCTTACGAACCGGGCTCGCAGTGGACGCGGAGCCGTCGGGGGTCGTCGGCGACCTGCACCTGGGCGATCCGGACGTGAAGGACGAGATCGACCCGATCTTCGAGGTCGAGGGCAACGAGCTGCCGCGACGCGGCGAACGCTGCCTGCTTCGCCGGAGCGACTACCAATGGGGCGAGGAGCTGGGGCCCCAGCAGCGCTTGCCGGACGAGGACAGCGAGTAGCAGGTGTCGCTACGCTTTCCGGGTCGTCCCAACTCACGTCCACGCGAAGAAGAGGATCCGAGATGGCCGCACCCCGTCCGACCGAAGCGACCTCCTTCGAGGACTACCACCAGCTGCGACTCGCCCAGAGCCTCGCCGAACGCGAGAGCCGGCTCCCTACCTCCTACGCGGCCACGCTCGGCCCCTTCGCGATCCGCGAGCGCGAGTCCGGGGCTTCGTTCACCTACACGCCCTCCGCCGACACGGGCCGGATCGGCGTCGAGTCCGGCGACGCGGGTGCCGCGACGGTCGTCGAGCTCGCCCGCGAGAGCTTCGTCGACCTGACGGAAGACCTCGAATCCTCCGCCGGCCTGGTCTACGGCGACCGCGCGAAGACGGTTCGCGGCGACTTGATGGACCTGCTGCAGTGGGAGCCGGCCCTGCGCTGGATGTTCCGCGATCGTCCGGTCTACGACCCCGACGCCATCGACCTGCGCGACGCGCGCGGCCGCGCGATCGACCCGACCCGGTCCTTCGAGGTCGACGACGATCCCGCCGAGATGGCCGAGTTCCTCCGCGTCGTCGGCTACCTCTGGGTGCGCAATGTCCTCTCGCCGGAAGAAGTCGCGACGCTCCGCGAAGACGGCGAACGCCTGCGCGCCGCTGCGGTCGAAGGCGACCAGGAATCCTGGTGGGGTAAGAACGAGGCCGGCGACTCCGTATTGTGTCGCGTACTCCGCGCCGGCGCGCAGCCCAACATCCGCGCGCTCTACGGCGACCCGCGACTCGAGCGGTTCGCCGAGCTGTGTGACGTCCCCATGGAGCACAAGCAGCGCGCCGAGGACAAGGACGGCATGGCGCTCCTCTGGAAGCAGCCCGGCGTCGCCGAAGGCCTAGGCGACCTGCCCTGGCACCGCGACTGCGGCATGGGCGGCCACGCGAGCATGTGCCCGACCGCGGTGCTCAGCATCTTCCTCGGCCCGAACACCCCGGAAGCCGGACAGATCCGCTTCCTCCCGAGCTCCTGGCAGAGCTCGTTCCCCTTCATCGAAGGAGACGCCGCATCCGCCCCGACTGGCGTCGGCCCGCCCGCACAGCCCGGCGACATCACCTTCCACTTCGGCGACGGTCTACACGTCGCCCCGCCCCCGACCGGAACCGAAGGGCCGTTCCGGAGCTGCATCCTCATGGGCTACGGCCGCACCGGCGGCGGCCACCACCGCGGCGAACGCCACTACAACGACGTCCTGCTAGGCGACGAAGCCGGCCAGGTGACGAACATGCGCGACATGGCGAAGGTGCGGAGCTAGCGAACACGCAAGCCGGGCACCGTGCGCGCGCACGCCCAGAGCCCTCAGCGCAAGATCGGCCACCAGGGCCGATCGAGAGGCGCGCACGCGCCGAGGGAAAAGGAATGGTGACCCGGGCGCGATTCGAACGCGCGGAACCTTCGCGTCTCCGCGCGCGTTGCGCGCAGAGACACTCCTACTCGCTGCTCGCTAATCGCTCGCAGCTCCCTTCCAGCATCTTTCCGAAGCCGGCTCCTCGACGCGGCGCGCTCTGCCACGCGCGCATCCCCAGAGCCCTCGGCGCAAGCCCGGCCACCGTGCCGGGCGAGAGGCGCAGAGCGCCGATCGGTAAAATGGTGACCCGGGCGCGATTCGAACGCGCGACTTCCAGCTTCGGAGGCTGGCGCTCTATCCAGCTGAGCTACCGGGCCACGACCGACGACGAAGTCGTCAGTGGGCGCTCCAGTCTACCGCGAGCGTACGGGCGAGCACCGTCGGCCGGTGCATCGCGTCCCTCTATGGTCAGACCAGAAAGCGCGAATGCAGTCAGGCGGGAAACCGTTCCGAACCCGCGTTGATGTGCGAACGCGAAAAATGCTGGTGGGGCGTAGTGGACTCGAACCACCGACCTCCGCGGTGTGAACACGGCGCTCTAGCCAGCTGAGCTAACGCCCCACGAGAGCACAGGTTTTAGCGGATTCGCGGCGGGCTTGCCGCCCTTCGCGACCGCTCGACGGGCGCTTATTCCTCGGTCGGCGCCGGCTCCGCGCCCTGACTCCGCTTGCCCGCCGCCCGCACGAATGCCTCGAAGAGCGGGTGGGGGTCGAAGGGCTTGCTCTTGAACTCGGGGTGGAACTGCGACGCCACGAAGAAGGGATGGCTCGGGATCTCGATCACCTCGACGAGTCGGCCGTCGGGGCTCGAGCCGGAGAAGAGCATGCCCGCCGCCTGGAACTGGTCCTTGTAGTCCTCGTTGAACTCCCAGCGGTGGCGGTGTCGCTCGCTGATCTCGAGCTTGCCGTAGGCATCCGCGGCCTTGGAGCCGGGCTGCAGCACACAGGGGTAGGCGCCCAGGCGCATCGTGCCGCCCAGATCCTCCACTTCCTTCTGCTCGGGCAGGATGTCGATCACCGGGTGCGGCGAGTCCTCGACCATCTCGGAGGAGTGCGCGCCGTCGAGGCCGACGACGTTGCGGCCGAATTCGATGCAGGCCATCTGCATGCCGAGGCAGATGCCGAGGAACGGGATCTCGTTCTCACGCACGTACTGGATCGCGCGGATCTTGCCTTCGACGCCGCGAGAGCCGAAGCCGTGCGGGACGCAGATGCCGTCGAAGCCCGCGAGGGTCGACGTGTCCACGAGCTTCTCCGAGTCGACGTACTCGATCTTCACCTCGCCCGCGCAGGCGAAGCCGCCGTGGTAGAGCGCCTCGTTCAGCGACTTGTAGCTCTCCGTCAGGTCGACGTACTTGCCGACCATCGCGATCCGGATCTGCTTCTCGGGATTCTGCTGGACGTTGAACAGACGCTCCCAATGCCGCAGGTCCGGTCGGCCGGTCCACATGTTGAGGACCTGCGCGATCTTCTCGTCGAGGTTCTCCTTCGCGAAGGCGAGCGGGACCTCGTAGATCGAGCTCACGTCCTTGGCGGTGATGACGGCGTCTTCGTCGACGTTGCAGAAGAGCGCGATCTTGCTCTTGATGCTCTTCTCGAGGTAGCGGTCCGTGCGACAGAGGATGATGTCGGGGGCGAGGCCGACGGTCTGCAGCTCCTTGACCGAGTGCTGAACGGGCTTGGTCTTCACCTCACCGGCGGTCGACTGATAGAGGACCGGGGCGACGTGGATGAAGCAGCAGTTCTCCCGTCCGGCGTCCGCCCGGAACTGACGGATGGCCTCGAGGAAGGGCAGCGACTCGATGTCGCCGACGGTGCCGCCGATCTCGACCAGGATCACGTCGCAGTCCTGGCTCGCGGCCCGGATGGCGCCCTTGATGGCGTCGGTCACGTGGGGGATGACCTGGACGGTCCCGCCCAGATAGTCGCCCCGGCGCTCGGCGGAGAGCACCTGGTCGTAGATCCGGCCCGCGGTCATGTTGTTGACCTGGCTGAGCGCGGTCGTCGTGAAGCGTTCGTAGTGGCCCAGGTCGAGGTCCGTCTCGGCCCCGTCCTCGGTCACGTAGACCTCGCCGTGCTGGAACGGATTCATCGTTCCCGGATCGACGTTCAGGTACGGGTCGAGCTTCAGGAACGTCACCTTCAGGCTGCGGGCCTCGAGCAGCGCGCCGATCGAGGCGGATGCGAGTCCCTTGCCCAGAGACGACATCACGCCGCCCGTCACGAAGATGTACTTGGTCGGTCGCGGACTCATCGTTGCTCTCCCCCCGGCGCCCTCTTGCATGAAAACGCCCCCGTCACACTCGCCATTCGTGTCGTCACCTGACCGCCGCCTCGGCGCGCCCCGCCAGCCCGTCCTCGATCCGGATCGCGTGGATCGGAACGAAGGGCTCGGGCAGCGCGTCGGCTGCGAAGAATCCCATTTCCAAGGTCTCGTCGGGCGTCGTCATCTCGCCCGCTTCGATCGCCTCCGCCCGAAAGCAAAGGTTTACGATCTGCACACGCCGATCTCCGCCGTCGGGACCCGCGCCTTTTTTTTTGCCGTAGTCAACCACGTTGGTCCCGGGATCCGAGTAGACCCCGATCAACGCGCCGACCTCCACCTTCCACCCCGTCTCCTCGGCGACCTCGCGTCGGGCCGCGTCCGAAACGGACTCGCCGATCTCGACGAAGCCGCCGGGCAATCCCCAGCAGCCGTTGTCGGATCGACGCATCAACAAGAGCTCGCCCCCGCGCCAGACCATCGCCGAAACGGAGAGACCCAGCTCCGTCGGATCGGACGCGGAGTACATGCCTTGGCCCGCCTCTTCTGTCATGGACAAAGTGGCGTCTATTTCAGCCGGGGATGTCACCGGGGGAACTCCGCCGTCGACGTCGTGGGTACGATTCTCACGACGTTTTGCTTGTGATTTCGGGTGATCCGCCGGATCACTCGAACCACTGTCGTGCCGTTCTATGGTTCGGCACAGCGGAGCGCAGCGATGCGGTCGCTGCGGAGTTCGTTTGCACGCACACCTGCTTCGACCGGGGGGGTCCGGACGTTTATAGCGGGAGCCCGGGTCGGGCGTCAATCGGGGCGATCCCGACCGGTCCCGAAACGACACCGGCCGGGTCTCCAGAGGGAGCCCGGCCGGCTGAAACGTCGTTTTCGATCGCGCCCTAGCGCTTCGAGAACTGGAAGCGCGCGCGAGCGCCCTTCTGTCCGTACTTCTTGCGCTCCTTCTTTCGAGGGTCGCGCGTGAGGTAGCCCGCGCGCTTCAGCGTGCCGCGCTGGGTCTCGTCGAGCTTCTCGATCGCGCGCGCGATGCCGTGGCGGAGAGCGCCCGCCTGGCCGGCGACGCCGCCGCCGTTGAGGTTCGCCTCGATGTCGTAGCGGCCGAGACTCTCGGTCTTCTCGAAGGGGCCGCGAACGAGGATCTGGAGCGCTTCGCGGGGGAAGTACTCGTCCATCGACTTGCCGTTCACGACGATCTGGCCGGAGCCCAGCTTGAGGCGGACGCGGGCGATCGCGCTCTTGCGCTTGCCGGTGGTCTGGATGACGCCGGTGGCGGGTGCAGTGCTAGACAACGGGGAGCTCCTCGGGCTTCTGAGAGGCGTGGGGATGGTCGGGACCGGCGTAGACGCGCAGCTTCGAGAGCATCTTCCGGCCGAGACTGTTCTTGGGCAGCATGCCGCGCACCGCGTTGCGCACGACTCGATCGGAGTGCGCCGACGCCAGCAGCTTGTCGGCGGTGATCGACTTGGTTCCGCCCTGGTAGCCGCTGTGGCGGTAGTAGGTCTTCTGCTCCCGCTTGCGGCCGGTGAGCATGACCTTCTCGGCGTTCACGACGATCACGTGGTCACCGGTATCGGAATGCGGCGTGAAGCTGGGCTTGTGCTTCCCGCGCAGGACGGTCGCGATCCGGGTCGCGAGGCGACCGAGGACCAGGTCCTCGGCATCCACCACGTACCACTCGCGATCCACCTCGTCGCTGCTCACGCTCTTCGTCGCGGCAAAGGCTCGATTGGCCATCGGGCGTCGGTTCCTTCTTCGTTCACGATCCGGCGGGCACAGACGGCGCGACCCGGCCGGTGGAAATCGAGCGTCCGTGGTCGCTCAGCCGTGGCGATCGATCGCCAGCGGAGCGAGTCAGCGGACTCGGTCTGTTTCGGGAGGTCCCTCGCTCGCCGGCTCAGCCGGCTTCAGCGCGAGACGCACCTGTCGCCCCCGGGAGGGGCGTCCAGGACCGCGATTGTTTACCCGACGGGACCGTCGGAGTCAACCGAAACGCCCTCTCAGGGCGCGCCGTCTCCCGGCGGGGACTCGCCCCGTCCCTCGTCATCGTCGACCCGGACCAGACACAGGCCATGCGGCGGGGCCGTCGGCCCCGCCCGACCGCGATCGACGCTGGCGAGGATCTCCCCAGCCCGGGCCACTTCCCAGCGCCCGCGTCCGATCTCGACGAGGGTGCCTGCCAGGTTCCGGACCATGTGCCGCAGGAAGCCCTCGCCCTGGACATCGAGGACGAGCTCCCCCCTCGACTCGCCCGTCACCGCACACCGCGTCACCGTCCGCACCGTCGTCTTCACGGACGACCCCGCCGCCTGGAACGCCGCGAAGTCGTGCCGTCCCTCGAAGGCCCGGGCGGCCGCCGCGATCGCGTCGATGTCGAGTGCCTCCTTGACCCACCACCAGCGCCCGCTCCGGAGCGGCGACCGGTTCGGCCCGTTCCAGATCCGGTAGCGGTAGTGCTTCCCACGAGCCGCCCGCAGGGCGTCCCAGCCGGCCGCGGCCTCACGGCAGCCCCGCACGCCCACGTCCTCCGGAAGGCGCGCGTTGAGAGCCGCCTGCAGCCGCTCCGGCGGAAGCCCGGTCGCCACGACCACGCTGGCGACCTGGGCCTCGGCGTGGACGCCGGCGTCGGTGCGCCCGGCGCCGCGCACTCGCGGCGTCTCGCCGGTCACCGAGGCGATCGCGTCGGCGAGGACGCCCTGCACGGTCCGCGAGGGGCGCGGCCCGGCCTGGACCTGCCAGCCCTCGAAGTCGCGCCCGTCGTATTCGAGGACCAGCCGGAACGTGCGCGTCCGCGCCTCGTCTCGGTCGGCGGTCACGCTGCGCGTCCGCCCTCGGTCACGCCGCGCCGAGCCGCGCCGCGCCGATCTCGAGCGCGTGGTCCGCTGCCACCCTGAGCGGGTCCATCGTCAGCCACAGCCGCCAGCCATGTCCCTCGGCGAGCGACGGCTCCGGTTCGATCCGCCCTACGAGCACGCCGGACTCCCCGGCTGCGTCGCGCAGCGTCGGACCCGCCGGCTCCGGACCCGCATCTTCGACCGCGACCAGCCCACGACTGCCCGGACCGTCGGCGATGACGTTCAGCTGCGATGAGGTCTCGAGCCGCGCGGCGAGCGTCCCGGCATCGGTCGCGTGATCCAGCTCGATCAGGATCGACGCGCCCTCGCCCACGAAGGTCGGCACCTGGGCCGCGGAGATCGCCGTCGCGATTCCGCCGCCACAGGCGCGCACGAGCTCGCCGCGCACGCGCTCCACCTCGACGCCGCCGGGGATCACGTCGAACGCGACCGACTGGCCCGCCGGCCCGGGGTCCGGACCGCTGGATTGATTGAAGAGCGCGATCGACTCCTCGGAGAGCGCGACGACGCCGGCCCGGCCATGGGCCGCGGCGCTCGTGAGCACCGTCCCGACGGCCCGGACGACCCGTCCGTCCCCGGCGACCGCGCGCAGCACCGCCGCCCACGCGAGCGCCGTCGGACTCGCCGCAGCCACGAGCGGGGCAGCCCCCAGCCCCGCCGCCTCCTCGGCATCGAAAGGCAGCGGCACGGCCTCCTGCCCCGCGACCGCACCGGTCAGGTCGATGCACGCGACCTCGGCTCGGAGGCACTCCCGCACGACCTCGAGGGCGTCGACGCCCCGACTCGCCAGGAACACGAGGTCCCGCCCCTTGAGCACCGGCCACTCGCTGGCGACGTCGAGCTCCTCGCCCCGGAACGTGAAGGTCTGACCCGCGGAGTCCGGCGAAGCCACCCCGATCAGCTCGGCGACGTTCCACTCGCTCTCGTCGAGGCGATCCACGAGCTCCTGGCCGATCTGGCCGGTCACGCCGAAGATCACGATCCGGTACGGGTCACCCTGCGGCATAGGCATCGATGGCGGACTCCTGACGGCCCGGGCTAGCCGAGCGCTTCGAGGACGAGCTCGCCCATCCGCTTGCAGCCGACCGTCTCGCGGGTCTCGCCCGGCAGCAGCAGGTCGCCGCTGCGATGGCCCGCGTCGAGCACGTCGGTCACGGCCTGGCGGATCGCGCCGGCCGCATCCTTCGCGGCGAACGCGGTCTCGAGCAGCATCGCCGCGCTCTGGATCGCGGCGAGCGGGTTCGCGAGATCCTTGCCCGCGATGTCGGGGGCCGAGCCGTGGACCGGCTCGAAGAGGCCGAAGCCGCCTTCGGCGAGCGAGGCGGAGGGCAGCATCCCGAGCGAGCCGGTGATCATCGCGGCCTCGTCCGACAGGATGTCGCCGAAGAGGTTGCCGGTCACGATCACGTCGAAGCGCTTGGGCTCCTGCACGAGCAGCATCGCGCACGAATCGACGAGCTGATGCGCCAGCTCCACGTCCGGGTAGTCCTTGGCGACCTCGTCGACGACCTCCATCCAGAGCTGGGACACGTCGAGCACGTTCGCCTTGTGCACGTGGGTCACGTGGTTGCGGCGCAGCCGCGCCTGCTCGAACGCGACGCGGGTGATGCGGTCGACCTCGTGCTCGTCGTAGACCATCGAGTTGACGGCGGAGCGGTTGCCCTTCTCGCCCTCGCGGCCGCGGGGCTCGCCGAAGTAGATGCCGCCGGTCAGCTCGCGCACCACGAGCATGTCGACGCCTTCGACGATGTCGGGGCGAAGCGCCGAGGCGTTCACGAGCGCGGGCATCACCTGGGCCGGGCGCAGGTTCGCGAAGAGCCCGAGGGCCTTCCGGATCGCGAGCAGCCCCTTCTCGGGCCGCACGTCGACGGGCATGTCGTCCCATTTCGGACCGCCGACGGCGCCGAGCAGGACCGAGCGGCTGGCCCGGCACTTCTCGATCACTTCGTCGCGCAGGGGCGTCCCGTGCGCGTCGATCGAGCAGCCGCCGATCAGCTCCTCTTCGAACTCGAAGCTGAGTCCGGCGCCGGCGCCGGCCTTCTCGAGGACGAGACGCGCCTGCTCGGTGACCTCGGGGCCGATGCCGTCCCCGGGGAGCAATAGGATCTTCTCTGCCACTTGAAACCTCGTTGGAGCGGAGTGCGCGGGCCAGCGTCGCCAGCGCTCGCGCGGGCGCGGAGCCTAGCGGATACGAGCGGGAACCGGCGGGGACGCGTCAGAAGCGCGCAGCGAAGGTCACGCGGACCTGTCGCGGCGCGACGGGGTGCCGGTGGACGTCGTCGACCGGCGCCCCCGGGCCCGGGTCGATCTTCGAGGCGAAGAAATACTCGATGTCGCTGTCCTTGGAATCGAACAGATTCACGACGGTCAACGCGAGACGAAAGCGCTCCCAGTCGTAGCCGGCCCCGAGGTTGACCTGGGTCGTGCTGCCGGCGCGCTGGGTGTTGGTCTCGTTCAGGGGGTACGCGCCGAGGTGGCGCAAGCGGAGACTGGCCGAAAAGCCGCCGGCGGTGACCGTCGCCCCGGCGGACACGACCGTCTCGAGGGCGTTCGGCACGCGATCGGCGCCACCCGGCATGCCCGTGAAGTCCGCGCTCGACCAGGCGTAGCTCGCGTCGAGGGCGAGCCAGTCGCAGGGCTTCGCGAAACCCGTGACCTCGACGCCGAAGCGGCGGCTGCTGCCCTGCACCTCGGTGAATCCGCCATCGCCGACGAACACGAGCTCGGACTCGGATCTCAGCCACCAGACCGCGGCGGTCAGGTGGAGGTGGTCGTCCGGTTGCCAACGTGAGCCGAGCTCGGCGCCCCATTGTCGAGCGAGCGGATCGACGGTCGGGGCCGCCAGCCCGGTACCCGGGTCGATCGAGATCGTCGTGCCCCGCGCGTCGTTCGAGTGGAAGCCCCCGCCCGCGTTCACGTAGAGCTCGACCGAGTCGAGCGGGTGCAGCACGAGCCCGAGCTTCGGACTCACGAGGCCGTCGACCTCGCGCCCGGAGTTCGTCGACGCGCCCACGCCCGTGCGCGCGTCGACGTCGAACACGAAGAGGTCGCCGCGCAGCCCCGCCGTCCAGGTCATCCAATGCACCGGCGACCAGGACGTCTCGAGCCAGCCCGACCCCGACCACTCCGTCACCGAGTCCTCGCGCACGGTCTCGAAGCGGCGTCGACCCATCGTGCGGTACAGACCGATCTCGGGAATCACGTCGAGACGCGTCTCTGCGCCAAGCGTCACGTCGACGGAGTCGAAGACGACGCCCTCGTAGGTCGTGTCGGCGCGGGCGCCCCAGGCGAAGCGTTCGTCGCGCTGCTCGAGCTCGTCGCCCTCGGGATCGCGATCGACGAAGTAGGTGAAGTTCGAGAAGAGCTCGAGCCGGTAGTAGAGGAGATACGTCCACAGGCGCAGCGGGGACGGACCGTCCTCGACCCACTCGGCGTTCGCCGACAGGCGCAGCGTCTCGCCCCCGAGATCCGGGTCGAGGAAGCCGAGTCGCGAAATCCGACCCGTCTCGATCGCGTCGCGCGGCACCTGATCCGTCGAGTCCCACTCGCCGTAGTAGCCGAGGCCGCTCAGCCGGAGCGTGCCGCCGGCGAGCGGCAGCGTGCGTTTGGCGAAGCCCTTCAGCTGCAGCAGGTTCGCGGACAGGTCGAAGGGGTCGTCGAAGGTGCGGCCTTCGAGGGCCACGATCGCCTCGCCCTCGTCGACGGGCACGTTCGTCGCGACCACCCCGCGCACGTAGCGATGTTCGCCGCCGGTCACCGACACGATCGACTCCGGGAGCGCGTCGTAGCTGCGAAGGAGCGAGGCGCCGGCGGAGGCGAAGTCGCCGACGTCGGCGCGGTACGGCCCCTTCCGGAAGTCGATGGACTCGACGAGCTCCGGGATCAGGAAGTTGAGATCGAGGTAGCCCTGCCCGTGGCCGTGGGTGCGGAAGTTGATCGGGACGCCGTCGAAGTGAGCCGCGAAGTCGGTACCGTGATCGAGGTTGAAGCCGCGCAGGAAGAGCTGGTTGGCCTTGCCGGCCCCCGAATGCTGGGTCGCGATCAGCCCGGGCACCGCCTCGAGCAGCTCGCCGACGCGATCGGTCGGCCGCAACGCGAGATCGAGGCCGCCGACCCGCCCTTCGGACGCGGCCTTCGCGTGCCCGATCTGCCGTGCTGCGCGGCCGAAGACGACCATCGACTCGACCGGCTCGTCTTCGTGCGCGAACGCCGGCGATGCGATCGCCGCGCATGTCAGAAGGCAGAGACCGATTCCGCGGCGGAATCGGCGGGACGTGCGAAGGGCCGGGGACATGGCGGGCGCACCTTAGCGAGCGCCCTCGCCGGCGACCACGCAGAATCGGTCCCCCGGTCCGCTTCGGTCAGATGCCCTTCGGCTCGTCCGTCTCGTGCCGCTGCTTGTGCCACTCGAGCTTGTTGAGCGCGTTCACATAGGCCTTCGCACTCGCGACCATCACGTCTTCGTGGACGCCGTTGCCGATGACGCGGCGGCAACCCTCTTCGATCGTGACGGAGACCTCGCCCTGCGCGTCGAGTCCGGCCGTGACCGCGTGGACCTGGTACTGGATCAGCTCGCTGCCGGTCCCGGTCAGGTCCGAGATCGCACGGAAGATCGCGTCGACGGGGCCGACGCCCGACGCCTCCGTGTGCTTCCGCTCGCCGTCGAGGTCGAGCACGACCTTTGCGTTGGGCGGGCCGTCGCTGCCGCAGGTGAGCACGAGCTCCTCGAAGAGGAAGCGGTCCCCCGCGGTCTGGACGCTGTCGGCGACGATTGCCTCGAGGTCCTCGTTGTAGATGACCTTCTTGGCGTCGGCGAGATCCTTGAAGCGCTTGAAGGCGCGCTCGAACTCCTCGCCCTCGACCGCGAAGCCGAGCTCTTCGAGTCGGTCGCGGAAGGCGTGGCGCCCGGAGTGCTTCCCGAGCACGAGCTCGTTGCTCGCGCGACCGATCGACTCGGGCGTCATGATCTCGTAGGTGATCGCCGCCTTGAGGACGCCGTCCTGGTGGATGCCCGCTTCGTGGGCGAAGGCGTTGTCGCCGACGATCGCCTTGTTCGGCTGGACCTGGACGCCGGTGACCGAGGACAGGAGCCGACTCGACGGATAGATCTCGCGCGTCTCGATCGCGGTGTCGATCCCGTCGAATTCCTCGTTGCGGGTCTTGATCGCCATCACGACCTCTTCGAGGCTCGTGTTGCCGGCGCGCTCGCCGATGCCGTTCACGGTGCACTCGACCTGACGCGCGCCGGAGCGGATCGCGGACAGGCTGTTGGCGACCGCGAGGCCGAGGTCGTTGTGGCAATGGACCGAGAAGATCGCGTTCTCGGCGCCTTCGACGCGCTCGCGGAGGAAGGCGATCAGCTCGCCGTATTCCTTCGGCGTCGTGTAGCCGACGGTGTCCGGCACGTTGAGCGTCGTGGCGCCAGCGGCGACCGCGGTCGAGAAGACCTCGACCAGGAAGTCGTGATTGGAGCGCGTCGCGTCCTCGGCGGAGAACTCGACGTCTTCGACCTCGTCGCGAGCCTGGCGAACCGCGCGGTCGACTTCGGCGAGGACCTGCTCGCGGGACATGCGGAGCTTGTGCTCGAGGTGGATGTCGCTGGTGGCGATGAAGGTGTGGATCCGGCTGTGGCGCGCACCCTCGACGGCGCGCGCCGCGCGCTCGACGTCCATCTGGCCGGTCCGCGCGAGGCCGCAGACCGTCGCGTCCTGGATCTCCTTGGCGATCGCCTGGACGGCTTCGAAGTCGCCGTCGCTCGCGATCGGGAAGCCCGCCTCGATCACGTCGACGCCGAGCTTCTCGAGCTGGCGCGCGAGGGCGAGCTTCTCCTGCAGGTTCATGCTGCAGCCCGGCGACTGCTCGCCGTCACGCAGGGTCGTGTCGAAGATCCGGATCGTCTCGGTCATCAGGCGGTCTCTCCTCCCTGGGAGGTACCAGCTTGGGCGGAGCCTTCCGCCTGGAGCCGGTCTCCGATCGGCGTGACGTTCGGCGACTCGGCTTCCGCGCCCGGCGGTCCGTTCTCCTCGGCCGGAATCAGCTCACGCCCGGTCTTCCAGCGCCACAGCATGCCCGCCGGCCCGGCGATCACGTAGACCACGCCGACGAGAAAGAAGTTGAGGCCGGGCTCCAGAATCAGCAGCAGCAGCACGATCAGCGAGATCACCGTCGTCGAGTAGCTCTGACCGAAGCGGAGGTTCTTGCCGCTGTGGTACGGGACCGGGCTCACCATCAGCAGCCCGAGGAAGAACACGCCCAGCGCCGGCACCAGCGCCGGCAATCCGAGACCGACCTCCGGCCCGACCAGGAAATTCTTGAACCACACCGTCGACACGACCATGCCCGCGCCGGCCGGCGTCGGCATGCCGTCGAAGCGCCCCTGGTAGCGCCCCGATCGCACGTTGAACCGCGCGAGGCGGAGCGACGCGCACGCCGTGTACGTGAAGGCCATCACCCAACCGGCCCAGCCGAGACTCGCGAAGTCGCCGGCGTAGAACGCCAGCACCGCGGGCGCGACGCCGAAGGACACGGTGTCGGCGATCGAGTCGTACTCGGCGCCGAACCTGCTCACGTTACCGGTCATGCGCGCGGCGCGACCGTCGAGGATGTCGAAGAGCGCCGCCACGAAGATCGCGTAGGAGGCGATCACGACGTCGCCGCTGCTCGCCTTCACGATCGCGTAGAAGCCCGCCGCGAGGTTCCCCGTCGTCAGCAGCTGCGGCAGCAGCGCCGCGAACCCCGCGCGATCCGGATCGTCTCGCCTCCGACGTCGTCTCCGGCGTCGGCGCTTCTTCTCGGGCTCTTCGGTCAACGAGGAACCTCCGCTGTCCGGCGCGCTAGTTCTTCGACTTGTCCACGAGCTGTCGCTCGCTGAGCCAAGGCATCAGCCCACGCAGTCGGGCACCGACTTCTTCGAGCTGGTGCTCCGCAGCCGCGCGGCGGCGCGCGTGCATGCCGAGGTTGCCGGCCTGGTTCTCGAGCACGAAGCGCTTGGCGAACTCGCCCGTCTGGATGTCCGTGAGGACGTCCCTCATGCGCGCCTTCACGCTGTCGTCGATCACGCGCGGGCCGGACACGAAGTCGCCGTACTCGGCGGTGTTCGAGACCGAGTAGCGCATGTTCGCGATGCCGCCTTCGTAGATCAGGTCGATGATCAGCTTCGTCTCGTGGATGCACTCGAAGTAGGCCATCTCCGGGGCGTAGCCCGCCTCGACGAGGGTCTCGAAGCCGGCCTGCATCAGCGACGTGAGGCCGCCGCAGAGCACCGCCTGCTCGCCAAAGAGATCCGTCTCGGTCTCCTCGCGGAAGGTCGTCTCGATGATGCCCGAGCGACCGCCGCCGATCGCCGACGCATAGGCGAGCGCGATCTGCTTGGCGTCACCGGAGGGATCCTGGTGCACCGCGATCAGGCACGGCACGCCGCGGCCCTGCTCGTAGTGGTCGCGGACCGTGTGGCCGGGGCCCTTGGGCGCGATCATGATCACGTTCACCTCCGAGGGGGGAATCACGGCCTCGAAGTGGATGTTGAACCCATGGGCGACGGCGAGGTAGTTGCCGGCCTCGAGGTTCGGGGCGACCTCGTCCTCGTAGATGCCGCGGCAGAGCTCGTCGGGGACCGTCAGCATGATCAGATCGGCTTCGCGGCTGGCGTCGGAGACCGTCGCCACGCGGAGCCCGGCGCCCTCGGCCTTCTTCCAGCTCGACGAGTCCTTGCGGAGACCGACGATCACCTCGACGCCCGAGTTGTGGAGGTTCTGGGCATGGGCGTGGCCCTGGCTGCCGTATCCGATGATCGCGACCTTCTTGGACTGAATTCGTCCGAGATCCGCGTCCTTGTCGTAGTAGATGTCGAGTGCCATGTGAAGGTCGGATCCTTGGGTTGCGCGTGCTCGACGCCGAGCGGAGTCGGTCGCCTGCGGCGGCTTGGGACGGGAAACGGGTCTGGGCGTGCTCGTGAATCCGGGGCTCCGTGGGCAGGCCGGCAGGGCCGCCGAGCGAGACCGGAGCGTCTCCCTACGGTGTTCGAGAGCGCTAAGCGCGCGAGATTACGCGACGTTTTCGGTCCGCGCCAGCGACGCAGGCCGGACAGGCCCGCGGGCCCCGGGAGACTCCTCGCGGGCCTGCGCGACGCTCAGGGTCGGGTCGGCGCCTTCGCGACTCGGGCCACCTCGCCCTGCTCGACCGGGCCGCCGAGGCGCTGCGCCTCCGCCTCTGCCCGGCGCAGGTAACGGGCGCGAAGCGCTTCGACCGGCGCGCCCTCGCCGCGCTCGAGGGCGGCGATCCCGAGACTCGCGACGCGGTCCGCGCGAGGCCGCGCGGCGCGCCCCTCGATCCGGCCTTCGGGGTCGATGCTCGCGTCGACGAACTCGACCTCCCAGCCGGCCCGGTCGGGGCAGCAGAGCGTGACCGCGCCCGGAAGATCCGCGGCCAGAGTCGCCGGATCGTAGAGACCCTCGGGCAAGGCGACTTCGTACCCGGTCTCCGAGCGCCGCCAGCCGCCCGCGTACCACTCGCCCCGGCGCGCATCGAGCAGCGGCACGACGACGTCACCGACCGTCCCCTCCTCGAACGCGCCGAGCGCCATCGCCTCGAGCGTCGACACCGCGACCCCTGGCCAGTCGCGCCCGAAGGCGAGGCCCTTCGCGGTCGCGAGACCGATGCGCTGACTCGTGAAGCTGCCGGGACCCGCGGAGACCGCGAGGGCGTCGAGCTGCGAGACCGACCAGCCGAGCTCGGCGAGCGCCCCCTCGATCAGGGGCATCAGCTGCGCCGTGTGCTGCCGAGTGCCTTCCGCCTCGCATAACAGAAGCGTCTTCGCGTTCGCGACGGTCTCGTATTCGGCGAAGGCGATCGAGAGCCAGTCCGTCGCGGATTCGATGGCGAGGAGTCTGAGGGGCATGGGTGATCGCCGCGATCAGGGCGCGCAGGAGATCCAGTCGACGAAGCGATTCCAGGTCGGCGTCAGGTCGTTCCAGAACGCGCGCCCCATGATCAGCACGAGCAGCGCGAAGCCGAAGGAGTTCGCGAATTCACGCGCACGCATCGACAGGGGTGAGCGCTTGATGCCTTCGATCGTGTAGATGAGCGCCTGACCCCCGTCGAGGATCGGGATCGGCAGGAGGTTGATGATCGCGAGGTTGATACTGATGAGCATCAACCATTGCAGGTACTCCATCAGGCCGCGGTCGAGGGACTCCCGCGCGATCCGGGCGATGCCGATCGGCCCGGAGATCTGGTCCGCCCCCATGCCCTTCGAGAAGGTGCGCGAGACCGCTTCGAGGAAACGCCCGGTGAGTTCCCACGCGGCGGCCGTCGCCTCCGGCAGCGACACGAGCGGATTGCGGACGCGATGCTCGACGTAGGGGCCCGCGAGAAGCGCCGGCTGCGCGACGAGGCCGATCCGGTAGACCTTCTCGCGCATCGCCTCGATGTCGTAGAGGCCGTCGACCGTCTCCTCCTGCGCGTTCAGCGTCGTCGTCCGGATCTCTCCGTCGCGGGCATAACGGACGGCCATCTCGCGCCCTTCGCTCGTCTGGATCCTCGCGACGAAAGTGCGGAAGCTGCCGATCGGGTCGCCGTCGACGGCCAGGATCAGGTCTCCGCGGCGAAGACCGGCGCGCGCGGCGGGCTTGTCGGGACTCACGCTTCCGACGAGCGCCGTCGCGGGAACGATGCCGAGGGCCGCGAGATCCGTGGCCGACGGAACGCGCAGCTCGAGCTCGTCGACCTCCGCTTCGACGACTTCGCCCTGCTCGATGCGCGCGAGGGCTGTGGGCGGAAGCGGGCGGGGACGTTCGACGGTCCAGGTCTGGGGTCCGGGAGGCGCCGCGGCCTGGGCACTCGCGAGGCCTTCCCATCCATCGACCTCGGTCTCGCCGATCGCGCGCACGCGGTCTCCGGGACGCAGCCCGGCCACGCCGGCGGGCGACGAGAGTTCGGTGAGGGCGATCCGACTGTCGCGGCGTTCGTGAGCGATGCCGATCCAACCGACCTGCTCGTTTCCCCCGAAGCCGTCGCGGACGGCCTGGCTGGACAGCGTCACGTCGACGCTGCGCGCCTCGGCGTCGTGTTCGAGGCCGAGGGTCACCGTCGCGCCCGGCGCTAGGTCACGGACCGCGAAGGCAACGTCGCGGAAGTGTCGCACCGCTTCGCCGTCCACCGAGACGATCCGGTCCCCCGGCAGCACCCCCGCGATCTCTGCCGGGGAGCCTGCCTCGACGAAGCCGACGATCGCGTCGGCGCGATCGACCCCGCTCCAGAGCATGCCCATCAGGATCACGACGGGCAGCAAGAGGTTCATCGCCGGTCCGGCGAAGACGACACAAAGGCGCTGCCACACCGGCTTGCGCTCGAGGAACTCGTCGTCCCGGGCATCGTCCGGGATCGGCGGCCCCAGCTCGTCATCCCCTGGATAGGGCTCGCCGAGCATCCGCACGAATCCTCCGAGCGGGATCCAGCCGATCACGTACTCGGTTCCGTTCCGCTCGAAGCGCAGCCGAAAATTCCCGAACCCGATCGGCGCGCCGAACCCGATCGAGAACTTGAGCACGCGCACCCCGACCGCCTTCGCGACCAGGAAGTGGCCGAGCTCGTGCACCACGATCAGGATCCCGAGCATCGGGATCACGGCCACCAGAGAGTCGAAGAACTCGAACAGCACCATCAGGCGCCCCGCTCCCGCTTGGCGAGCCATTCACTGGCCGCCCCGCGCGCCCAGGCGTCCGCGGCGACCACCTCGTCGAGGGCGTCCACTCGCTGCCCGCCGTGATCCGAGAGGTGGGCCTCGAGGACGGCGCCGTTCAGCGCGGCGATCCCGGGGAAGTCGAGCCGGCGTGCGAGGAACGCCTCCACGGCGACCTCGTTCGCGGCGTTCAGTACGGCCGGCGCCGCCTCGCTCCCCGCGACCGCGCGATACGCCAGGTCGAGGCACGGGAACCGCTCCCGATCGGGCGCCTCGAAGTCGAGCCGGGCGAGCTCGACGAGGTCGAGTCGCGGCACGTCGAGCTCGACGCGCTCCGGGTACGCGAGGGCGACCGCGATCGGCACGCGCATGTCCGGCAGACCGAGCTGCGCGAGCACGGAGCGATCCTGGTACTCGACCAGCGAGTGCACGATCGACTGCGGATGCACGACGACGTCGACCCGATCCGCCGGGACGTCGAAGAGCCAGCGCGCCTCGATCACCTCGAGGCCCTTGTTCATGAGCGTCGCCGAGTCGATCGAGATCTTGTCGCCCATCGACCAGTTGGGATGCGCGAGGGCCTCTTCGACGCTCGCTCGCTCGATCCGCTCGGGCGCCCAGGTCCGGAACGGGCCGCCGGAGCAGGTCAGGATGAGCCGCGCGACGTCTTCGGGCCGGCTGCCCGTGAGGCACTGGAAGATCGCGCTGTGCTCGGAGTCGATCGGGATGATCTCGCTTCCGTGCGTGCTCGCCTCGCGGCGCACGAGCGCGCCGGCCATGACCATGACTTCCTTGTTAGCGAGCCCGATGGGCCGCCCCGCGCGGATCGCGGCGAGCACCGGCCTCAGGCCGATCGCGCCGACCAGCCCGGCGACCACGAGGTCGGACGGCTCGGTCGCGACCGCGTCGAGCCCTGCGTCGCCGGAGACGACGTCGACCTTGCCCGCGATCTCACTCGTCGCGAGGGCATCGCGAATCGTCTCGACGTTCGCGGGGTCCGCGACCGAGACCACTCGAGGCGCGAACTCGCGGGCCTGCTCGATCAGCCGCTCGACGCGGCTGCCCGCCGCGATCGAGACGACGTCGAAGCGATCCGGGTGGCGGGCGACGACGTCGAGGGTCTGCTCGCCGATACTGCCGGTGCTCCCGAGGAGCGCGAGCCGCTTCGGCGCGCTCAAGACGCGCCCCCGCCCTCGCCGTCCTTGACCTGGTCGCTCGTGAGGCCGAAGCGGCGCTCCCGGCGCTGGTAGTCGACGATCGCGGCTTCGAATTCCGCGCGGCGGAAGTCGGGCCACATCTTCTCGGACAGATGCAGCTCGGCGTAGGCAATCTGCCAGAGCAGGAAATTCGAGACGCGCTGTTCCGCGCCGGTCCGGATCAGCAGATCCGGGTCCGGGACGTCCGGGGCGTAGAGGTACGAAGCGAACGTCTTCTCGTCGAGGCCTTCCGGATCGATCTGCCCGAGCTCGGCGTCGCGCGCGAGTCGCCGCGCCGCGTCGACGATCTCCGTGCGGCCGCCATACGAGAGGGCGAAGACCAGCTTCATGCCGTCGTTGTCCGCCGTCTCGGCGACGGCGTGCTGAACAGCGCGGCGGGTGCTCGGGGGGAGCCGGTCGAGGCGGCCGATGGAGCGCACCTGCGCGTTGTGCTCCATCACCTCGGCGAGCTCGGTCTCGAGGTATTCCTCGAGGAGTCGCATCAGCTCCGAGACTTCGCCCTTAGGCCGGTTCCAGTTCTCGATCGAGAACGCGTAGAGCGTGAGGACCTCGACGCCGTAGTCGCGGCACGCACGGATGATCTCGCGCACCGACTCGATGCCCTCACGGTGGCCCGCGTTGCGCTCGAGTCCCCGTTCGACGGCCCAGCGCCCGTTGCCGTCCATGATGATGGCGACGTGCGCGGGGACGTGCGCGAGATCGACTTCGGGGTCGAGCACTCTCTCGTCGTTCGAGGTGGGCTGGGACATGGGTCGAAGCGAGGACGCGTCGGGTCGGCCGGCAGGGCTAGACCTCGAGGACGTCCTTCTCCTTCTGGGCCGTGAGCTCGTCGATCTTGCCGATGTATTCGTCGGTCACGTCCTGCACCTTCTTCTCGGCACGATGACGGTCGTCCTTGGAGAGACCGTCTTCCTCGAGATCCTTGAGCAGGCCGAGGGAGTCGCGACGGCCGTCACGAACGCGGATGCGGTGATCCTCGGCGACCTTCTTGACCTGCTTCACGAGCTGCTTGCGGCGCTCCTCGGTCAGCGGCGGGATTCCGATCCGGATCACCTTGCCATCGTTGCTCGGCGTGATGCCGAGATCGGAGGTCTGGATCGCCTTCTCGATCTGCTGAATGCCCGACTTGTCGAAGGGCGAGATCACGATCATCCGCGGATCCGGGACGGAGAGCGTCGCGAGCTGATTGAGCGCGGTCGGCGTGTCGAAGTAGTCGACCGTAATGCCGTCGAGCAGGCTCGTGCTCGCGCGGCCGGTGCGCACCTTCGTCAGCTCCTTGCGAAATCGCTCGAGGGCCTTCTCCATTGCGTCGCGGCCTTCGTCGATCACTGCCTGGACGTCTTCCTCGTCCGCCATTTCGCTGCACCTCCTGCTCGTTCGTCTCGGTCACGCCCGACGCCGTACGCGGCACCGGAAAATCCTTCGGCTGCGGGATCCGACCCTGACCGGGCCGGGCTCGTGCCCCGCGGCCGCGCGCGGGACTCAGTCTACCGCCTCGTCCGGAAACCCTTCGGTCCCCTCGTCCACCAGCGTCCCGACCCGCTCCCTGCGCACGGCCTTTACGATGTTCCCGGGAACGCGCATGTCGAAGACCATGATCGGCAGCCCGTTCTCCCGACACAAGGCGATCGCCGTCTGATCCATGAAGCCGAGCCGCCGTTCGATCGCCTCGCCGAAGCTCAACCGATCGTAGCGCCGCGCTTCGCGGTGCTCGTTGGGATCCGCGTCGTAGACCCCATCGACCTGGGTCGCCTTGAGCACGATCTCGGCGCCGATCTCCGCAGCCCGGAGCGCGGCGGCGGTATCGGTCGTGAAGTAGGGATTGCCCGTCCCGGCTGCGAAGAGCACGACGCGACCCTTGTCCAGGTGACGGATCGCTTTCCGCCGGACGTAGGGCTCCGCGACATGGGCGATCTCGAGGGCGCTCTGCAGGCGGACCGGTACGTCCTGCCGCTCGAGCGCGTCCTGCAGCGCCATGCCGTTGATCACGCTCGCGAGCATGCCCATGTAGTCGGCCTGGGCCCGGTCCATGCCCTCGGCTGCGGCCGCCATCCCGCGGATGATGTTGCCGCCGCCGAGCACCACGCTCACGCCGACGCCGAGCTGATGGACCTCACGGATCTGACTCGCCACCTGCGCCAGCGCCCCCGGATGGATGCCAAAACCCTGCGGTCCGGCGAGTCCCTCGCCGGAGAGCTTGAGCAGCATCCTCCGGTACGTCGGCGTCACGATTCGGCGGTCTCTCCCAGCTTGAAGCGGACGAAGGAGGCGACCGAGATGTCGCCACCGGCCGCCTCGCCGGCCTCCTTCAGGATATCACGCACGCTCTTGTCGGGATCCTTGACGAAACCCTGGGCGAGCAGCGTGTTCTCCTGGAAGAACTTGTTGATGCGCCCGTCGACCATCTTCTCGATGACGTTGTCCGGCTTGCCGGATTCCTTGGCCTGCTGGACCAGGAACGCGCGCTCCTTCTCGACGGCGTCGGCGGGCATGTCGTCCCGGTCGACGGCGATCGGGGTCGGATCGTGGGCCGCGACGTGCATCGCGACTTCCTTCGCGACCGCGTCGACGGCATCGCCGGACTGACCGGTCTCGAGGGCAACCAGCACGGCGAGCTTGCCGCCGCCGTGGATGTAGCCACCCGTGGTGCCGGCGACGTTGGCGGTCGCGACACGCTTCAGCTGGATGTTCTCGCCGACCTTGCCGACGGTCGCCTTGATCACGTCGTCGATCGAGCCGCCGTCCATCGAGACCGCGAGGGCGGCGTCGACATCGGCGACGGCGCCTGCACCGGCCACGGCGTCGGCCACGCTCTGGGCGAGCGCCTGGAAGTCGTCGGTCTTCGCGACGAAGTCGGTCTCACAGCCGAGCTCGATCAACGCGCCGTTGCCGCCCTGGGCGGAGAACATCACGGCGCCTTCGCTCGTCTCGCGGCCAGCGCGCTTGCCGGCCTTGGCGAGACCGGAGGCGCGGAGGATCTCCATCGCCTTTTCGACGTCGCCTTCGGCCTCGGAGAGGGCCTTCTTGCAGTCCATCATGCCCGCGCCGGTCGCGTCGCGCAGGGCCTTCACGTCTTTCGCAGAAATCGCTGCCACTGTCTGGGTCTCCCGGAGCACGCGCCGGGCCCGGCGAGCCGTCGCCGCGGGGCGCGCGATCCGTGCTGGGGAGCCCGCGCCCCCTCGGCGGGGAGCACGGGCTCTCGGATCTTCAGGTCGGGCCCACGCAAGAGCCCGAGGGTGCTATTCGGTCTTCTCGCCGTCGGCCGGCGCCGCTTCGGTGGCCGGTGCCGCCGGGGCGGGGGGTGCTGCCGCGGCCGCGGGGGCCGGCTCGGCGGGCGCGGCCGCCTTCGGCGCGGCGCCCTCGTTCTTGCCGCCGCCTGCGGAGTAGCTCTTGCCGCCACCGGCAGAGCGCTCGCCCTGGTTGCGGCCGCGACGCGGCTGCTGCTTGATCTCGACGACGCGACGTCCGGTCGCGGAACCCGAATCGGCCGACTGCTTGGCCGGCTGATCGCGCTTCTGCGCCACCAGCTCCTGCTGGTGCTGGTCGTAGCCTTCGCGACAGGCGTTGGCTGCGGCGACACAGTAGAGGTGGATCGCCCGGAGAGCGTCGTCGTTGCCGGGCACGATCAGGTCGATGTCGCGCGGGCTGTTGTTCGTGTCGACGATGCCGACGATCGGGATGTGGAGACGCTTCGCCTCCTGGACCGCGATCGACTCCTTGCCGACGTCGATGATGAAGATCGCGTCAGGCTGGCGCTCCATCGAGCGGATGCCCTCGAGCGACTTCGCGTACTTCTCGACCGCGCGCTGCATGCGCGACGCTTCCTTCTTGGACAGCTCCGCGCGCTTGTCCTCGTTGCCGAGGGTGTCGAGGTACTGGTTGTAGCGGTCGATCGACTTCTTGACGGTCTTCCAATTGGTCAGCATTCCGCCGAGCCAGCGGTTGTTCACGTAGTGCTGACCCGCGCGGCGGGCTTCGGCCATGACCGAGTCCTGCGCCTGGCGCTTGGTGCCGACGAAGAGGACCTTGCCGCCGGCCGCGGTCGTCTCGCGGAGGAAGTCGAGTCCCTCCTCGAGCAGCGGCAGGGTCTGGTCGAGATCGATGATGTGGGTCCCGTTTCGCTCGCCGAAGATGTACGAGCGCATCAGCGGGTTCCAGCGACCGGGCTGGTGGCCGTAGTGCACACCGGCCTCGATCAAAGCGGGGATGCTGAGCTCCTGCTCCTTGAGGGCCTGCCCGATCTCGCTCTCTTTGGAGGAAGCGGCGCCTGCGGCGCTCGAGTTGGGGGGGGCGGCGGCCGCATCAACGGCGGGCGCGGGCGTTTCGGTGGGGGCGGCTGCGGGCGCAGCGGCCGTCTCGGCTGCCTCTTCGGGCGGTGCCGGCGTCTCGGACATGGAATTCTCCTTTGGCGGTTGGTCCTCCGCCCCGAGCCGTCCTACTCCCCGACCCCGAATCGAGCGCGATCCGCCCTCGCTGGCCCATCGTCCGGACTGGATCGTCCCGATGCGCCTCCGGCGAACCCCTCGGTCCTTCGGAAAGAGCTTCTCGCCTCGTTCGAGGCACCGCCGGGGTGACTCGGAACGTGTGAGATGGCGGGTGTTTAGCAGACACCCGCGGGTTGGCCCAACCCTGTTCGGCCGACTCGCGGATTATCCTGACTGGGCGGAAACTTCCGGCCTCCGTGGTGGCTCCCATCGCGAACCCTCCAGGTGGCTGACGGCCGGCTAGTGGCCCGAGAGTGGCGCAACGCGCATACCGGATCGACGGCGAGGATTGTGGGAGGATCCACATGTCGTTTTGGCTCGTACCCCACCTGGTGCGACTCGCCCTCATCCTTGCGCGCGATCCTCGTCTGCCCGGGGTCTATCCTCAGGCGACCCGACGCGCGCAGCCAGCAGCCAAGGGCGTCTGCGGCCTCGGGTTCGTGGCGATCCGCATCGACCAAGGACGGCTGAGCGGGGTATCAGATGCGCGACGAAAAGTGGTGGTGGCAAGCCCTGAAAGCCGTTGCCAGTGTTCCGGTTTTCCTCGTGGAACTACTCGCGTTCATCGCCGTGGTGGTGTGGATTCCTATGAAGCTACTGGGCCCGGGGATTTACCTATGCCTGTACTTCGCAGCAATCGTTGCGCTTGAACCGCCCCCGGTTCCCTGGACACGGGTTAACGCTACGCCACTTGGCCTAGC
>CAZAUR010000001.1:579899-801921 GCA_964488255.1 uncultured Spirochaetaceae bacterium | reverse complement strand
CGAAAGTCCCCGACGGGGCGGTCGGCAAGTGTTAAACGCTTGTTCGAGGACTAGCTATCCGCCGTAGCTCTCCGCCCGCAGCAGACCCCCGGTCGCCCCGTCCCGCTCCATCCGCTTCGTCGCGCGCAACACCGACGATCCGATCGCCGCGATCCGGATGTCGCCGAAGGGCGTGCCCCCGACGCGGTTGTTGATCATCGCGACCGAGAGGCGACGCGACGGGTCGGCCCAGGCGCCTGAGCCGCCGAAGCCGAAGTGGCCGAACGCGGTCCGGAGTCCGCCCTTGTAGGTGAACGCGGTGTGGTAGCCGAGCCGCCAGTACATGCGGAGCGGCAGCACCCGGTCCGGGGTCTTCACCTGCACCTGGCTCATGCGGTGGACGGCTGCGGGCGAGAGCAGGCGCATACCGTCGAGGGTGCCCTCTTCCGCGATCGCTGCGTAGATCCGCGCGAGAGAACGCGCCGTGAAGAGACCGTTCGCCGCGGGGACGGGCACGTCGAGGATCCGTTCGTCGTCGAACATCGCCGCCGCGCCGTCCGGAGGCACGAGGGCGTCGAGCAGGTGCTTGAGATCGAGACGCGAGCCGACGAGACGGCCGAGCCGCGTGAGGTTCGTCGCGGTGCGATCCGAGAAGATGCGGTCCATCAGGCCGGAGCGGGAGGCGCCCGGGCGACTCGACAGCTGTGCCGCGCGGGCCTTCGCCTCAGGCGGGGCGCCGATGTAGATGCCGTCGAGGCCGAGGGGCTTCTCGAGCTCGTCGCGGATCACGTCGCCCAGGGGCTGCCCCGTGACGCGCTGGATCAGCTCGCCGGTCAGCCAGCCGTACGTGAGCGCGTGATAGGCGCTATGCGTGGTCGGGCGCGCTTCGGCCGAAGCCAGCCGATCGACCATGTAGTCCCAGTCGAGGATCCGGTCCCCGCGATCGATGAGGGGGCGGATGCGCGAGAGGCCCGCGCGGTGGCTCATGAGGTCGCGGACGCTGATCGTGCCCTTGCCGTTGGCGCCGAACTCGGGCCAATAGCGGGCGACCGGGTCGTCGTAGTCGAGCTCGCCGCGGTCGACGAGCTGGTTGAGGAGCGTCGACGTGATGCCCTTCGACGTCGAGAAGGACATCGACATCGTGTCCTCGCGCCACGGTCGACCGTGCTCGTCGCGCACGCCGCCCCACAGGTCGACGACCTTGCGACCCTCGTAGTAGACGCAGACGGCGGCCCCGCCGCCGCTGGTGTCGAGCTGGCGTTCGAACGCCCGGGCCACCGGCCAGAAGGCCGCGGCTACGGATCCCGATACGGACATTTCACCCCCCAAAGGTGCTGAGCGCGGGGAACGACCCTCCCGAATCGGTCCCGAGCGCAGGCCGGACGATAGGCGCCGCGGCGGGATGCGGGTAGCCCCCTCAGTTGCGCGTGACCTGCCGTCGGCGCGATTCGCTTGACACGGCGCGGTGTTGGCGGTTCTTGTCTGAAGAGCATCCGCGTTCCGAACACCCGGAGGACCCGTATGCGCATCCTCGTCACCGGCGGCACCGGCTTCATCGGAAGCCACACGGTCCGCGCCCTTCGCCGGGCGGGGCACGACGTGAAGCTCCTCGTGCGAAACGGGGAGAAGGCGCGGAAGCTCTGGGCCGACCGGCCGGAGGTGCTCGCGGATCTCGTGGTCGGCAAGATCACGTCGGGTCCGGCCACCGTCGACGCCCTCCGCGATTGCGACGGCCTCGTCCACACCGCCGCTCCGGTCGCCCTCGCCGTCTCCCGCGCCGAGGCGCGACGGGTCGCGCGCGAAAACCTGCGCTCGGTGCGCTTGCTGATCGACCGCGCCCTCGAGGACGGGATCGCGCGCATCGTCCATCTCTCGACCACCGCGCTCTTCGATACGACCGGTCTCGAGGTCGCCGACGAATCGACGCCGGTCGTGGACGGCGGCGACACCTACGCGCTGTCGAAGACGGCGCCGGAGAACCACCTGCGCACGCTGCAGGATCAGGGCGCGCCGATCTCGATCGTGTACCCGCCCGGCGTGATCGGCCCCGACGACCCCGGCCTGTCCGAGGCCATGCGCGGCATCCAGCAGATGCTGCAGGCAAGCGTGATGATCACGAGCTCGGGCTTCCAGTTCGTCGACGTGCGCGACCTGGCGGATCTGCACGCGGTCTTGATCGACCGCGACCCGCCGCAGGCCGGGCGCTTCATCGCGACCGCCCGCTACCTCGAATGGGAGGAGTACGCCGAGCTGCTCGACCGCGCCGCGGGCATCCGACTGCCGCGCGCGAAGCTCCCCGGCCAGGCCGTTCGCTTCTTCGGTCGCCTGGGCGATCGCCTGCGCCCCTTCGTCGACATCGACCCCGCGCTGTCCCGTGAGGCGACGCGGCTCGCGACGCAGTGGGTCGCCTTCGACGCTGGCCTCGCCGAGCAGGAGCTGGGCGTGAAGTTCCGCGACCCGATCGAGACCCTGATGGACACGGTCCGCTGGCTCGCCGCCGAGGGCCACATCGACCAGGAGCGCGCGCTCCGATTCACCCACCCGGGGCGCGGGCGGCAGTAGTCGCGGCCGAGCCGACTATTCTTCGCGCGCTGGGAACCTTTTCGCCCACCACCTCCCCTGTGGCGCGAACCCGGAGGAATGCATGACGGCCTCGAGACCCTCGCGCGACGCCTTCGGCTGGATCGTGCTCGCCGTCGGCGCGCTGTCGATCGGCAATGCGCTTTGGATGCTGGTCGGGCCGATGCACTGGTACACCGATCTGCCTGCGGCGGTCCCGGACACCGGCCCCTTCAACCCGCACTTCGTGCGTGACATCGGGTGCGCATTCCTGACGACCGGGATCGCGCTGGTCTGGGCGGACCGCAGCCCGCGCTATCGCGTGCCCCTGGTCGGCGTCGCCGCGATCTTCCTGGCGGCCCACGCGATCCTGCACGCCTACGACACCCTGCGCGGCGCGCTCGGCCACGATCACTGGCTGCTCGACCTGCCCGGGGTCTACCTGCCCGGGATCCTGCTGCCTTGGATCGCCTGGCGCTGGGCGCAAGAAGAAGACTGAACCGAACGAGCGAGGAGACATCGATGGCAAGAATCGAAGGCCTGACCGACGCGGAGGCGGGCTTTCTGAAGCGGCGCGTCTTCGCGGCGGCCGCCAAGGATCTCGGGCAGGTGCCCGAGCCCGTGCGAATCATGGCGAAGAGCAGCGGCACCATGTGGGGGGCCGGGCTGCTGCAGCTGAGCCTCGACCGCGCGCAGACCGTGCCGACGAAGCTCAAGACGCTCGCCTGCTTGAAGGCCGCGTCGATGATCGGGTGCGTGTTCTGACTCGACGCCAACTCTGCCGTCGGCAGAGATCAGGGCATCACCGAGGACCAGCTCCGCGCGCTCCCGAGCTACGGCGAGAGCGATGCCTTCGACGAGCTCGAGAGCCTCGTCCTCGACTACACCGTCGCGCTCACGAACACCCCGGCGACGGCGACGAACGAGCTCGTGAAGGCGCTCCTCGAGCACCTCTCCGAGGAGCAGCTCGTCGAGCTCACCGGCACGATCGGGCTGGAGAACTTCCGGGCGCGCTTCAACCGCGGCTTCGACGTCGCCGATCAGGGCTTCTCCGAGGGCGGATTCTGTGCGCTGCCGGAGGCCCATCCGGCGCTTTCGGGCGGATAGACCGGACCGCGGCGACTGACTAGAGTGAAGGGCCCGCACCGGAAGGTGTGGGCCCTCTCTTCGTCAGGAGCCGCCATGCCCGACTCGTCCTCTCGATCCGCCTCAGGCGCCCCCCGCCTCGAGCCCCGCGTCGTCCGCTACGGCGGCGCGCTCTTCGATCAGAACGAGATCGACCGCGTGAACGCGCAGCTCGAAGATCCGATGGGCCTCGTCCCTGGTGAGAAGGTCGTGGAGTTCGAGGCCCGCGTCGCGGAATACATGGGCATGCAGCACGGGGTGATGGTCAACTCCGGTTCATCCGCGCTGATGATCGCCATGCGCCTCCCGAACCTGCCGCTCGGCTCCGAGGTGATCACCCCCGCACTCACGTTCTCGTCGGACGTGGCCGCGATCTACCACGTCGGCTGCACCCCGGTCTTCCTCGACGTCGGCCTCTCCGACTACCAACTCCGCGTCGACCAGATCCCGGACGTCATCACGGACAAGACCCGCGCGATCCTGATCCCCGACCTCGTCGGCGGCATCTGCGACTGGGATCTCGTCCGGAAGTACGCGGACGAACACGACCTCTTCGTGATCCACGACTCCGCAGACACCCTCGGCGGGACGCTGCGCGGCCGCAAGACCGCGACCCGCGCGGACATCTCGATCACGAGCTTCTCGATCCACCACATCATCACCGCCCTCGGCAACGGCGGAATGGTCTTCTTCGACGACGACAAGTACCTCGATCGCGCGCTCCACCTGCGCGCCTGGGGTCGCTCGTCCGAGAAGTTCATGTACGGCACTCAGGTCGAGAACAGCGACGGGCGCTTCCTCGAAGACCTCGACGGCGTCGAATACGACGGGCTCTTCATCTTCGAGGAGAACGCCTACGGCTTCATCCCGAACGAAGTCGGCGCCGCCTTCGGGCTCGGCCAGATGGACAAGATCGACCGGCTCTGGAAGCTGCGCGAAGAACGCTTCGGCTGGCACACCGAGTTCCTGAGCAACCACGCCGACAAGTTCATCACGCCGACGATCACGCCCGAGACCGAGACGACCTGGCTCTGTTACCCGGTTCAGCTCCGACCCGAGACCGGGTGGAGTCGACGCAAGCTCCAGCGGCAACTCGAAGACTCGGGGATCATGAGCCGGGTGATCTTCTCCGGGAACATCACGCGCCACCCGCAGCTCCGGAACCAGGAGTTCCGGATCCATCCCGACGGCCTCGGCAGCTGCGACCAGATCATGGAGCACGGCATCATGCTGCCGTGTCATCCGACGATGACCCGGGAGGATTGCGAGTACCTCTATCAGGTGATCGAGGACTTCATCGAGGCCGACGGTGAAGTGACCGTCGATGCCCCGGTTGCCGGCTGACACCGGCGAACCAGATCGGAGAGACGACATGACCGATGACCACCCCGCGATGCTCGCGGCGCGCGCCTCCTGGAAGGCGGCGCAGGCGGGCGACAAGGCCGCCTGGCTCGACGTGATGGCCGACGACATCTGCGTCGAGGACCCGATCGGCGTCGCGCCGACCAATCCGACCGGCAAGGGCGTGAACGGCAAGGAGGAGCTCGCCGCCTTCTTTGATCAGAACATCGGGCCCAACGATCTGACGATCGAGACCCGGGATTCCCGCACCGCGGGCATGGAGTCCGCCCATCACCTCACGCTGACCACGAAGTTCCCGAACGGCATGACCGCCCGGGTCTCCGGACTCTTCACGTATCGCGTGAACGAAGCCGGCAAGGTCACGAACATGCGTGGGTATTGGGAGATGTCCGACATGGAGATCGAGCAGCCCCCGGAAGGCTGAACTCCCCGCTTCCCAGCGCGGCCCGACCGCGCGACAACCGAGACAGGAGAAACGTCCGATGGTCGACAAAGCGCGCCGCGAGCGCGGACTCGAGATGATCAAGAAAGTCTACGCCGGCGACGTCGTGACCCCGCCCGAGGGCAACGTCTTCACGGACATCATGCTCGAGCAGGTCTTCGCGGAGCAGTGGGCGCGGGACGTGATGTCGATCCGCGACCGCCGGATCCTGCTGCTCGGGATCATCGCCGAGAAGGGCGAGACGATGACCTTCGGCATCCAGGTGAAGGCCGCCCTCAAGAACGGCGAGCTCGAGCCGGACGAGGTCCGCGAGCTGCTGCTCATGGTGGCGCAGTACTCGGGCTATCCCCGCGCCGCGGCGCTCATCGGCATCGTCGAGGAGAAGATCGCGGAGGTCGCGAAGGAGAAGGCGGAGGGCTGAAGGCTCCGACCCCGGGTTTCCACCCGGCGAGCGGCCCCCACGTATACTGCCCTGCCCCCCCGGGCGAAGGCCCGTCATCAGAAGGAAGTCCCATGTCCGACCTCGTCACGATCGACCTCAAGGACCACGTCGCCGACGTTCGTCTCAACCGCCCCGAGAAGATGAACGCCATCAATCCGGACATGTGGAAGGCGATCTTCGAGGCAGGCGCCTCCCTCCAGGACGCGCGCGACGTCCGCGCCGTCGTGCTCTCGGGCAACGGACGCGCCTTCTCCGCCGGTCTCGACATGGACAGCATGGCGGGCACGGCGAAGCGATCGAAGGATGCACCCGGCTCCGGCGACTCCCTCGACAAGCGCGAGGGCAAGGGATTCGCGAACGCCTTCCAGCGGGCTGCGATCATCTGGAAGCAGCTGCCGATGCCCGTGATCGGCGCGATCCACGGCGTCGCCTACGGCGCGGGCTCGCAGCTCGCGCTCGGCCCCGACATCCGCTTTGCCGCACCGGACATGCGCTTCTCGATCCTCGAGATCAAGTGGGGGCTGATTCCCGACGTCGGCATCTCGCAGACACTCCGCGAGCTCGTCTCCCTCGACGTGGCGAAGGAGCTGACCTGGACCGGCCGCATCCTCGACGGCGCTGCCGCGAAGGAGCTCGGCCTCGTGACGCACGTGTCGGACAATCCGCTGGAGGACGCGCTCGCCCTCGCCGCGGAGATCGCCACGAAGAGCCCCGACGCCGTGCGCCGAGGCAAGAAGCTCCTCGAAGAGAGCTGGCGCGCGGACACGAAGACCGGCCTCGAGCTCGAGTCGAGCCTGCAGGCGGAGCTGATCGGCTCGCCGAACCAGATCGAATCGGTGAAGGCGGGCTTCGAGAAGCGCGCGCCGGTCTACGAGGACCCGGCGGAATAGATGTCCGCGCCGGCTGCATCGAGCCGTGAGGCTGTTCGTGCGTTCCTCGCGCTGATCGACGAGGTCGACCGCGACTTCCTGTCGGAGGCGCGCCGGGTCACCGACCCAGCGGACGTCGCCGAGGGCGAGCACATGTTGCTCCACCTCGTGAAGGCGGCGATCGACGTGTGGGTCGACAACGACGCGAGCCGCCCGCGCTTCGCGCCCCTCGCGAGCCCGGTCCTCAAATGGGGCGGCGAGGGCTCGGACAACCCGGCCCACTGCGCGCCCCTCGATCCGAGCCGCCGCTACCGCATCCGCGGCCGGATGCAGGACGAGGTCTACATCAGCTTCACCGTCTACACGGGCAAGGCCGAGGGCGATTGGAACGATGGCGTGATCTCGGCGCTCAACCACACCGAGTTCGCCGTCGGTCCGGACGGCGCGTTCGAGATCGACATCGCACCGACCCCCACACCGGGCGCTCTGCACATGGAGCCGGGCAAGCCGAATTGCGTGATCTCCCGGCACTACTGGGAGGACGAGGTGTGCGGGATGGCGGATCCCGCCAAGCGCGTCGAGCTCGACATCGAGTGTCTCGACGACCCCGGCTACCCGCGCCCCCTCGGTCCCGAGCGCCTCGCGGACAAGCTCGCCGCGGCGCGCAACTTCATTCACGGGCAGACCCTCGCGCGTCCGGCGAACCCGGATCCGTCGAAGCAGCCCGAGTGGTTCTCGCTCGTTCCGAACTCACTGCCGAAGCCGATGAAGTGGGTGCCGAGCGAAGGCGGCGGCGCGGGCGCCGTCGACAACGCCTACTGCGCGGGGCTGGTCGTCCTCGGCCCCGAGGACGCCCTCGTCGTCGAGGGGTGCTGGCCGGAGTGCGTCTACGCGAACGTGATGTTCTGGAACCGCTTCCAACAGGCGCCGGACTATCGCTATCGCTCCTGCTCGCTCAACCGCAAGCAGATGCGGGCCGACGCCGAGGGGCGCTTCCGCTTCATCGTCGCCCACGAAGACCCGGGCGTAGCGAACTGGATCGACACCGAAGGCCACGCCGCTGGCACGCTCTACTGGCGCTTCCTGCTGCCGGAGGGCGACATCGAGCAGCCGCGCTGCGAAGTCGTACCGCTCTCGTCACTCCGCGAGCGTTAGGCGAGGGCCAAGCGAGGCTCAGGCGAGCGCGACCGAACGAAGCCGCCGCTCTCCGACCGGATCGAGGCGATCCGATCGGAGAGGGTGCGCACGAAGGCGTTCGAGTGACCGGTAGAGGGCCACGGGGGGCGGGTACGGCCGCAACCACTTACGAGCTACTACCTCGACGGTCCGACACCCCCGAAACCAGAACATCTCCGCGCGCACCAGGCCCCCACGATACGGCCAGGACCGTAGGGCGTGTGGGAACCCCGGCGTTGCCGTGCAAGTGCCGAAACACAGCACGGCGTCTCCGATCCCTGAGTGATCGCGAGGCGGCGGGGGGTCCCGGGGAATCGGGCCCTCGAACGCGACTCCGCGTAACGCCCCCGAAGCGGAATTCCGGGCACGGTCGTCAAAGTGAGGGCGCCGCCACGCCTCCGGGGCGAAAGGGGCTCCCGCGACACGATCCGCGGTCACATTCGCGTTCCCGCGACCACTTTCCCGACGACCCCCTGGCCCTGGGAAGCACGGGATCCGGCACTTCGACCGTGGAGTCCGAGATGCCCCGCCTTCTATTCGCCCTGCTCTGCTCGCTTGGCCTCGTCGCCGCAACCGCGGACGCCGCGCCGATCACCCGCGCCTACTCGATCGACCCGATCCCGTTCCTGCCGTCCCCGACCGTGCCGCCGATCGGCGACGGGACGCACCACCCGGGGCTCGAGGAATGCTTCGCCTTCCAGACCGAGTGCACCGTCGTCCCGCCCACCGGTTTGCTGGCCTTCACCTCGGACCCCGTCGCCGGTACCGCCACGTTCGATCTCAGCGCCGTCACGGCCAACCCGTTTCCGGTGGCGGCGCCGATCGGGGACGGCTCGCTCGCGATCGCTCTCTTTTACGAGCTCGAGACCGTGACCGGCACCTTCCTCGCGGCCGGCGGACTCTACGACCTCTGGGAGTTCACGCTCTCCAACGAGGCCCGCGTGATCGTCGGCGAGCTGCCGAACCACTCGATCACGATCAACGGTGGCTACGACTTCGGTCTCGTCGACGGGCCGAGCGCGTGGATCACCTTGCAGGGAACCGCCGTGCCGGAGCCGTCGACCGCGCTCCTGCTCGGACTCGGCCTCGGCGCGCTCGCGTCGCGGCGGACGCGCGTCGCCGACTACTGATCCTTCGCGCCGACCAGATCCGCCATCAGCTCGAAGCCTTCGTCCTGCTCCGTGCGCACGGTGACGCCGGTATAGGGCATGGCTTCCCACTGGTCGCGCCAACGCTTCCGGATGCGGTCGACGTCGCCGATGAGGCCGCCCTCGTCGACGTATTCGTCGGGCACCGCCTCGATCGCTTCTTCGCGCTTGCCGGCCTGGAAGAGCTCGAGAATACGGTCGGCCGCTTCGCCCCAGCCTTCGCGGTGCATGCGCTTGTGATGGAAGTTGAGGCTCGGGTGACCCATGCCGCCCACGTAGAGCGCAATGAACGGCTTGTTCGCCGCGAACGCGCCCTTGATGTCGTCGGTGATCGTGATCGAGACGCCGCCCTGGATCTCGAAGTCGTCATAGCCCTTGCCGCCGCCCGCGCGGGCGAAGCCTTCCTCGAACCATCCCTTGAACGTGTCGACGTTGTCGGGGCGCATCCCGAAGGCCAACCAGCCGTCCGCGATCTCCGCGGTCATCTTCACCATCTCCGGAGCGCCCGTCCCCAGCCAGATCCTGGGCTTCTGCGGGAAGTGGAGCATCGACTTGAGCGGCTTGCCGAGCCCGAGCGCGCCCGGACCGTGATAGGGCAGCTGGATCTCCGGCCCGTCGTGTTCTAGGTAGCCCTCGCGCGCGAAGATCTTGTTGATGATCGTGACATAGTCGCGCAACCGATCCTTCGGCTTGCCCCAGGGCGTGCCGTACCAGCCCTCGACGATCTGCGGTCCCGAGAGACCGAGTCCTCCGATCACGCGGCCGCCGCCCGCGAGCTGGTCCACGGTCGCCAGCTGCATCGCCGTCATCGTCGGCGTCCGTGCGCCGACCTGGATCACGCCCGTGCCCAGGCGAATGCGCTCGGTATGGGCGGCGATGAAGGCGAGCGGGGTGATCGCGTCGGATCCATAGGCCTCCGCGGTCCAGACCGAGTCGTAGCCGAGGGACTCGAGCCACTTGATCTTCTCGATCGGCATGTCGACGGTCCGACCGGAATACTCGATGGCGCAGCCAAGCTTCATGCTCTCGTTCCTTGCTAGATTCGCGGCTCCCGAGCATACGGGATTCGCGGAAGGCGGGGGAGACGATGAAGAAGGCCCGAGGCGGCGCCTGGCGCGGGGGCAGTGGGCGCGCGAACGGCGCGGCACTCCTGGCCCTCGTCGTGGTCGGGTGCGCAGGCGGTCCGAGCCTGCGCGAAGCGGACCGCACGAACGTACAGCTCGGCCCCCGCCCCTACGCCCTTCTCGACGCGCTGGCTCCGGGCCCGCTCCGCGATCGCCTCGACACCTGTCGCGAGGGGCCCTTCCGCGCGACCTCCTTCTCGATCGGCCACCGCGGCGCGCCGCTGCAATTTCCCGAGCACACGCGCGAGTCCTACGTCGCCGCGGCACGCATGGGCGCGGGCGTCCTCGAATGCGACGTGACCTTCACGAAGGATCACGCGCTCGTGTGCCGACACTCGCAGTGCGACCTCGCGACGACGACCAACATCCTCGCGACCCCGTTGGGCGAGCGCTGCGAGGCCTTCGTGCCGGCGCAGATCGATCCGGACAGCGGGCGCCCGACCGCGATCGCCACGCGTCGCTGTTGCACGAGCGAGCTGACCCTCGCGGAGTTCCGCACCCTCGAAGGCCGCCTGGATGCCTGGAATCCCCTCGCCACCCGGGAGGAGGACTTCCTCACGTCCACCGCCGCCTATCGCGGCGCGCTCTACGACACCGGCGGCACCCTGATGACCCACGCCGAATCGATCGCGCTCTTCCGGGAGCTCGGCGTGGCGATGACGCCGGAGCTGAAGGCCCCGGAAGTCGAGATGCCCCACGACGGGCTCACCCGGACCGGCTACGCCACGGCGTTGATCGCGGAATACCTCGCGGCAGGAGTCGACCCGGAGAGCGTCTTCCCCCAGTCCTTCGATCCCGACGACGTGCGGTACTGGATCCGGGCGCAACCCGGGTTCGGCCGGAACGCCGTCTGGCTCCTCGACCGACCGCTCGCCGAGATCGACGACGTCGAGCTCGGCGAGCTCCGCGCCGAAGGCATCCGTACCCTCGCGCCGCCGATCGGCCAGCTGCTCCGCCTCGACGACGAAGGGCGGATCGTCGCGACCGACGGGGCGCGTCGCGTGCGGGCGGCGGGACTCGACCTCGTCACCTGGACGATCGAACGCTCGGGTCGGATCCGCAACGGCCGCGTCGAGGGTCGCCCGAGCGACTTCTATCTCGCCCCCTTGCTGCCCGCCCTCGAGAACGACGGCGATGTGTTCCGCGTGATTCACGCGCTCCAAGAAGAGGCGGAGGTCCGCGCGATCTTCTCCGACTGGCCCGCGACGGTGACCTACTACGCCAACTGCATGGGCATCGACTGACGTGGCTGCCGCGCCGCCTTTCTTCACGCGCTACGGCTTCTCCGACGTCGACGCCGGCACGAAGTCGCTGCGGATCGACCCGTATCCCGAGCTGTGTACGGCAGGCGCCCTGCGCGCGACGGTGATCGCGTCGGCGATCGACATCGTCGGCGCCTTGTGCACGCGCGAGATCGCGGGCGGCGACCTGACTTTCACGAGCGATCTCTCCCTACGGATCCCACGCCCGTCCGTCCCGGCCGCCCTCGACGTCAGGGGCGAGTGCCTGCGCGCCGGTGGGCGCCTGGTCACGACCGGCGTGACGCTCTTCGAAGGCGATACGGTCTGGGGCTACGGCGAGACCACCTTCTCGCGCATCCGACGCGACCCGGCCGAAGCGCCCGATCTGTCGAAGCTGATTCCAGCGGACGGCTTCCCGCAGCACCGACTCGAACGCCCGCTCGATGACGAAGTCGGAATCGAGACGGTCGACGCCGAAGCCGGCCGGATCCGCGTGCCCCTCCGCGACGCCGTCCTGAATCCCGAAGGCGTGATGCAAGGCGCGCTCGTGGCGCTCGTCGTCGAGTGCGCGGCGCTTCCGTGCGCGAACGCCCGGTCGGGCCATCCCAACGTCATACGCGAGCTCGACCTGCGTTACCTCGCGGGCGCCTCGAAGGGGCCGGTCACGAGCGAAGCTGCGTGGATCGGCGACCCGGCCGCATGCATGCTGCGCGTCGCACTCCGCGACGAGGGCAACGGCGGACGCGTCACTGCGACCGCCCTCGTCCGAACGGGCGCCGCGCCCGACTGAGCAGGAACTGCGTCGAGGTTCTATCGTGCCGTCATGGACGTGAACCTCGAGATCGGGACCAACCTGAAGGGCCACACGGTCATCGTCACGGGTGGCACCCGCGGCATCGGCCTCGGCATCGTGCGCGTCCTCGCGCGCGCCGGATGCGAGTTGATGATCACGGGGCGCAAGCCCGCGCGCCTCGAAGCCGTCGCGGAGGAGCTGACCGCGGCGGACGTGCCGCATCGCACGATGCAGGCCAATGTCGAGGAGCCGGCGACGAGCCAGGCCGTCGTCGACGCGACCCTCGAAGCGTTCGGCAAGGTCGACGGACTGGTCGCGAACGCTCAGTCGTTCCGACCCGTCACGAACCTCGAGGACGTGACCGAAGCGGACTTCGACCTCGTGCTCGAGACGGGGCCCAAGGGCACGCTCTTCCTGATGCAGGCCGTGTTGCCGACGATGCGGAACGCCGGCCGCGGCCGGATCGTGACCTTCGGCTCGTCCATGGGAAACACCGGCGTCCCCGGCTACGGCCCCTACTCCGCCGCCAAGGAGGCCGTCCGCTCCCTCACGCGCACGGCCGGCCGCGAATGGGGCCAGTACGGCATCACGGTCAACTGCGTCTGCCCGGCGTCCGTCGCCCATCGCATGCCCGTCGCCGAGGACGGGAGCGAACGCGCGAAGGCCTTCGCCGAGATGTACAAGGATCATCCGCTCGGGCGCGACGGTGACCCCGAAGACGACATCGCCCCGGTCGTCGCGTTCCTGCTCTCCGACGCCGGCCAGTACATGACGGGCCAGACCTTCATGGTGGACGGCGGCGGCATCATGCGCGCCTGAGACGCGCAGCACCCACGAAAGGTCCCGCGTGTCCGACCATCCCTCCGAGCCGGCCTCCCCGGAAGTCGCTGCGTGGAAGCGCTTCTGCCAACGCATGGAATCCCTCGGCGAGCGCATCCTCGAAGACGACTTCCCGAACGGACCGAGCGACCGGGCGGAGGGAATCGCACACCTCGCCGACCAGGTCTCGTGCTGGCTCGGCTGGTCGATCGCCCACGGCGATCCGAGTGCTCCGTTCTTCCACCGCAGCAACGACCTGTTCACGCAGTGGGGCGGCCCCAACCAGGACAACGCCTATCACCACGTGCGGATCGATCCGCGAAGGCGGTACCGCGTCGCCGGCCGCATGAACAGCTGTGAGCACTTCGTGATCACCCTGCGCGTCGGCTTCATGCACATGAAGGAGTGGGGCACGAAGGCGAGCGTGACCTCCGTCGAGCGCGGGATCGCCCCGGGCGACGACTTCGAGCTCTTCTTCGGTGGCGACGGCTCCGACCCGGCGTTCATCCAGATCCCCGAAGACGTGACCACGCTCTCGACCCGCGAGTACTACGTCGACTGGCAGGCCGTCGAGCCCGCCACGTTCACGATCGAGTGCCTCGACGACGTGCCCGCGCCTTCCCCGGATGCCGACCTGCTCGCCGCGCAGCTCGACCACGCCCTCGAGCAGGTGGAGTCGAGCGTCTTCGGCTGGAACGACTACCTGAAGGATCACCGTAGTCAGGGCGAGGACAACGTCTTCGCGGCGCAACAGACCGTCGCCAAGGGGCTGTCGGACGCCCGTTATGCGTTCCTCTTCTGGAACCTCGCCCCGGACGAGGCGCTCGTGATCGAGACCGACGCGCCGCGAGCGCGTTACTGGGGTCTACAGCTCGCGACGATGGGATGGTTCGAGCAGGTCGACCCGATCCGCCGCATCACGTCGATCAACCAACACCAGGCGGTCCCGAGCGCCGACGGGAACCTCCGCTTCGTGCTCGCCCACGCCGACCCGGGTGTGCCGAACTGGCTCGATACCGCCGACCACCGCGACGGACTCCTCACCTTTCGCTGGTTCTGGCCCGAGGCCGACCCTACCCCGACGAGCCGCGTCGTGAAGCTCGCGGACGTGCGCGACGCCCTCCCCGCGGAGACCCCGACGATCGACGCGCAGGCGAGACGCGAAGAAATCCGCGCGCGCAAGCAGCATCTGGCGTGGCGCTTCCGCACGTGAGGCCGGGGGCGACCGGGCGATGACGTGGACGAAGCCGCCGCGCCCCGATTGGGTGCAGGCGATCAACGAGGGTCGGATCGCCCCGATCGCCGAAGAGGCGGGCCTGCCGCTGACCCTCGACGCGCTCGTCGCGGAGGCGAGCGCCCGTCAAGGGCGCGTCTTCACCGACGCGAAGGCCCGGGACGCTGGCTTCGGCCACCGGGACTTCCCGGCGGCCCCGGCCTTCGATCGCCTCGGCCGATTCCTGACGGCGCTCGACGACGAGGCGCGGCTCACCCCGATCGGGCGATGGATGACGCGCCGGTTCCTGCTGCGGGTGCTCGAGGTCCGCCTCCAACTGATGGATTGGCTCGCGCAGGATCCCGGGGTCCAGGACGAGGAAATCCGCGCACCGCTCTTCGTCGCAGGCGCGCCGCGGACCGGCACGACGATCCTCTTCGCCTCGCTCGCCGCCGATCCGCGCGTGCGCGTGCCCGAGGGTTGGGAGTTGTTGCGGCCGGTGCCACCACCCTCCCCCGATCCGAAGGCCTTCGCGAGCGACCCGCGGATCGCCCTCGCGGATCAGGAGCTCGTCCGTCCGCAGACGGTCGTGTCCGGCCTGCTCAAGGCGCACGAGTACGGCGGTCGCAAGCCGAAGGAGTGCCTCTCGGCGCAGACCTTCGCCTTCGAGTCCGAGGAGCTGACCGCGCGCTACGCCGTGCCGAGCGTCGAGGCCTGGCTCGAAGCGAGCGACATGCGCGACGCCTATCGCATGCACCGCCTGGTCCTCCAGATCCTGCAGCGCGGACACGGGGAGACCCACTGGGTGCTCAAGTCCCCCGTCCATCTCCACGCGTTGCCCACCCTCTTCGAGACCTATCCGGACGCCCGCGTCGCGATCACCCATCGCGATCCGCTCACGCTCCTCGCGTCCCTGACGAGCCTGATCGCCAACCTGCGCTGGGCCCACAGCGACGACGTCGATCCCGCAGCGATCGCCGAGGCGCACGTTCGACGCTATGCGGCGACGTTCGACCGACTGGTCGATTGGACGGACTCGAACGCGTTGCCCGCCGACCAGATCCACCACAGCCATTTCCGTGACTTCGTCGACGCGCCGGTCGAGACCGTGCGCGACCTCTACGCACGCTTCGAGCTGCCCTGGACCGCGGCCCTCGAAGCCGACCTCCGCGCGGCCCTCGATGCGAATCCCCGCGACAAGCACGGGGGGCACGCCTACTCGCGCGAGGATCTCGGAGAGGATCCGGCGGTCCTCCGCCTCCGCTTCGACCGCTACCAGCGCGCCTTCGCCGTTCCCGACGACAGCTAGGCCCCGGGCGCGACGATCGGATCCCCCATCCGGGCGTAGACGTCGAGCATCGTCCCGCCGAAGAAGCGCCCTCGCGTCTCCTCGTCGAGGGGCGCGAGCTGCTCGCGGTAGAAGCCCATGGGGTCGGCGAAGCCCTCGAAGTGCGGGAAGTCCGACGAGAAGACGAGCATCTCTTCGGGCAGCTCTTCGATCGTCTGCACGACCGGCTGGTCGCGGCTCCAGGAAAGCGGCGTACCCTTCACGTTCCGCTCGAGATACTCGCTCGGCTTGAGCGGCAGGTCGTACTTCCCGAGGAAGAGCTCCGACGAGGGCGCGATCCGGCCGTCGATGTCGCGGTAGATGTAGGGCAGCCAGCCCGTGCCGAGCTCCGCGAGGAGAACCGTGAGCTTCGGGTGACGCTCGAAGACGCCGTTGAAGATGAAGGCGTTCACGAGCATCTGCGCGCCGACGTGACCGAAGCTCGAGGAGAAGTAGCGGAGCCTGGTCGTGTCGGTCCCGAGGTTCGCCCAGCCGGGGTGGAAGTCCATCCGCTCGAAACCGACGTGGAGCATCGGCGTCATCCCGAGGTCCGTCGCCGCCGACCACAACGGGTCCCAGTGCGGATGACACGGCGGGTACCCGCCGACCGGGTAGCCCGGAATCAGGAAGATGCGGCTTCCCCGGCGGCGCATCTTCGTGAGCTCGGCGATCGCCCAGTCGAGATCCGTGTACTCGAGACAGGTCACGGGGAGGAGACGACCACCTGCCTCTTCGCAGGTCGTCGCGAGCCAGTCGTTGCAGGTCGACGTGATCTCCTGGAGGAGCGGGAGATCGCGGTTCCCGATCGCGAGCTCGAAGCCGTAGCCCGCTAGACAGATCACGTTCTGAACGTCGATGCCCTGGGCGTCGAGCCACTTGACCCGGGCCGCCGCATCGGCGACCTCGCGCTGGTTCTTGCCCTCGAATTCCGCCCGGCGCTCGGCCTCGCCTGCCTTTTCCTCGCCGAAGAGGATCGCGAGTCCGGGCGGCATGAGTTCTTCGACCGAGGGGCGCTCGTCCTCGGGCACCATCCGCAGCAGGTCTCCGGCGATGCCCTCGACTGCGGTGATCCCCGGATGGAACTTCGGGAGCTTCGCTCGAAGGGCCGGGTAGGGATCCAGCCAGTCCTCGCCGGGCTCGAAGTGCGCGTCGATGTCGAAGATCACGGCGGATTCCTCCTCGCACCGCGTCGCCCGCGGCGCCGCGATCGACTCTGGATGATTCGGCAATCTACGTCAAATCGGAGATGGCATCCTTCGCGTATACTCGGCGAGCGTCGCCCCGCTCCCCTGCGACGCGGGATCCGGACACACCTGCGTGGACTCTCGCTTCGCCCTCGTCCTCGGCTGCTTCCTGCTCTCCGGGTTCGCCGGTCTGCTCTACGAAACTGCGTGGACGCGCGAATTCTCGTTCGTGTTCGGCACCTCGGGCCTCGCCGTCTCGACGGTCCTCGCCGCCTATATGGGCGGCCTCGCCCTCGGCAGCGCCCTCGCCGGCCGCTTCGTCTCGCGCGTCGCACGCCCGGTCCTCGTCTACGGGGTGCTCGAGCTCGGGATCGCCCTTTCGGCCCTCGCCGTTCCCTGGGCGATCGCCGCGACACGCAGCCTCCACGTGTCATGGCTCGAGGGGGTGACCGATCCGGCGTCTCCGCTCGCGCTCGCCGTCACCCTGGGCACCTCGTTCGCGATCCTCTGCGTCCCGACCACCTTCATGGGCGCCACGCTCCCGCTGCTCGCGCGACACGCAGTTCGGGACGACGGCGACATCGGACCGCGCGTCGGGGCGCTCTACGCGATCAACACCACCGGCGCGATCTTGGGCACGCTCGTGACGGCCTTCGTCCTCATGCCCGCGATCGGCCTGCGCAACACCGTCTTCGTCGGTGCCGGGGTGAACGCGCTCGTCTTCCTCGGCGCCGTCGCCTTGTCCCGCGACACGGGCGCGCGTGAACCCGACCCGGCGAAGGCGAGCGGCGAGCGTGCGCCCGCGGTCATCCTCACCATCGCGGGCGTCGCCGGCGTCGCGTCGTTCACCTACGAGGTGATGTGGGTCCGCCTGATCGAGCACGTGATCGGCGGCAGCGTCTACGCCTTCTCGGCCATGCTCGCGAGCTTCCTCATCGGGATCGCGGGTGGCGGCGCGATCGCGTCGCGCATCGCGACGACGAGGGCGCGCGCGCGCCTGGGTCTGGCGCTCACGCAGATCGGCGCCGCCGTCTTCTCGCTGCTCGCCTATCACGCCGTGTCGCGCCTACCGGACTGGCTGGCGCCGGGCGGGCGATTCGAAGCCGCGGACGCCCTCCACGAGATGGCGGCGCTCGCCGCGCTGCTGCTGCTTCCGTCGACCTTGTGCCTGGGCGCGATGCTCCCGCTGGCGGTCCGCGCGGCGGCACGCGTGGCCGAGGCAGCGGCTTCGGCGAGCGCGAGTGTCTACGCGTGGAACACGCTCGGCGCGATCGTGGGATCGGTCGCCACGGGCTTCCTGCTCCTCCCGGCCCTCGACTTCGCCGGCACCCTGGTCGTCGGCCTCGCGCTGAACCTGGGCCTCGCCCTGCTCGCCTGGGCGTCGTCGAAGGATCGCTCCCGCGGCGTCGCGGTCGCAATGGCCGGCGCCGTGGTGCTCGGCCTCGTGCTGCCGCCGACGACGCCCTGGTCGCTGCTGCGAAGCACGCCCCTCGATCGTGATCCGGCGGGTGCTTCCGCCGAGGCACCCGTGCTCTTTCACGCGCTCGGTCGGTCGGCGAGCGTCCTCGCCCTCGACCTGCCCGACGGTGTCCTGATCAGCACGAACGGGATGCCGGAATCGCTCATCATGGAGCCCGGCGAGCGACCGGGTCGCGCGATGCCGGCGCGTTGGTTGGGCCTGCTGCCCGCCCTCGCCGCCCGCTCTCCGGAACGGATGCTCATGATCGGACTCGGCGGCAGTGTGGCCCTCGAGTCGATCCCCTCGAACGTGCGCGAGATCGACGTCGTCGAGCTCGAGCCCGAGGTCGTCGCCGCGAATCGGGCGGTCGACGCGCGCCGGCAGATCGACGTCGCCGCGGACCCTCGCGTGCGGATCCGGGTCGGGGACGCGCGGACCGTGCTCGAGCTCGAGACCGACGCCTACGACGCGATCGTGAGCCAGCCCTCGCACTCGTGGACGGCCGGCGCCTCCCATCTCTACACCCGCGACTTCTTCGAGCGCGTGAAGGGCAAGCTCCGCGAAGGCGGGGTGTTCGTCCAATGGGTCGGCCTGCCCTTCGTCGACGGACCGCTCCTGCGCTCGTTCGTCGCGACCCTCGATGCGAGCTTCGGCCACGTTCGGCTCTATCGGCCGACCTGGGCGGGCGCGCTCTTCGTCGCCTCGGACGTTACGCTCGAGATCGACGAGCGCTTCGACGCCGTTCGCGCGCTGGATCCCGACGCCTTCCACCGCGCAGGCATCCAGAACGCGGCCGTCCTACGTGCCGCGCTCACCCTCGACGAAGCGGGGGTCACGCGCTTCGGCGCGAACCAACCGATCATCACCGACGACTGGAACGCGATGGCCACCCAGGCGCCCTGGGTTCGCGATCAGACGCGCAAGACCTTTGCCGCGCTCTTCGCGCCGGACTCCCCCTTCCGCGGCCGGATGGACGCCGATCCCCTCGCGCTCGTCGAAGCGTTCGTCACCCTGACCCGCGGCGGTGTCGCACGCCAATGGGTGGCTACCCTGCCCGAGGGCCCGGAGCGTGCCCTCGCGGAGGCCTATCACCTCGACCTGCGCCACAAACGGGAGCAAGCGAAACAACGCTATGCGTCGATCATGTCGAGCGACGACGAAGCGGCGGCCGCCATCGCGCGCGTCGCCATCGCGGGGCTCCTGCGCGAAGACGAATCCCAGCCGCCGCCCGAGTTCCAGCCGGGATCGCCCGGTGCGACCCTCGTCGCTGCCTGGGACGCCCTTCGAAGACGCGACCACACCGCGCTGGCCGCCCTCGACGACGGCCTCGCCAGGATCGACGGTCCGACGTCGCCCCCTCCGATCCGTCGACTCGCCCGCGCGGTCCGGATCGAAGGTCGTCTGCGCCGGGGTCGGGTAGACGAAGGGCGGGAGGCCCTCGCGTTGATCGACGACACGATCGGACCCTGGGACACGTCGCGACTCGCCGATCGCGCGCTCGCGGCGGCCCTCGTCGGGGACCGCGACGCCACGATCGCGAGCATCCGCGAGTACGGGCGCTTCGCGTCCCCGGGCGTCCGCGCGGATCGCCGCATGATGCGCGCCTTCCGCAGCGTCTCCGACGACGACTTCGATCCGCATACCCTCGAGCAGCTTCGTCGGCGCGTGGTCGACCCGACACAGCGGTAGTCGTCGAACGCGGCTCGCAGGCGGAAGCCGACCGTCCACTCGCCCTGCCCTGCCGACGCCGCTGCATTCGGTACGCTCCGGATCCCGCGACATGCGGTCGCGGCGTGGAGCACCCGTGCCTGAGTACACCGAATCCGAACAGCGCAATCTGGCCGTCGTCGACCGCCTCTTCGACACGAAGAACCCCGAAGACAAGTCGCTCCTCTTCACCGAGGACGCCGTGTGGTGGAACGGCCTGCCCTTCGTCGGCGAAGGCGGCGAGACCGAACACAAGGGTCGAGCCGCGATCAACGGCATCCTCACCGGCGCCACTTCGGGACCGTCCGAGCAGAAGACGAACCGCGGCGTCGACGCCTACGACGTCTCGACGATCCGGAACGAGGACGTCGTGATCCTCGCCGACGCCGACTACGTCGTGCGCCAGCATACGATGGTCGCGAAGACCCACGGCGGCCGGGATTACCGGAACGTCTACTGCTTCGTGTTCCGCTTCGACGACGAAGGCCGGATCACGTACCTGACCGAGCACTGGAACACCTGGCACGCGTACAACGTGCTCTTCAACCACTACCCGATGGAACCGGCGCACCCGGAAGGACGCCAGGAGACCCCCTGACATGGAACTCGACATCATCGCCCACCCGGGAAAGATCCAGGCGAGCCACGACCACGCCAAACACGTCGAGGACGCCGGCTTCGGCGCGGTCTGGTGGACGGACTCGGGCCGCTCCGCCTACCTCGCCTGCACGGCGTCGGTCCTCTCGACCGACAGCCTGATCATCGGCACCGGCATCGCCGTCGCCTTCCCGCGCAGCCCCATGGTCACGGCCGGGATCGCCTGGGAGCTCGCCGCTTCGACCGGGGGCCGCTTCGTGCTGGGCCTCGGCAGCCAGGTGAAGGCGCACATCGAGCGCCGCTACAGCACCGAGTTCGCGCCCCCCGGCCCCCGCCTCAAGGAATACGTCCAGAGCATCAAGGCGATCTTCCGTGCCTTCAACAAGGAGGAGAAGCTCGCGTTCGAGGGCGACTACTACAACTTCTCGCTCCTGCCGGACATGTGGAGCCCCGGGCCGATCGACGTCCCGGCACCGCCGATCTACGTCTCGGCGGTCCGGCCCTACATGAGCCGGCTGGTCGGCGAGGTCTGTGACGGCATCCACGTGCATCCCTTCCACTCGCCGTCGTTCGTGCGCGACGTCCAGCGAGGCTCGGTCGAAGAAGGCTGTGCCCGGAGTGGCCGGAGCCTCGACGACATCACTTTCTCGATTCCCGTGATGACGGCGGTCGGCGACACCGACGAAGAGCTCGAGAAGACCCGCAACCATGCGCGCACGATGTGCGCGTTCTACGGCTCGACGCCCGGCTATGAATCGATCATGGATCACCACGGCTACGAGGGCATGGGCAAGGAGCTGAACGCCCTGATGAAGAAGGGCGACATCGGTGGCATGAACGCGCTGATGAACGACGACGTCCTCTCGCACTACGTAATCGAGGCGAGCTGGAACGACCTCGGGCCGAAGCTCGTGGACACATACAAGGACGTGGCGCCGAACGTGCGGATCACGTCGTACACCGCGGCGGATCACTTCGACGACCCGGCCATGCGTGAGAAGTGGTCGCACGTGACGAAGGCGATGCGCGACGCGGGCTAGCGCCGACCGGTCGACTACAGGCCTGCGAATTCCGTCAGGGCCTTGCGACTCTCGAGGTCCTCGATCGCCGCGGACGCCCGTTCCAGAAACGCGGCGGCGAATTTCTTGCGGCGCGGGGTCGCGTCCTCCGGGAAGGTCACGACCTGGCACGACGCCGGTGCGAGATAGCTCGCCTGAAGTCGATGGGTCTTCCAGGCGTCGTCGAACGAGATCGACGTGCCGCCGAGGCTGCTTCGGACGTCGAGGTAGTGCCGAATCAGGTCGGCGTCCCGAGCGCGCCGATCCTCGACGGACAGGCACATGTTGAGGAAATAGCTGACGTCCCGGAGCGGCGTGCTCAAGGCGATGATTCCCCAGTCGAGGAACCCGATCGTGTCGCCGTCGAAGAAGAGGTTCCCGATGTGGGTGTCGCCGTGGATCACGGTCCTGGGCCCCTCGCTCCAGATCGCATGGAGCGCCTCGCGCTGCTCGATGTAGACCGCGGCCATCTCCGCGAAGGCGTCGGTCAGCTTGTCCCGGTGGTGATCGAGTCCTTCCTGCAGGCGCAACGATCCGTAATCGCTCGGCGGGTCCGGAACCGGGACCCAACCCGCTTCGGCCTCGCGAACCTTCGGGTCCTCGAAGCGGACGTGCATCGCCGCGAGGTCCTCGAGCGCCTTTGCCGCCGCATCCGGGGTCGGGCTCTCGGGTCCGGACGAGACCGTGCATCCGCTCTCGTTCAGATCCTCGAGCAGGATCACGAACGCCCCGCCCTCGTCTTCTTCGAAGCGAACGACGTGGGCTTCGGGAACGCGCAGGTCGAGCTTCGGCGCGAGGCGCTCGTAGAACTTCGCCTCGCGGAGCCCCATCTGCGTGTGCGCGATCTGGACCCGTCGCGTCGGATCGATCGGAAGGAGCTTGCCGAAGAGCGACGCCGGCCCGGGCGGCGAGTCGCTCGCATAACGGACCTTCAGCCACGCATGGGAGTTCGTGACCTCTGCGGCGTCCGCCAGCTCGACGTGCTCGGCCGTGACGCCCGGATGCCGCGCCTGGAGGGCCTCGGTCAGCCAGGCGGCGTCGATCGCAGCGCTGCTCGCGGGGACGTGCGTCACGCTTTGTTGCCGCTCTTGACCTGCGACAGGATCTCGTCGCCGCCGAGGGATTGCAGATGCGGCCCCGCCTGCAGATCCCCGAGCGTCCGGATCACCGAGCGGCCGCCGCGGGCTTCGATCGCGGTATGGACCGCGCGCTTGTTGACGGCGAGGACCGCCGAAGGCGTCTGTGCCATGCCGCTCGCGATCTCCAGCACCTTGGCTTCGAGCGCGTCCTCCGCGAAGGCCTGATTGAGGATGCCCACGCTCGCGGCCTCCGTTCCGCTGAACACACGCCCGGCGACCTGAAGCTCCATCGCGACCCGCGGCGGCAGGTGTGTCGGGAACCAGTCGAAATCCGGCAGCGCGAAGCGGGTCACCGGGTGCGAGAACTTCGCATCCTCGGCGCCGTAGGCCAGGTCGCACGCACCGACGAGCTCGAGTCCTCCGGCCATCGCATAGCCGTGGACCTGCGCGATCACGGGCTTGAAGAGGTCCCAGATCGAGGTCCAGCCCTCGGTCACGTGCCGCGCCCATTGCATGCCGACCTGCGACGTCCAGTAGGGCTGGTCGCTACCGAGATCGCTCCCGAGGTCGTAGCCCGACGAGAAGCACTTCCCGGCGCCGCGAACGATCGAGACCCGGATCGCGTCGTCCCCGTCCGCCGCCTGGAGACCTTCGAGCAGCTCTCGGCGGAGCTGGTTGTCCATCGCGTTGCGCTTCTCGGGGCGGTTCAGCGTGAAGCGACGCACGCCCTCGGCGGGGTCGTCGATCGCGACGTGGGCGGACTCGGCCATCTGCGGTTCCTCGCTCGGACCGCCGGGGCGGCCTTCGGGTGAGCGACGAGCTTAGCGAGCGCGACGACGGCTGCGCGCGCCGGCGGGCGGCCGGCTGTCAGACGATCAGCGCGCCCGCCGTCACGTGCAATTCGACCCCGGTCACGTTCCGGGCGCGGTCGGAGCCCAGGTAGAGGCAGGCCTCGGCGATGTCTTCCGGATCGACGTGGCGCTTCAGCTCCGTCGTCGAGGCGACGCGTTCGCTCATCTGTTCCGGCGTGATCCCGCTGCTCGCGGCCATTTGCTCGAGTAGACCTTCGAGCCCCTGCCCGGCCGTGAAGCCCGGCGTCACGACGTTCACGCGAACGTTCTCTCGCCCCATCTCGCGCGCCAGGGTCTTCGACAGGCCCACCATCGCGAGCTTGGTCGAGCTGTACTCGCCCATGCGCTCCTGCAGCGCCGTCGACGCGAGCGTCCCGATGTTGATGATCGATCCGCCGCCCGTCTCCGCCATCGCACGCGCCGCATCGGCACAGAGCTTCATCGTGCCGACGACGTTCAACTGAACGGACTGCGCGTAGTGGGACCAGTCGCTGTCGATCATCGGCTTGCGTTCGAAGCCCGACGTCGCGACGTTGACGAGGACGTCGAGGCGGCCGAGCTCGGCGACCACGCGATCGACCAGCGCGGCGTTCGCGGCCAGATCCGTGATGTCGGACGGCGCGGCGAGCGCGCGCCGACCGGTCTCTTCGGCGATCTCGTTCGCGAGCGATTCGAGGGGCTCCGCGCGGCGGGCGGACACCGCGACGTCGGCCCCGTCCCGCGCGAAGGCGAGCGCGGTCGCACGGCCGATATCGGGGCCGGCGCCGGTCACGAGGGCGACCTTTCCTTTGAGCGTACGATCCATCGAGTCCTCGGGAGCGGGTCGAAATCGGCGCCGAGCCTAGCCCAGGGATGCGACCGCGGGATGCCCGGAATCCGCGTTAGACTCCCGGCCGCCCTTGCGCCCCGATTGGACGAGTCCTTGAGCAGCTCCACCGCCGAACCGGAGGCCCTCCCCGGCCCCGACGCCGACGCCCCCGCGTCGCTCCCCAACGATCCGGCGACGGCCTCGGACGACGACACCGCGCGCCGCCGTCCAAAGGGCAAGGACCTGCGACCAATGCGCGGGCTGCTTCCCTTCGTCCTGCGGTACAAGGGGACGGTGCTCGCAGCGTTCGCGGCCCTCGTCGCGTCGACCTCCCTGACGCTCGCGTTCCCCTGGGCCTTCGGCGCCGTGATCGACAGCGGCTTCGCGGAGCAGGACGAGTCGGCCATCAACCAGACCTTCCTCATCCTGATCGGCGTCGCCGTCCTCTCGGGTCTGACCAGCTCGATCCGCTTCTACCTCGTGTCGTGGATCGGCGAGCGCGTCGTGACCGATCTGCGCGCGGCCGTCTTCGATCACGTCGTCGGGCAGAGCCCCGCCTTCTTCGAGAAGAATCACACGGGCGAGATCCAGGCGCGCCTCACCACGGACACGACGCTGATCAAGACCGTCGTCGGCTCCACCGTCTCGATCGCGCTGCGCAACGCGTTCACGCTCGTCGGCGCCGGCACTCTCCTCGTCTGGACGAGCCCGGGCCTCGCGGGCCTCGTGCTCTTCGCGATCCCTCTCATCATCGGGCCGCTCCTGCTCTTCGGGCGATGGGTCCGTCGACTCTCCCGGCGCAGCCAGGACACCCTCGCCGACACGAACGTCTTCGCGAGCGAAGCGCTGTCGTTCGTGCAGACCGTGCAGGCCTTCAATCACGAAGCAGCGGATCGTCGTCGCTATCGCGGGGTCGTCGAGGTCGCCTTCGACGCCGCCCGCGCCCGCATGCTGGCCCGGGCCGGCCTCACCGCCCTCGTCATGTCCCTCGTGATGGCCTTCGTGGTCGGCATCATCTGGATCGGTGCCCATAATGTTCTCGACGGATCGATGAGCGGCGGCGAGCTCACCCAGTTCGTCGGCTACGCGCTGCTCTCTGCGGTCGCCCTCGCCGCAGTCGCGGAAGTCTGGGGCGACGTCCAGCTCGCCGCGGGCGCCGCCGAGCGACTCTTCGAGCTCCTCGCCGTAGAGCCGGAGATCGAGATCTCGACCGACCCGATTCCCCTTCCCGAGCCGCCGATCGGCCGCGTCGAGTTCGAAGGCGTCGGATTCCGATACCCCACGCGACCCGAAGTCGAGGCGCTCCGGGGGTTCGACCTGCGCGCAGAGGCGGGCGAAACGATCGCCATCGTGGGCCCCTCAGGCGCCGGCAAGAGCACGGTCCTGCGCCTGCTGCTTCGCTTCTACGATCCCCACGCCGGCGCGATCCGGGTCGACGGCGTCGACCTCCGGGAAACGGACCCGCTCGCGGCCCGCTCGCGCATGTCGATCGTCCCCCAGGAGACCGCCATCTTCACCGAGAATCTCCGTGAGAACATCCGCTACGGACGCCCCGACGCCACGGACGAAGAAGTCGAAGCGGCCGCGCGGGTCGCTCTCGTCGACGAATTCGTCCGCGACCTGCCCCGAGGCTACGACACCCCCCTCGGTGAGAACGGCATGACCCTCTCCGGCGGCCAACGCCAGCGCGTCGCGATCGCCCGCGCCGTTCTCAAGGACGCGCCCATCCTGCTCCTCGACGAAGCCACGAGCAGCCTCGACTCCCAGAGCGAACGCCTCGTCCAGCAGGCCCTCGAGCGCCTGAAGACCGGCCGCACCACGATCGTCATCGCCCACCGCCTGGCCACCGTCCGCGGCGCCGACCGCATCCTGGTCGTCGACGGCGGCCACGTCGTCGCCAGCGGCCGGCACGACGACCTCGTCACCCAGGGCGGTCTCTACGCCGACCTCGCCAAGATGCAGCTCGACGGCGACGCGGCCTAGGCGTACACTCCTCGGCTCACCGGGGGGTGCGCATGAGCCAGGATCCGAGCCGCTACGTCTGTCCGAACTGCACGGGAGCCATGGACGGCCTCAAGTGCAAGATCCGCTGCCAGCGATGCGGTTACTTCGAGTCGTGTTCGGATCTGGAGCCGGCGCCGCCGTTGAGTGCCACGCGCCCGGAACGGCCGGGGAGATAGGCTTCGACGCTTCCGGGATCGCGAGCGTCCTGCCGTTGGTTCTGGTGGGGCGTCGCCTGGTGTCGCCGAGTCGCGACACTTCGAGCGTGCGGGGCGCCCTGCTCTCGGTTTTGACGGGGGTGTCGTCTTGCGTCGCTGAGTCGCGACGCTTCGAACACGCGAACGCCGTGCCCTCGGTAGTGATGGAGGGCGTTTGGTGTTAGGCGAACGCTCTGTCGTGGGGCCCGATCGAAGATCAGATTTCGATCAGATGTTAGGCCTTGGCTTGATTCGGTAGACCATCGCCCCTATGTTCGTTAGGCGATGGCAGTCCCCCAGCAGCTCTCGATCGATCAGTGCTTCGTGCAGCGCCGCGTGGCTTCACGGCGGCGAAAGAAGCCCGGGCGGAAACCTGCTCAGAGAGCACGGGTTCGGCACAGGGAGCGTGTGGCGGTTCGGAAGGAACACCCGGTTCACGTCACGCTTCGCATGCGTCGGGACGTCCCGTCTCTTCGGCATGGGCGCTGGCTTCGCGCGTTTCGGGAGACGCTGGAACGCGGATGTGAGCGAGGCGACTTCCGCGTCGCGCACTACTCCGTTCAGCGCGACCACGTGCACATGATCGTGGAGGCGACGGACAAGAAGGCGCTCGCCTCGGGCATGAAGAGCATCGGCGCTCGCATCGCCTTGGCGGTAAACCGCGTCTTCCGCAGGAAGGGACCCGTCCTGGACGGTCGCTTCCACACGGTCGTGCTCGCGACGCCGCGCCAGGTGCGGAACGCGCTTCGCTACGTGCTTCTCAATGACCGGAAGCACCGGCGACAGCGAGGCGATGGGCTCGCCCGAAGCAACGCGCCCGATCCGGCCTCTTCCGGCCGCTTCTTCGAAGGCTGGAAAGAGCGGATCACAGCGGCCCCGAAGATCGAAGTCGCCCGCCCGAGATCCTGGCTACTCGCCAAAGGCTGGCAACGAGGCGGCGGCCCGATCTCCCTCTCGGAAATCCCGGGCTAACCGGGCCCACCGCACGGCCGACGAGCACCCCAAGCGCCACCCACGAGCACGAACGCCCGAACCCGCGCCCCTAGAAGATCCACCCCTCCGCCCCCTCCTCCGGCAATTCATGCACGAAGTGAAACTCAAACCCGTGCTTCCGGGCGTAGAGGGAGTCGGCTTCGCCATCGCCGATGTGGATCCATCTTGTCGTCTGCGGGAACCTGGCGCGCACCTCGTAGAGCTTGTGTTTGTGGTCGATGAAGTCGAGCTCGATGCCGTGGCGCTCCCAGAGCAGGCGCTGGTCGCTCTTCGTTCGATCGGATGCGCTTCCGACGACGTAGCCGAGGGCCTTCGCGCGATGGATCCAATCGAGCGGGATCGTGCCGGGCGGATCGCCGACTTCCATCGTGCCGTCGATGTCGAGGCTGAGCAGGACCATTTCGGTTCCTCGTTCGCCTAACGCTCGCGGAGATCGATCAGCTCGTCGTCACCGCGCACCGATCGATCGAGGAAGTCGAGATCCTCGCAGAGCCGCGCGAAGCGTTCGGGGCCGAGGTGTTCGACGAGGCGCTTCGTCATGCGCTCGTCGACGCGGTCGATGTCGGCGAGGAGCTGGCGCCCGCGATCGGTGAAGACGACGCGACGGGCGCGGCCGTCGATCTCGTCCGGGATCCGCTCGACGTAGCCGAAGGATTCGAGGTTCTGGACGAGCTGGCCCGTGCGCTGAGGCGTGAGACGCAGCCGCTCGGCGAGCTCCGACATGCCGAGACCGTCCGCCGGGAGGTTCACGATCAGATGGGAAGCCGCAGGGGCGTACTCGTGGCCGAGCGCCTCGATTTCGGACCCCGCCTCGGAGCGGATCGTGTTCGCGGTGGCGATCAGATGGCGGAGCATCCCGTTCGCCGACGTCTCGGTCTTCCGGTCCACGTGCGTCTCCCTGGCCCCATCCCACCTTACGGCGGCAGCAGGGGCGTCGAGGCGGAGCCTAGGCCGAATCGGGAATTTACGAAAGTCCCTTGTCTATTTTGACTCAGCGGAGTATCAAGATGGGGCGAACCCGATTCCGGCGACCGGCGCGACCCCGTCCCGCCCGCTCCGCCGCTCGATGGAGGCCCCCACCATGCCCACTGCCGAACGCCTGATCTCCTCCGACGACCACGTCGACCTCGCTCACGACGCCATCAAGGCGAACCTCGCCTCGAAATTCCACGGTGCCTACGACGACGCGCTGATGGAATTCGGGATGGGCATGGCGAAGACCATGAGCTCCGAAGCCAACGCCCTCTGGCGCAAGCAGCAGGACCTCCCGGAAGGCGAAGCCCGCCGAATGGACAGCCTCGAGGGCCGCAACTACCCGTCCGCGGGTCGGGCCGGACACACCGATGCCAAGGCGCGTCTCGAGGATCTCGACGCCGACGGGATCGAAAAGTCGGTGATGTACTGCGAGGTGAGCGCCTTCCGGTATCTCTACCTGCTGAAGGAAGGCAACCGCGAAGCGACGCGCGCGTTCAACACGACGATGCACCAGTTCGCCGAGGTCGACCGCGACCGGATGGTCGTCTCCTACCAGATTCCGATCCACGACATCGATGCCGCCGTCGCCGAGGTGAAGTGGGTCGCCGAGACCGGCGGCAAGTCGCTGCAGCTGCCGGTCTACCCCGCCGAGCTCGGCCTGCCCGACTACTGGGACAAGCGCTACGACCCGCTCTGGGAAGCGATCGGCGAGACCGATCTCCCGATCTGTCTCCACATCGGCCTGAACACCCAGCTCGAGAGCCTGGCCCAGCGTGACCCGACGCCCCAGAAGGGCATCTTCGTCGGCGCGGTCGCGCTCACGACCGCCGAGCCCCTCGGCATGTTCATCATGGGGGGCGTCTTCGAGCGCTTCCCGAAGCTCAAGGTCGTGTTCGTCGAGCCCGGGCTCGGCTGGGTCGACTGGTGGCTCTACATCGTCGACGACCTGCAGGCGCGCCAGGGCTACGAGTTCCCCGCGATCACGAAGCCCCCGAGCCACTACTTCAAGCAGAACGTGTTCCTCACGTTCATCGACGAGCCGAACGCGTATCGCCTCGCGACCGAGCGCCTCGGTGTCGACAACATCATGTGGTCGTCGGACTACCCGCACCCGGTGTCGAGCTGGCCGCGCTCGCGGGAGATCGTGAACAACATGTTCGACGGCATCCCCGCCGAGGACCGCGCGAAGATCGTCTACGGCAACGCCGCCCGGGTCTGGAACCTGTAGATGTCGAGCGTGATCGCGCCGACGCCGGACGGCGTCGACCAGTATTTCTGGGATGGGGTCGCTCGCAAGCAGCTCTTGCTGCAGAAATGCGCGGCGTGCGGCGTGCTCCGGCAGCCTCCGGCGCCGATGTGCGCCGAGTGCAACGCCCTCGAGTGGGACACTCAGGAAGCGACCGGCCGTGCGACGGTCTACAGCTGGCTCCAGTCCCACCACCCGACCGAGCCGGATGCCGCTCCGCGCATCATCGTCGTGCTCGATCTCGAGGAGGGCGTCCGCTTCGTTTGCAATCTCGTCGAATGCGCGCTCGACGACGTACGCCACGGGCTCCCGGTCGAGCTCACCTGGGCCGAGTACCCGAGCATGAACCGCGAGGAGCCGCAGATCCTGCCGCAGTTCCGACCGGCGGGAGGCGAGGCCTGATGGACCGCACCCTCGCCGACAGCGCAGCCATCGCCGGCATCGGCCAGACCGAATTCTCGAAGAACTCCGGCCGCAGCGAGCTCCAGCTCGCCGCCGAGGCCAGCCTCGCGGCGATCCGGGACGCCGGCCTCGAGCCCTCCGACATCGACGGGATGGCGACGTTCACCCTCGACACGAGCGACGAGCTGCTGCTGATGCGCGCGCTCGGTCTCCGGGAGGTCAACTACTGGTCCCGCGCGCCCTTCGGCGGCGCCGGCGCCAACACGACGATCATGCAGGCCGCCGCCGCCGTGGCGAGCGGCGCCGCGAAGCACATGCTGGTCTGGCGCGCGTTCAACGAGCGCTCGGGCCACCGCTTCGGCCAGCCCCAGGATCCCGGCACCACGGTCGGGTGGAACTGGTACCTGCCCTTCGGCCTCGACACACCCGCGAAGATCTACTCCCTCACGTTCCAACGCTACATGGACCGCTACGGCTTCACGAACGAGGACATGGGGCACTACCCGGTGGTCGCCCGCAAGCACGCCGCGACGAACCCGGCCGCCTGGTTCTACGAACGCCCGATCACCCTCGAGGATCACCAGAGCTCGCGCTGGATCGTGGAGCCCATCCTGCGCCTCCTCGACTGCTGCCAGGAGAGCGACGGCGGCGTCGCGCTGGTGATCACGACGCCCGAGCGCGCGAAGGACATGCCCAACCCGCCCGTGATGATCCGCGGGATCGTCGACGCACAGCTCATCCACGGCCACGTGATGTTCAACTACTACCAGGACGACCTCTCTCGCTACGAAGAGAACTACCGCGCCGCGCAGCGTCTCTGGGAGATGACGGGCCTCGGGCCGTCGGACATGCACCTCGCGACCATCTACGAGAACTTCAGTCCGATCGTGTTCATGCAGCTCGAGGGCTACGGCTTCTGTAAGGCCGGCGAGAGCGTCGACTTCGTGAAGAACGGCCACATCGACCTCGGCGGCACGATCCCCGTGAACCCCCACGGTGGCCTGCTCGGCGAGGCCTACATCCACGGCGTGAACAACATCCTCGAAGGCGTGCGCCAGATCCGCGGCGAAGCCGTGAATCAGGTCGACGGTGCCGAACACGCGCTCGTCGCCGGCGGGCGTGGCGGAATGGTCTTGGGGAAGGCCTGACCTCCGTGGACGACTCCGAACCGGCCGACCGAGCTCGCAGCGCCGCAAGCGTCGCGACGAAGCTCGCGATCGCGCTCGTGATCGCCCTCGTCCTGTCGGTCACGGCGCCGGGGCTGCTCGCCAACGTCGGGATCCGCGCCGCGGACGCGCTCGGCGAGCAGGACCCGAAGAGTCCGGCCCGCTTCGTGGTCTCGAACGACGGCATCCTCCCGATCTGGGACGTCCGAACGCACTGCAAGGTCGAGCAGGTCCGGTTCCTGAACGGCGACCGAGTCGCGGACACGTCCTTCGGCGCGCCGAGTCCCATCGACGAGGTGTCCTTGCCTCCCGGTGGAGCGGTCACGGTCGCGTGTTCCGTGCGCGCGCTGGTGAAGTTCACGTCCGGGATCGACCGCATCGACTATCGGGCGCGCGCAACCTATCGCGTGGTTCCCGATTGGATTGCCTGGGGCGATCTCTTCGATCGCGATCGGCAACAGCGGTTCGTCTCACCGAGGGATCCCGACGGCACGTTCCGACTCTTCCCGATCGACGACGACTGAGCGCCGCTGAGCCACGCTGACCGGTTAGTCGAGCAACCCGTCCGAGCCCTGGTTGTTCTCGAAGAAGTCGAAGTCGATCGAGATCGCCGCCGCGAAGAGCACCCAGCGCTCGGTGGCCGTCCAGGTCCCGCTCTCGATCGCCACCCGGAACGTATCCGCGTCGGCGAAGATCTCGCGCAGCGCACCGCCCCACTTCTTCGAGACCTCGGCCGTCCCGCCTTCGCGCTCGTGCTCCGCGGGGAAGGTCCAGAGGCGCCAGAGCGGGCTCGAGATCTTCGCGAAGCAGTGGCCGTGCTCGTCGAGCAGGTCGTATTTCTTGCGGATCAGCCCGAAGCGGCGCTCGACGGTGCCGAGCTTCGCCCCGCCTTCCGCCAGCACGTCGAGGCTCGAGAAGAGCCAGAAGAAGGGGCGCGCCAGTCGCACGACCGCCGAGCCGTCCGCGTTGTGGACGCGCACGTCGAGCGAGCGATGGGAACCGAAGACGTTGCGCTTCATGAAGCCGCCGATCCCGCTCGATACCTCCGAGATCGTCCCGACCTCGTTCTGCGCCTCGTCGAGCACCTGGTACTGATTGCGGGTCTCGAAGTCGATCAGGATCTCCGTCCACTCCTTCTTCTGGCGGATGAAGTACTGATTCGCGTGCTCGACGAGATCCCGCAGCATGTGGCCCTCCTGGCGCGACGGCGCCGGTGGACGCGGCTCGCAGCGGGAAGATACACGGGTGCCCGCGACGCGGGGTCCGCGGCAGGCGGCCCGGGTCGCGTTAGCATCCGGGCATGGCCTCTGCTGATGACGCCCCCACGCCCGCCGGCGCCCTTCACGACCTCCGCGTGATCGAGTTCGCCCAGGCGCTGGCGATCCCCTACTGCGGAAAGATGCTCGCGGACATGGGGGCCGACGTCGTGAAAGTCGAGCCACCGCGGGGCGACACCTATCGGCTCCAGAATCGCACGCACGTGAAGCACGAGGGCCGCGACTTCGCTCTGTGCAACCGCGGCAAGCGGAGTCTGTGTCTCGACCTGACCCACGCCGAGGCGCGGGACGTGATCGATTCGCTGGTTTCGAGCGCCGACGTCGTACTCGTGTCGATGAAGGGCTCGGACGTCACGCGCTACGGCCTCGACTACGAGCGGCTCCGCGAGCTCGACCCGAGGCTCGTGTATCTGCAGAACTCGCCCTACGGCTCGAAGGGACCGCTCGCGATGGACGGTGGCTACGACGTCGTCGCGATGGGGCTCTCCGGCATGTCGGCGATCCTTGCTTCTCCGGACGACGACGGTGGGACGCCCCGATTCGTCCGCCCCGCCCTCGCCGACATCGTGACCGGCATGCTCTCGTCCCTCGCCGTCGTCACCGCCATCCGCCATCGCGACCAGACCGGCGACGGGCAGCGGGTCGAGACCTCCCTCTTCCACACTTCCCTCGGTCTGATCTCGAACATGATGTTCCGCTACGAGGACCTCGACGGCGCGCACATGGACGCGTTCGCGGAGCGCCTGGCGACGCTGCGCGCCCAGGGCACCGGCTTCGACGATCAGCAGCGCGCCTTCCGCGACCATTTCGGCGGTTGGCCCGCCGGCAACATCTACTTCCGCCACTACCGGACCGCCGATGGCTTCCTCTCGGTGGGCTGCCTGTCGCCGCGACTGAACGAGCGCCTTCGCGAGGCCACCGGACTCTTCGATCCACGCGGCACGCCCGATTTCGATCCGACGAGCGAGTCGGGGCGCGAGGCACTCGACCTGTTGGAGCGCGAAGCCGAGGCGCTCTTCGCGACCCGCGAGACCGAGGACTGGCTCGCACAGCTGCGCGAGCACGGCGTTCCCTGCGCCCAGATGAACTTCCCCCACGAGATCTTCGACGACCCACAGGCCGTCGCGAACGGCTACGTCGAGGACCTCGATCATCCGGCGCTCGGCCCCTATCGCGCGGTGACCACACCGGTAAAGATGGACGCGACGCCGCTGCGAGCGAAGGGCCCGTCGCCCGCCCTCGGCGCGCATACCGATGAAGCCCTCAGCGAGTCCGGCCAGGACGCCGAGCGAATCGCGAAGTGGCGCGCGGCGCGCGTCATCGGCCGCTACGACGAGTAGGCACTCGACACACCCCTCGCCGCCGCGCCCGTGCCGCAGGAGAGATCCCATGGTCTACGCCCCGAACACCCGCCCCTACTACGACGCCGACAGCCACATCATGGAGCTGCCGGACTTCCTGCGCGTCTACGCCGACCCGGACATTCGGGACGAGCTGCCGCTCGTCGACTACGGCGCTTCGATGAACAGCCAGAAGGAGGTCGATGCGATCGCCGCGAACGGCGGCCACAGCGCGGAACACGTCGCGGAGCACCTCGCCTACGGCGACGAGCTGATCGCGAAGTCGAAAGAGATCCACGCGGTTGGCGCCTTCGATGCCGCCGAGCGGAAGCAGGCCCTCGATCTACTCGGGTTCAAACGCCAGCTGGTCTTCGCGACCCACAGCCTCGTGACCGCCTTCCACCCGAGCTCGCGCTACCCGTCGAAGCTCAAGTACGGCGCGGCGCGCGCCCACAACCGACACATGACGGAATTCTGCAAGGACGACGACCGCCTGCTCGGGGTCGGTGCCTGCGCCCTCGACGACCCGGAGGCCGCGATCCGCGAGCTCGACTTCTGCCTCGAGGCCGGCCTGCAGGCGATCTGGGTGCCCCATCGCGCGCCGATCGACATCTCCCCCGGCCACGTCGACCTCGAACCCTTCTGGGCACGGCTTGCCGAGGCGGGGGTGCCCTTCGTGGTGCACGTCGGCGGATCGCCGCTCCACTCCCTGAAGTCGTGGAGCAACAACGGCCGCAAGAAGACCCGGGACCTCTTCGGCGGCGGCGAGAACGTACGCACCAAGGATGCCGCGCTGATGCATCAGAACCCCGAGGCGTTCATCAGCGTGATGCTGATCGACGGCGTCTTCGAGCGGCACCCGAACCTGCGCGGTGCGGCGGTCGAGCTCGGCGCCGGGTGGGTGCCGGAGCTGCTGCGCCGGCTCGATTCGACCTGCCGGCTCTACGGCCGGGTCGACGAGAGCGTGCGCTTCGACCGCACCCCCTCGGAGCAGCTGTCCCAGCAGATGGGCTTCACGCCCTACCCCCACGAAGACGTCGCTCAGCTGATCGCCGACTCGAACGAGGAGCTCTACCTCTTCTCGAGCGACTGGCCCCACATGGAGGGCGGCCGCGACCCGATCGGGAAGTTCGAGCGCTCGGTCGCGAGCGTCTCGCCCGAAGCCCAGACGAAGTTCTTCAGCGAGAACTTCCTGCGGCTGCTGCCGGAGGCGCGGGTCTAGCGCGTTCGGCGTGTATCAGTCGCCGCTTCCGAAGATGCCGGGGTCGCGCATCACGGCGCCGAGGTCGACCCCGCGGCGCGCCATTATCCATCGGCGGAGCGGATACCAGCCGAACGCGACGACGGCGCCAACCGAGAGCCAGACGATCACGCCGGGCGACAGATCGCGCCCGAGCAGCACGACCCCCAGCAGCGCCATCGCCTCGGAGAACGCGAACAGGCCCCAGAGACCGACGGGGCCCGGCCGCAGGAGCGACTGCGCATAACGCTCCGGATACGCCCCCGGTATCCGCGTCACCGCCCAATACACGAAGAACGCCGGGAGCGTCGCGGCGATCGTCGACGCCCGGGCGATCGCGCTGATGTCGAGGCCGGCGACGAGCGGCACCAGGCCGATGATCCCCATCGCCGAGAGGATCACCCACGGCGCGCCGTGGCGATTCAGCTGGCCGACCCACGGAGGCAGCAGGCCGTCCCAGGCCGCGACCATGAAGTTGCGCGGGAGCTGGATGAACTGCGCGTTCAGCGTCGTGCCGATCGCGATGCCGGCGCCGCCCACGAGGAAGTAGGTCATCGCCCAGCCCGGCAGGAAGGCCCGCCCGGCGACGGTCAAAGGCTGGTCGACCATCTCCTGCCACGGCACGACGCCCACCGCAGCCAGCGCGACGCACCCGTAGAAGAGCGCGACGAGCAGCGTGGCCGAGACGATGACGCACGGAATCGTGCGCGCGGCGTCCTTGGTCTCGCCCCCGAGCCCGACGACGAGATGCGCGCCCCCGGTCGCGAACTTGAGCAGCAGGACCGCCGAGGCGAAGCCCGTCCAGCCGTTCGGAAAGAGCGGATCGAAGCGCGCGGCATCGAGCTCCGGAGCCGCGAAGCCCGCGTAGATCGCGAGGGCCGAGAGCAGCACGAGCACCATGAAGGACTGCACTCCGGCCGCGATCTGCAGACCGAAGAGGTTCGCCACGAAGAGCCCGATCACGATCACGATGCCCCAGCCGTTGACCGAGAGCAGGGGCAGGATCGGATTCAGGTAGAGCCCAAAGCTCGAGCCGTAGAGCGCGAGGCTGATGCTCGCGAGCAGGATCAGCATCAGCACTCCCGAGCCCATCCACGCACCGCCGAGCCGCGAGCACCAGACGTAGTAGGCGCCCACCGTCGGCAGCGTCCCACCCGCGATCACGATCGGGAGCGAAACCGCAAGCGAGAGCAGCGCGGCGAGCACATACGCGAGAAAGACCGCGGGACCCGTCATGCCGATCGCGACGCCGGTCAGCGCGACGACGCCGGCACCGATGATCTGCCCCATCGCAATGAAGAGGAGATCCCGAAAGCCGAGGACACGGGACAGCTCCTCTTCCGGACGCGACATGGACGCTGATCCTCCTCGAGCGGGTGGGCTCAGGTCTCCGACGGACCGCCGCTCGCGATGATCGGGACGTCCGCGAGCGCCGCGAGGCCGAGCGCCTCCAGATCGGCGAGCGCGATCTCCTGGACCCTGACCGCGGGTGCGCCCTCGGTCTGGATGAGTCGCAGGCTGAACACGCCCGCCTCGTGTTCGAAGGTGTCGATCCAGTTTCCGCCGAGGCCGGGATCGCGATCCGCGATCACCGCGAGGATCGACCCGTCGTCCTCGTACGCCGCCGTGAACTTCGTGATGTAGCCCTGCCCGTCCTCGTACACGTCGAGATTCTCCTGCCACCGGTTGCAGACCTGCAGGATCCAGTGCTCACACTCGGCGGGCATGAATCGCACGACGAGCGCCTGGTCGCGCGGCTTGCGCCAGCAACCGAAGCCGTGGAGACGGTCGAGGACGCCACCATTGCTGAGATAGGTCGCCTCGGAGAAGTCGATCGTGTTCGGACGCTGGGACAGGTTGTCGAACCACCAGGCGCGCACGAGCTCCGCATAGCCGAGCACGATCTGCGCAGTCTTCGCGAGGCCCTCGCTCATCTCCGCCGCTCGGATCGGCCGCGGACGCGGCGCGTCGAGACGCTCGATCTCGAAGGTCGGCGGCGTCACCGCCGATCGGTCGTTGTAGACGGTCCGGATCAGGATCCCGGTCGTTTGGGGCTGGAGACCGAGGCCGTTCTTCTCCGGCGGATCCTGCGAGACGATCACCTCGAAGTTTCCGTTCGCGTCGAACTCGAGGTCGCGGCTCGAGACGAAGCTCGTAGTCGTGAGGTTCGACGGGTCGAACTCGGGCAGCGCCGAGACGCCGGCGTCGGCCCAATCGCGCGCCCCGAGATCCACAGGCTGGGGCGCCGTCCAGGTCGCCATCACGAAATAGGGCAGCGTCCCGCGGTTGCCGCGGATCCGGTACTCGTGCTGCCCGTCGACGAACTCGCACATCAGGTGGTCCTGGTCCGGGCTCTGGACGTTGATGCTCTGGCGCCAGGGCGCGTCGCGCAGGCGCGGCCGGTCGGGCTCGCAGTTCTCGACCATGCGCTCGAAGCCGTTGCGCGTGAGTCGGGTGAGGAAGCGGTACCACTCCGCGCGCTCGAGGTCCGAGGGCTCGTCACCGAAGTCCTCGATGACCCGGCCGGCCACCTTCAGGGAGTCACAGAAATCGTCCCAGGCCGCGCCCGAGACGAGGCGCTCACGCGCAGGGTCCTGCATGCGACTGTCTCCCGCCGCGTGTCGTGCGGCCCGCGGTCACGATAGAGAACGCGACCGCACGGTGCTGCGCGCCTTCCGGCTTCGCTATGCAATGGGACGCCCTCACGAGCCCGGGAGCCCACTTTGCCCTCCGCAGAACCTACTCCGCCGATCGACCACGACGCGCTGTCCCGCTCGCTCAGCGAAGCGCCCTACACCCGCACTCTGGGATTGCGCGTCGAGACCATCGAAGAGGGCCGCGTGCGCGTGGCCCTCCCCTTCGCCGACGGCAACTCGAATCCGGGCGGCGTGCTGCACGGAGGTGTAGCCGCATCGCTTCTGGCGATCGGCAGCCGCGCGGTCGCGCGGACGGTCCTGCCCGCGGACTCCGGTCCGTGGACCCTCGGCCAGCTCCAGGTGAACTATCTCTCGGCTGCGAAGGAAGAGGACGTCTTCGCCGAGGCTCGACTGCAGCGCCGCGGGCGCGCGCTCTGCTTCGTCGAGACGAAGGTCGTGACCGGCGACGACCGGGCGATCGCCGCCGCGACTGCGGTCGTCCGCGCGCGCTTCGGGAGCGAGCGCGAGGCGCTGCCCGCGACTTTCGGCGACGGCGGCGAAAACGAGCCGGGCCCGCTGGCGGCCGCCCTCGAGAAGGCGCCCTTCATGCATCGACTCGGCATGCGGATCGAGCACATGCACGGCGGTCGCTCGCGTGTCTCGATGACGGCGGCGGACGCGATCCTTTCCGAGGACGGGACGATCCACGACGGCGCGATCCTCGCGCTCCTCGACACGACCGGCGCGATGGCGTCGTGGGCCGAGAACGGGCTCGGCCGGTTCAAGGCGTCGACGGCGTCGCTCCAGGCACAGGCACTCGCCCCACCACCTCCCGGAGACGTCGTCGCCTACGGGCGGGTCGTCCACCGCGACCGCGAGATGTTCCAGGCCGAGACCGAGGTCGCGGACGCCGCGACCGGCGAGGTCACGACGCGCGGGACGGTCTTCTACCGGATCGCCGAATAGCGGTCACGCGCGGCGCGGCGCGTCAGCTGCCCTCGTGGATCATCTCCGCGAGGTAGCGCTCCTTGCCGACTTCCTTGACCAGGTGCAGCTGCGCCTCGTGCCAGTCGACGGACTCCTCCTCCTCCTTGAGGATGTGTTCGAGGAGATCACGCGTGCCGTTGTCCGCCTTTTCGCGTGCGAGGGCGATGCCCGCGTTCAGTCGCTCGACCGCCTCGAGCTCGAGGGCGAGGTCGAGCTCGTGTTGTTCGATCGGATCCTCACCGACCCGCACGGGATTCATGCGCTGCATGTTGGGGACGCCATCGAAGAAGAGGATGCGGGCGATCACGTCGTCCGCGTGCTTCATCTCCTCGATCGATTCTTCACGCTTCTTGTGCGACAGCGTCTTGTAGCCCCAGTTCTCACACATCTTGTGATGGATGAAGTACTGGTTGATCGCGGTCAGCTCCGCGGTCAGCACGTCGTTGAGTGCCTCGATGATCGCCGGATCGCCCTGCATCGCTCACCTCCCGGTTGCCCGGGAAAGCGTAGGCCTTCGGGACGCACCGTCCATCGAGTCGGAATCGAAAACCGATTTCAGCCGGCGGCCGCTTTGCGGCCGGCCCGTCGCCCGAAGAAGGTCGACTCGCCGATGCAGGTCCCGCTAGAGTAGCCCGTCCCGTCCTGCGCGATGTTCGACGCACAGCCGCCAATCGCGAAGAGTCCGGGAATCGCGGCGCCGCCCTCGTCTTTCACTTCGCCGTCGATCGTGACGTCGAGGCCACCGAGCGTGAAGCACATGTAGGTCGCCGCGCCGACCGACCCGTCGAGGGCCGCGTACGGCGGATTGTCGAGAGGCGCGACCCACTTGCCCTTCTTGTGGAACTGCGGATCCTCGCTCTTCGCCGCGTGCTCGTTGTAGTCCGCGACCGTCTTCTGTAGCGAGCCGTCGGGCATGCCGAGCGCCTTCTCCATCTCCTCGACCGACTCGAAGGCATCGACCAACGGGTACGCGCCCCACGCCGGCGGGTCGGGCTGATAGGTCTTCTCGTCCAGGATCAGCCAGCCCTTCCGGCCGGGCTGGCGCGTCGTCTGGATGCTCGAGTTCGAGTGGTAGACGTCTTCTGCGCAGTACCGCTCGCCCGCCTGATTGACGAGGATGCCCTTCAGGTGGCTCTCCGGCGGATAGAAGGCGGCGGTCAGGAGCGCACCGTCCATGTGCTTGAGCACGCCTCCGGCGGCGCGGCCCAGCTGATGGCCGGCGCCGTCGTCGTTCGGCGTGAACTGTCGGGTGTAGCCGTCGACGAGCAGCTCCGGCAGGAACTCCTCGAGGAGCTCGTCGCTCTCGGTGAACTGTCCCGCGGCCAGGATCACGGCGCCGTTGCCGCGCACGCTGCCCTTCTCCTCGCCGAAGACCCGGTAGCTCACTCCGACGATCCGCCCCTCCTCGCGCACGAGCTGATGCACGTGGGCGTCGTAGACCATCCGCACGCCGAGCTCGATCGCCTTCGCCGTGAGCTTCTCCATCATGAGGGCGCCACCTCCCTCGCCCACCTGCGCGACCTTGTGACCCCGCGGCGCGGGCTTGGCCTTCTCGCGAAAGGGATAGGCCTCTTCGTTGCCGGACCAGATGAGGCACTCGTCCGTCATCTGCATCACGTGCTTGCCCTTGTACATCGTGTCGTTGAAGGGCACGCCGTGGTCGACGAGCCAGTCGAAGTGGGCCACGGATTCTTCGCAGTAGGTGCGGATCTTGCTCTCGTCGGGCTCGGGCGTGTTCATCATGAGGTAGGTGAACATGTCGTCGACGGTGTCGTCGACGCCGACGGCCTTCTGGACGCGCGTGCCTCCGCCCATGTAGACATGGCCCGCGGCCATCGAGGTCACACCGCCGCCGCCGCTCGCCCGCTCGAAGACCAGCACGTCGGCGCCGGCTTCCCGCGCCTCGATCGCCGCGCATACGCCGGCGCACCCGAGGCCGATGATGATCACGTCCGCGGCCTCGGTCTCCGAGGACCAGTTGGTGACCTCGCTCGCTTCGATGACGCTGTATCCACTCTTGCTCATGGGGCTCCCTCGACGCACGGGTCGCGCGCACCCGTCGGAATGGAGGCGAATTCTAACCCAGCGATCGGCGGTCGCCGCGCGGCGAAGCGGCGGGTCTAGTCGCCTTCGGACGACCTGTGAAAGGCCGCGTCGCGGGCCTGCTGCGCCTTCGCGGTGGCCCGGATGGCGGACACGCTCGACAGGGTCGAGACCATGTAGGGCACGAGCGGCGTGAGGATCATCTTGACCAGACGGTTGCCGTCGACGTCGCCCTGCACGAGGGCGTCCCCGTGGTTGATCGCGATCAGGATGCCGCCGACGACCAGGAGGAATCCAGACGCACGGCGCACGACCGCGCCGGACAGCGCAACCTCGAACCAGCCGGGGATTTCGACCGGGGGATACGATCGCGCGCCCTCCGTCGTCATGCTCGCTCTCCTCGCCGCGGCGCCATGGACGCGGCCGGGCCCAACGGTGCCGGATCGACGTCTAACCGCAAGGGGCGAAGCGACGTGGACGCGAACGTCCGCGCGAGAATTCTCGCTAGACTCGGGCCCCTCGCCGCTTCCTTCTGCCGCGAGTCGAACCGAAAGGCCGACCTTGGAACCGAATGCCCTCGACGACCTCATCCGTTCCCGCCGCACCATCAAACCGCCGATGATGAGCGATGCCGCGGTCTCCGACGATGACCTGCGCGCGATCCTCGAGAACGCGAACTGGGCCCCGAGCCACGGCCTGACCCAACCCTGGCGCTTCCGGATCTATCGCGGGGCTGCCAAGGACAAGCTCGCGGACGACTTCGGGAAGCTCTACGAGACGTCGATCCCGCCCGAGGAGCAGAAGGAGGGCAAGGCCGACAAGCTGCGCCAGATGCCGCGCCTCGCCCCGGTCGTGATCCTGGTCTGCATGGAGCGACAGAAGATCGAGAAGATCCGCGAACTCGAAGAGATCGAAGCCGTCGCCTGCGCCGTCCAGAACATGCACTTGACGGCGACTTCCCGCGGCCTCGGCGCCTTCTGGTCGACGCCGCCCTTCCTCTACAAGCCGGAGATGAACGCCTACCTCGGAATCGGCGAGAAGGACCGCTGTCTCGGGATCTTCTACCTCGGCCACCCGGCCGAGCCGGAGAAGTGGCCGAAGGGGCGCCGACAGTCGATCGACGACCGGATCGAGTTCGCCGAGGGTTAGTCCGCCGAAAGCGCTGCCAGCTTCCGGAAGAGCTCGAGGTCGAGCTCGATCGGCGTGCCGAGCCAGCAGGCCTGCTCCGAGTGCTCCGCAAGGGGATCACCCGTGAGCGGGTGGACCAGGACCGAGAGCCCGCCCCGCTCGAGCATGAGCGTCGGCACGAATCGGTCGAAGCTCTCCGTCGGGAACGCCACCTGGTACATCGGGACCGGGTGCGGCCCGATCTTGCGATCGTGCACGCGCCCGAGGGTCACCTCCCGGAAGCGTCGATCGATCGAGGCGCGCAGGGCGAGCGCCTGATGTCGTTCGTCTTCGTTCCGGAAGTAGACGTGGGCATGATAGCCGCTGATTTCGGCGACCTTCGTCGGGGCGTCGTTCGGCACGCTGCCAGCGTATCCGATCTAGCCGCTGGCCTCCGCCGGCCGCGCGCGCCGCTGCATCGCTCGCCAGGCGAGGAAGGTCACGCCCGCGGCGACGAGCGCGATCGGCAGCGGCTGGTCGAGGGCACGCAGGAATCCACCGACGGCGCCCGCTCCCAGCAGCGGCACGAGCAACATCGGCAGGCCGCAGCACACGAAGACCGCGATCGCCGAGCCGATCCCGCTCGCGCCGGCGATCCGCCGCCATCGGCTGGCCGCTTCGTCCTCGAGCCCCTCGAGCAGCGGCAGCCGCGCGAACATCGGCCCGTCCGGATTCACGCCACCGATCTCGACGCGCACCCGCGAAGGCTCGGAGGTCGCCCTGCGCTCCCAGGACAGCGGGCCGCAACAAGATCGCTCGAGCTCGAGCCAGTGATCGACCGTCGCCTCGAGTCCGGATTCATTCCGGATCTCGAGTGCCACACCGCCCGGGATCCGGACGCGCCCGACGACGTGCGGCATCAGCTCCCCGCGAACCCAGGCGATCCGCTCGTCGAGCTCGGCGCGCGAGAGGTTGCACACATCGACGGGGTCGAGCCCCGCTCCTACCGACTTCGTATCCGTCATCCGCCCGTTCCTTCCGGTGCCGTGGCGCGCGATCGACCCCGTGTCCTGTGCAGCGCGACGCCGCACCAGATTCCCTCGGCCACGACGAAGGGCCACGAGCCGATCAACGCCGCGTAGGTCGCCGCCAGGCCGCAGAAGCCCGCGAACGCATGACCCCAGGCGACGGCCCGCGCTTCGAGGGCGTTGCTCACGACCATGCCGGTCACGGCGACGATGCCGAGGGATTCGACCATGCCGGGAACATAGGGGTTGAAGTGAACTTCAAGTCAAGCCCCACGCTCGCCGGCCGGCGCGGGAGCGCCTAGCCTCCTTCGCTCCGCATCCTTCCCGACCGAGAATCTCGAGGAGACGACGTGATCCGTATCCACCGTTCCAGCCGAGCGACGCTGCTCGCCGCCGTGACGCTCTCCCTCTTCACCCTGAGCGGCTGCGCCGACCAGGTGCTCGGCCTGATGGAGCGCACCGTTCAGGCCAATTTTCTCACGGACCCCTTCGCGGAGCTCCCGGACGGACTCCACGTGCTCGTGTGCGGTGCGGGCGGACCGCTTCCGTTCGCGGAACGGTCGAGCGCGTGCCTGCTCGTGATCGCCGGCGAGGAGCGCATGCTCTTCGACGTGGGCGCCGGGTCCTGGCGCAACATGGCGCTCCAGGGCTACCCGGGGAACTCCCTCGACCGCGTGTTCCTGACCCACTTCCATTCGGACCACATCGACGGGCTCGGCGAAGTCGCGACCCTGCGATGGGCGGGCGGCAACTGGCCTACGCCTCTGCCCGTCCACGGTCCCGACGGCGTCGAGAAGGTCGTCGCAGGATTCAACCTCGCCTATGCCCAGGACCAGGCCTATCGCTTCGAGCACCACGGCCCGAACGTCACCCCCCCTGACGGCGCCGGACTCGCCGCGGCGCCCTTCACGACGCCCGCGGACGGTGAAGCCCCCGTGGTCTTCGAGAGCGGCGACCTGCGCGTCACCGCGTTTGCCGTCGATCACGCCCCCGTCGCCCCCGCGGTCGGTTACCGCATCGAGTACAAGGGCCGCTCGATCGCGATCTCCGGCGACACGGCGAAGTCCGCGAACCTCGAAGCGATGGCGCGAGGGGTCGACGTGCTCTTCCACGAAGCGCTCTCGAAGCGTCTCGTCGGCGTGATGAACAAGGCCGCGACGAACGCCGGGCAGGCGAACATGGCGAAGGTCACGGCGGACATCCTCGACTATCACGCGTCTCCGGTGGAAGCAGCCGAGTCGGCAGCGGCCGCCGAGGCGGATGCCCTCGTCTTCTACCACGTCGTCCCGCCGATGCCGCTCTCGCCGCTCGAGGGCATCTTCATGGACGGCGTCGACGACGCGTTCGAGGGCGAGATCGAGCTCTCCGTCGACGGCACCTTCGTGTCGCTCCCGGCGGGTGACGACGCAATCGAGATCGAGAGTCCGTAGTCGGAGGTTCTGCACATGCCGTACATCGAAGGCCGACTCGTCCACGACGCCGATGCCCACGTGATGGAGACGCCGGGCTGGCTGCGCGACCACGCGGACCCCGCGATCCGCGATCGGATCGCCCCGCCCGGCTACGCCAACGAGTTCAAGCAGACCGGCGATCCCGACGAGCAGATCGCCGATCTCGAGCGCGCCTTCGCGCAGATCTCCGAGCGCCACGCGAGCGCCGAATACCGCGCGGTCGAGGAAGCGGAGATCCTGAACCGCAAGAACTTCGCCGCGACCGGGGCGTTCATCGCGGACGACCGACCGCGCGCGATCGACCACATGGGCGTCGCCAGTCAGCTCGTCTTCAACACGTTCCACAACAGTCGCCTCCACGACTGGGAGCACGACGACGACCTGGACTTCGCCTATGGAACGGCCCGCGCGCACAACCGCGCGATGACGGCGTTCTGCGACGTCGACCCGCGCCTGCTGCCGACCTGTTATGTGCCGCTGGCCGACTTCGCACGCACGGAGGCCATCGCGAAGGAGGCGCTCGAGATGGGGGCCGCGGCGCTGCTCGTGCCTTCCGGTTGTCCGAAGCACCACTCCCCGAGCCACCGCGGCCTCGATCCGCTCTGGGCCCAGGCCGAGGAAGCCCGCATCCCGATCGTCTTCCACGTCGGCGGAACCGGGGCGCTGATCCATCCGAGCTATTTCGTGAACGGGCTGCCGACCCCGCCCGACTTCCACGGTGGCGAGGAGAACTTCCGCAGCGTCGACTACATGGGCATCCCGGTGCCTCCGATGCAGACCCTCGCGACCCTGATCTTCGACGGAGTGCTCGAGCGTTTCCCGGGGCTCAAGATCGGCGTGATCGAGCAGGGGGCGATCTGGCTGCCGTCCTGGATCAAGCAGATGGAGTCCGCCGTCGAGGCGTTCGGCCGACACGAGGAGCGCCTCCAGCAACTCTCGCTCTCGCCGCGCGAGTACGTCGAGCGTCAGGTCCGGGTCACGCCCTACCCGACCGAGGACGTCGGCTGGATCACGCAGCAGGTGGGCCCGGACGTCTGCCTTTTCTCCACCGACTTCCCCCACGTGGAGGGCGGGCGGCGCCCGATGGAGCGCTTCGAGCGCAGCCTCGGCGACGCGGACGAGGACACACGCACGCGCTTCTACGCCGCGAACTTCGTCGACCTGATGGGCGATGGTCTTCCCGAGGCGCTGCGCGTCACCGACTGACGGCGGAGAGAGCGCCGGTCAGGGCTCGACGATCACCTTGCACTCGGTCGACGGCTTCCGAAGCGCTTCGAACGCGTCGGGCAGCGCGTCGAGCCCGATCCGGTCGGTGACCATCGGCAGGGGGTCGATTCGCTCCGCCGCGAGCATGTCGACCGTCAGCTGATAGTTCTGGTGCGTGTAGTACGAAGCGAAGTGCATCGACAGCTCCTTCGTCCCGAACACGAGGGGCATGAAATTGTCTGGGGTCATGCACATACCGGCAGACATGATCCGCCCGCCGCGATCCATCACGAGTGAGATCTCGCTCACGACGTCGGGGCGACCGACGCACTCGAACGCGAGGCTCGGAGCGCGACCGGTGATCCGCTCGAAGGTCGGGCCGAGCTCTTCGCTCGCCGGATCGATCACGGCCGTCGCACCGTAGGTGACCGCGAGGTCCCGCCGATGGGCGGTGAAGTCGCTGACCACGACTTCACGCGCGCCGAGCAGCTTCGCCCAGATCCCGCAGGCGAGGCCGACCGGACCGGCGCCGACGATCAGCACGTCCTCGCCCATCCGCAGTCCCGCCTTCTCGACCGCATGGAGTCCGACCGCGAGGGGCTCGACCGTCGCGCCGTCGGCGCTGGTCACGTTGTCGGGCAGCCGGAAGGTCAACCGCTCGCCGCCGAGCGCGTACTCGGCGTATCCGCCGCCGATGTCTCCGAAGCCGGTCATCCGCAGGTTCGCGCAGCCCATCACGTCGCCGGACACGCAGCGCACGCAGGTGCCGCAGCTGATCCCGGGCATCGTGCACACGCGATCGCCGACCCGCCACGGACCGTCCGGTCCCTTCGCATCCTTGCCCACGACGACGATCTCGCCGGCGAATTCGTGGCCCATCACCGCCCCGGCCGGCACGGCACCGCCGAGCTCGGTCACGTGCAGGTCCGAGCCGCAAATGCCGCAGCCCTTCACCGCCAGGAGCACTTCGCCCGGTCCCGGCTCCGGATCCGCGACGTCGCGCACCTCGAGGGACTGTCCGGATTCCTGGAAGCAGGCTGCACGCATGGCGGATCTCCTCGGAAGGGGTCGATTCGAGCGTATCACGCCCGCCCGGCCGCGTGTCGGACCCGAATCGATCCCCTATCGTGCGCCCGTGCCGCAGGACCTCACCCTCACCGTCGTCGAACAGTCCCCGGTCCGGAAGGGCGGAACCGGCGCGGATGCCCTGCGCGAGACGATCGAGCTCGCGGTCGCGACCGAGGCGATGGGCTACGAGCGCTTCTGGGTCGCGGAGCATCACAACATCGGCGGGATCGCGAGCACCAGCCCCGAGATCCTGATCGGACAGATCGGCGCGGCCACGCAGACGATGCGGATTGGGAGCGGCGGCGTGATGCTGCCCCACTACTCCGCCTTCAAGGTCGCCGAGAACTTCCGGATGCTCGAGACGCTCTTCCCCGGGCGCATCGACCTCGGCCTCGGGCGCGCGCCGGGCGGCGACCAACGCACGATGCTCGCGATGTCCTACCCCGCGAACCCGATCGACGTGCGCGCCTATCCCGACCAGGTCGAGGATCTGATCGGCTACCTCGGCGATTCACTGCCCGAGGACCATCCCTTCGCGACGCTGCGACCCGGTCCGCCCACCGAGGACAAGCCGCAGGTCTGGCTGCTCGGCAGCGGCGTCGACTCCGCGCAGCTCGCGGCGGTGCGCGGCCTGCCCTTCTCCTTCGCCCACTTCTTCGGGAACTCGCGCCAGGGCCCCGCGATCGTCGACCACTACCGCCAGCACTTCCAGCCCTCGGCGGAGCTCGCCGAACCCCTCGCGCACGTCGCCGTCCAGGTGATGTGCGCGGACACGACCGAAGAGGCCGAGTGGCACGCCTCGAGCCTGAAGCTCGGCCGAATCCAGATGGCCCGCGGCGAGGAGCGCTCGGGCATCGTCTCGCCGGAAGAAGCCGCGGAGCACGTCTTCACACCCGAGGAGGAGCGCTTTCTCGTGACCTCCGGAATGAAGGCGACGGTCGGTTCAGCTTCCGAAGTCGCCGCGGAGCTCGACGACCTGTCCGAGCAGTATCGGACGGATCTCTTCGGCGTCGTCACCATCTGTTACGACTTCAAGGCGCGCCTGCGCAGCTACGAGCTGCTCGCCGAGACGTACCTGCGCTGAAACGCGAACGGGCCGCCTCCCCGAGGAAGGGGCCCCCGAGGGTCGTCGACGATCGGTCGGACTACTTGCGCGGCGGCATGCCGTGCACCAGCTGCAGGAACTTCATCTCGGTTCCGGCGCGTCGATGCTCGGACAGTGCCTGGTAGTCGGCGTCCGCCCACCAGGCCCGCGCCTTCTCCTTACTCGGGAACTGGAAGATGACGACGCGGCCGGTGCAGCCCTCGTCGCCCTCGAGGATCTCCGAGTCGTCATCGACGGTGTGGAACGAGCCGCCGTACTTCTTCAAGATGGGGAAGAAGCCCTTCTCGTACACGCGATACTTCTCGGCGTCGTGGATGTGGAAGTTCGCGACCATGTAGACGGGCACATCGGCCATCGTGCGTCTCTCCTCGCCTTCGCCTGATCAGGCTTCGTACTGATGCATGACCGGCGCGCCGGCGATGAACCCGCCGATCGCCTTGCCGACCGCGCCCATCGCAGCGGAGGTCTTGTGCGCCTCGAGGTCGGCCTCGGACGCCCAGCTCTCGACCATCACGTAGCGGGTCGGATCGTCGACGCTCCGGAAGAGGTCGTACATTTCGCACCCCTTGTCCTCGGACTTGACCTGCGCGAGCGCGGGGCCGGCGGCGGCCTCGAAGGCCTCGGCCTGGCCTTCTTTGATGGGGAGTTGAACGGTCAATCGGATGGACATCGGTTGGATTCCTCGGTCTCGGGTGGGGTGTGCCTCGCGCGTCGGCGCGATCGGGAGTCCGACGGTAACCCAGTCGGGGCCCGCGTCGCCCCCCGGCAGCGGCGGTTCAGCGAGTTAGAATCCGCGCGCGATCGCGCCCCGACGCGCGACACTTTCACGCGCGCCGCCCCGCCGCGGACCGCGACAGGAGAGACGAGATGGCAGGACCGAAGCTGAAGGGATCGATTCCGAGCGGTGGGCTCGAGGGCATGGCCGTGCTGGTCACCGGCGGTGGCACGGGCATCGGCGCCGCTTGCGCATCGCGGCTCGCGACGGACGGCGCGGCCGTCACGATCTGCGGACGGACCGAGGCCAAGCTCGAGGACGCGGCGAAGAAGATCGAGGCCGCGGCGGCAGCCAGCGGCAAGGGCGGGTCGATCCAGCTCACGGCCGGCGACGTCACGAACGAAGAAGACGTCGCGCGCATCATGGCGAAGGCGGCTTCGCTGACCGGCGAGCTCGACGGTGTCGTGGCGAATGCCGGCGGCGGCGGCGGCATGGGCCCCTACCACCTGCAGGACACGGACGAGTTCCTGCGCGTGCTGCACTTGAACGTGCTCGGCACGATGCTCTGCGTGAAGCACTCGGTTCCGTACATGGTCGAGGCCGGTGGCGGCTCCTTCGTCGGCATGTCCTCCATTGCCGGCCACGTGACCCACCTCTATTTCGGCGCCTACTGCGTGGGCAAGGCCGGCATCGAAGAGATGATGAAGAACGCCGCCGACGAGTTCGGCCCGAGCCACATCCGCTTCAACGCGATCCGCCCCGGCTTCATCGCCACCGAGATCATGGAGGGCGTCCCCCGCGAGTCCGACGTGTACCAGTCGTACATCGAGAACACGCCGATGGGCGATGTCGGCGAGTCCGAGGACGTGGCGCATCTCGCCCGCTACCTGATCGGGCAGGAGTCGCGCTGGGTGACCGGCTGCTGCATCAACGTCGACGGCGGTCACGCCCTGCGAAGGGGCCCGAACTTCGGGCAGTTCGTGGAGCCCGCGATCGGCGCTGACGCGATGATCGGGCATCCGCCCAAGAGCTGACGAGCCGGAGCCCGCCGGGATGCAGAGCGCCGAGCCCGCGATCTTCTTCGAGGACATCGAGGTCGGCAGCGAGCAGACGAGTGACTGGTATGCCATCGAGCGCGACGAGGTGATCGAGTTCGCTGCGCGCTGGGACCCGTATCCGCATCATCTCTCCGACGAGGGGGCGGCCGCCTCGGTCTTCGGGCGGATCGCGGCCTGTGCATCGCACACGTTCTCGATTTCGACTCGCCTTTCCCATGACCTGCCGGGCCCGATCGCCATGGAGGCAGGGCTCGGCGGAGACGGCTTCAAGCTCCTCGCGCCCGTCTACGCCGGTAGTCGGGTGCGGCTGCATCGTCGCTACCTCGCCGCGCGCGAATCGAAGTCCCGCCCCGAGCTCGGCATCGTCACCCTCGAGGACAGGCTCGAGAACGAGGACGGCGAGGTCGTCTTCCGGACCTCGGGCTCGATGATGGTCGCGAAGCGCCGGACCTAACGAAACGCCGGAAGCACTCGCTCTGCGAAGAGCGCAGCCGACGCCTCCGCCTCGTCCTGGGTCATCGATCCGTATTTGGGCATCACGAGCACGTCGTGGTCGACGCCCAGGATCTCCTTCTGCTGCTTCAGCTGATCGACGATCTCGTCCGGGGTGCCGTAGAGATTCACGCTCGCGTACATCTCGGCCATCGAGTCGAGGCCCATCGCGTTGATCGCCTCGGCCGCGGTCCCATAGTGCTCGTAGCCCTTCGTGTCCTTGAAATGGGCGCCGCCGATCTCGTAGTGCTCGACCACCGTCGCGAAATATTCCTTCACGTACTTCGCGCCCTCTTCCCGCGCGCGATCGCCGTCTTCGTCGCAGAACAGGAGCTGACCGCAGAGCGGCGGCGGCGGGGTCGATTCCCGCAGGCTCGACCAACGCTCCTGATAGGGTGCGAGCGCTGCCTCACGGAAGACCTCCCAGGGCTGCTGGGCCAGGCACATCAGCTGCGCGCCGAGCTCTGCCGCCTGGAGCGCCGAATCCGGTGAGACCCCGATCGAGTAGACACGGTCCGAGAAGCCGCGGGTCGGCCGGGGACGAAGCTCGATCTTCGGTCGCTGGAAGAACTCGGTGTCCGCCTCGAAGAAGCCCTTGTCGAGCGCTTCGAGCGCCAGCGCCGTGCCCTGGTCGAAGCGGCCGCGCGCCTCGTCCATCTCGACGCCCATGCCCGCGTACTCGCGCTTCGACAGCCCGCGACCGAAGCCAAGCAGGGCCCGGCCCCCGCTCTGCTGGTCGAGGAGCGCCACTTTCGCGGCGACGCGGTACGGGTCGTTCCACGGCATGATCACCGCGCCCGTGCCGAGCTGGATGCGCTCGGTCACCCCGGCGACCTGCGCGAGCCACTGCAGGTTGTCCGGGCACATCGAGTAGTCGAAGAAGTGGTGCTCGACCGCCCAGTAGCTGTCGAAGCCCTTCGCCTCCGCGAGCTTCGCGAGAGCCATCTCGCCTGCGACGACATCCGCGTCGTTCATGTCGCCACGGTAGTTCTGGAAGATGCCGAGCATTCCGAAGTGCATGGGGGCCTCCTGGTGGGTGCTTCGATTCTATCGCGTCGGTGAGCGCCGTCGGTGGCCTCTTTCGGCGGCGGATCGACGATCTATTCTCGTGGAGACCCGCCACGCGCGCTGCGCGCGCATCCAGAGGTACGCCATGGCCGCCCCCGCCCTCTCAGAATCCCTCTCGATCATCGACGTCGACGCCCACATCACCGAGCCCCACGACCTGTGGACCGCGCGAGCGCCCGCTTCCCTCAAGCACCGCGTCCCGCGCGTCGTCGGCGAAGGCGCCGAGCGCGTCTGGGTCGTCGGCGACGACATCCAGATCTCGACGACGAACCCGTCTTCGGTGATCGCTAAGAACGGCGAGAAGTCGCGCGGCACCGAGTTCTTCGGCTTCCAGATCGAGGACGTGCACGAGGCGTCGTGGGACATGGAGCAGCGCGTGTCGCTGCTAGACGATTTCGGGCTCTACGCGCAGATCCTCTATCCCAACGTCGCGGGCTTCGGCAGTCAGAACTTCATGAAGGTCGAGGACTCCGAGCTGCGACTCTCCTGCGCGCGCATCTACAACGAAGCGATGGCGGAGATCCAGGCAGACTCGAACGATCGGCTGCTGCCGATGGCGCTGATGCCGTGGTGGAACATCGATCAGAGCGTCGACGAGCTCTCCCGCGCGAAGGAGATGGGACTCAAGGGGATCGTGATGTGCAGCGACCCCGACTCGATCGGCCTGCCGGACCTCGGCGCCGACGCGTGGAAGCCCTTCTGGGATACCTGCAACGACCTCGGTATGGTCGTGAACTTCCACATCGGGGCGAGCGAGACCTCCTTCAACATGTTCGGCCGCGCCGCCTGGGATTCGAACGGCATGCGGCGGCGCCTCGCCCTCGGCTCCGCGGCGCTCTTCGTCGAGAACTCGCGCGTGACCTCGAACATGATCTACAGCGGGATCTTCGATCGCTGCCCGAATCTCAAGATCGTTTCCGTCGAGAGCGGAATCGGGTGGATCCCCTTCGTGCTCGAGTCGATCGACTACGAGTGGGAGGAGACCGGCTCGCAGCAGGAAATGCCGCTCCAGAAGAAGCCCTCGGACTACTTCCGCGATCATTTCTGGGGCTGCTTCTGGTTCGAGAAGGTCGCGCCCAGGCACCTGATCGACGTCATCGGGGAGGACAACGTCCTCTTCGAGACGGACTTCCCCCACCCGACCTGCCTCTACCCGCACGTGCAGGAATACATCGCTGAGATCAGCGCCGACTGGAGCGAGGAGCGAACCCGCAAGATCCTCCAGGACAACGCCTCGGCGCTCTACGACATCGCGCTACCGGCCTAGCGGGCGGTCGCCGCTCGGCGATTCGCCCCACTAGCGCAGGGGTCCCGCCCCGATGCGTGCCCCGGCGTACGGTGGAAAGCGTGCAATTCCCCCCGGTCTCGGCCCGGGCGGAAGTGGGTGCGCAACTCCGCCGCTTCTTCGTTTCAGATCCAGCCCATTTCCGCCGATTGACCCCTCGATCGAACCGATCCGAGCGCGCCCCTGTGCGCCCCATCCGGAGCCCGCTCCGGCTTCGGAATCCGGGTCGCGTCCGGCACACGCCGGACCGCCCTACGAGACGAGACGACCATGAAGCATTCGGAACCACATCACTCGACGTTCCACTTCCTCATCGCCGCGACCAGCCTCGCCGCGATCGTCGCCTGGCCGGCCACCATCGCCGCCCAGTCCTTCGACGAGGACGTGTTCCAGGCCCAGACACCGCCCAACGTCGTGCTCTTCGTCGACAACTCGAACTCGATGGACAACCCGATCTATCACACGAGCTACGACGAGGGAAACGTGCCCGACTCGTTCTACAACTGTGACCCCTACGCGCAGACTTCCGGCTGGGCCGCCGGCGGGCCCGCGGGCGAGATCAACGCCGGCTTCAACAACAACGGCAAGTTCAACGGGTACATCCACGACGAGGTCGGTCGCCCGCTCTTCGTCACGTGCAAGAACAACACGGCGAACTTCAAGCGGTGCAAGACCGTCCCGACCTTCAACAAGGCCCTCCACACCGACTACGTCCTGACCTCGAACCCGGACGACCACCCCTCTTCGAACTACCTCGAGCGCACGTTCTGTGGTCGAACGCGACGGATCTACAACGACGGTGAGAACGAGGACTTCGGCGATCGCACGATCTATCAGGGACGCTACTTCGGCTGGCTCTACAGCCTCGACGAGACCGACAACTCGACGCTGATCGGCCCGACCGGCTTCCAGGCGACGGCGCCCACGATCCTCTCGGAGATCGACAACGAGTACAACGATCGCGAGTACATCAGCGGCGACTACTACGGCAAGTACCAGATCACGCGCATGACCGCGGCGCGGAACATCATCAACGACACGATCTACCGCACGAACACGGACTGCCCGGCCTACACGCCGGGTTGTACGCACTCGGAAGACCGCATCCGCTTCGGCTTCGGCATCTTCGACCCGCTCGATCACGGCGGCTTCATGAAGGTCCCGGTCGACGTGTACAGCAACAACCGGACCGCGCTCGAGACCTCGATCCGATCGGTCCAGTCGGACACGCTGACGCCCCTCGCCGAGTCGCTGTTCAAGATCTACACGTACTTCATGTCCCGTACGAACGCGGACATCCCCTACGGCGCCGATGGGTCGACGAAATTCCCGAAGTACCGCTACAGCTCGACCGACGGCGAGTTCGTGGCGACGGCCGATGCTCCGCCCTCCCCGATCATTGCGGAATGCCAGAAGAACTTCGTCATCTTCGTCACGGATGGCGCCCCCTTCGACGACCACTTCGACACCGACGCCACCGATCGCGATCGGGGCTTCTCCAACTTCGACAATCTGATCGGCGACTACTTCCCGGATGCCGTCGGCGACGCCGACGCGCCGGATGCACCCGGCGGTGGTGCCTGGGGTAACAACGCCTCCGGCTATCTCGATGACGTCGCGTACTTCATGCAGGAGAACGACTTCCGACCGGACTATCCGAGCACGATGAACGTGATCGACACCTACACCGTCGGATTCACGACCAAGGACAAGACGAACGATCTCCTCCGCAAGACGGCCGAGAACGGCAACGGCCTCTTCTTCACGGGCAACCAGTCGGACGTCCTGACCGAGGCCCTCGTCGCCTCCGTCCAGGACATCATCTCGAAGTCCCAGGGCTTCTCCGCCGCGACGGTCCCCGCCGCGCGTACCTCGGAAGGCGGCTACATCTACACCTCGGCGTTCCAGCCGAGCGCTGATCGCTCGTTCTGGCCCGGCTATCTCCGCGCCTACAAGATCACCGTCACCGGCGAGATCCAGGACGCGAATGGCAGCTGCGCCCTCGAGAACCTCGCCAACCCGCCGCTCTGCGCGGGTGGTACGTTCAAGAACACGACCGCGGCCCCGCCCTTCTGGGACGCCGCATCCGCCATGCCCGCGCCTAACGCGCGAAAGCTCAAGGTCTCGGTAGTGAACAACGGCGGCAGCCAGGCCATGTGGAATTGGCGCCTCAATCGGAACCTCACCCAGCTCGATCTGAACGGCTCCTACATCACCGAGTTCCCGCCCCACGCGAACGTGACGGCGACCTCCGACCTCGACGAGGCGGTGGTCTCCTACATCGCGGGCTGCGAGTGGGGAACCGGCATGGTCGAAGCCAATGGAAACTACTTCGACGGCTGTGTTGCGCGAACCGTCGTCTCGGGCGGCTCGACCGTCAAGGACCAGCTCGGCGACATCTTCCACTCGAACCCCGTGGTCGTCGGCCCGCCGACGCAGTTCCTGCCCGAGATCTCCTACAACGACTTCAAGGCGCTGTCGCACGTCGTCCACCGCGAGCGCGTGATCTTTGCCGGCGCCAACGACGGCTTCTTCCACGGCTTCAGCGCCGGCACCTGGGTGAGCGCGAACGGCGCCTACGACGACGGCAACGGCGTCGAGAAGTTCGGCTTCATGCCCTGGAGCGCCCGCACCAAGGTCAAGGACCTCGCGAAGGACTCCTCGACGATCCATCCGATCAGCGTCGACGGCTCTCCGGCGGTCTCCGACGTGTGGATCGACAGCAACAGCGATCCCGACGACGCGAAGCTCGCGTCCGAATGGAAGACCATGCTGGTCTCGGGGCTGCGCGAGGGCGGAGAGCAGTACTTCGCGCTCGACGTCACCAACCCGGCCTCGTCCTCCTACCCCGGCTACCTGTGGGAGTTCCCGGAGGAGTCCGACACGACCTGGCGACCCTACGTGGGCCAGACCTGGTCGCAGCCCGTCATCACCCGCGTCCGACTCGACGGGCGACGTCTACGAGACCTGGGTCGCGATCGTCGGCTTCGGCTACGACCCGAGCGGTGACCCGAACGACACCAGCCCGGCCGGCTACGACGCGACGGCGCTGAAGGGCCGCGGCGTCGCGATGATCGACGTCGACACCGGCCAGCCGATCGCGGTCCGCAAGTACGGCGCCGGCGCGAACGACGTGAGCGACATGGTCTACGCGATTCCGTCCGCGCCGGGCGTGCTCGACGTCGATGGGGACGGCTTCGCTGACGTGATCTACATCGGCGACCTCGGCGGCAACATCTGGAAGTGGGTGGTCCGCGCGGCCGGCACGCACGCTCCGTCGTCCTCCGAGCTCCACCAGGCCAACTGGTCCTTCCGGAAGTTCTTCTCGGACGACCCGACCCGAACGGCGGGATCGCGATCTCGCAGCTTCTTCTTCTCCCCTGCTGCCACGATGGTGAACAGCATCCTGCACATCGGCATCGGCACGGGCGAACGGGCGAACATGAATTGCAGCTCGACCCTGGACGGCTGCACCCTCGCGAACCGCTACTACGTGCTCAAGGACCGCAACGTCTGGGACTCGGGCTCGCCGTCGACGATCGACGGTCGGGCGACCGGCAACAGCGGCGACCTGACCGACGTGACGATCTACGAGGACGACTGCCCGGGTGTCGAGCCGAAGGGCTTCTTCTTCACGCTCGCGACGGACGGCGAGAAGTTCGTGACGAACTCGGAGGTGTTCAACGCCTTCTTCTTCTCCTCGACCTTCGCGCCGGACATTTCGAACATCTGCGACCCGACGGGCTCGTCGCTGCTCTATGGCTTCCTCGCGAAGTGCGGCCAGGGCTTCTTCGGACCGCCGAGCACCGCGAGCCCGATCGCCGGTACGGAGCGCACCCTGGACATCGGCAAGGGCGTCCCGACCGACGCTCGTCTGTCGATCGCCCCCGGCGACGGCTCCAACCGCCTGATCATCTCGAAGCAGGACGGCGAGCTGATCAACATCGACAGCGGCGCCTCTGCCGCCGATCACGGAATGATGTACTGGCGAGAGTTCGACTGAGTCGAGCCCCGACGAATCCTGGACCGGACCCCGTGGGCAGCGGGGTCGGAGGAACGAACATGCGCAATTGGATCGCTCTCATCGCCCTCGCGGGCTTCGTCGCCCTCGGCGCCGCCCCGGCCTCGTCCGCGGGCAATGCGCCCGAGTACATCGGCGAAGTCGACGTGGGCGGCTCGCAGATTCAGATCGGTCCCGACTGGTACCGCGTGATCGCGGGGACTCGGATCTACGACGAGAGCGATCGACTCATCACCCTGAGGGACACGATGCGAATCTCGGTCGAGATCAACGCCATGGACGCCCTCGACCTCATCGGCCGCTTCGAATCGCGACGCGCCTCCGACGGACAGCTCGACCTGATCGAGCTGCACCTCGACACCGAAGAGGACGAGTGAGCGCGCGACGCGCCTAGGCCGGGTCCACCCCGGTCCAGTCGAGGATCGTCCGCCCCATCGTCTCCCGGCGCTCCATCCGCTCGAGCTCCGCGGGGAGCTCTGCAGCACTCGCGGTCCGCCCGACGACGGGTCGGATCACCCCCTGCTCGAGCAGCGCGACGAGCTGGTCGTGCATCGCGACCCCGGTCGCGCGCGGGATCATGTGGATGCCGACGAGGCCGAACGCGTCCGGATCTCCGTAGCTCATCAGCACGCCGGAGACCGAGAAGTTTCCGAAGATGATCGGGCGCGGCAGCAGTCCCGCCTCGTCCTCGGCCTCGATCCCGCCGGAGAACCCGGTGAGCATCAGGCGCCCGCCATAGGCCATCACACCCATCGTCTGCTGCGTCACTTCCCCACCGACCAGGTCGCAAGCGACGTCGACGCCGCGGCCGCCGGTCGCCTCGCCGACCGCGTCGTGGAGGTCGCCATCGCGGTAGTTGATCGCCACGTCGGCACCGAGCTTCCGGCAGAACTCGACCTTTTCCGCGCTCCCGGCCGTCGCGATGACCCGCGCGCCCCGCGCCTTCGCCAGCTGGATCGCCGCGGAGCCGACGCCGCCCGCGCCGCCGTGCACCAGCGCCGTCTCGCCCGCTTCGAGCTTCCCACGCTCGACGAGGGACGCCCAGGCGACGTGGTAGGGGAAGTAGAACGCCGCCGCTTCGGTGTCCGACAGCTTGGGCGGCGCGGCGAACGCCATGTCCGTGGGACCGACGACGAGCTCGGCGTGCGCGCCCGTGGCGCCGCGACCGCAGGCCAGGACGCGCTGACCGAGCCATTCCTCGGAGGCGCCGACTCCTACGCCCTCGACGATTCCCACGGCCTCCATGCCGAGGGTGTACGGGAGATCCGGATCGACGGTCTTGTAGCGGCCGTAACAGCCGTCGACCTCGTTCAGGTTGCAGGCCGTGGCCGAGACGCGGACGAGCAGCTCGCCGGCCTCCGGAGCCGGCTCGTCGACGTCCTCGAACGCGAGCGCCTCGCTCGGTCGCCCGTGTCGTAGAACGCGCCAGGCCTTCATTCGGCGCCTCCGCCTAGAACTCGAGCACGTGTCGCAGGCCGCGGGCTTCGCGCATGTGGTCGAGGCCGACGTTCACGTCCGCGATGGAGTGGCGGTGCGTGACCATGCTCTCGAGATCGAGCGCGCCCTTCCGCCACAGGGACAGGAATTTCGGGACGTCTCGGTGGCTGTTGCAGGAGCCCAGGATGCAGCCCTGGATCTTCTTCTCCTGGGTCAGGAAGAGCGCCGGCATCGGGATCGTGAACGCGCCCATCGCCGCGCCCACCATCGTCATCGTCCCGCCCATCCGCGTGGCGTTCAGGCAGTCCTCGATCAGCTTCTCGTGGCCGGCGCCGTCGAAGGCGTAGTCGACCCCGATCCCGTTCGTGTACTCGAGGGCCTTCGCGACGACGTCGTCCTGGGTCGGGTCGAGGACGTGCGTCGCACCGAAGTTGGCGGCGTAGTCCCGGCGCTCGGCGACGGGGTCGGAGACGATGATCTTGGAGGCGTTCGCCAGCCGGGCGCCCTGGACGATCGAGACGCCGATACCGCCGAGGCCCGTCACGAGGACCGTCGCGCCCTCTTCGACCTTCGCCGTGTTCAGGACGGCGCCCACGCCGGTCTGGACCGAGCAGCCGATCACACACGCGATCTCGAGGGGCGTGTCGTCGGGGATCTTGACCGCGCGTCGCTCGTGCACCGTCGTCAGCTCGCCCCAGCCACCGAGACCGAAGCCGTGGAAGACTCGCTCGCCACCGCGCGACAGCGGCGAGGTGGCGTCCAGGCGCAGACCCGTCATGAAGTTCTGGCCCTCGACGCAGAGCTGGGGCTCGCCGCGACCGCAGAAATAACAGACGCCGCACGTCGGGAGCGGCGTCAGCATGACCCGGTCGCCCTTCGCAAGGCGCGTGACGCCGGGCCCGACCTCGACGACGGTGCCCGCGGCCTCGTGCCCGAGAACCTGCGGGAGCATCTCCCCGGCCGGCAGGTCGACGATCGTCAGGTCCGAGTGGCAGATCCCGCAGTGGGAGACCTGGACCTGGACCTCCCCTTCACGGGGATCCTCGACGTCGATGTCGTCGACGAAGGTCAGGGGCTGGGAGTGCTTCTCGAGCAGGGCTGCGCGCATGAGGAACCTTTCGTCGGAGGGGCGTAGTCGGAGAGTCGTCGAGGCGACCGGAGATCAGGCCGGTCGGCGGACGGAGAGCGCGTCGCAGTTGTCGCGCATCACCCGCTTCACCTCTTCGTCGCTGAAGCCGTCGAGGTCGAGGGCGAAGTCGGTCGGGTCCACGAGCCCTTCCGCATGGGGCCAATCGGAACCGAGGAGCAGGTTCTCCGCGCCGAGCAGCTCCTTGAGCTTCAGCACCGAGTCCTCGTGGAAGGGCGCGATCCAGACGTGACGCTTGAAGGTCTCGATCGGGTCCTCGAAGAACTTGCCGGGCTCCTGCCCATAGGCGCGCTCCATCGATTGCAGCAGCCACGGCACCCAGAAAGCGCCCATCTCGATCGACGCCATCCGGATGTTCGTGAAGCGTTCGAAGAGGCGGTGCGAAATCAGGGCCGCCATCAGATCGAAGGGCGCCTTGTGGCTGAGCGAGATGCTCGTGAACGGCGACGAGTGGAAGCTCTGGATCGTGCCGCCCTCGCCCCAGTCGTTCAGGTAGTGGCCGTAGCCGGCGTCGCCGCCGTGATATACGACGGTGACGCCCGAGTCGTTCACGATCTGCCAGAAGGGATCGAAGTACGGATCCGCCGGCGAGCGGCTGCCGCCCTTGTCGTAGATGAAGGACGGGCGCATCACGATGAAGCGCGCGTCGTTCTCGAGGGCCCAGAGGAGCTCCTTGATGCCGCGCTCTCGATCCATGATCGAGATGTAGGGCGCGGCGAAGATCCGCTCCTGATAGGCGAAGCCCCAGTCCTCGACGAGCCAGCGGTTGAAGGCCTCGAAGGCGGAGTGGACGGCCTCGGTGTCGTCCTTGAGCGCCTCTTCCATTCCGACACCCAGGGTCGGGAAGTAGATCGCCTTCTCGATCTTCTGCTCGGTCATCTTCTCGAGCCGCAGGTCCCGGTCGCGATAGACCGGATCGATCGGCACGAGCTCGCCGAAGGCCTCGCGGATGCCATGGCCTTTCGGGTTGACGCCCTTGTAGTAATCGTCGAGGCAGCCGGGGCGCGCGACCGGGTCGAAGGTCGGGTTGGGGATGAAGCGGTTGACCTTGCCCGCGACGAGCAGCTCCTTGCGCCCGTTCAGCGTCGCCCAGTTCATGCAGCGTCGCTTCATCTTGGGATCGATGTGGCGGGTGAAGGCGTCCTCGGCCTCGTAGTAGTGGTTGTCGGCATCGAAGAGCAGGAAGGGAAGATCGGCCATCGCGGAGGTCCTTGTCCCTGTGCACGCTACGCATGCGCGCGGGACGTCTCGAGTCATGGAGTCGAATGTCGGTTCGGGGCTCGCGGCCGCGGCGGACGAACGTCGCAGCGCGTGAGCGGCGCGGCGAGCCACGCACCCGTGAACCATAGACGGTCGACGAGCGCCGTCGCATCCCCCCACGAATCGCGCGAATTCGCTACCAACGGGCCCCATGCTGCTGCCGCCCGACGAAACCCTGCGCGATCTGCTCTCTCGACTCGACCTCGAGCGGCTCGACGAGAGCGCGTACGCGGGGCACGACTTTTTTCGGGGCACAAGCCCGCCGGCGGGCAACGGACGCATCTACGGCGGTCTCGTCTTCGCCCAGTCGATGCGCGCCGCCCAGGCCAGCGTCGATCCGGCGCGCATCGCCCACTCCGCCCACGCCTATTTCCTGCGCCCGGGCGACCCGGATCAGCCGATCCTCTACGCCGTCGACCGGATTCGAGATGGCGGCACGTTCACGACCCGACGGGTCGTCGCCCACCAGAGTGATCGCGCCATCTTCAATCTCTCGATGTCGTTCCAGGTGCCGGAAGACGCGCCCTCCCGTCAGGTCGACACCGAGATCCCGCCCGAGCCCGTCGGCGAGGAATACGAAGAGGGCATCCTGCGCGGGACCGCCGCCCTCGGCGGCAAGATCACCCGCGAGCAACTCGGCAGCCTCCCGGTCCAGATCCTCGTCGAGGACGGTCTCGACATGTCCGCGGAGGGCGCGGGCGATCGCGAGCCGGAAATGCGCGCCTGGTTCAAGGCGATGGGCCCCTTGCCCGACGACCCGACCCTGCATCAGGCCGTGCTCGCCTACGCCTCGGACCAGACGATCGTCGTCGCCGCGCAGCACCCGATGTCGTGGGGGATCATGGATCCGAACACGCAGTCGGCGAGCCTCGACCACGCGATGTGGTTCCACGACGCGTTCCGGATCGACGACTGGATCTACGCCGTCCACGACAGCCCCGTGCTCAAGGGCGCCCGCGCGCTCGGGCGCGTGCTCTTCTACGCGCGGGACGGACGCCTCGTCGCGTCGGCCATCCAGGAAGGCTTGATGCGCCGCCGCGAGGGCGCGGGCATCGCGTTGCGCGGACGGCGCTGACCGCCCCGCGACTCAGGCCTCTTCGATCAGCCGGTACTCCGAGAAGTCCGGGCTGCGCATCTCCCGTCGGAATCGCGCGGGCGAGAACGGGTAGAGGTTCGGCAGGCCCGTCTTGTCCAGGTACCAGCTGTTGCAACCGCCGCGCACCCAGATCGTCGACTGCAGGCCTTCGTTGATCTCGGCGTTGTAGGTGTCGAACGCGTCCTGGCGGGGCGCCATCGCCTCTAGCCCGCGTGCCTTCATCTCGTCGAGGCAGCGGATCAGGTAGTCGATCTGGTACTCGCTGATCGTGATGAGCGAGAGGTTGCCGACCGGCCCGGTCGGGCCCTCGATCATCCAGAGGTTCGGGAAGTCCGGCACGCTCATCGCGCGATGGGCCCGCGGCGCCCCGTCCCAACGCTTCTCGAGATCGGCTCCACCCTCCCCGGTGACGCGGATCGGCAGGATGAAGCGCGTGGGATCGAACCCGGTCGCCAGGACGAGCACGTCGAGCTCGTGCAGGCGCCCGTCCTTCGTGCGGACGCCGCGGGGCTCGATGCGTTCGATGTTCTCGGTCACGAGCTCGGCGTTGTCGGCGCTGATCGCCGGGTAGAAGTCGGAGCAGATCACGATGCGCTTGCAGGCCGCGGCGTAGTCCGGCGTCAACTTCTCGCGCAGCTCCGGATCCGCGATGTTCTGCTCCAGATTCTCCTGGCAGGCCTTGGCGAGCTTCGCGTGCGCCCGCTCGTCGCCGAGGACCGCGCCGCCGATCCGCGTGGCCATCAGCCAGTAGTAGAAGAAGTAGAGGGCCTCGAGCACGATCGGGAAACGACGCGCGAACGCCTTCCAGCCGGGCGAGTACTCCTTCTGGGGAAGCGGCGCCATCCACTGCGGCGTTCGCTGGAAGACCGAGAGCGCGCCGACCCGCGGACCGATCTCGCCCACGATCTGCGCCGCGGTCGAGCCGGTTCCGACGATGCCGACCCGGCGCCCGGCGAGCTCCGCGCCGTCGTCCCAGCGCGCCGAGTGGAACATCTGCCCTTCGAAGGTGTCGAGGCCCTCGATGTCCGGCAGCACCGGATGGTGCAGGACGCCGGTCGCCGACACGACGAGCTCGAAGATCTCCTCGTCCCCGTGCTCGGTCGTGAGCCGCCACCGAGGCGCCTCGTAGCGGAGGTCGGCGACCGCGGTCCCGAAGCGCACGAGGTCGCTGACGCCGAAGTCCTGCGCGGTCTTCTCCATGTAGGCCTGGATCTCGGGGCCATAGGAGAAGCGGTGGGACCAGTCGGGGTTGGGCGCGAAGGTGAACGAGTACCAGTAGGACGGGACGTCGCAGGAGAGGCCCGGGTAGTGGTTCTCGCGCCAGGTCCCGCCGACGCGGTCGGCCTTCTCGAAGACCGTGAGGTCGGTGTAGCCGGCGCGTCGCAGCTTCACGACTGCGGCGATGCCGGACATGCCGGCGCCGATGATCGCGATCCGCGGCGTGCGGCCGGCACGGGCCCAGCCGGGGTGGACTTCGAGGGATTCGATGCGGGTGGACGGAGTCGCGCTAGCCATGAGGGGGCCCTCCTCTGTCGGCCATGCAGGCCGATCCCTATTGACGATTCGTCGATAGTATCGATTCTTATCGACGCCTCGTCAATAGAATCCAGAGAGACTCCCGTGAGTAAGCGCCCGAACCAGAAAACCTCAGGAATTCCGGTAGATTGCCCGGGCCCACACCCGGCCGATGGCACGCCCGAGCCGTTCGGCCGAGAAGCGCTCGCGCCGAAGCGCCTGGTCGGTCGCTGCGGAGACGTTCATCAGGATCAGGGCACGCGCGAGCGTCGGGGGGTCCGGCACGTCGCTTCGGCCCGCGGCGACCTCACGCTCGATGAAAGCCGTCGTCTGAGCCACGTAGCCCTCGACGACCTGCTCGCGCCATTGCTCGTAGGCCGCGCCGCTCCGACCTGCTGCATGCTCCATCGCGCGCATCAGGGCGATGTGCTCCGCCCAAACGTCGAACATGCGCGTGAGTGCGTCGACGGCGGTCTCCTCCGGATCGCCCTCGCCCACACCGCGCTCGAGCCAGTCGTCGACGGCGCTGCGGATCTCGCCCTCGACGCGCGCGAAGAGCGCGACGGCGACTTCGTCCACGCTCTTGAAGTAGTGATAGAAGGACGAGCGGGTCATGCCCGTCCGCTCCATCAGCTGATCGACGGAGATCAGCGCCCAGTCGTGGTCGCGGAGCAGGCCCTCGGCCGCCTCGAGGATCTCGGCGCGGGCAGCTTCCGGGCTCCGTCTGACGCGTTTCGCGGCCACGGTTCGTAGCGACCTCTCGGGCGATCCGTGAGCGCGTGCCGCGCCGTCCCTCGGACGCGTTCTGCGGCCACGGCCAGCAGCCTAGCACGCGACATCTTGCGATAGGCTTCGGGGTTCGTTCCGACCGCCCGAGGAGACCCGATCGCCATGGCCGCACCCGCCCACTCCCCCGAAACGCAGATCATCCACCGCGCCTGCTCGACTTGCGAGGCCAGCTGTGGTCTCAAGCTCGAGATCGATCCGGCTTCGCGAACGGTCGTCCGGGTGAAAGGCGACGACGACGACCCCCGCTCCCAGGGATACATCTGCCCGAAGGCGCTCGCGATGAAGGAGATCTACGAGGATCCCGAGCGGCTGCACAAGCCCGTCAAGAAGAACGCCGACGGCTCGTGGACAGAGATCGAGTGGGACGAGGCGATGGAGCGCGCGGTCTCGAAGCTGTCGGCGATCAAGGAGCGGTACGGCAACGACGCCAACGGCTACTACATCGGCAACCCGACGGGCCACAACGTCGGTGCCCAGCTCTACATCCCGCCCTTCCTCGCGGGCCTCGAGACCCAGCGTTCGTTCTCGGCGGCGACGATGGACCAACAGCCCCAGAACGTCGCGCTCCACACGATGATGGGCGACGGCTGGATGTTCCCGATCCCCGACATCGAGCGGACCGACTTCTTCGTCTGCATGGGCGGCAACCCGCTCGTCTCCCAGGGCAGCCTGATGTCGGCACCGAACGCCAAGAAGCGACTCCAGGAGGTGATTGCCCGCGGCCCCGACGGCCAGGGCCGCGTCGTCGTGATCGATCCGCGCCGAACCGAGACCGCCGAGATCGCGAGCGACCACGTCTTCATCAAGCCCGGCGCAGACGCGTATTTCCTGCTCTCGGTCTGCCAGGTGCTCTTCGAAGAAGGCCTCGTGAATCCCGGTCGCCTCGCCGATTTCACCGACGGCCTCGACACGATCGAACGGGTCTGCGCCGACTACACGCCGGAGCGTGTCGAAGCCGCGACCGGCGTCGCCCCCGAGACGACGCGCCAGCTCGTGCGGGATTTCTCCGCCGCCAACGGAGCCTGGTACGGGCGCATCGGCCTGTGCACCCAGGAGTACGGCACCCTCGCCTCCTGGCTGATCTATGTGGTGAACGTGCTCACGGGACGTCTCGACGCCGAGGGCGGCATGCTCTTCCCTCGTTCCGCCACCGGTCGGTCCGAAGCCGCTCGTCCCTGGGAGCCCTTCCAACACGGCCGCTACAAGACCGTGAAGCGCGGGATCCCGGAGGTCGACAACCAGCTGCCCTGCGGACTGATGGCCGAGGAGATGGAGGAGGCGAGCGCCGGCGAGAAGCGGATGCGCGGCTTCGTATGCGCGATCGGCAACCCCGTGCTGTCCGCCCCGAACGGCGAACGCCTCGCCAAGGCCCTCGACGAGCTCGACTTCATGCTCTCCCTCGACATCTACATCAACGAGACCAGCCGCCACGCGGACCTGATCATGCCGAGCACCGTCCAGCTCGAGCACGAGAACTACGAATTCCTCTTCGAGACCACGACCGTCCACAACTTCTCGCGCTGGAGCCCGCAGCTCTTCGAGCCCAGCGAGGACCAGCGCCATCAGTGGTGGATCTACTGCGAGCTCGGCGCGCGCATGAACGGCGCACCGTCCTGGGAGATCGTCGACGACATGATGGTCAAGGGCATGCTCGGCATGATGGTCGGGCCGAACACCGGCTGCCCCGACGTCACCCCCGAGCAGGCCTACGAGATGCTGCAGGACGAGCACGGTCCGATGCGCATGATCGAATGCATGGTCCGGGTCGGCCCCTACGGCGACGAGTTCGGCGCGAACCCCGACGGCCTGAATCTCGAGAAGCTGCGCGCCGCGGATCAGGGCGTCGACCTGGGTCCGCTCCAGGCCAATCGCCTGCCCGAGTGCATGCCGATGGACCGCATCGATCTCTGCCCCGAGTACATCCTCGGCGACCTGCCCCGTCTCGAAGCAGGACTCGAAGAGCGCAGCCGCGAAGACCGGATGGTCCTCGTCGGGCGGCGCCAGATCCGGAACATGAACTCCTGGCTGCACAACCTGCCGGCCCTCGCGAAGGGGCGGAACCGCTGCACACTGCTGATCCACCCCGACGACGCCGATCGCCTCGGCATCGAGAACCGCAAGTTCGCGCGGGTCTCGAATCGCGTGGGCGAGATCGAGGTCGAGTGCGAGGTCAGCGACGAGATGATGCCCGGGGTCGTGAGCCTGCCGCACGGATACGGCCACACGCTCCCCGGCGTGCGCATGTCGGTCGCGCAGGAAAAGCAGCCTGGCGCCTGCGCGAACTACCTGACGGACGAGGAGTCGATCGACGTGCTGTCGGCCACGCACGTGGCGAACGGGATTCCGGTCGAAGTCAGAGGGGCCTGACCCTCGCGCGCTCAGTCCTTCAGGTGCCCCTTGCCCGGCACGTGATTCACCTCGATCCGGATCCCGTCGGGGTCCTCGAACAACACCGAGTAGTACCCGGGCGCGAACCCGTCCTCCTGGGGCGGATGGACGATCGTGGCTCCGAGGCCGACGGCCACGTCGTGAATCTCGTCGATCTGCTCCCGCTCCCGCGCGCGCAGACACAGGTGATGAAGCCCGACGCGCCGCTGGTCGAAGGGCTCGCCCTTCCCTTCGTCCGCGGGCGAGAGCGCGATCCCGGTCCGGCTGCCGATCCCGTAGAAGTAGACCTCGCTGTCGATCAGGATCTTCATCTCGAAGAGCTCGAAGAGCGGGGCCCAGAACGCGCGAGCGCGGTCGAGGTCGGACACGGTCAGCTGGACGTGGGCGATGCCGTTCAGCTGCATGGCGCGACCTAATGCCGACCCATCAGCGACTTGATGTTCCCTTCGATCGACTCCGCGAGCAGCTCGATCGTCGGCGCGTGCGCCATCCGCTTGTTGTTCCGGAACGCCGGCTGCTGGAGCGTCGTCGCCATCTTCGTCGCGACTTCGAGGGCGCGTGCGTCCAGGGCGTCGGCGTCCACGACCTCGTCGAGCATCCCGCAATCCGCGGCGGCGTCGGGTCCGTAGATCTCCGACTGCACGATCACCCGGTCGTAGTGGCGCTTCGAGAGCGCCGCGCGAGCGAACTCGATCGCGAAGTCCGGCAGGGTCATCCCGATCGCGGTCTCGTTCGCCTGGAACTTGAACTTGCCCTGGGCGCCGATCCGGTAGTCACAGACCATCGCCATGAAGAGCCCCATCGCGACGGCGTGTCCGCCCACGGCGGCGATGATCGGCTTCGGGTGCCGATAGATCTGCAGCGCGAGCTTCCCGCCGTTCGCCACCATCTCCGCCGCGGCCGCCGGCCCTTCGCCCATCGTGCCGAGATCGAAGCCCGCCGAGAACATGCCGGCGCGGCCGGTGATCACGACCGCGTTCGCGTCCTTCTCGGCGGCCTCGAGCGCGGCCATCAGCTCGGTCGAGAGCGCCGTCGAGATCGCGTTGGGTTTGCCATTGTCGAGGCGCAACACGCGCACGCCCTCGTCGTGGTCTTCGGTCTGGATCAGGGACATGGAGGACTCCTCGTGAATGGGCGCTCGCGGCGCGCCATCCATCCTAGAGCGCTCGCCTGACGCGTCGAGGACGCGGGGTCAGCGAACCCGGCGTCCCTGGCCTAGCCCTCGCGCTCGATCGAGAAGCGGAGGGTCGAGCCCCCGAGCTCGAGCGCGTCGCCGAGGCCGCTAGCGTCGGCTCGGGCGAACTCCGTCGCGAGGATCTCGCGCGCGACCAGCTCGGCGTGCTCGCCGAGCGCCGTTGCCACGTCTTCGGATTCGCTCGACCAACCGATCCGGACCCGGTCCGACACCTCGAAGCCCTTGTCCTTGCGCACGTTGTTGAAGAGGTTGATCGCGTCGCGCGCGACGCCCTCCCGGCGCAAGCCGTCGTCGAGGGCGGTGTCGAGGACGACCGTGTACTCGCCATCCGTCGCCGTCGCCGCGTCTTCCCGCGCCTCCCGCTGGAGGAGCACGTCCTCGAGGGCGAGGGCCTCGCCCACGACCTCGATCGTCCCGCCCGCCTCGAGGCGGGACACCTCTTCGAATCCCCATGCCGCGAGCGCGGGCCCGATCTCCTTGAGCTTCGGCCCGCAGCGCTTGCCGAGGGTCTTGAAGTTCGGCTTGACCGTGACCGTCGCGAAGGCGCTCTCGTCCGCCTCGACCGCGACGCGCTTCACGTTGAGCTCGTCGGCGATCAGCGCGGCGGCCGCTGCGACGTCGTCGCGGACCGGCGCGTCGCGATGCACGACGGTCAGCTCGCGCAGCGGTTGTCGCACCTTGATCCGATGGTCCTCGCGCACCCGGCGACCGAGGGCCGTGATCGCGCGCACCGTCGCCATCCGGCGCTCGAGCGGGCCATCGATCAACGAGGTGTCCGCGTGCGGATAGTCGCACCAGTGCACGCTCGCCGGCGCCGCGTCGTCGACGACTCGCACGAGCCGCTGGTAGACCGCCTCCGTCAGGAAGGGCATGAAGGGAGCGAGAATCTTGGAGAACGTACCGAGGACCTCGAAGAGCGTCGCGAAGGCGTTCGTCTTGTCGCGATCATCCTCGGTCTTCCAGAAGCGGGCGCGGGAGCGACGCACGTACCAGTTCGTGAGGTCGTCGATGAAGCTGACCAGGCGCGGCACGACCGTGTAGAGGCGATAGGCCTCCATCTCGGCGTTCACGTCTCGCGAAAGACTCTGGAGCACCGAGAGGATCCAGCGGTCGATGTCCGGACGCTCCGTGACCGGGTCCGGGGTCCAGGCCCGCGGGTCGTAGCCGTCGATCTCGGCGTAGGTCGTGAAGAACGACAGCACGTTCCAGTAGGGAAGCACGACCGTGCGCACGATCTCCTTGAGCCCGGCCTCGTCGAAGCGCAGCTCCTCCGCACGCACGACCGGTGAGTCGATCATGTAGGCACGCAGCGCGTCCGCCCCGAACTGCTCGAGCATCTCCTCGGGATCCGGGTAGTTCTTCCACCGCTTCGACATCTTCTTGCCGTCGTTCGCCAGAATCAGCCCGTTCACGATCACGTTCTCGAACGGGCTCTTCCCGAAGATCGAGGTCCCGAGCACGAGCAGCGTGTAGAACCAACCGCGGGTCTGGTCGAGGCCCTCGGCGATGAACTGCGCCGGGAAGAACTGGTCGAGCTCGTCGCCCCGCTCGAAGGGGTAGTGCTGACTCGCGTAGGGCATCGAGCCCGACTCGAACCAACAGTCGAGCACCTCCGGAGTACGGCGATAGGTCTTGCCGTCGCGTTCGATCACGACCGCGTCGACGACGTGCTTGTGGAGATCGTCGACCGCGACGCCGGAGAGCTCTTCGAGCTCCGCGCGAGACCCGACGCAGATCGTGTCGCTCGGCTCGTCCTCGTTCACCCAGACGGGGATGCACGAGCCCCAGAAGCGATTCCGACTGATGTTCCAGTCGTTCGCGTCCTTCAGCCAATTGCCGAACCGGTTCTGACCCACGGTCTGGGGGACCCAGCCGATCGTCTCGTTGTTCGCCACGAGGTCGTCGCGCAGATCGTCGACCTTCACGTACCAGGCTTCGATCGCGCGGTAGATGAGGGGCGTGTCGGTTCGTTCGCAGAAGGGATAGCTGTGCTCGAGCACGTCCTGCTTGACGAGCTTGCCCCCGCCCTTGAGCGCCTTGATGATGGACTTGTCGGCGTCCTTGCAGAACTGACCCGCGAAATCGGAGACCGGCGGACCGAACACGCCCTCCGCATCGAGGGGATCGACGAGGCCGATCCCGGCCGCGCGGCAGACCCGGAAGTCGTCCTCGCCGAAGGCGGGGGCCTGGTGGACGACGCCCGTGCCGTCCTCGGTCGTGACGTAGCCGTCCTCGAGGACGACGAACGCCCCGGGCTCGTCCGCGAAATACGGGAAGAGCGGCTCGTAGCGAAGGCCGACGAGGTCCCTCGCCCCGAGACGCTTCACGAGGCGATAGGTCTTGCCTGCGGCGCCCTCGCCTTCACCCTTGTCGTCGTGTTGAGCGATCGCCTTGCCGAGCTTCTTGTCATAGGCCGCGAGCCGGGCCTCGGCGTAGACGAGCCAGTCGCCGCTTTCGAGGTCCTCGACGATCGCGTAGTCGATGTCGGGGCCGACGCAGAGCGCGAGATTCTCGGGCAGTGTCCACGGAGTCGTCGTCCACGCCGTCATGAACAGCGACTTGCCCTCGGGCAGCTCCGGGGCGATCCGGTCGGCCCCCTCGGTCACGCGGAAGCGTACGGTGATCGCGGGATCCTGGACGTCCTTGTAGTTCTGGTTCGCTTCGAAGTTCGACAGCGGCGTCGCCAGCTTGCAGCTGTACGGCATGATCCGGTAGCTCTTGTAGACCCGGTCCCCGTCCCAGAGCTGCTTGAAGACCCACCAGATCGACTCCATGTAGTCGAGATCCATGGTCTTGTAGTCGTTGTCGAAGTCGACCCAACGTCCCATGCGCGTGACGGCCTTCCGCCACTCTTCGACGTAGGTGTCGACCATCTGACGACACTGCTCGTTGAAGACGGCGACACCGCGCTCGAGGATCTCCCCGGTACCGGCGAGGCCGAGGGCCTCCTGCGCGAGAGCTTCGATGGGCAGCCCGTGACAGTCCCAGCCGAAGCGCCGCTCGACGTGATGCCCCCGCATGCTCCAGAAGCGCGGGACGATGTCCTTGATGGTACCGGCGAGGAGGTGCCCGTAGTGGGGCGTGCCGGTGGCGAAGGGCGGACCGTCGTAGAAGACGAAGGCCGGCTGGTCGGCGCGCCGCCGGTTGCTCTCGTGGAAGGCGTCGGCCTCCTCCCAGAAGGCGAGGATCTCCCGCTCCATCGCCGGAAAGTCGGCGCTGGCCTGGACGCGTTCGAAGACGCTCGCACCCGTCTGCCGGGCGGCGCCTTCCTGCTCGTTCGACGCGCTCATCGCAGGAACCTCTGTACGGGCGGATTGGGCGGGCGCGGGATCCAGACGGATCGGTCGTCGCACCCGTTGCCAGTCTTGAGGGAGGGCGCCGGGAGTATGGAGGCAATCGCTCGGGGCCTCCATCCCCCACCGCGATTTCGCGCCGGTCGAGGGCGCCGATCCGACGATTTCCGGGCTCCCGACGGCCCGAGTTGTCCCTTCTTCGCTGTGCTAGAACCGCGAGACCCGCGAGATCGGGTCTGAAACAAGGAGCCTCGCTCATGGACCTCGGCGCCCTCTTCGGCACCACCCCGTACTACACGGACGTCGCGCTGCTCGTCGGTCGCGTCGCGATCGGCGTGTGCTTCATGTTCCACGCCTTCGGCAAGCTCGGGTGGATCGGGACCGGCACCCTGGACGGATTCGGCGAATGGCTGGCCGACCTCGGCGTGCCGATGCCGCAGCTGCAGGCCCGGATGGCCATGTCCTCGGAACTGTCCGGCGGCGCCCTCCTCGCCCTGGGTCTCGCGACGCGTCCCGCCTGCGTGGTGCTGATCGGCACGATGATCGTCGCCGGCGCGCTCGGCCACCGCGGTGCGGGCTACATGATCACGAACGACCCGCCCGGCGCCGAGTACACGATCAATCTCGCGGTGATTTGCGGGATGTTCGCGCTGCTAGGTCCCGGTGCATACTCGCTCGACGCGATGTTCTTCTAGGAGCCGCTTCGATGCCTGACGCGATCGTGGAACGTGATGGTCATGTCATGACCATCACGATGAATCGGCCGGAGCGGTTCAACGCGCTCTCGGGAGAGATGTTGATCCGGATGTACGACGCCTATCGTGAGGCGGACGCGGATCCGGACGTGCGGGTGATCATCGTGACCGGCGCCGGCGGGAACTTCTGTTCCGGTGCGGATCTCAAGGGCATGGCCGGCGACTCGGGCGCCGGCGATGACGAGATCGACGTCCAGGCGCGCATGGCCGAGGACCCGGACATCCACTGGAAGGCGCTCTTTCGGGGCTATCGGCCGAGCAAGCCGATCGTCGCCGCCGTCGAGGGCGTAGCGATCGCCGGCGGGACCGAGCTCCTGCAGGCGATGGAGATCCGCGTCGCGGGCGAGAGCGCGCGCTTCGGGGTCTCCGAGGCCCGCTGGTCCCTCTATCCGATGGCCGGATCCGCCGTGCGACTCCCGCGCCAGATCCCGTACACGCAGGCCGCCGAGATCCTCCTCACCGCCAAACACATCAAGGCGCCCGAGGCCCTCGACATCGGCCTGATCGGACACGTCGTGCCTGATGGGCAGGCGCTGGCCAAGGCGCGAGAGATTGCGGAAGTCGTCGCGGGCAACGGTCCCCTCGCCGTCGCGGCGATCACGCGCACCCTGCACGAGACCGACGGCATGTCCCTCGATGAAGCCCTCGCCTACGAGTTCGACTACGGCAACGCGGTGTTCGCGAGCGAGGACGCGACGGAAGGCCCGCTGGCGTTCGCGCAGAAGCGCAAGCCCGCCTTCAAGGGGCGCTAGGCCGAGGAAAGCTCGCTCAGGGAGCGCGGCAGCCTACTTCTCCCGCTCGATCCCGTACGCCTCGGTGTAGTCGGACCAGATCTCCGCGAGCTCGTCGTAGCTCCACCCGAAGTCCTGCGGGTCATAGACGTGCTTGCCGGCATGGGTCTGGTGCCGCTCGGCCAGAAAGGCCGTGATCCGCTTCTCGTGGAGCTCGCTCGGGGTGTCTCCGAAGTGCGCGTAGATCCGGCGCATCGTCGCGAGCGGGTCGCGCATCATCTCGCTGTACTGGACGTGCACGGACCATCCGGGCTCCGACTTCGCGTCGTGCTCCATGCCCTTGCGAATCGCGTGGCGCAGCTTGCCGAGCCACTCCTGGCCCACCTTCACGTGGTCCCGATTCCGCGCGAACACGCCCTGCATCGTGGAGTTCAGACTCGAGACCGAGGCCGTCACCGGGCCGGGGTCGCGGTGGGTCCAGATCAGCCGCGCGTCCGGATAGAACTCGAGCAGCGTCTCGAGCGCCCACAGGTGGTTCGGGGTCTTCAGGCTCCAGACCATCGTGGGCTTCGCGGACTGGAGCGTCTGCAACCCCTTCCGGTGCCACTCGTAGGCGGGCCGCATGTCGCATTCCTGCAGCCAGCGTCCGTAGCTCGGCACGTACCCCTGGGTCTCCATACCGAGACAACGCAGGTCGAGCATCATCAGCGGGATGCACTCCTCCGCCAGCATCGCGCCGAAGGGATGCATCGCCTCGATCGCCGGGTTGAGCCTGCGCAGCCCATCCATCGTCTCGTCCGACTCGGCGATCCGCGGATCCGTGTGCTCGGTCGCGAGGGTCGGCGGAGGCACGAGCGCGCGCGCTTCCCACTGCAGCAGGGGGCGGATCATCGGATCGAGGCCTAGCAGATGGGACAGGATGCTCGTGCCGGTCCGGGGCAGTCCGAGGATCACCCAGGGGCGCTCGATCTTCTCCTCCGCCGCCTGCGGGTTCGCCTTCGTCCACTCGTGGAGTCGCAGCCGCGTCGTGAGTTGCGACGTGATCATGTTGCGGGTCGCCATCCGACCGAACGTGGAGAGCCCCGCTTCCGCTTCCATCGACTGCGTGAGCCGCTCGAGGGGCTCGCGGTAGGAGTCGCCGCCGAAATCCGACGAGCCCGCGGCCTTCACCGCCGCCTCGACGAGGGCATCGGGCTCGAGGGAGGGCTTCAGTCCCAGCGGCTCGGCCACGCGGCCCGCCGCGTTGAGCGCCTTCAGGACCGGCGAAGTGATCCGGCCGTCGCGAAACGTGTACGCCTTCGTCACGCGTCCGCTCCCTGCGTGATGGACGCCGCCGCCTCGGCCGCCGATCGCCGCGCGTCCCAGTTCGAACCCAGGAGGCAGCCGATCGCGAGGAGCATCCCGACTGCGAACACCGAGAGTGCGCTGGCATAGGTGCCCGACGACTCGAAGACTTCCGCCGCCGACAACACGACGATCGCCATGACGGGCAGCATCAGGAGGTTCGACAGGCCCATCGCGCGTCCGATCGCGTCCGGTCCCATCCGTCGTCCGAGCAGGAGCATGTAGAGCGGAATCATCCCGCCCGTTCCGAACCCCACGAGCGCGCAGAGCCCCGCCACCGCGACCGTACCGGGCTCGAGGGCGAACCCGGCGAGACAGACGGTCGCCGTCGACAGCATCACGAGGAAGAGGCCCGTGAGCGAGACGCGATCGGCGAGCGCGCCGAAGAAGAGCGCCCCGGGCACCCCGAGCCAGAACTGCGTCGCGAGGACGGTCGAGGCGCCCGCTTCGGAAAATCCGATCCCGCCGAGAAAAGCAGCGGTATGCACCGTCCAGCCCGTCACGATCCCGGTCGCCAGGGCGAAGAGCCCGCCGACCCAGAGAAACGCCGGCTTCTGGAAGACGGAGAGCATCGTTTCCGGCTGGGCGTCGACGGCTCCCTGCGCACCGGACTCGGTCTCGTAGCGCGAGGGCACGACGATCCAGATGATCGGGACGAGCGCGACCGCGGCGATCCCCGCGAAGAGCAGGAAGACTTCGTTCCACGCGAAGCGCTCGAGGCCGAATCCCGCGAGCGCGGCGAAGGCGCCAGAGCCCAGGGGCGGACCCATGCTGGCGATGCCGAGTGCGCGACCCCGCTCGTCCGGGAAGTTGCGGGTCACCAGGCTCGCCGCCGTGATCGGTCCACAGGGCGGCACCGCTGCGCCCGCCATCAACGCGGCCAATCCGAGCACGACGAGATTCGTCGCGAGTGAAGCGACCACCATCGCCGAGACCAACAGTCCGGCGCCGACCAACATCACGCTGCGCGCGTGGCCCCGGTCGAGGGCCGCGCCGGTCACGAGGCTGCCGATCGTGAGCGCGAGCATGATCAGGATCTGTCCGGCGGCGATGGCGGTCCGCTTCGCTTCGAAGGCAGCCTCGAGGGGCTCGAGGAAGACGGGCAGGATCCCCATCGTGAGACCGACGGCGACGCCCTGCGAGACCATCGCGACGGCCAGGATCGATCGTTGTTGGGCGGTCATGGGCGGCGGAGTGTAGGCGCCCGCTAGCGGCATCGCTCCGGCCGGGATCCGGGTCTGTGAGCATCGTGTAAAACGTGTCGAGCCCGCGCTTTCGGCTGATTTCGCCGGAAGCGGCGCGGCCGCCGATCGCTACTCTCCGCGCATGTCGAAACGGCCCGTGCGGCGTCTCCTCGCCCGCTTGATCGTCGCCTTGACGGGCTGGACGCCGGAAGGCGAGCGCCCCGCTCCGGACCGCTATGTCTTGATCGCGGCGCCGCATACGACCAATTGGGACTTCTTCTACCTGCTGGTCTTCGCCGAGTACTTCGAGATCCGCATCTCGTTCATCGCGAAGCACTCGCTCTTCTGGCCGCCGCTCGGTTGGTTCATGCGGGCCGTCGGCGGCCTACCGATCCGCCGGCACAAGCGAGAGAATCGCGTCGCCAACCTCGCCGCGCTCTTCGAGGAGCACGAGGAGCTCGGCCTCGTGATTCCGGCCGAAGGCACACGGGGCCACGTGGACTACTGGAAGTCCGGCTTCTATCACATCGCCCGGACGGCGAAGGTCCCGATCGTGATGAGCTTCCTCGACTACGAGCGCAAGGCCGGCGGGTTCGGACCGGCCATCGACCCGACCAACGACGCCCGGCGGGACATGGACACCGTCCGCGCCTTCTATGGCGACAAGAAGGGAAAGTACCCGGAGCTCTTCGGCCAGATCCGCCTTCGGGAAGAGGAAGAGGGCGCGCCCAGCGCCTGACCGCGCGCGACCGGATCCCGGAGGACGTGCCCCTGGACGAACGGGAAAAAGATGGCCGCGCGAGGGAACCTTCGACCGCCTCGGCCCCCCTTGCCTCGGTGCCGACTCCCGACCAGATCCAGGCCGCCCAGCGCGGTGATCTCATCGCGATGGGCGACGTCCTCGATGGGCTGACGCCTTGGGTGGGGCGCTTGTGTGGCTCGATCGCGCTCGACGCGGGCCCGGACGCCGCGCAGGAGACGCTGATCCAGGTCATGCGCGACCTCGGCGGCCTGAGGGATCCCACGTCCCTGCGGTCCTGGGTCCGCCGCATCGCGACCCGGGAAGCCATCCGGCAGGCCGAGCGCCGCCGCCGCGAGCCACTCTTCGATCACCTGGAAGAGACCGAGGGCGCGTGCCTCGACCCGACGCTCCGGCGCGACGTCGCACGGGTGCTCTCGGAGCTGCCCCCGGGCCAGCGCGCGATCCTCGTGCTGCGCGACCTCGAGGGTCTGTCCGAAGCCGAAGCCGCCGCCGAGCTCGACGTCGCACGCGGCACGATCAAGTCCCGACTGCATCGCGCCCGCGATGCGTTCCGCGAGAGGTGGTCCGCATGAGCGCCGACGAAAGCCCGCCTCGGCCGATCGAGGCCGATCGTTATGCCTGGCCGAGCGTCGAGCTCGACCCGATCGCGCGCATGCGCGCCCTGGCCGCCGGACTGCCTCACGTGGCCAGCGACGAGACGGTCTTCGATGCGGGCTTCGACCGGGTCTGGGGCTTCATCGCCGACTTCGAAGCGAACACGGCTCGCTTCGAGGGCGGTGTCGGCCGCGTCGAGATCCTCGAACGGGACGGTGACCGACTGATCCTGCGGGCGAAGGGACCGGTTCCGGCGCTGTCCCCGTGGCAGCGCTTCGACGTCGTGCTGCGACCCGGCTGGTGCCTGATGTCGTCGCGCATCGGTGAGATCGGCATGGCCGCGCGCCCCGAGCCGGATGGCGGCACGCGCTTCTTCCACTTCGAGGGCTCGGCGTTCCTCGGCCGATTCGTGCGGCCGATCTTCGCCTGGAACATCCGGCAGGACTTCCGGCGACTGACGTCCCTGCTCTGAGCGCGTGCGCCGCATGCGACGCGGAGGGCGCCTAACCCAGGAAGAGTCCGGCGGCGGGATTGCCCGTTTCCTCGACCCACACGTAGCCGAGGTCTTCGAGGAACCGCACGAGCGCGTCGGCGTCGTCCGGCGGGACCTCGAGCCCCGTGAGCACGCGACCGAAGGCGGCGCCGTGATTGCGGTAGTGGAAGAGGCTGATGTTCCAGCGCCCTCCCACCGCGTCGAGGAAGCGTGCGAGCGCGCCCGGGCGTTCCGGGAACTCGAAGCGGAAGAGGCGCTCGTCAGGTCGCTGCGCCCGACCGCCGACCATGAACCGGACATGCAGCTTCGCGAGCTCGTTGCCGGTCATGTCGACGACGTCGAAGCCCGCGGCGCGCACGTCGTCCATCACGCGACCGCGCTCCGCTTCGTCCCCGGACAGGCCGACGCCGACGAAGACGTGGGCGGCGCTCGCCTCGCCGTAGCGATAGTTGAACTCGGTGACCGCGTGGTCTCCGAGCGCGCGACAGAGTTCCTGGAAAGCGCCCGGCCGTTCCGGGATCGTGACCGCGACGAGGGCCTCGCGGTGCTCACCGATCTCGGCGCGCTCCGCGACGTGCCGCAAGCGATCGAAGTTCATGTTCGCTCCGGAGTCGATCGCGACGAGGGTCGCGCCGCGAACGTCGTCCCGCGCGATCCAGCGCTTCAGCCCGGCGATCGCGAGGGCGCCGGCGGGCTCGGCGATCGAGCGCGTGTCGTCGAAGACGTCGCGGATCGCGGCGCAGATCTCGTCGATGCCGACGGTGACCACTTCATCGATCGCGTCGCGCACGATCTCGAAGGGACGCGCCCCGACCTCGCGGACCGCGACACCGTCTGCGAAGAGCCCGACCGGCCCGACGTCGACGGGCGCGCCCGCGGCGAGCGCCGCAGCGAGCCCCGCCGCGTCCTCGGGCTCGACCCCGATGAGACGGGTCGAGGGCGAGATGCGCTTGACGTAGGCGACGATCCCCGCGATGAGTCCGCCCCCGCCGACGGGGACGAAGATCGCGTCCAGGGCCCCACGGTGTTGGCGCAGGATCTCCATCGCGACCGTGCCCTGCCCCGCGATCACGTCGAGGTCGTCGTAGGGATGAACGAAGATGCGGCCTTCTTCTTCCCGCAGCCGACGCGCGAGGGCCGCCGCGTCGTCGTAGCTGTCGCCCTCGAGGATCGCCTCCGAACCGAGCCGCCGCACTGCATCGACCTTGATCCGGGGCGTCGTCCGCGGCATCACGATCCGCGCGTCGACCCCGAGGCGGGTAGCGGCCAGGGCGACGCCCTGGGCGTGATTGCCCGCCGACGCCGCGACGACACCGGCCTTGCGCTCGGTGTCGCTCAGCGCGCGCAGCCGGTTGTAGGCGCCGCGCAGCTTGAACGAGAAGACCGGCTGCAGGTCCTCGCGCTTGATCCAGACCTGGTTGCCGAGCCGCTCGGAGAGCCGTGGCGCGAGTTCGAGGGGCGTCTCGACGGCGACGTCGTAGACCGGCGCGCGGAGGATCCGCTCGAGCAGCGCGTCGTTCGATCCTGCTGCCTCCCTCGTCATGCGCGGTCTCCCATCGCTTCGCCCCGTCCGGCGAAGGCGGAGACCGCGGCGGCGATCGCGGCGGTCTCGATTCTCAGATTGTGCGCCGCGAAGGCGGCCCGGCAGACCCCCTTCTGGTCGAGCAGGCGGCGTTCGGGCTCGCTGAATCCGGCTTCCGGCCCGATCAAGACGAGCTCGACGGAAGCGTCCAGGGGGGCGACCGCGCCGTCGCGGTCACCGAATCGCGTCGCCTCGGGCGCCGCCTGCGCGAGGGCGGCATCGATTCCGATCGGCGCGCGCACCTCTAGGAGCCAGGGCCGTCGGGCGAGCTTGGCGCTCTCGACGAGGATCCGGCGCAGGCGCGCTGCGTCCGGATCGAGATCGCGCACGACCGAGTGTTCGAGCACGAGCGGCTGCCAGATCGATGCGCCGAGCTGGCTCAACATCTGCAGCATCGTCGACAATCGATCGCCCTTCGGAATCGCACTCGCGAGCACCGGCGTCGCCGCGGGAGCGGGCCACGTCTCGACGGACTCGACCACCACGACCGCCTCGCGCCTCCCCGCATGGTCGAGTCGTGCACTGGCAACGGTCCCCCGCCCGTCGAAGACCGAAAGCGCGTCGCCGCTCCGCATCCGACGCGCCGTGAGATGGCGCGCTTCGTCCCCGGAGAGGCGCAGCTCTCCCGGCGCGATCGGCGCATCGCTGAAGGCCCAGAACGCGCTCATCCGCCCGTCTCCGAGAGCCGCGCGGGGTTCACGTACACGTCGAAGCGAACCAGCTTGCTCTCGATCGTGTGACTGGGATCGGGCAGGAGCGGCGTCGCGTGGTGCGGCCGCTTCACGACCACGCGCGCCGCCCGCTCCCGCGCCTCTGCGACGAGCGGCGCCGTATCGGTGTCGGCGTCGAGCCAGGCGCGCAACACCTGCAGCTCGCGGCGGGGCTTGGCGCTCGCCCGACGCGGGGCGGGATACATCGGATCGAAGTAGATGCCCTCGTCGAGGGCGTCGATTTTCGCGAGCCGGTCGCGCGCGTCGCCGGCTTCGATCGTCAGACGCTCGGCAACGGCAGCCGGAACGGCACCGGCCTCGCTGGCGGCGTGCCAGCCCGACGCGAGCAAGGCGTGCACGACCGCGTCACGCTCGACGGCCCGCACCCGCAGCCCGGCGCGCGCAAGCCGGTATGCGTCACCACCGAGGCCGGCGGTCAGGTCGTGGACCGTCGCGATCCGCTTGCCGAAGGCGCGAAGCAGGGGATCGGGTCCGCCGCCCCCGCGATCCGGCGGGAAGATCGCGCGGATGCCCGGACGGCCGTGCTCCCCCGGCGGCCGCAGGTCGAGCGCGCCCTCTGATTCCGAGAGCAGGAAGGCCCCCTCCCCCGCGCCCGGATCGAGTGCGCGGGCGATCGGCGCGACGAGCGGCCGCTGCGCGACGGCTGGATCGACGGCGAGCGCCGGTCGCGCCGGAGACGTCGTGGGCCGCGTCGGGCTCTGCAGGGATTCGGCTTCCAGGACTCGGCCTCGACGTTCGTCGCTCGCGCGAAGGACCGCGCGGTCGGTGGGCCGGAGGGTAGCGGCGCGAAGCGCAGTGGCTCCGAAGGCCGCCGGATCAGGCCGCGCTGGCGCGCGCCTGCAGCCGGGCGATCCACGCGTTCGGTGGAAAGAAGCTCAGCCAGAGGGAGGCCACGGCCGCGATTCCGAAGACCAGCAGGCCGGCGACCAGGACGATCGCGGCCGCGGACAATCCACCGTCCGCACCGATCATCCGACCGGTCTGGCTCGTGAGACGCGTCCACACGCGGACGACGAAGAGTACGACGGACAGGCCGACCAGGGATCCGGTCCAGACGGCAAAGAGCGCGAAGCGATTCGTCACGACGGCGTCGGCGAGGCCGAGCTCCTGGCGACGGCGCATCAGCTGGTGGTAGCGGACCGACTCGACGAAGCCCCAGGCGAAGGGCAGCGCCCGGCACAGCCCGACGACCATCACCGAGACGCTCTGCTCGTCACGATGGCCCCCGAAGAGGACGAGTGCCGGCAGGGAGACGATCTGCAGCCCGATCAGCGCCGCGGTCACGCCGGTCGCCCAGCCGCTGTCGGGCCGGAAGGCCCGGTCCACGAAGAGCGTGAAGGCGGAGAGACCCATCGCCATCAGCGCGTGCCCGATCAAGACGAAGCTCGGCACGAGGTCGACCGGCACGAGCCCGGAACGCTGGGTGACCCACCGCAGGGGCATCGAGATGGCCACGCACAGAAAGGCCGCACCGAGCCATCCCTCCGCCCCACCCGCCTGCCCGGCGGACCGGAACAGGCGGAGGCTGATCGCTCCGAACGCGATCGAGACGAGAAGCAGGACGAACAGCACCTTGGACCTTCCAGCGCGCGCTCCGAAGAAGAGCGGCTTCGAGGTCTATATCGGCACTGTAGAAGCGGCGCTTGATGCGCGGAGGCCCGCGAGAGGGCTCGGGAAGGGCCTCAGGGCCGGCCCCGCTCCTCGATCCGGCGACCGGCGACGGTCAGGCCGGCGAGCCCCGTCAGCAGGAGGGCCATCGAGCCGGTCGGCGGGGGCGCCGTCTCGCCGAGGGTGACCCCGGTCGCCTCGCCCGCGACCGGATCAGACGAAACGGGCGAGATCGCCAGCACGTTCTGGGCGAATCCGAGCGTCGAGAGGCAAGCGAAGGCCATGAGGAACTGTCGCATCGAGGGCTCCTTGGGGCGTGACCGGGGTCACACCTCGCGAACATGGGGGTTATCGGCCTCATTCGAGTAGGGCTTTAGCCCCAGCCATGGGCGCGTGGCCTGTCGTCCCGAGTTGCGCGCGATTCGCTCCCGTCCCTCGCACGGCGCGCGATTCCCCTGCTGCGACAGGTCGTTGCCAGGCTGACAGCTGAGGCCGCGGGCGGTCGGATCCGGTCAAGACCGGGGATCCGAGCGTCGAAGAGATCCGACAAGGAGGCGGAATGTCCGCAGCGGACCCGCAGCTCGATCGCACCCTCACGTTCCTCCGCGCGCGCTACGCGGAGATGGGTCTGCCCGTGCGCGCGATGCCCGATGGGCGCTGTCTGCTGGTCTCCCTGCCCGTCGGCCCCGCCCCCTTCGAATCGCCGGCCGGCCCGCTCGTGATCGAGCGGATCGTGTTCACGACGATCGACGCCGGGCGCATCAAGTGCCTGCGGCCCCGCCCGTTCTTCGGCCTTCCGATCATCGACGTCCGCGACGCCCGCGACGCGACCGGCATCGAGGCCGCGATCCGCCGCGCCTGGCGCGAGCGCGTTCGTGGCCTCCGGGACGTCGAACGCTGGCTCTCGGGCATGTTCATCGAGTCCGAACTCGTCGAAGGGGGGAGCACCCTCGCCTTCCAGCTGCCCGGGGAGTCCCCGGACGCCCGGGTCCACCTGAACGAGCGGCAGACCGCGATCCTGCCGTCGCGAGGTCCCCTCGAAGGCCTGCCCCTCGACGCGCCGGGCGAACGGCTCGCGCCCCTCGACCGCGCCCTCGACTCCGGCGCGGACCTCGAATGTCACCTGTCCGCACGCCTCGACGCGCTCCGGCGCGCCGGGCAGAAGCGCGAGGCGGCAAGGCGAACGCAAGTCGCCCTCGACGCAGAGGAGGAGCCCGCGCCGACCCGGGATGCACTTCCTGCGCCCGCGCCCCGGGCCGCCGCGCCGATTCGCCATCGGCCCCGGGTGCTGCTGGTCGGCTCGCAGCTGCTCGAGGACGGCGACCTGCGCGAGGCGCTGGGGCAGCAGGGCTTCCGGATCGCCACCGCGCGCAGCGAGCCCGAAGCGCTGATGCGCCTCGCCCGGACCACGCCCGACCTGGTCGTCTCGGAATACGCCCTCGGCCGCAGCGACGGGGCCACTCTCGTGGCGGCGACGCGGTCCGTCGCGGGCATCGAAGGCGTTCCCGTCGTGCTCCTCGACGACGCCAAGCACGAAGCGCGCCGCGCCGCCGCACGCGCGGTCGGCGCCGCGGGCTACATCGTGGGTCCCCGCGACCCCCGGCGCTTCGTGGCGCGGCTGGGCCAGCTGGTCGCGTCGCCGGGCAAGCGCCGATTCACACGTTATGCGGGCCGCTTCGATGCCCGACTCCAGGGACTCACCGCCCCGTGCATCGCCACCGAGGTCGGGCGCGGCGGCGTCTTCCTCGCGACCGACGCCGACGTCGCGCTGCACACCGCGATGCGCTGCGAGGTCGCGCTGCCGGAGGTCGGGCGCGAGCTCGGCTTCGAGGGCGAGGTGCTCTACCGCGCCGAGGCGCAGGGAGCGCTGCCCGGCATCGGTCTACGCTTCCGCGACATCTCCGCCGACGACGAGGAGGCCCTGATCGCCTACCTCGCCGCCCGCGAGCAGGGTCGCCTCGACCGCTAGCCCCGCGCCGTACCGGGGCGCGAAAAAGCGCCTGCGGCCCCGCGCCGTACCGGGGCGCGAAAAAGCGCCTGCGGCCCCGCGCCGCGTCAGCGGCGCGATAAAAAGTCCGCGGCGGCCCTGCAGAGCGCCGGACCGTCGTAGTCGACCGGCACGACGTGACCGGAGCGCTCGAGCAGGAAGAGCTCCTTGTCGGCCGGCGGCGTGGCGACGCCCTCGAAGATCCGGGTCGCGTCCCGGGGCCGGGCGGTCGCGTCCAGACGACCGTGGGCGACGAGGATCGGCGCGCTGATCTTCGCGAGGTCGCGATCGACCTCGCGCCCCAGCCGGATCAACTCCTCGACGGAATCGAGGGGCATCGCCGGAAAACGCGGATGCGCTGCTCGCGCCTCGGGATCCTGGAGATCCGTCACGCCCTTGGGACGCGCCTTCATGAAGATCCGGAGAATCGGCAGGAGCTGCGGAACGGGCGGTGCGAGCTCGATCGGCACCCCGATCACCACGAGCCCGTCGACCCGCTCGGTCGCGGCGAGACGCAGGCTGACGAGCCCGCCCATCGAGCAGCCGACGAGGAAGACCCGGTCGTGCTCCTGACGCAGGGCGTGGAAGGCGTCGCGCGCGCGTTCGGTCCAGGCCTCGCGATCGGTACCGGCCAGATCGTCGACCGTCCCGTTGTGTCCCGCCATCCAGATGCCCTTCGCGCGAATGCCCCGCGCCACCAGGGCCTCCGCCACCGGTCGCACCTCGTAGGGCGTGCCGGTGAGACCGTGCAGACAGAGCGCCGCCGCGCCGGTCGCCGCGTCCGCCTCGGGACGCAGATCGAAGGGGTCGACATCGACCTCGGCTTCGACCTGGGAGGGACCCATCGTCACTCGCCGAGCGCCTGCTGCGCCTGCGCCCGCACACGCTCCACGACCTCCCGCAGCGGCAGGCCGTGCTTGCGCGCCAGCCGTTTGCAGTCGTCGTACTCCGGCGAGCACTCGATCTCGCCTTCGGGGCTGCGAATCAGCTTGACGGAGACGCTGCCCAGCGGCGTCTCGAGTCGCTTGTTCGAACGCTCGAGCACCAGCCGGTCCCACTCGGAGACGCGCACGCCGATCGCCGTCGACTCGGCGAACACGATCCGAGCCAGGGCGTCGCGATCCGTCGGGCGCGCGAGCACCCGAACCAAGAAGCCCGGTCGGTTCTTCTTCATCTGCAGGGTCTGCAGGGACACGTCGAGCGCCCCCTCGTCGAAGAGTCGCTCCATCAGGTAGTCGAAGTGCTCCGGGACCAGGTCGTCGAGATTCGTCTCGATGCAGACCACGCGATCGCGACCGAGGCCGCCACTCGAGCCGAGGGTCGCGCGCAACACGTTCGGCATCGGCCCGGGCCGGTCGTTTCCGGCGCCATAGCCGATCTTCTCGACCGTCATGGCCGGCAGCGACGTGAACTCGTCGACGACGGTCTTGAGGATCGCCGCACCGGTCGGCGTGAGCGTCTCCCACTCGACGCCGGCCGGCACCGTCGGCAGGCCGACGAGCAATTCGAGGGTCGCTGGGGCGGGCAGCGGCAGGCGGCCGTGATCGGACTCGATCGTGCCGTGGCCGATCGCGATCGGAGAGCACGTGACGGTGTCGATCCCGAGCACGTCCAGCCCGACGGCGGCGGCGACCACGTCGACGATCGCGTCGACCGCGCCGACCTCGTGGAAGTGCACCTTCTCGACGGTCGTGCCATGGACCTTCGCCTCCGCGCGCGCGAGCGCTTCGAAGATCGCGAGCGACCGCTCCTTCACTCGGGGCGTGAGCGCAGCCTTCGCGATCAGGTCGCGGATTTCGGCGTAGTGACGTCCGTGCGAGTGGCTGTGGCCGTGATGGTGGTGCGAGTGACCGTGTGCGGGACCGTCGTGCGCGTGGGCCTTCGCTTCGGCGCGCTTCTTCCGCTCCGAGACCGGCACCCGAACGTCGACATAGCGTGATGCGAACCCGTTCCGGTCGACCTTCTTCACGACCAGCTTGAAGTCGAGGCCGAGGGGCGCGAGGCCTTCGAGCAGCGCTTTTCGCTGGAGCCCGAGATCGAGCAGCGCGCCCATGAACATGTTACCGGCGGCGCCGGAGAACGCATCGAGATGAAGCAGGCGGGCCACGACTACAACCGATTGATCAGGGTCGCGACGTGCGCGGCGCCGAAGCCGTTGTCGATGTTCACTGCCGTCACGTTCGACGCACACGAGGTGAGCATGCCGAGCAGCGCCGTCAATCCACCGAGGGAGGCGCCGTAGCCGACGCTGGTCGGCACCGCGATCACCGGCTTGTCGATCAGCCCGCCGACGACCGAGGGCAGCGCGCCCTCCATTCCCGCCACGACGATCAGCACCCGCGCGGAGCGCAGGAGCTCGAGGGAAGCGAAGAGCCGATGGATGCCGGCCACGCCGACGTCCTGCAGGAGCTCGACCTTGTTCCCGAAGCGCTTTGCCACGCCGACGGCCTCCGCGGCGACCGGCAGGTCGGCGCTACCCGCCGAGACCACGAGAATCGTGCCCTTGCCCTGGAGCGGCACTTCGTCGGGACCGAGCCAAGCGAGACGCGCGACCGGGTCGTAGCTCGTTCCGGGAAGCGCTTCGCGCATGACCTCGACCTTCTCCTCGTCGATGCGCGTGACGAGCACGTCCTGTCCCGCCTCGCGCAGGGCGCGAGCGGCCTCGACGATCTGCTCGGGGGTCTTCTCCCCGCCGTAGATCACTTCCGGGATCCCCTGTCGCAACGCGCGATGGGTATCCACGCGGGCCTGCGCGGTCTCGACGAAAGGCAGGCGTGCGAGCTGGTCCGCGGCGGACTCGATGTCGAGCTCGCCGTCACGAACCTCTTCGAGCAGCGCTCGCAATCGCGGAGCGTCCAAGGCGGTTCCTCCTGGTGGGCGAAGGCGGAAGCGTATCCGATGCGCGGAGGAGCGACGAGCCGACGACTAAGACTTCGGAACCAGCACGAGATAGCCGTTCACGTCCCCGCTCTCGTTCGCGAGGCCCGTCTCGATGCGCGGCGCCGCGGCGCCGACCCCCCGTTCGACGAACGCTTCGAACTCGACCTGGGCGTTCGCCATCGCGAGGGACGGGATCGAAGGCAGCAGGCGCTCCCCCATGCGGTCGGCGATCGCGCTCGCGACGTGGGACGCCAGGATGTTGCCGACCTCCATGATCGCGGACTCGACGATGGGCGGCTCGAGTTCGCCGGTCTCGATGCCGACGATCCGGCGCACCAGGGTCTCGCTCGCGCGGCCCGGGAAGACGATGCCGACGATCGCGTCGAGACAGCCGTCGAGCTCGAAGAAGACGCCGGTGGCGTCCGGGTCGCTCGCGCCGGCGGTCGGACCGTCCTCGACCACGATCGGCGGGAGCGCTTCGATCGACTGGCCGACGAGCTGCGCGAACGCTTCGGCGGCCTGGGCGCCCCCGGCCCGCGCCAGGTCGACCAGGGCGTCCAGTTGGTGCTTCGCCGACAGGGTGCCGGGCGGGTTCGTCGTGTCGCCGGGTCGCGTCATACCGCCCCCAGCTGGTTCACGTCGAGCAGGAAGACCGGGCTGCCGTCGTCGAGGACGGTGAGACCGGACAGGATCCGGACCTTCGCGAGCAGCTCCGGCACCGGCTTCACGTAGAATTCCTGTTGTCCCGCGAAACGCGCGACCCGGAACGCGACGCGCTCGCCCCGGACCTCGGACAGGACGAGGGGGACGGCGGGGCCCTCGGTGCCTTCGAATTCGATCCGCAGCGCCTTGGCGAGATCGAAGACCGGAAGGGGCTCGTCGTCGACGAGGGCGAACGCCTCGCCGGCCGCCTCTTCGATCGACTCGGCCGGGACCTCGAGGATGCGCTCGACCTTGCCGATCGGGATCGCGACGCGTTCGCCGCCGATCCCCACGAGCAGCACGCGCTGCACCGCCGCGGTGATCGGCACGATGAGCGTCGTCGTCGTGCCGACTCCGATCTCGCTGCGAAGCTCGACGCCGCCGCCGAGGCTCTCGACGGTCGCCTTGACCGCGTCCATGCCGACGCCACGGCCGGACACCTCCGAGATCGACTGCGCGGTCGACAGCCCGGGGTGGAAGACGAAGGCCGCGATCTCCTCGCTCGGCAGGTCTTCGACGAGATCGGGGTGGATCAGCCCGGCGTCGACCGCGCGACGGGCGACCGAGGCGAGGTCGAGGCCTTTGCCGTCATCCGAGACGGCGATCTCGATCGAGTCCTTCTGGCGGCGCGCTTCGACGCGGATCACGCCGGTATCCGACTTGCCGGCGGCGACGCGCGCCTCGGGCGTCTCGAGCCCGTGGTCGACGGCGTTGCGCACGAGGTGGAGGAGCGGCTCGCCCAGACGGTCGAGGATCGAACGGTCCAGCTCGAGCTCGGCGCCCAGGATCTCGACCTCGACGCGCTTGCCGAGCTTCTCGGCGACCTGCCGCGCGGTGCGCGGGAGGTTGTCGGTCACGCGGACGAGCGGCGCGGTCCGCAGCTCGAGCACGCGACGCTGGAGCTCCGCCACGCGGCGATCGACCTGATCGAAGCCGTCGGCGACCTCGGGGTCGTTCGCATAACGTGCGACACCGGTCCGCAGCTGACTCGAGCTGAGGATCACCTCGCCGACCGCCGACAGGAAGCGGTCGAGGGTGTCGGTCCGCACGCGCACCGTCGGCGAGAGCGGCGGTGCCGACACCACGGGCCTGGCTTCGGCCGGCGCGCCCTCCGCCGCCGCAGAGGCGGACGTCGCCGCCGCCGGGGCGGCGGCCTCGGGCTGCGAGGCGTGCGCCTCGCCCGCCGCCGAAACGGCGGGCTCTAGCTCCGGACTTTTTTTGGCTCGCCCCCCACTGCTTCGGGGGAATCAGCAGCGGTCGGGGCAGGCTCGGCATCTCCCGCGCTCGCGGGTGCCGCGCGCAGGGCAGCCAGCAGATCCGCGTCCGCCGGGCCGAGCTCCTGTTCGTTGGCGACGGTCGCCACCATCGCCTCGAGGCTCTCGAGACCGCGGAAGAGCAATCCGAGCTCCTCGGGGTCCCGCACCCGGCCCCCCGTGCGCACGCCCTCCATCCGGTCTTCCAACCGGTGGGAGAGCTCCGACACGGGGTCGTAGCCGAGCGAGGCCGCCATCGACTTGATCGAGTGCGCCATCCGGAAGATCGTGTCGATCGCGCTCGCATTGCCCATCTCTTTTTCGAGATCGAGCAGCGCACGGCTGATCTCCGCGAGGTGGTCCGTCGCCTCCTCGAGAAAGATCCGTCGATATTTGGCCATGTCGAGGGCCATGCTAGTCGGCCTTCTCCACGATCTTCTTCAAAGTGGCGATCACGCTGTCGGGCTTGAAGGGCTTCACGATGAAGTCGCGGGCTCCCGCCTGCAGCGCCTCCATCACGAGCGTCTCCTGACCGAGGGCGCTGCACATCACGACGCACGCCGTCGGGTTGTCCGCCAGAATCGCCTTGACGGCGTCGATGCCGGAGCGCTTGGGCATCACGATGTCCATCGTGACGAGGTCGGGGTGGAGCTCCTTGTAGAGATCCACCGCCTCGATGCCGTTGGTCGCTTCTCCGACCACTTCGTGTCCTTCGGGCTCAATGATCTCGCGAATCATCTGCCGCATGAAGGACGCGTCGTCCGCAATCAGTACCCGTGCCATTGTCTTCCCCCGAAATAGAGAACGTCCCGAACTAGCTGGTGGCGTTCTCGATGACCTCTTCTCCGCGCGCCACGAGGGCCGCAGGGTCGAGGATGTGAACGATTCGTCCGTCGACCGGTCGTCGCTCGACGACCAGTGATTCCGTGCCCATGCCTTCCGTCGCGGCTTCGCCGTCGACGAGGCCGATCACGCGATCGACCGGCATCCCCATCCGCGCCGCGGACCCGGGCCCCCCCGAGACGACGACGACCTGCTCCTGTGCGTACCCGACGGTCGTGGCGGCGCCGAAGGGTGTCGCGCCTGCCTCGTCGTTCTCCCGCCCGAGCAGCAGCTCCGTCGCGACCAGGGGCAGCGCCTCGCCATGCCAGTTCATCACGCCCCCGACGGGCAGCGACAGCGACGGCACGCTCGTCACGCGGTTCTTCTCGGCGACCTCGACGACCCAGGCGATCGGCATCGCGTACTGCACGTCCTCGAACAGGAACATGAGCTGGCGATCCTCGTTGTCCGCGCGCAGGAGTTCGGCGTTCAAAACCGGTCCTCCAGGGGCGCCGCGGACGTGCCGGATGGGTTCGGTTCGGCTTCGTCCCGACTGGATCGCGACGAGCCGGCGGTCGGCACCACGTCGATGACGCTGGCGAGGAGCGGAGACACAGGGAGCGCTTCCGGCGGTACCGCCGAAGGCGCGGCTGCGGAGCCCGGCGCCGGCGGCTGGCCGGTCCGGAAGATCGTGAGGGAGGTCGCGAGCTCGTCGGCGAGCTGACTCACGCGCTCGGAGGCGCGGTGGATCTCGTCGACGGTGTGCAGCTGGCCGTTCATCGTGTGGCCGAGCTCGGCGACCGAGCGACCGTTCGTGCCCGCCACCTTGGCGATCTCCTCGATTGCCGCGACCATGCTCTGGGCGTTGAGCGAGTGGCTGTCCGCGCCGTGGAAGATCTCCTCGGAACGGGTCGCCGCTTCGGAGACGGCCTGGCTGATCTGCTGGAGCGCACCGGCGATCGTGTTGACGTCTTCGCGCCCCTCCCCGATCACCTGGCTCGACTCGCGCATCTCGTCCGCGACCATGGCAGTGTCCGCCTGGATCTCGTGCATGAGCTGGCTGATCTCGTCAGCGCTGCGTCCGGCGCTCTCGGAGAGCTTGCGGATCTCGTCCGCGACGACGGAGAAGCCGCGACCGGCCTCACCGGCCCGAGCCGCCTCGATCGAGGCGTTCAACGAGAGCAGGTTCGTGCGGTGCGCGACGCTCGTGATGATCTCGGTGATCTGGTGCACGTGGCGGGTCTTGGCTTCGAGCTCGAAGACCTTGCCTCCCGTGGATTCGGCGCGTTCGAAGACCGCCTTCATCTTCTCGATGGCGAGACGCGCGACCTCGACGCCGGTGCCCGCCTTCTGGTTCGCCTCGGCCGCGAAGCCGAAGGCCTCCCGGGCGCGGCCCGCGTTGAGATCGATCTCGCTCGAGATCTCGTTCATGCGCAGGGACGCCTGATCGAGGAGCTCCTCCTCCTGGGACACGCCCTGCGCCACCTGCGTCACCGTCTGCGAGATCTCTTCGCTCGTCGCCTGCAGGCGATCGAGGGAGGACTCGAGTCCGGTCGACGAAGCGGACACGGAGCCGGCCGTCGCCTGGACCTCCGACACGAGCTGGCGCAGGCGTCCGAGCATTCCGGCGAGGCCCTCGGCGAGATCGTCCATCTCGTCGCGCAGCGCCGAGTGGGGAGAACGCACGACGTCGAGCTGCAGGTCGCCCTCGCGAATCCGCTCGGTCGCGGTCCGCAGCGCTTCGAACTTGGGCCCGAACATGCGGGAGGCGAAGAAGCCGATGCCCCCGCCGACGCCGAGAGCGACGAAGAAGCGGACCCCGCCGCTCCAGAAGTCGATCCCGAAGCTGCGGACGAGGATCGGAACCACTGACGCGGCGCCAGCCACGATCAGGGATCCGAGGACGAATTTGCCCGAGAGAGAGAGTCGCACGCCGGATAGATCGGCTTGCGAGGGCGCTTGCTTGACGGTTGCGGGTTCTCGGCGACGAGAATCGAACCGCCGGGACGCACGGCTTCGGGACTAGAAGTGGTGCCCTCGGCAAGGGGCCGGCAGGCCGCGAATGCCGTTCTCGGAAGTGATCCGACCGATCCGGGTGACCGACACCCCGAGGCGCTTCGAGAGCCGGACGTCGCCTCCCGTGTCAGCGGAATCCCTCCGCCCCGAACGGAGCGCGAAGAGCAGCTCGTAGTCCTCGCCCCCTCCGGCGATCACCCGAGTCGGATCGACGCCGAGCGAAGCGCAGGCCCGGGCGAATCCCCTAGGCCGTGGGAGCGACGAGGGCTCGATCTCGGCACCGAAGCCGGTGCCCTCGAGCAGGTGCGCGAGGTCGGTCGCCAGGCCGTCCGAGAGGTCGATGCACGCGCGCACGCCGCCGGTTCGCGCGAGCGCCCGCCCCGCCTCGATCCGCGGCGTCGGCACCCGCGTGAGCGCAGCCCCGTCCGCGTCCGCGCGCAAGCGGGCGAGGGTCGCGGCGCCGAGGGTGCCCGTCGCGAAGAGTGCGTCCCCCGGCCGGATCCCGCGTCGACGCAGCGCCCTGCCCTTTCGACAGCGACCGATCACAGTCACGTCGAGGCTCCAGCCGCGCGCGTGCGCCAGGTTGCCGCCGACGACCGGACAACCGAAGCGTTCGGCCTGATCGAGCACGCCCCCGACGACCCCGTCGAAGTCCGCGAGGGACGCGCGCTTCGGCGCAGCGAGCGCGAGCAAGGCGCCGACGGGCGCTGCACCCATCGCGGCCAGGTCCGACAGGTTCACCGCCATCGCGCGCCGCCCGATCGTCCGCGCCGGCTCCCGCCCGAAGCGGAAATGCGTGCCCTCGACGAACGCGTCCGTCGACAGCACCAGCTCGTCCCCCGCCCGGGGTCGCAGGATCGCGGCGTCGTCCCCGATCCGGAGGGCCCAGTCGCGCCCCGGCGTCCGTCCGGCGCGGCGCGCGATGCGCGCGATCAACTCCGACTCGCCGACGTCCGCGAGGGTCCGGGAGCGGGAGGGCTTGCGCGGGGGCATGGCGCGAACGTAGAACGCGCCGCGCGCTCGCGCGATTCGACCCGGGTCAGGGTCGATACGACCCTTCGACGTCCACCCGGTCGACGAGGGTGGAGGAGGCGATCCAGGGCCGCACGTTCTCCTTCACGACCAGGCTCGCCTTGTCGATGCGCGCGATCTCGCGCCCGTCCGCCGCCTCCGTCGTCGGGGCCGACGCCTCGAAGCGCAGCCGGACGATCGACGTCGAGGTGAACTCGAGCAGCGGCAGGCTTCCCCAGAACTGGGTCGAACCGTCGCTCCGCTTGTCGCAACCGGCGCCGAGGTGCGCGAGCGCGACGAGCGAGCGTATGCCGTCGTAGACGATGTCCGCGTCGCCGTCGTCGGAGACCCGGGTGACGGTCAGCCGCAGCGGCAGCTCGGCATCGGTGTCCGCGACGTGGATCGCCTCGACCTGGAGCTCGACGCGATAGAGCCGCTCACCGAGCACCCGGACGAGGCAGTCGCCCTGCCCGTCGGGCAGGAGGTTGCGCACGTCCATGACCTCGCCGCTCTTGATCGCCGCGTCCTGACGCCAGGCGCGCATCACGACCCAGCCGAGCGGTACGGCGACACCCGCCGCGATCCAACCGAACATCACGTCTCTTCCACGGAGACGCCGCGGTCCGGTCGATTCGCCATGTCGAGCGACCTCTCGGGATCAGTCCCGGGTCGCGTCGGCGCGAGCCTGGGCGGGCAGGCCGCCGCCGGTCGATGCGCCCACGGCGAGGGAGGGACGCTGCTTCGCGCGCCACTCGAGGGGCGAGACGAGCACCTGGTCGAGCACTTCGCGCATGTGCTTGACCGGCACGAACTCGAGGCGCTTCTTCAGCTCCCTCGGGATCTCGCGCAGGTCGGCGACGTTGCTCTCGGGGATGACGATGGTCGTGATGCCGCTGCGCAGGGCCGCGAGGGCCTTCTCGCGGACGCCGCCGACGGGCAGCACGCGACCGCGGAGCGTGACCTCGCCGGTCATCGCGATGTCCGAGCGAATGGCCGTGCCGGTCGCGAGGGACGCGATGGCCGTGGCGATCGCGACGCCCGCGGACGGTCCGTCCTTTGGCGTCGCGCCGGCGGGCACGTGTACGTGAACCTGTTGGCGGCCGAACTCGCGCTCGTCGACGCCGATCTCGGCGAGGATCGAGCGCACGAAGGACAGCGCGGTCTGGCCGCTCTCCTTCATGACGTCGCCGAGCTGTCCGGTCAGGACGAGCCCGCGCCCGCGACTGAGGTTGGCTTCCAGGCTGAGCACCTCGCCCCCCGCTTCGGTCCAAGCGAGGCCGTTCACGAGGCCGACGTCCGGCTCTTCCGAGGCGTGGTCGCTCTTGAAGGGCGGCGGACCGAGCAGCTTGTCGAGGGTCTTGTTGTTGATCACCGCCTTCGACTCGTCGCCCTCGGCGCGCTTGCGCGCGACCTTGCGGCAGATCGCGGCGACCTGGCGCTCGAGGTTCCGCACGCCGGCTTCGTAGGTGTACTCCGAGCACAGGCTCGTGATCGCGGTCTTCGTGAACGACACCTGGTCGGACGCCATCCCGTGCTCTTCGATCTGGCGCGGGATGAGGAACTGCGTGGTGATCTCGCTCTTCTCCTCAGGCGTGTAACCCGAGAGTCGGATGACCTCCATGCGATCGCGGAGGGGCGCCGGGATCGGCTCGAGCATGTTCGCGGTCGCGATGAAGAGCACCTTCGAGAGGTCGAAGGGCGTGTTCAGGAAGTGATCGCTGAAGCTCTTGTTCTGCTCCGGGTCGAGGACCTCGAGCAGCGCGGCGGAGGGATCGCCGCGGAAGTCGTTGCCGAGCTTGTCGAGCTCGTCGAGCATCATCACCGGGTTGCTCGTGCCCGCCTGCTTGAGGCCCTGGATGATTCGGCCCGGGAGCGCCCCCACGTAGGTGCGCCGATGGCCCCGGATCTCCGCCTCGTCTCGCACGCCGCCGAGAGAGACGCGAACGAACTCCCGGCCCATCGCGCGGGCGATCGATCGGCCGAGGCTCGTCTTGCCGACGCCGGGCGGGCCGGCGAAGCAGAGGATCGGGCCGCGGCTGTCGTCGCGCAGCTTGCGCACGCCGAGGAACTCGAGGATGCGGTCCTTCACGATCGACAGGTGCGCGTGGTCCGCGTCGAGGATCTCGCGCGCCTGGTCCAGGTCGAGCTGGTCCGGGGAACAGCGATCCCAGGGCAGCTCGACGACCCAGTCGAGGTAGTTGCGAACGACCTGGGCTTCCGGGCCGTCGGGGTGCATGCGCTCGAGACGCCGCAGCTGGCGCATCGCCTCTTCCCGGGTCTCGTCCGGGAGCAGCGCCTCTTCGACCTTCAGCCGGTACTCGTCGAACTCGTCGGCGCGGGGATCGACCTCGCCGAGCTCGTTCTGGATCGCGCGCAGCTGCTCGCGCAGGAAGGCCTCGCGATGGTCGCGAGAGAATTCGTCGGGCGGGGCCTCGGCGCCGCTCTGGTAGTCGGCCTGGAGCGACGAGACTTCGAGCTCGCGCTTGAGCAACGTGTCGACCTTGCGCAGGCGCGCGATCGGGTCGGCGATCTCGAGCACCTCCTGCGCCTCTTCGAGTCGCAGGCGGAGGTTCGACGCGACCAGGTCCGCAAGGCGGCCGGGGTTCTGCACGTTGGTCGTGATCGAGAGGACCTCCGGTGGCAGGTTCTTGAGCGGCAGCAGCTCTTCGACGCGCGTGCGCACGGCGCGGGTCAGCGCCTCGCCCTCGACCGTCCAGTCGTCGGCGCCCTCGCCGTCGCCGTCGATCGCCGAGGCGCGCACCCAGGTGCTCTCGCGCTGTTCGATGACCGAGTCGATGCGTGCCTTGCCGAGCCCCTGGACGAGCACCTTCAGGCGACCGTCGGGCATGCGCATGCTGCGCATGACCATCGCGACGGTCCCGACGCGGTGCAGATCGTCGGGGTCCGGGTCGACGGTCTCGGGATTGCGCTGGGCGACGAGCAGGACGAGCCGGTCCCCGTTCATCGCCTCTTCGATCGCAGCGATCGAACGCTCGCGCGCGACGAAGAGCGGAAGAACCATGTACGGAAACACCACGAACTCTCGCAGGGCGAGAACGGGGAGCTCCTCGGGGAGTCCGTCAGCCGGGGGCCTGCAATCCATAGGATTGTTAACGGTCGGCCAAGGGGTGACTTGAGGGAACTGAAGGCCGCGCCCGTTTCGAGTTGCAAAGCTCGAAAACCGGCAGGAAACCGGCAATTCGAGCAGGAATGCGAGGGTCTGGAATCACGCGCCAGACACCGATGCGCAGCTTCCCGATTCAATCCAGCGGGCGAAAACGACGACCCGATACGCGCAGTAGAAAGGGGCGCCTTCGCGCGTTCCCATTGGGACGCATCGTCAACACTCCGGTGGCACCCGGGAACGCGCGGGTATCGAGCAACCCTTCGCGGACGCCTTCGCGATCCGACCTTCCGGAGGAGAGCTGGACGAGCACGAGGTTCGTCGCGTCGAACGCTTCGGCCGCGTACATGTCCGGTTCGGAGGCGAAGGTGTTCCGATATCCCTCGACGAATTCCACGACGAAGGGCAGATCGCTGTCGAGATAGAACGGGGAGCTGATCACCGCACCGGAAACATGCCGGCGGGCCACACGCAACAGCTCGTCGTCGAGCCAATCGCTCGGCCCGAGCAGACCGACGCCGCGAATCTCGTGGAACGCGAGGCCGGGTGCGATGAGGGCGATCTTGTCCGCTGCGTCCGGAACGAAGAGCACGTCGAAGTCGACGATCGGCGGCAACGGCTCGCCTTCGGGACCGAGGATCTCGTACGCGGTCTGGCGCAGCAGCGCCTGCTCTTCGGGCTCGAGTCGACGCGCCTTGCGCAGCAGGTCGGAGCGCTCCTCGAGGGCCTGCCGCTCGAGCCAGGTCAGGAAGCGGTAGCCGATCATGTCGCGGATCGCGGACGCGAAGTCGACGGCTTCGGGGTCGTAGCTCGAAGCCGCGACCATCTTGCCACCCCGGGCCGTGACCGCGTCCCAGTAGAGCTTGCGCATCCCGCGGCCGTAACGCGTCTGCGGGTAGAGCACAGCGAAGCGTTCGGCCTCGAGCGCGTCGAGGGCGTGGCCGACGAGGACCGCGACTTCGTCCTTGGGCGTGGTGCGCGTCCGGAACGCCTGGACACGCTCCTCGGGCACGTCTTCGCGGGTCGACAGCGTGACCAGCGGCACGCCGACTTCCTCCGCCGCCGCGGCCGCGGCGAGACTCTCCTGGGAGAAGATCGGTCCGATCACGGCGAGCAGCGACGGGTCCCGGGCGAGTTCGCGCACCGCCGCCGCCGCCTTCTCGGGATCCCCTTCGCTGTCCCGGACGACGAGCCGGATCTCGCTCCGGCGCAGCGGCTCGGCCAGGGGCTCCATCGCCTCTTCGAGGGATTCGTCGGGATAGCCGGCGCGCCGCGCGGCGGCGTCCGAGCGGGCGAAGAGATCCGAGGCGAGCAGGATCCCGCGCAGGCTCTCCTCCCCGTACCAGGCGAAGTCGCCGGAGAGGGGCAGCACGACACCCAGGGTCCCGCGCGCGTCCTCGGTGCGGGGCAGCGGACGTCCGACGAGCTCCCGCAGCGGCGGCAGCGCGGCCTCCGCCTGGGCGACGTCGATCAGTCGAACCAGGCGATCCTGCAACAGGCGCAGCTCGCTCTCCTCGAGCTCGCCGCGCACCAGATCCTCGGTCACGGCGAGACGACGCTCCGCGAGGTCGAGTTGTCCGGCATCGAGGGCGCGGCGCGAGAGTTCCAGCGTGATCGCTCCGGCGGGTCGTCGGCCCCGCAGCCCGCGGACCATCTCCTCGAGCTCGGGCGAGGCGGCGCGCTGGATCAGCTGATCGATTTCGTTGTCGACGGCGTCGAGCCGCGAGCGCAGACGCGTGCCGGAAGCGCCGTCGACGAGGGCCGTCCGGGTCTCCTCGTCGAGCAGCCGGCGCAGGCGCGTCAGGTGGCCGAGGCGCTCGACCGGCGTGCGCGAGAGCGCGACCCGCAGGCGCAGGGCCGCGCGCTGGTCGGTTCGCGAGAGCCGGTCGAGGTCGAGCGGCTCGAGCAGCCGCCGCGCGGCGGCGCGCTTGTCGCGGCCGTACTCCATCTGCGCGAGGCGCAGTCGCGCGGGCGCCGCGCGATCGCCCCGCGGATGATCGGCGAGGATCCGGCCCAACCAGCGTCGCCCTTCCTCGTGCCGCCCGGCCGCGAAGGCCAACTGGGAGAGCTGTTCGAGGGCGTCGTCCGCGAGCAGGCTGCGCGGATACGCCTGCACGAACTCCTCGAGCGCGGACGCAGCGCCGCGCGTATCGGCGGGGAGCTTGCCCATCGCGGCGTCGTAGGCCGCGCGCTGCTCCGGCGGCACCTCCTGCGACGGGAAGCCGGCGCAGCCCGCCGTTACGAGACCGAGCGCGATCGCCAGCGCGATCCCGCCCCACGACCTGGCGCGAATCCGGTTCCCCATACCCCCCTCGCTCCGGTGTTCCACCGGACGGGCGGAGTCTATCCCGGAAGCCCCGATCGCGCAGAGCTGGGCTTCACGCCCATCCCACCCAGTGGCAGAGAAACTCGACGCCACGAAAGCGTCGAGACCTCCCCACCCCTAAAAAAAGTCTCTGATCTTGTCCATGAACCCCTTGGTCGCGGGGCTCACTTCCTGACCGGACTGCTCGGCGAACTCCTCGAGGAGCTCGCGCTGGCGCGCGTTGAGCTTGGTGGGAACCTCGACGAAGACCCGTACGTACAGGTCACCGCGCATCCGCTTGAGCTGTTCCGGGTCGAGGCGCGGCTGCAGCGGAGGCAGGCCCTTGCCGCGCAGTCGCAACACGCGACCGGACTGGGTGCCCTCCGGAATCTGCAGCGAGACCTTGCCGTCGAGGGTCGGAACGTCGACTTCGGCGCCGAGGGCCGCTTGCACGAAGGGGACCGGCACCTCGATGTGGAGGTCGGTGCCGTCGCGCTCGAAGAGCGGGTGCTCACGCAGGACCATCACGACGTAGAGGTCGCCCGACTCGCCGCCCGCGATCCCCGCCTCGCCCTCGCCCGAGACGCGCAGCCGCGCGCCGTCCTCGACGCCCGGCGGTACCTTCACCTGGATCGTCTGCTGGCCTTCGACCCGGCCGGTGCCGCGGCAAGTGCCACACGGATCGGTGATCACTTCGCCCGCCCCGCCGCAGGAGTCGCAGGGGCGGTTCACCCGGAAGAAGCCCTGCTGGAACATCAGCTGGCCGGTGCCTTCGCAGCGGCCACAGCGCGCGGGCTGGGAGCCCTCCGCGGCGCCGGATCCCTTGCACGGCTCGCAGCGCCGCATCTTCGGGATCTTGAGGTTCGGCTCACAACCGTCGAGCACGTCGTCGAGGGTGATCTCGAGGTTGTAACGGAGATCGGCGCCGCGCTGGCCCCGACCGCGTCGGCTGCCGCCGCGACCGCCGCCGCCCCCGAAGATGTCCCCGAAGAGATCGTTGAAGAGGTCGCCGAAGTTGCCGAAGTCCTCGAAGCCGGCGCCCGGGTGGCCGCCGCCGGCGCCACCGATCCCGGCATGGCCGAACTGGTCGTAGCGCGCGCGCTTCTCGGCATCCGAGAGGATCGCGTACGCCTCGGACACCTCCTTGAAGCGCTCCTCGGCCTCGGCGTCGCCCGGATTGCGGTCCGGATGACACTCCATCGCGAGCTTGCGGTACGCCTTCTTCAGGTCCGACTCGGATACGCCCCGGTCGACCCCGAGTACCTCGTAATAGTCCCGCTTGCTCACTGCCGTCCCTCTCGCTCACGGCGGACGCACGAATCCCCCCGGGATTCCAAGCCGCGATTCCGGGAGGCTCGGCACCGAGGCGGGACGTGTCAACCCGCCGCGGCCGGATCCGGCCTATTCCTCGGCGGAATCCTCTTCCGCCGGCGCCTCGAAGGCGGCGCTCTCGTCCGCGTCGCCGCCGCCATCGTCATCCATGCCGCCGAGCGCCGCGTAGAGCTTCTCGGTCAGGCCGTACGAGAGCCGCGACAGCTCCTCGAGGGCGGCCTCGAGCGCGCCCGGGTCCTCGCCCGAAACGAGCGACTGGGTCTTCTCGATCTGGGCGCGCACGCTGGAGGCGTCGGTCTCGTCGACGTCCTCGGCGAACTCTTCGAGGGTCTTCGAGGCGGAGTACATCAGGCCGTCGGCCTTGTTGCGCAGCTCGATCAGCGAACGCAGCGCCTGGTCGGCGACCGCGCTGCCCTCGGCTTCCGCGACGAGGCGCTCGACCTCCTCCTCGGAGAGACCGGAGGAGGCGGTGACCTCGATGCCCTGGCTCTTGCCCGTGCCGAGGTCCTTGGCCGAGACGTTCACGACGCCGTCGGTGTCGATCGCGAAGGTGACCTCGATCTGGGGCACGCCACGGGGGGCCGGCGGGATGCCGACCAGCTCGAAGCGTCCGAGGGTCATGTTGTCCTCGGCCATCTCGCGCTCGCCCTGCAGGACGTGGATGCGCACCACGTCCTGGTGGTCTTCCGTCGTCGAGAAGACCTGGCTCTTGGTGGTCGGGATCGTCGTGTTCTTCTCGAGGATCTTCGTGAAGACGCCGCCCTGGGTCTCGACACCGAGGGACAGGGGCGTCACGTCGAGGAGCAGGACTTCGTCGACTTCACCGGTCAGCACGCCGCCCTGGATCGCCGCGCCCGCGGACACGACCTCGTCCGGGTTGACGCCCTTCATCGGGGGCTTGCCGAAGATCTCCTCGACCTTCTGCTGGACCAGCGGCATGCGCGTCATACCGCCGACGAGCACGACCTCGTCGACCTCGCTGGCGGAGAGCCCCGCGTCCTCGAGCGCCGTCACGCACGGACCTTCGAGGCGCGCGACCATGTCGCCGACCAGGGTCTCGAGCTCGCCGCGCGACATCGAGTGGACCAGATGCTTCGGCCCCTCGTCGTCCGCGCAGATGAACGGGAGGTTGATGTCCGTCTCTTCCGCGCTCGAAAGCTCGTGCTTGGCCTTCTCCGCAGCCTCCTTGAGGCGCTGGAGGGCCATCGGATCCGCGCGCAGGTCCACGCCTTCGTCGTCGAGGAAACGCTTCGCGAGCGCGTCGACGAGCACGTTGTCGAAGTCCTCGCCGCCCAGGAAGGTGTCGCCGTTGGTCGAGAGGACCTGGAAGACGCCGTCCCCGAGCTCGAGGATCGAGACATCGAAGGTGCCGCCGCCGAGGTCGAAGACCGCGATCTTCTGGTCCTCGTCATGGTTGATGCCGTACGAGAGCGCCGCCGCGGTCGGCTCGTTGATGATGCGGAGCACTTCGAGGCCCGCGATCCGGCCGGCTTCCTTGGTGGCCTGACGCTGGGCGTCGTTGAAGTAGGCGGGGACCGTGATGACGGCCTGCTCGACCGGCTCGCCGAGGAACTCGGAGGCGGTCTCCTTCATCCGCGACAGCACCATCGCGGAGATCTCCTGGGGAGAGCAGGCCTTGCCGTCGACCTCGACCCAGGCGTCGCCGTTCTCGGCGCCGACGATCTGGAAGGGCGCGATCCCGGAGAACGAGGCGACCTCTTCGGCTTCGAGCTTGCGGCCGATCAGGCGCTTCACGGCGTAGATCGTGCGGTCGGGGTTGGTCACCGCCTGCCGCTTGGCGATCTGCCCGACGAGCTTCTCGCCGCTCTCGGTGAAGGCAACCATCGACGGGGTCGTGCGAGCACCCTCGGCGTTGGCGATGACCTCCGCCTGGTCTCCCTGCATCACCGACACGCAGCTGTTCGTCGTGCCGAGATCGATCCCGATGACCTTGCCCATGAAGCCCGTCCCTCGCTCGCGTTCCTTCCGGACGACGCGAGCGGCTCGCGGCTTCCGGTTATTCGTCGGTCGGGGTGGCTTCCGGGCTCGCGGCCGCGGCTTCGTCGGCGGTCGGTTCCCGGGAAACGATGACCCGCGACGGACGAATCATCCGGTCGTGGATCACATACCCCTTCTGGAGCACCTGCAGCACGGTGTTCGGCGGGACTTCCGCATTCGGGATCTGCCCCATCGCCTCGTGCACCGCCGGGTCGAAGGTCGCGCCTTCGGCCTGGATCTCCTGGACGGCGTGCTTCGCGAGCGTCCCGAGAATCTCCCGGTACACGAGCTCCACACCGTCGAGGATTCCCTTGACTTCCGCCCCGGCGTTCTGCGCCCCGTGCTCGAGGGCGCGTTCCAAATTATCGACCGCCGAAAGAAGATCCTTGACGAGATTCTGGTGGCCGAATTTGAAGCTCTCCTGCTTCTCTTTGAGACTCCGGCGCCGGAAGTTCTCGAATTCCGCCTGCAGCCGAAGCTGCGCATCCGCCTGCTCGGCGATTTCCGCCAGCTTCTCCTCGTGGAGACCCTTGAGATCCTGGAGCTCCTGGGAGAGCAGCTCGATCGTCATCTTGTCCGCGGAGGACGCGCCGCCGGCGTCACCGGCCTCGGCCGCCTTGTCCTCGGCTTCGCGCTTCTCGGACGACTCGATCGCTTCGCGCAGCGCCGCTTCCATCTCGTCGCTCGCGGCGATCTTCGGCCCGCCGTCCTCGGGGTCGGCCGCGAGATCGAGGTGCTCGGGCTCGGGGTCCGTCCCGTCCTGGGGTTTGTCACTCATCGAGGATTCGTCCATTTCGCCGGGTCGATCGTCCGCCCGGATGAGCGGGTTGAGCGGGTTGAGCGGCATCCGTCACATCGGGCGGATTGGCCCACGCCGCGCCGTTCGCGCGACTGCGCATTTCTAACCACATGGCAGCGCATGGCAAGCGTCGCCGAGCTCTCTAGACGTGGAAAGTCCGGCGGCGGAAAGTCAGGCGAGCAGCTTCCGTGTGACGGCGTCGGAAAAGTACCCGACGAGCGGGATCACGCGGCTGTAGTCCATGCGTTGGGGACCGATCACGCCGAGCATGCCGAGGGGCGCTTCCCCATTCGAAGCGGTCTCCTCGACGAACTCACCCGGGCGACCATCCTGGCGGCCATACGGCACGGCCAACAGCGTACAGTCGCGCAGGGCGGGCTCACCGAGCTCCGCGCCGAGCGACATCGCGAGGCCGACCCGACGCTCGCCCCCATCCGCCTCCGCGATCTGCTGGAGCAGCGCGAGCAGGCGTTCGTTCGTCTCGAGGGCTGCGAAGAGTCCGCGGATCCGCTCCGGGTCGGTGAACTCCGGCTGGTCGAGGAGGGCCAACCGCGTCGCGACCACCAGGTCCTCGGCGGCCTCGGTATCGGACGCCGCGCATGCCCGCAGGCCGAGCCGCCACGCCCGCCGCAGGATCGCGTCCGCCTCGCCGCGCAAGCCCGACTGCTCCGCTTCGAGCAGCTGCCGCAATCCGACGAGGGTCCGGCCGTCGATGCGCTCGGCCAGGTGATCGCGCACGCGCTCGAGCTCTCGCGGCGAGATCGGCGCATCGTCTTCGATGATCCGCTCGACGACGCCCCCGTTCTCGGCGACCAGCACGGCGAGGATGCGGCCCGCCGCGACCGGCACGAGGTGGATCGTTCGGAGCCGCAGGCGTTCGACGCGCGGCGCGAGGACGAAGCCGAGCTGCCGCGTGTGTTCCGAAAGGAGGTGCGACGCCTGGCGCGGGGTCTCGTCGGGCTCGACGCCGTCGAAGGCGCGGTCGAGCAGGCGCTGGTGATGAGGACCGACGAAGCCCACTTCGAGCAGCTCGTCGACGAAGACCCGCATGCCCATCGCCGTCGGCACGCGCCCCGCCGATGCATGGGCCTTCGCGATCAGCCCGCGTTCGTGCAGCTCGGAGAGGGTGTTCCGGATGCTCGCCGGCGAGAGCGGCTTCGGCATCAGATGCGAGAGCGCGGTCGAAGCGACCGGCCCGGCCTTCCCGACGTACGCGGCGATCAGCGCGCGCAACACCATCGCCTGTCGCTCGCTGAGTGCGACCGGCTCGGTCGGGCCGTGGATTCGGGGCTGACGCTGCGCGGGGGGCACGGGCTCACTCCGTCACCCGAACCGGGGACGCTTCCCGGCGGGCTTCACCCGGAACCAGGAGTCTCCCCCGGCGGGCTTCGGGAAGGAATACCCCCGGGCCCCGGCAGCGTCAATCTGACGCGGCTGCGACCACGAATTCCGTAGCCACGCTGTCGGCGACGAGCCTTCCTTCGCGGGTGAGCCTCAGGTCGCCCTCCCCCGTCTCCGCCAGCCAACCGCTCGCGACGAGTCGCCCGATCTCCGGGGCGAAGAAGGCCCGGGGTGCACCGCCGAACTCTGCGGCGAAGGCCGCCGCGGACAGACCCTCCACCTGTCGCAGGCCGAGGAAGATTGCTTCCCCCCGCGCCGTCGCGGCGTCGATGTCTTCCTCTTCTCCGGCATTCGCGGGGTCGCGGTCGAGCGCGGCGCGCCAGGTCGCCAGACCGCGCGGATTGGCCCGGCGGGCGCCGTGCGGGTGCGAGGCACTCCGAGGCTCCGTCGAATGCGCGCCCATCCCGAGTCCGAGCACCGCCTGGCGCTGCCAATAGCGGGCGTTGTGTCGGGCACGTCGGCCCGGCCGGGCGTAGCTCGAGATCTCGTACCGCCCGTAGCCGGCCGACTCGAGACGCGCCTCGACCTGCTCGATCATCGCCGCCGCGAGATCCTCGTCCGCGGGCGTCATTCGACCGTCGGCGACGGCGCGACCGAAGGGCGTCGCCGGCTCGAAGGTCAGCTCGTAGGTCGAGACGTGCTCCGGCCCGAAGGCGATCAGCGCATCGAGATCGCCGTCGAGATCCGCTGCGATCTGATCGGGGCCTGCGAAGATCAGGTCGAGGGAGAGGTCGGCGAAGCCCGCTGCGCGCGCCGCGTCGAGGGTCGAATGCGCGACCTCCGCGCGATGGGCCCGCCCGAGTCGCTTCAACAGGCCGTCGTCGAAGGACTGCACCCCGATCGAGAGCCGATTCACGCCGGCGTCCCGGAAGCCCGGCAAGCGGTCGCGCTCGACCGTCGAGGGATTGAGCTCGAGGGTGACCTCCACATCATCGGACTCGTCGGACTCGCCGGATTCGACGGAAAACGTCGCCCGGACCGCTTCGACGAGGCGCGCGATCGACGCGGGCCGGAAGAGCGACGGCGTGCCGCCCCCGAGATAGAGGCTCGCGAGGCCCCGGGGCGCGAACGCCGGCGCGCGCGCGGCCAGCTCGCTCAGCAAGTCGGCGACGTAGCGGTCTTCGTCCTCGACCGAGAGGGGCCGCGCCGCGAGGACGGCGAAGTCACAGTAGGGACAGACGCGCTCGCACCACGGAAGATGGAGATAGACCCCGACCCGCCCGTCGTCGCCGCCCACCCGTTCCGTCTCGTTCGCTGCCCCCGGCATGCTCGGACCCTAGCGCCGAGTGCTTCGACGGCCGGGCCATCGCGGGGGGGAGACCCCTCCGGTACTCTCGCGGCGCTTTGACCCCGACGTCCCACGAAGAATCCACGCCCGCCTCGCAGAAGACCCTCCACAGAGTCCTCCCGAACGGCCTCACGATCCTCCTCCGCGAGAGCCACCGCGCCCCCGTCGTCGAGCTGCAGATCTGGGCGGGCGTCGGCAGCGCCGACGAACGCGAAGGCGAAGAGGGCCTCGCCCATTTCCATGAGCACATGCTCTTCAAGGGCACCGAGCGTCGCGGGGTCGGCGAAGTCGCCGGCGACATCGAGGGGCTCGGCGGTCACATCAACGCGTACACCTCCTTCGACCAGACCGTCTATCACGCGACCCTGCCCGCGGACGCGTGGCGCGATGGCCTCGACGTCCTCGTCGACGCCGTGCGTTTCTCGATCTTCGACGACGACGAGGTGATGCGGGAGCGCGAGGTCGTGCTCGAAGAGATCCGCCGCTCCGACGACACGCCGGGGCACGTGTTAGGCGACCTCGCGTTTCGTGAGTGCTACCGGACTCACCCCTACGGCGCGCCGATCCTCGGGCCGGCCTCCAACGTCGCCGGCTTCGACCGGGCGCAGGTGCGGCGTTTCTTCGAGCGCTGGTACACGCCGGACAACCTGATGGTCGTGGCGGTCGGGGATTTCGACGCAGAGGCCGTCGCAAACGAGATCGAGCGCCTCTTCGTCGACGCGCGCCGAGGGGACGCCCGTCGCGCGCGGCCGGTCGAGCCGCCCGGCGACGACGTGCGGGTCGCGGTCCTGCGACGCCCCTTCGAAGGCCATCGCGTCGACCTCTCCTGGCCGGCCGCACGCTTCGAGGAGCGCGAGGCGATCCACCTCGACCTGCTGGCCTACGTCCTGGGCGAATGCGAGTCGAGCCGCCTCATTCAGCTGGTGCGCGAGAACGAAGGGCTCGTCGACCGGATCGACGCCGGGGCGTATACGCCCCTCGATCGCGGCCTCTTCTCGATCGGCTTCGAGACCGACGCCGCACGCCTGCTGCCAGCGATCCGGCGCATCGTCGAGGAAGCCGACCGCCTGCGTCGCGAGTCCGTAGGCCGGGCCGAGCTCGAGCGCGCGCGCGTGAACTTCCTCGCGAGCGAGCAGTTCGAACGCGAGAGCGTGTCCGGCGTGGCGTCTCGAATCGGCAGCTACGAAGCGATGGGCGGCGGCTGGCAGCGCGAGAGCGAAGCGCTCGAGATCCTGAAGTCGGCGACGCCCTCGGATCTCCTCGCGGTCGCGGAGCGCTACCTCGATCCGCGCGGCCTGACGGTCGCGGCGCTGCTCCCGGAGGCGACGGACGAATCCCTCGACGGCGCGGCCCTGCGCGAGGCTGTGGAGCGAGGACTCGCGCGCGCGCTCGAGGCCCACGACGCACCGCGGCACGAGGCCGCGCCGACGGACGCGCTGACCGCTCCGCCCGTCGATCCCGCACCACTGCGCTTCGGTCCGTTACGCGCGACGCCGGACGGGGCCGGCGAACGCCTCGACGCGACGCTCCCGAATGGCCTCGACGTGCACGTGTTGCGCCGGCCCGAGGTCCCGATCGCGACGCTGCGACTCGCGTGCCCGGGTGGCTTGCTGACCGAGCGCGAGGACACGTCCGGCATCACGCGCTTCCTGAACGCGATGTGGACGCGCGGCACGCGGTCGCTCTCCGCGGCGGATTTCGCGCGCCGGGTCGAAGGCCTCGCGGCGGAGATCGACGGCTTCTCGGGGCGCAACTCGATCGGCCTGACCCTCGACACCTTGAGCGAGAGCCTCGAGCCGGCCCTCGCCCTCTTCGCGGAGGCGCTGCTCGAGCCGCGCTTCGACCCCGCCGAGATCGACCGCGAGCGCCGCGAGACCCTGGCCGCCCTCGAACGCCGCGAGGACCGCCTCGGCCAGCGCGCGTTCCAGCTCTTCGCGCGCACGGAATTCGAGGACCATCCCTACTCGTTGACCGTGCTCGGCGAGCGGCCCGCGATCGAGGGCTTCGATCGCTCGTCGCTCGAAAGCCACGCGGAGCGACTGATTCGCGCCGACCGCGCCGCGATCGCGATCGTGGGCGACGTCGACCCGGAGAAGGTCGGTCGCTGGATCGGCGAGCGACTCGGGGGCATTCCGAGCGGTGGACAGGATTTCGCGTTCCCGGAGATCGCGCCGCGCGGCGTCGGGATCCGCGAGTCGGAGCAGATCAAGGACCGCGCCCAGGCCCATCTCGTCGTCGGCTTCCGCGGCCTCACCCTCGACGACCCGGATCGCCATGCCCTCGAGCTGATCTCCCAGCTCCTCGCCGGCCAGGGCGGCCGTCTCTTCCTGGAGCTCCGCGACCGCCAGAGTCTCGCCTACACGGTCTCCGCTTCGAACGTCGAGGGCCTCGCCCCGGGCTACTTTTCCATCTATATCGCGACGGCCCCCGACAAGATGGAGCGCGCCCGCACCGGCATCTTCGACGAGGTGGACCGACTGCTCGCCGGCCCGCCCGATCCCGAAGAGCTCGCCCGCGCGATCCGCTTCGGCAGCGGCAGCTTCGCCATCGACTCCCAGCGCAGCCACGCTCGCGCAGCCCACATCGCCCTCGACTCGATCTACGGCCTCGGCCCCGACCACACGGACGCCTACCCCGAGCGCCTCGCCGCCCTCACCCCCGAAGACATCCACCGCGTCGCCACCCGCATCTTCCGCCCCGACGCCTGCACGATCAGCGCGGTTCATCCGTAGCGTCGCAACGAACGCGAGCGGTGCGTTCCGGCCAGGGGCCAAGCAAACCGGCAGGAAATACGGGCAGTGCCCCGACCAGGCCAGAACGAGCACGTCAAGCCGCCTAACAGCATCAGTCCCGCGGTGATGCTCGAGCCGCACCGCCCACACGGAAACAAGAACGCCCCGGGCTTAACATGCACCGGAGCGTTCGAGTTACATCATCAGCGACGGGGACCTAGCGGTCGAGGCATCGCTTCCCTGTGGTCCCCGCTTGATGATGCCGATTGCGTGTGGGTGGGCATCCGGCGGTGGATCCGGGTGTTCGGATGAGGCTGGTCCGAATTCTCACGGACTCCTGTCGGTGTCTGTCGGTGTCGCGAACCGTCTGCGAGGCACTTTTGACAGATGACAGACGGACCGACGGTCAGGACCCAGTGGCCCGGCCGGGAGCGCTCTAAGGAGTTGAGCGCTCACCGGCCGTGCAACTGGTGACTCCCCCCCTTCCCAAGAAGGGAGTCGCACGACGTATTGGCGGGGTCCGCAAAGGCCGAATATCCCCTTGAAAGCTTAGGCGTGTGGGGCGAATGCCTCGTTTCCGGTCCCACACACTTTCAATCGGACCTGCTATGAAACGACGTGGGGTGAATATAAACCGTGAGGACACTTTTGTGGAAAAAAGATCGCCACTTTCTCGAGGAAAAGTCCACTACTTCGATTCATCACGCGTGCGCGCGTGGCCGGATTTCAGCCGGCAACTTCGCCCCGAAGTACTTGCTCTCAAAGAACTTCTGAGGTGCTTCGAGGGGCGTATGAACCGCCCGGATCAGTTCGATGGAGCGGACGATCCCACCCCGACCGCGGCTCCGTCGGTTCGCGGATCGGCCCCGCCCAGGTGCCAACCGGTCACCGGGTCGACCACGATCACCTCGGCTGCGGACCAGTGTCGCGGACTCTGATCGACCTCGTGGCCCCGCCCCTCGAGGGAACACACGACCTCCGCGGGCATCTCCGGCTCGACCCGTATCTTGTTCGGATCCCATTGATGGTGGTAGCGGGGCGCTGACGCGGCGGCCTGGGGATCCATGCCCCAGTCGATCACGTTCAAGATCGTGAGCAGCGTCGTCGAGATGATGCGCGGTCCGCCCGGGCTGCCGGACACCATGAAGAGCCGACCGTCCTTGTCGACGATCGTCGGGGTCATGCTCGAGAGCGGCCGCTTGCCCGCCGCCGGCAGGTTCGCGCCGCGGGTGTCGATCAGGCCGTAGCTGTTCGGCGTGCCGGTCGCGATCGCGAAGTCGTCCATCTCGTTGTTGAGGACGACGCCCGTTCCGGGCACGGTGATCCCCGAGCCGAAGGGTGTGTTGATCGTCATCGTGAGCGCGACCGCGCGGCCGTCCGCATCGGTCACCGAGAGATGGGTCGTGCCGGCGTCTTCGGGAACCCTGCCGGGCGCCTCGATCCGCGTCGCCTTGTCCGGGTTCATCCGCGCGCGTTGTGCGTCGGCGTATTCCTTCGAGACCAGTCGTGAGACCGGGACGTCGACGAAGTCCGCGTCGCCCATGTAGGCCGCGCGATCCGCGAACGCGAGCTTCATCGCTTCGGTCACGAGGTGGATTGCTGCGGCGTCACCCGCGCGATGGGCCGAGAGATCGAAGCCCTCCAGTACGTTCAGGGCCTGGACGAGCACCGCGCCGCCCGAGGACGGCGGCGGGAAGCTCGCGACGCGGTGGCCGCGGTATTCGCCGAGGACGGGCTCGCGCCATTTCGGTTCGAAACGGCGCAAGTCGTCGAGGGTGAGGATCCCGCCGCGACGCTGGACCTCGGCCACGATCGCCTGGGCGACCGGACCGTCGCGGAAGACGCTCTCACCGCGCTGGGCGAGGAGACGAAGAGACTTCGCGAGGTCTGCCTGCACCAGTCGTTCGCCGCGCATCGCCGCTGCGTCGAAGGCCCCGAACTGGATGCGCCAGGTCTCCGGAAACTCTTCCTGCGTGAAACGTCGGCGCATGAACCCGGCCATGCGCGCGTGATAGCGGCCGATCTCGACGCCGTTCTCCGCGAGCTCGATTGCCGGCGCGAGCACCTGCGAGAGCGGCAGGGTGCCGTGCTGTTCGAGCAGCTCGAGCATCCCCGGCACGAACGACGGCGTCGCGACCGCGAGCGGTCCGCGGACGGAAGCGCCCTTCGGCACGCCCGGGTCGGTGTACATCGTCGGGGTCGCCGCGGCGGGCGCGGTCTCGCGCGCATCGAGGGCGCGGATCGTCCCGTCTTCCAGCCGGACGAGCGCGAAGGCGCCCCCGCCCACGCCGGCCGAGAAGGGCTGGACCACACCGACCGCGAACGCCGTCGCGACGGCGGCATCGATCGCGTTGCCGCCCTCCTCGAGGATTCGGGCTCCTGCCTTCGCCGCGTCGTGGTGGGTCGAGACGACCATTCCACCGCGACCGACCGAGGGCGCGGCGGCCGCCGCGAAGACGCGGGCGGCGGGAGCGAGGACGAGAAGGACGAGGGCGAGGACCGCGGCGGCGTTTCGAGGCGCTGCGGCGCTTCGACCTGTGTCCTCCGTCACGCCGGTGTGCGACCGACCTGCAATTCGATTGAAGATCCGCAAGGCGAGCGCCCTCCCCTGCATCCGAAAGCGCGCGATTCGTCTAAGATCCCCGCACGCCCCGGACGATGTAAGCGACATGCGCGGCACGCTATCACACCCCCTTGCATCTCCGTCGGCGACGCGTCGCGGCCGGTTCGGCCTCGCTTTCGCGACCGTCGCACTCGCGTCGATCCTGGCAGGTTGCGGCGACGACGCGCCGCCCGCCCAGATGACCGGCTTCACGAAGATCGAGCCCGCGGCGGCGGACGACGCCGACTTCAGCTGGCCGGAAGACCCGAGCCACCCGGTGATCGAGCTGCAGGTCAAGACCGCGGAACAGCGCGGCACGATCCTGATCGAGTTGATGCCCGAGCTCGCGCCCACCACCGTCGTGAACGTGATCGAGCTCGCCGACGAGGGCTACTACGACGGCACGACCTTCCATCGCGTGATCCCCGGCTTCATGATCCAGGGCGGAGACCCCAAGAGCCGCGACCGCGATCCGACCAACGACGGGACCGGTGGCGCGGACCAGAACCTGCCCGACGAGTTCGGACCCGCGCCCTACATGCGCGGCGTCGTCGGCATGGGTAACCGCGGCCGAACGGACTCCACGAGCGCGCAGTTCTTCATCATGCACGCCGACAACCGCAACCTCGACGGCCGCTACAACATGATCGGCCGTGTCCTCGACGGCATGCACCTCGTCGACGACATCACCCGCGTCGCCATCGACCGCAGCGGCCGCTGGGGACCGAAGGACCGCCCGATCGAGAACGTCGTGATCGAGAGCGCCCGCAGCGTCGGCCAGGTCGCCGCGATCAAGGCCGCCATGGAGCTCGAGCGCGGCGCCGGTGCGATCGCCCTCGCGAACGAGACCGCGCCGGTTGCGGCCGGAGCGGAAGCGGTCGTGGCGGACGCGAGCGACGGCGCGGACGACGCGGCACCGCCCGCAGCGCCCAGCCCGGCGACCGTCGAAGACTGACCCGTCGCGCCTGCACCATGCCTGCCCCCCGTGGGAGAGGCCCGTCGCTGCTCCGCTTTTCCGGTCTTCGGTCGAGCGCTTTTCGTGCCGAAGGGATCGACTGCGCGGTCGGTTCCTGTACTCTTCCGCTCCTTCGGTGGCCCGGTAGCTCAGCTGGTAGAGCACGCGACTGAAAATCGCGGTGTCGGCGGTTCGAGCCCGCCCTGGGCCACCATCTGTTTCTTTCGCGCCCTTCGGGCGCGATGACAGGCCCGAACTTCTTCGCCTGTCGGTGTCGCGTCTGGTGCGCGGCGCGATCCGCGAGCGGCCTAATCAGCGCCCCTTCGCCGCCGGATTCCGGTGCATCTTCGACTGCTCGACGATGCCGCGCCAGATGTCGAAGCGCGTCATGGATTCCGGGTGTGACGGCCGTGCGTGGTAGGCCATGAAGTAGAAGCCGTCGGGGCCGGGGACGAAGCGTCGGATCGACTGCTCGTCGTAGTTCGGGGCGAGGTACTCGACGACGATCGATCCGTCGGCGAGGGATTTCGTCGAGATCGTGAGGTCGGGATCCGACTTCTTCATGCGATCGACGAAGATGCGTACGGCGGTCGGGACCGGGATCAGAACGAAGGTGGTGCCCTGGCTCAGCATCTCGGTCCAGGACATCAGCTCCTGGCCTTCCGGCACCATCAGTGTGTCGATCTGCCGGCGATTGCCGATGATCTTCACGGTCTTCCACTTGCGCCCGTCGTCGCCGAGCCGGAACGACATCGCGAGGAGCGGCGTCGGGACCGGCGGGTCGATCTGCATTTCGGGATCGTCCATCGAGATCGCCGAATCGGTCCGCGCGGGAGGAGACGGCACCGGAGACGGACTCGCTGCGCATGCCAGGATCCCTAGGCCCAACAACGCCATCCCCGCGGCGAGGATCGCCGGATTCGAGCGGCGTGGCGTGCGCATCGCGGTCGAACGGTGCAACGAATCTCCTTCGCCCGACGATCGGCGAGCGATCGCGGAACCGGTTCGCTCGTTAGGCGGTCGCGCTCGCCGCCCCATCGTACTCTCGACCCGTCGGCTGCGGACCCGCGAGCGTTGCCCGCTGGATCATGCGGTCGTCGTCGACCGGGAAGCCTTCGGCGTAATGAAGCGTGCGGCGATTGTCCCAGAGCACGAGGTCGTTCACCGTCCACATGTGATCGAAGCAGAACTCGGGCTTGAGCGTATGCGCCACGACGATCTCGAAGAGGTCGTCCGCTTCGTCTTCGGGCAGGCCGAGGATCGTCAGGTAGCCGAGGGGGCTCAGCAGCAGCGCTTTGCGACCGTTCTCCGGGTGGGTCACCACCATCGGATGGACGACGTGCGGGAAGTCGGGGACGGCGACCTCGCTCTGGGGCCCCTCTTCCGGGGTCGCGTGGCGCAGCTCGCTCCCGGGCATGCCCCAGGTCCGCCGCGGCATGTCCGTGTAGCACTGCAGCGATTCGAGGGAAGCGATCTGCGTCTTCACGTCCGCGGGCAGCGCGTCGTAGGCCTTCGAGGTATCCGCCCACAGCGTGTTCCCGGCGCGCTTCGACGCCTTGACCATGCGAAGCATCGAGCCCTTGCAGATGTTGGGCGTATAGGCCGTGTCCTGGTGCCAGTAGGTCTGGCCGATCAAGACGTCGCCGTTCATCACGCGCGCGCCGCCGGAGTTCTTGCCGTGGCCGCCGAGAAAGATCAGCTCGTCGTTGCCGGGAACCAGCAGCGACTTCACAGGGTGGATCTCGAGCTCGCCGAAGACCTTCGCGAGCTTCACGTGGGTCTCGGGATCCGGGGCCGCTTCCCGAAACAGCAGCACGCCGTACTCCAGCCAGGTGGCGTAGAGCTGCTGCCTCACCTCGTCGGTCAGGGCGTGGGGATCGAGGCCGACGATCTCGGCGCCGATGTGATCCAGGGGGGTGACTTCGAATGCGCTCATGGGGCAGGAAGTTAGCGGCTGCGACACGGGATTGATATGAGTGTCGAGGTGCCGTCCACCACCCGCCGGACCTATTGCCGACTCTGTCACTGCGCCTGTCCGATCGACGCGGAGATCGAGGACGGCCGGGTCGTGCGGGTCCGCGGCGTGCGCGACGACGCGCTCTTCCGCGGGTACACGTGCTCGAAGGGTCGGGCGTACCCGGCGATGCATGCCGATCCGGCTCGGTTGCTCCACTCGCAGAAGCGGCAGGCCGGCGGCACCCACGCGCCGATCGCCGTGGACCGCGCGATGGACGAGATCGCGGAGCGGCTCGCGGCGATCGTCGAGGAACACGGCCCGCGCTCCGTCGCGCTCTATCTCGGGACGCAGTGCGCCGCGCACCCGGCAACGGGCGCCCTCGCCCGGGCGTGGCACGCCGCGCTCGGGTCGGAGATGTACTTCACGCCGATCACGATCGATCAGCCGGGCAAGTTCGTCGCCCAGGCGATGCACGGCGTGTGGAAGGCGCCGCCCCAGAACTTCGACCGTCCCGATGCGATCGTGATCATCGGCGCCAATCCCCTCGTCGCGAACCACATGGGACTTCCCTGCAGCAATCCCGGCCTCTGGCTGAAGGAACAGCGAGCGCGCGGCTGCGAGCTGGTCGTGATCGACCCGCGGCGAACCGAGACCGCGCGGCAGGCGGATCTCCATCTGCAGGTCAGGCCCGGCTGCGACGTGATCGTGCAGGCCGCGATGCTGCGGATCCTCTTCGAGGAGCGGCTGGTCGACGACGCCTTCCTGGACGAAGAAGTCGAAGGCGTCGATGCGCTGCGAGCGGCGGTCGAGCCCTTCGAGAAGACGCGCGTCGCCGAGATCGCCGGCATCGCGACCGATGATCTCGAGCGCGCCGCACGGATCTGGGGGCGGGCGGCGCGCGGTTACAACGTCGTCGGGACCGGGCCCAACATGAACGGTCCGGGCGCCACGCTGATCGAGTACCTCGCGTTATGCCTCACGACGGTGACCGGTCGCTGGCTGCGTGCCGGCGATCGGGTGCTGAACCCGGGCGCGCTCGGTACGCCCATGTCCTACAAGGCCCAGGCGAATCCCCGACGACCGGCCTACGACTTCGGCGAATCGCTTCGCGTGCGCGGCCTTCGTGACTCGACGGCGGGGCTCCCGACCGCGGCCCTCGCCGAGGAGATGATCCTCGAAGGTGAAGGCCAGGTCCGCGCGCTCGTCTGCGTCGGCGGCAATCCGGTCAACGCCTGGCCGGATCAAGCGCGCACCCTCGAAGCGCTCGAGAAGGCGGAGCTCGTCGTCCAGATCGACGCGACGATGAGCGAGACGGCGCGACACGCGGACTATGTGATCGCGACGCGGATGCCCTTCGAAATGCCGGGCATGACGCTGCTCGTCGACAACCAGTCGGTGCTCCAGCCAGGCTACGGCTTCCCGCGCCCCTTCGCCGCGGTCTCGCCCGCGTTGGTCGATCCGCCCGAGGGCTCGGACCTGATCGAGGACTGGGAGCTCTTCTTCGGACTCGCGCAGCGCATGGACGTCGGGCTCTTCATCGGGAACAAGCGCGGGATGCAGCCCGTCGACCTGCAACACAAGCCGACCTCGGAGGCGCTCTTCCGCGCGATGACCGAGGGCTCGCGCATTCCCTTCGACGAGGTCGCGGGGGTCGAAGGCGGCGCGGTGTTCGACGGCGAACCGGTCTACGTGGCGCCGAAGGATCCCGGCTGCGAGACCCGGCTGGATGTCGGTCATCCGGAAATGCTGGCGGACGTCGGCGCGATCGCGGACCGCACGCTCCACGAGTCGACCGAAGCGTCGCCGCGTGCCTTCCGCCTGATCTCGCGGCGCACCGCCGAGGTCTACAACTCGAGCGGCATCGAGCGCGCTGGGCAGGTCACCGGCCGCCCCTTCAATCCCGCCTTCCTGTGCGCGGAGGACGCCGCCGCGCTCGGACTCACATCGGGCGATGACGTCGCGCTCGTCTCGGACCACGGCCGCATCCCGGCGATCGTCGAGATCGATCCGCACCTGCGCCCAGGCCTCGTATCGATGACCCACGGCTGGGGCGGAGCGCCGGACCGCGACGACGAAGTTCGCCACCTCGGCGGCAACACGAATCGCCTGGCGAGCACCGACACCGCCTGGGACCGCTATACGGGGATCCCGGTGATGAGCAACTTGCCGGTGGACGTGATCGCGCAGCGTTAGGTCGCGCACAGACCGGGCGGACCGGCTTCAGGCGACGCGCGGCGCCGACGTCCCGGCGGATCGCCCGGCGCGCCACCACCGCCAGGCATGCCGGAGGCTCGGCTCGACCCGAAAGGTCAGCGCGCGGATCGCGCGGCGATCTGCTTCCGCCGAGCGGTCGTCGAGATGATCGAGCAGGTAGAGCGCCTCGCCCGGGAAGCCGTCGCGGGCGACGAGCCGCGCGAGGGCGAGCACCACCGGCGGATGCCGGCGCTCGATCCCCCGCGCGGAGCGGAGGAGCAGGATCGCTTCGCCTCGGCGGCGCTTGCGAGCGAGCCGCTCCGCACCCTGCAGCAGCACGCGAATCGCCTTCGTCCGCTCCCCGCGAGCGAGCATCGCCTCACATAGCGTCCGTCGCGCCTCCGTACAGAGCGGCAGCGCGCGCACGGCCTCCGCTCGAAACGCGAACGCAGCACCCGCGTCGCCACCCTCGTCGAAGCCGGCGATCGCGACCCGGAACGAAGCCCATGCCTCGACGTCGCGTCCAGCGCGTGCGAGCAGAGGCGCGGCCTGACCATGGACCTCGACGCAGTCGGGCTCGGCCGCAAGGATCTGCCGATAGAGTCGGAGCGCGGTGCGCCAGCGCCAGCCGGACTCGAGATCGCGCGCGCGTTCCAGCAGTCGCCGGCGGTCGTAGACGATGCGTCGGGTGAACACGGTGAAGCCTGCCTCCAATGAAGTCGAGACTCCGATCGACCACACACCCGCGCCGGTTCGTGATGTCCGTACGCCGCGCGACGCGCGTGTGTTGCCGTACCCCGGATCACCAGCGCGCGTCACGAATCGTCCGAAGACGGGACGTGCTCGTGATCACGCGAGCCGGGAGGAGCCGAACGATGCACGACGGACGCACGCGACGCGTCGAATCCGACGCGGCGACGGGATCGCCGCCCTTTCTCGAGGACCATGACGTGAGCCTCACGGTCCTGACCGGGCCCGCGGCCGGCATGGAATTCGCGCTCGATTCGCCGCGGGTGATCGCGGGGCGGTCGGACCGCGCGCGGATCCGCCTCGACTTCGACTCGATTTCCGCTGAGCATGCGGCATTCGAGCTGGACGAGAACGGCTTCGGGGTCCGCGACCTCGCCAGCACGAATGGTGTCCAGGTCAACGGGAAAGAGGTCCTGAGCCACGGACTCACACACGGGGACCGCGTGCGCCTCGGCGAGTGCGAGCTGCAATACGTGCTGGTGGAGCGAGATCGCGGGCCGAAGGCGATCCAGATCGACGAGACCGGATGACACGGCCGGATCTCACCGGGCGCCGCCTGGGTGGGTTCGTCGTCGAGCGCGAGATCGGATCCGGCGGCATGGGGATCGTGCTGCTCGCGCGCCAGGAGAGCCTCGACCGGCTCGCCGTCCTCAAACGGACGCATCCGGATCTCGAGGAAGACGCCGAGCTCGAAGCGCGCTTCGAACGCGAAGCGATCACCGCCGGGCGCCTCCACCACCCGAACGTGGTCTGCATCTACGACCGCTTTCGCCACCGCGGCCAGGCCTATCTCGCGACCGAGTACGTCGAAGGCGTCGACCTCGCGGGCGTGCTCGCGAAGACCCGCACGCTTCCCTGGCGAACCGCCGCGGCAATCGCCCTCGAAGCGACGCGCGGCCTCGAGGCGATCCACGCGGCGGGCACGCTCCACCGCGACCTCAAGCCCGGCAACCTCCTGATCGGTCGCCACGGCGAGGTCAAGATCACGGACTTCGGCCTCGCGCTCGCGGCGACGACGGGCGGTGCGCTGACGCGGCCGGGGACGACCCTCGGCACGCCGCCCTACATGCCGGCGGAGCAGATGCGCGGGGATCGGCTCGACCCGCGCGCGGACCTCTTCTCCCTCGGCGTCGTGCTCTACGAGATGCTCGTGGGCACGCCGCCCTTCACGCTCCCCGCGACCGACGAAGAACCCAGCCTGCTCGATCGCCTCGAGTCCGGTCGGTACCCGCGCCTGCGCGCACGTCGTCGCGACGTGCCCCGCGCGCTCGCCCGCGTGATTCGCGACCTGCTCCGGCCACAACCCGCGCGTCGCCTCGCCTCCGCGACCGCGCTGCGCCAGCGACTCGAGAAGCTCCTCGATCGCCCGACGAGCGCCGAATGCCGACACGCGATCGCGCGCGAGCTGTGGGAGCGACAGGTCTTCGAGACCGCGCGAACCGAGACCGTCGTACTGGTGGCCGCCGAGGCGCCCTCGCGTCGTCAGCGCGTACGGGCGAGCTTCGCCGCGGCCGCCCTCGCGAGTGCCGCGGCGTTCCTCGCGTGGTCGTTCGCGTCGCCGGGAGACGTGCTCCTGTGGACCGATGGCGCGAACGCCCTGTTGGAACGCAGTGCTTCACTCGCCGGCGGCGGCGTCGGCGGCGGCTGATCGAGGCGCCGCTTCGACCAACCCGCCTAGCACGAGCTCTACCAGCGCCGCCGCGTATTCCGACGACGACCCGAACCCGAGCTTGGCCGCGAGCGCATCGTGGGTCAGGTGCGCGGACACGGTGCTGAGGACGAAGAGCGCGGCCACGCGCGAGTCCACGTCTCGAACGCCGAACGCGCGGGATTCGCCGAGGAAACGCCCGAGGATCTCGAGGATCGGTCCGACGTACCGCTCGTAGAGGTAGTCCAGGCGAGAACCGGGTCGCGACGACTCGTCCGTCAGGATCCGCGCGAGCTGGGGGCGCTCGGCCAACAACGCGACCCCACCCTCGATCACCTCACGCAGGACCTCGGGCGACCGCGGACTGCCGACGGATCGATCGAGCAGCGCGGCCCAGTCCTCGGCCGCGGGTCCCATCCCATGGTCGATCGCGGCGCGCCAGAGCTCTTCCTTCGTCCCGAAGTGGTGATGGACGAGGTTGTGGCTCACCCCGAGCTGCCGCGTGAGCTCCCGGACGGACATCGCGTCGAAGCCGACCGTGGCGAACATCTCCAGCGCGGCGTCGAGAATCGCGCCGCGGGTGCGGTCGCCCGTATCGCCGGGCGGGCGCCCGGAAGACCGTGGTTTCGCAACGTTTCCCGCCTCGCTTGACATCTGCCCAATTTACAACATATTCCAATGGGGCACCTGCCAAGTATCCACGTGCCGGGCAAACGGAGATCCTGGATCATGAACTACGACCCCTTCGACCTCTCCCGGTGCGGCGACCCCTACCCCGACTACCGAGCCCTGCGCGATCAGGACTCGCTGCACTATTCGCCCAAGAGTCGCGTCTTCTGTGTCACGCGCTTCGACGAGGCCGAAGCGGTCTTCCGGCAGCCGGAGCTCTTCTCGTCGCGCCTCGGCTTCAGCATGTTGATTCGCGACAGCTGGGGGACGATCGGCCCCCGCGACGTGTTCGAGATGGGGCGCTTCGTCTACCGCGCGCGTTTGAACCCGATGATCCTCCGGACGGCGCCCAACACGATCATCTCTTCGGATCCGCCCGATCACGGTCCGATGCGCCGCACGGTCAATCGCGGATTCACGCCGCGACGGATCGCGGCCTGGGAGGACCGGGTGCGCGAGATCGCAGAGCAATGCGTGCACGGCGCAGAGCAGCGCGACGCATTCGACGTCGTCGATCTTCTGGCCGCGCCGCTTCCGATGCGGATCATCGCGGAGATGCTCGGGGTCGAGTCCGAACGCCTCGCCGACTTTCGACGCTGGAGCACGGGCGTCGTCGACGTGTTGAGCGGGAGCGGGCGAGCGGACTCGCCGGGGTATGCCCTCCGCATGGCCGGCGAACTGATCCAGTACATGCGAAAAATCGCGGACGCCCGCCGGCGAGAACCGACCGACGACCTGATCAGCGTCCTCGTCGACGACGACCAGGGCGTCGCGATGTCGATCGAAGAGGTGGCGTTCTTCGCGGTGGTCGTGCTGATCGCGGGGAACGAGACGACGATGAACACCGTCGGTAGCGCCGTCGAGCTCCTGATGCGCCGGCGCGACGTCCTCGAAGCAGTGTCGGACGATCCCGGCCTGATTCCGAATCTCGTCGAGGAGATCATCCGGATGGAGTCGCCGTTCCGGTGGATGCCGCGCACGGCGACGGAGGACACCGTGATCCGCGGGACGAAGGTGCCCAAGGGCGCGGATCTCCTGGTCATGATCGGGGCGGCGAACCGTGACGAACGGCGCTTCGAGAACCCGGACCACTTCGATCTCCATCGCGACACGTCGGGACACCTGGGCTTCGGCTACGGCATCCACTTCTGCCTGGGAGCGGCGCTGGCGCGGCTCGAGGCGCGGGTCGTCCTCGAAACGCTCGTCCCGCTCCTCGGCGATCGCGAGCTGCGGCCCGGCGGCGCCACGCGAGCGGATTCGTTCTTCACGCGTGGCTATTCGCGGATGGAACTCGCCCGGCGAGAGTCACACGGCGCGCAGGCCGCGTGAAGGAAGAACGCCGCGCAGGCCGCTCTCAATCCGAAGCCCGCCACCCCGCCGCCGGATGCGTGCCTTCGAGCCGCGCTCCGCGCCCGAAGAGCTTCTCCCGCATCGTCCCCTCGGCGTAGGCCTTCTTGTAGCGTCCGCGTCGCTGGAGCTCGGGCACGACCAGGTCCACGAACTCCTCGAAGCACTCGGGCAACACCGTGTACGCGAGGTTGAACCCGTCCAGGTCTGCCGTCTCGACCCACTCCTCGAGCTGGTCGACGACCGTCGTCGGCGAACCGACGACGACTTCCGCCCCGCCGCCGATCGAAAGCCGTTCGCCCCATTCGCGAACGGTGTGCAGGCCGAGGCCCGAGAGCGCGGACTGAATCGCCTCGCTCTCGAGATGCTCGGCACGCGCGTCGAGATCGAAGCGCGACAGGTCGACACCCGTCCAGCCCGACATCAGCGCGAGCGCGCCCTCGGGCTGCGCCCACGCCGTGTAGTCGCGCAACTTCGCTTCCGCCGCTTCGTCGGTCTCGGCGACGATCACCGCGGCCATCGAGAAGATCTTGAGGTCTTCGCGCGCGCGACCGGCCGCCGCGGCTTGCTCGCGAAGCGACGCGACCAGACCCGGCAGAGCGCCGCCGACGAACACGCACTCGGCGTGTCGCGCCGCGAAGGCCTGCCCCTGCGCGGAGGCGCCGGCCTGGAAGATCACGGGCGTTCGCTGCGGCGACGGCTCAGACAGATGCACGCCGCGCATCTGGAACCACTCGCTCTCGTGCGCGACCTCGTGCACCCGCGCGGGATCGGTGAAGACGCCTCCCGCCTTGTCGTAGGCGACGGCATCGTCCTCCCAGCTGCCTTCCCACAGCTTGTAGACCACGTCCATGTAGTCGGCAGCGATCTCGTAGCGCGTGTCGTGGCCTTCCTGCTTCGCCTGACCGGCGCCGCGCGCGGCGCTGTCGAGGTAGCCCGTCACGACGTTCCAGGCGACGCGCCCGTCCGTGAGGTGGTCGAGACTCGAGAGCTTCCGCGCGAAGGCAAAGGGGGGCTCGTACGGGATCGTACCCGTCACGCCGAAACAAAGGTGCTCCGTCGCGGCCGCCATCACGGGCACGAGGGTGAACGGATCGTTCACCGGAACCTGCATTCCCGTGCGGAGCGCCGTATTCGGATTCCCGCCGTAGACGTCGTACACGCCCGCCACGTCCGCCAGGAAGACGCCGTCGAAGAGACCGCGCTCGAGGGTCCTCGCCAGGTCCTGCCAATGCGCCATCGACGTGTACTCGCGCGATCGATCGCGCGGGTGTCGCCAGAGCCCGCTGGACTGGTGTCCCGGGCTGTTCATCGTGAACGCGTGCAGCAGGATTTCTCGCGTCACGACACTTCGCTCACTGCGCGCGCAGCACCTTCACCGCGTTCTTGACCGTCTTCCAGTTCCACTTCGAGACGAAGAACTTCGGTCCGGGCGGCGGCCCCCAGTAGTCCTGCACCTCGCTGAGCGGCCACTCCTTCGCTTCGAAGTCCGCGTTCAGGAGATCCGTGTCGGCCCAGTGCTCGTGGATGACACCCCACGGACTCTTCCAGTAGTCGAAGATCTGCCCGCCGAAGCGGTGGCGGCCGACGCCCCACACGTGCTTGCGACGCTTCGACTTCAGGTGTTCGTGGCCGGACATCAGGTCGTCGATGTTGCCCACCTCCCACGCGACGTGTTGGACGCGCGAGCCCTCGTCCAGGCAGAACTGGAAGCCGATCACGTGGTGGTCGACGTATTCCTCGCCGCGGTCGAGACGCGTGAAGTGCATCTGCGGGACACCGTCCGGGAGCCGGATCACATCCGAGGTGCGCAGGCCCAGATGCTGCTGGTACCAGCTCGCGACCCCATCCGGATCCGCGCTCTCGAGCACGAGATGCCCGATCCGGCGCACGACCGAGGGGCCGAACTCGACTGCCGGAAGCACGCCGGTCCGACCGCGTTGGCCATCCATGTTCGACGGCACGACCGGCGAGGGATCGAGGGGCTCGAGCGGCTCCCGTCCGTGGACGAACTCGACACGCGTCCCCTGCGGATCCGTCAGACGCACGACCTGCCCACCGCCGGGCTCGTCGAGCTTCTCGATTCCGGACGCGCCTTCGAGGGCGGACATCTTCTCGAGGTCCTCGACACGATCGACCTCGAACGCGATCGTCGTGAAGCCGCCGTCGCCCTTCGTCAGGACATAGCACCACGGATCCGCGGCGGTCCCCCGGTAGTAGATCGCGTCGTCGGTTCGCGTCGCGATCTGGAGACCGAACTCGGCAAGGAAGATCTCGGCCTCGGCCAGGTCCGGCGCTTCGCTCCGGACGTAGGTGAGGCGCCGTGCCTTGATGGTCGGTTCGCTCATGGGGGCCTCCCGGAAGGGTCGCGCACGAATGGACGACCGGGGTAGCGGCAAGGTATTCCGATCCCACGCGGAGTGCATCCCGTCGGGCGGGGCCCCTACACTCGCTGGCCCCACCGCGAATCGAGAACCTCTCATGACCGCCCTCCCCGGCAAGCCCTCCGATCTCACCCCGGACTCGCTGAGCGACGTTCTCGGCGTTCGCGTCGAGTCCGTCGAGCTCCTCGATCACGCCTTCGCGACCAACCAGCGCGCGCGAATCGGTCTCACCTACGCTGCGCCCGACGCCGGCCCGGCCTCGCTCTTCGTCAAGCTCGCGCCCCTCGACGAGGGCCACAAGCAGATGGTCGGCGCGATCGGGATGGGCACCCGGGAGGTCGAGTTCTTCTCGGACGTATCGGACAGCGTCGACCTCCTCGTGCCCCGATGTCATCGTGCCGAAGCTTCGGGCGACGACTTCGTGCTCCTGCTCGAAGACCTGACGGCGCGGGGCTGTCGCTTCTCCGACGCGAGCTGGGGCGTGAACGCCGACTCGGCGGCGGTCGCGCTCGAAGATCTCGCACGATTCCATGCCCGCTTCGCCAGCGAGGCCGAACGCGACACCGTCGCGCCGTGGCTACGCGCACCGGAACGCGGCCCCGGAAGCGAAGCCACCTCGGGCCTGATGCGTTTCGTACTCGACCAGAACGCGGACGTGTTGACCGAGCGGTACAAGGCGATCGGCGAGCTCTACGTCGAGCACCACGCGGGGTTCCACACGCTCTGGGACACCGGGCCGCAGACCTACATCCACGGCGACCTGCACATCGGGAACGTCTTCCTCGACGGGGACCGCGTGGGCTTCCTCGACTGGGGTCTCTCGCGCACGAGCACGCCGCTGCGCGACGTCAGCTATTTCCTGACGATGACCGTCGACGTCGAAGCGCGCCGCGCGAACGAGCGCGCGCTCCTCCAGACCTACCTCGACGCACTGCAGAAGTCGGGCGGGCCCACGATCTCGTTCGACGACGCGTGGGAGGTGCATCGACGACAGGCCTCGTACACCGTCGTCGCGACCTTCCTCGCGTTCATGCCGAGCTACGCGTCCGGCGATGGCGTGGCGCTCGGCGACTCGCTGCTCGCGCGCGCGAACGCGGCCCTCGAAGATCTCGACGTGGTGGACGCGATCCGAGCTGCGCTCTGACTGATCAGGCCATCACGCCTTCCGAGGGCTCGCCGACCAGGATCCGCCCGGCGTCGGCGTAGCGCGCCTCGCGATCGAAGAAGACGTGGTTCGACGCCGTCGTGATGTCGCGCATGGCGCGCTGGATGGGACTGTCGAGGCGCGAGCCACTCGCGCCCGTGATCGAGATCAGCTCGCTCATCGCGTTCCGCACCATGAAGACGCCGTGCGAGAGGCGGGACATCCAACCGGAACGCGTCTCCTGCGAAGCGCCGTAGCGCTGGTCCATCACGTCGCGCAGCACGTCGCGGAAGAGCAGCTCCGCCGCTTCGAGCTCGAGGGACGCCTTCGCTGCGACCGAGAACTTGCCGTCGGTTCCCGGCAGCACGCCGAGCCGGTCCTTCTTCCCCGCGATCTTCGCTTTCGTCTCGGCCGTCCATGCCTCGAGCGCGCCCTGCGCGGCGCCGAGCAGGGGGAGTCCCGCGGCGAACCCGAGGATCGGCGCGATCGGAGTCTGGTAGAGCGGCGCGTCGTAGCGAAGCGGGCTCTTGCCCGGCGGACCGAAGACCGAGGTCATCGGGATCGCGTGATCCGCGGGCACGAACACGTCGTCGATCCTGTAGTCGAGGGACCCCGTTCCGCACATGCCGGAGACGAACCAGGTATCGACCGTTTCGACCTGGTCGATCGGCAAGAGGAAGAGACAAGGGATCTCTCCCGGGACGACGCCCACAGGCATGACCCAGTCCGAGTGGACGATGCACGTCCCCCAGGACCATTGCCCGTTCAAGCGGAAGCCGCCGTCCACGCGCTCGGCGCCGCCACCGCCCGCGTTCAGGGAGACGGGGGCAAGGATGTAGGGCTGCACCGCGAAGAGCGACTCGACGACCGGCTCCGGAAAGCCGAGCGCCCAGTAGTTGTGCTCGATGTAGAACGCGGTCAGCCAGGCCGCGGACGCATCCGCGCGCGCGAGCTTCAGCACGACCTCGAAGTAGGTGTCGAGGTCGGCTTCGTGCCCTCCGTACTGCTTCGGCACCATCATCGAATAGAGACCGCTCGCACGAACGGCGTCGATCACTTCGTCGGACGCTCGACGGGCGAGCTCCGACTCGCGCGCCTTCTCGCGAAAGAGCGGAACGAGCTTCTCGGCGGCTTCGATCAGCTCCGCAGGGGTCATCGCCGGCTGGCTCATGGACGGATCCACTCCTCTACTCGATCGGGACGACCGGCGAGCCGTCGTCGTGGAACTGGTGCAGATACTCGGCGATCCCGTAGCCGGTCACGCCCTCGTGGGTCCACTTCGCGAGCCCCTCGTTGACGATCGTGCCGCCCGGATTCGCGCCACCCGGGATCACGCGCATCACGTCGGCACGGAGCGCGTGCTCGCGGCCCTCGCTGTCGACGACCGTCAGGTCGACGGTCTTCTGCGTGACGCCGTCGTCGCGGGTCCCGGTCTTCACTCGCCACTCGCGCACGCTCGCGTGGGCGCCGTCCTTCCAGACCCAGCCGCGGTGGAGATCGCCGTCCTCGGTGCCGATCCGGATCCCGCCGAAGTGCACGTCGTCGCCGATGTTGATCGAGAACCAGCGCCACATCTTCGGTCCACCCCAGCGTCGCGGCCCCCAGGACTTGTCGCGATTGCCGCGCGCCTCGGGACCGAAGTCGAAGCGCTCGTCGTCGATCTGGATCCAACCGGTCCAGCGCCCGCTCTGCTCCAGATGCCCCTTGCCCGTCGAAAGACGCGTCGCCGCACTCGCCCCCGCGCCATCCTTGCCCTGCCCGTCCGCGCCGATCAGCGGCGTGAGCGCGTCGAATTGCACCTCGATCTGGACGCGAGCGTGGCGGTGCGCGCGCTCACCCCGTTCGTAGACCCGCCCCTCGCCGTCGGTCATGAGCTGCCAGCGCTTGCCTTCTTCGAGACAGCGATAGGTCACGCCACCGACCTCGAGCGGCGACGAGATCATCTCCGTCTGCTCGCGCTTGTGGCGATAGGAAGCGAAGCGCCCACCCGGCAGCCAGACGTGCATGCTCACGTCGATCGTGCCCTCGTTCGGACGCACGCCGATCCGCGTGAAGAATCCGGAATCGCTCGCCGGGTCGTAGGCGTTGAAGTAGTAGGACTCGCTCCAGGCCTCGTCGTCCTCGACGGGGTGCTGGCGATCGTGATGGGGGTCGAGGACGGGCATGGGTGGGGCTCCTTGTCGGGACGATCCGCCGCGGGATTCAGTTCGTCGCGTCCGCGCGCTCGATTTCGATCGGCACGCCGGTCATGAACGCCTGCCCCGACAGCGGTTCGAAGCTCCCGGGCCCGGTCGGCAGGAGACGGTTCGCGTTCGCCCCCGGCTGCTCCGACGCGAATCGGAGCGCCGGCGTGCGACCGTTCCCGGCCCCGTGCGGCAACGCCGCGACGCCTCGCGCGAGGCCGTCTTCGAGCCCGACCGCGACCTCGATCTCGCCCCACTCGTTCCGCACCCGGACGCGATCGCCGGCGGCGACGCCGACGCGCGCCGCGTCGTCCGGATGCAGCCAGAGCCGGGGCTCGCGGTTGCGACCGCGCACCTTCGCGAGGTTCTGCATCCAGCTGTTGTGCATCGACGGCTCGCGCTTCGTGATCAGCTTGAACGTGTCGGCCGACTCGCCAGCGAGCTCCTCGAAGATCCTCTCCATCCGTTCGATCCCGCCCTCGGCGTGGAAGAGCGCCGGATCGCAGTCGACCCGACCGTCCTCGGTCTGGATCACCTCCTCGAAGAAGCGCCCGGGCTCGTTCGGGTCGAGCACGATCGTGCCGCTCGGCTGGGTCTTGATCTCGTCGGTGGTCATGCCCGTCTCGCGCAACATGTGATCGAGTCGGCTGAAGAGCGGCGGTGTCTCGCCGGCGTCGAGAATGCTCTTCATGCCGAGCGCCTGCTCGAGTCGTCCGAAGATCCACCACTCGGGCTTGCGCTCCCCCCGCGGCTCGACGACCGGATCGACCACCTGCACGAAGGGCTGCGCCTGGAGGCCGAGGCCGCACAGGTTCAGGTCGTGGCGCTCGAAGCCGTCGGTCGCGGGTAACGCGTAGTCGGCCAGCTCGCCCGTCGCGCCGCGATAGAGGTCGACCGAGACGATGAGCTCGAGCTTCTCGAACGCCTGACGCAGTCGCTCCTCGCCGCCGACCGAGAGGATCGGGTTGCCGCTCACGACGAAGAGCGCGCGAATCGGCTCGGTCTCGGACTCGATCGCGTCCGCCATCAGGTTTCCAGGAAGCGATCCGCGGATCTTGCGGATGCGTCCCCACTCGCTGTCCCGGAAATGCTTCGAGGGATCCGTTCGGCCACTTCGCGGTGCCGCGGAGTAGAAGCCGCGGCCGTAGAGGTTGCCTCCGCGGCGGTCGAGGTTCCCGGTCACGAAGACCAGCATCTGCATCAGCCAGTAGGCGAGCGTGCCCTGTCGGCCCATGTTCACGCCGGTCGACAGCGTGGCGGACGCGCTCGGCGCTTCGGCGAACTCGCGCGCGAGGGCGCGGATCCCGGCGGCGTCGACGCCCACGATCGATGCGACGCGCTCCGCCGGATAGCGGCCGACGATCTCGCGCAGCCCCTCGAATCGCGCCGCGTGTGCCTCGACGACGTCTCGATCGAAGCGCCCGTTCTCGATGATCTCCTCGAGCATCGCGGCGAGCAGGTAGACGTCGGTGTCGGGCTTCACGAGCACGGTCTCGCCCGGCCGTGCGCTCTCGATCTCGCGCGGGTTCACGAAGCGAACGCGACCGCCCCGCTCACGAATCTCCCGGATCGCTTTCATCGGATCCGCGATCGAGATGAAGCTCATGCGCGAAACCTGCGGATTGGAGCCCAGGATCAGCAGGAAGTCGGTGTGTTCGAAGTCCGGGAGCGGGTGGCAGGTCGAGGTGCCGTAGACCGCTTCGCTGCCCGCGAATTTGTTTGCGCAATCCTGGGTGCCGGAGCTGAAGTTCTTCGAGACACCGAGCTGATGTAGAAAGGAGCCGGCCGCCGGTCCGCCGAGCGCGTTGAACGCCAGGGGGTTGCCCATATAGGAGGCGAAGGCGTTCGGACCGTGTTCGTCGAGGATCTCGCGCACCCGGCCCGAGATCTCTTCGATCGCGGCGTCCCAGCTGATCCGCTCGAAGGTCCCGTCGGCGCGACGGCGCTCCGGATGGTCCGAGCGATCGGGGTCGCGATGCAGCTCGGCGCCCGCGAGACCCTTGTTGCAGGCGAAGCCGCGGGTGACCGGGTGATCCGCGTCCGGCCGGACACCGACGAGCTCGCCGTTTTCGACCTGTGCCAGCAGTCCGCAGCTCGGCTCGCAGATCCGACAGAACGTATGGACTTCCTTCACGACACCTCCTCGCGGATCAGCATCGCACGAACGCCCGCCACGCGCCGTCTCGCCCCACCGAACCACGCGTTTCGACGTCGCGGGCTAGGCGCCCCGGAGCAGCGCTACCGTATCGATTCGAGCGGATCGCTCGTAGGGTAGGGCCGAGGGAGCCGAGGGTGACGCGAACCGTCATGTCCCAGGAACGCGTCAGACGCGCGCCGCGCGCCACTCCTTCGCCATCCACCCCGTCATGATGAAGAGCGGCCCGAACGACAGCGCGAACTGCAGCAGCGAGCCCGCGAACCAGGCGGGAAAGATCTGCGGCTGCCCGAAGAAGAGCGAGCCCGAGGCGAAGAAGAACGAGGCGCACATCCGCCAGAGATGACGGGTAATGCGCTCGGACTGCGAGAGGGTTCGCTTCAGCAGCGCGCGCAGGTCACCCACGGCGGCCGCAGCGCCGCCAACGACGAAGATCACGAAGGACTGGGGCGGGCTGCCGTCGACGGTGCCGCTCTCGTGCTGCGCGCCCATCAGCATGAACGTGAGCCCGAGACCGGTGATCGCGAGAGCCGCCACGAAACCGACGATCTCGGCCTTTCCAGCCCGAAAGGGGCGACGCCGTGCCGCGCCGATCCCGCTCAGAAGGAGGCAGAGCGCGAGCACGCCCGCGACGAAGTTGGGGCGCTGTCCTTCTTCGAGGAAGGGCGCGACCCCGGCGCCGATCACGTAGGTGACGACCATCCCCGCGAAGAAGAGTCGTCCCCAGAGACGATGGGTCTGGCCGCCCTTCCGGGTGAAGCTCGCGACCGTGCCCGCGACGAGGCCGAGGGCTCCGCCGCCGATGTGCAGGACGAGTAGTGTCGTCGCACCGAGATGGGCCCACGCGGGTGCGTCGGGCGCCACCTCGAGCCGGGCCGCGTGCGCGACGTCCGACGCGAGAAGCGCGGCGGCGAGCCACAGCAGGATCAGGAGGAACGGCACGCTTCAGCTTCCTTCTGCGACCGGATCCAGCCGGAGGAATCGACTCGGAGCGAAGCCGCATACGAAACGAAGCACGAACCCCATCTGATAGGCGTCAGCCACCCGGTCGCGCTCGTCGCCGACGATCGAAACCGCACGTCGCTGCGTCTCGACGTCGCCCACTGTCACGGAGACGACGGGGCGCGCGAGCGCTTCCCGGTACCAACCGCGCAGCCAGTGATTCGACGACACGTAGAGCTGATCCTCGAACTCGAAGCCCGCCAGCATGCGACTCGACGTCTCGCCGACCGCATCCATCGTCGTGAGCACGACCCCTGTCTCCATGTCCGGCTGGACGACACCGATCGCGAGCTCCATGAACGCGACGAAGACGACATATCCGACCAGCGCGGCGGCCACGATTCCGCCGGCGCTCACGAGGCGCTCCAGATGGGTGTGGAGTCGAGGGAAGATCGAGAAATCGTCATGGGAGGTGACCTCGAAGGGTTGGGGGCGCTACCGTCTCGCAGCACGTACGTTGTACGTAATCATAACGTACAGTGTACGTATCACAACAGGAGACGAATCGACGTGCCGAGGGCGGCAAAGAAGACGGCTCGAAGGGCCTCTGCGACCGGTTCGGGGGCGCGCGCGAATCGCGGGCCCCTCACCCGGGAGCGCGTGCTCACCGCCGCGATCGCCTGGGCGGACGCCGAGGGCACCGACGGCCTCAGCATGCGCGTGCTCGCCGGCGAGCTCGGTTGCGGAGTGATGTCCCTCTACAACCACGTCGCGAACAAGGACGAGATGCTCGAGGGCATGGTCGACCTCGTGGCGTCCGAGATCGCCCTCCCCGCGCCGCAGAACCGGGACTGGCAGGGTGCGCTCCGCGAGACCGCGCGCTCCGCACACGACACGCTGATGCGTCACCGCTGGGCCGCGCCGATGTGGTCGCGCTACCTGCCGGGTCCCGAGCGGCTCAGACACATGGACGGGATCCTTCGCACCCTGCGCGAGGCCGGCCTCTCCGTCGACCGCGCCTGTCGCGGCTTCCACGCGATCACGACGCACATCCTGGGCTTCACGCTCCAGCGTCTCGACTTTCCGGTCGCGCAGAAGGACCTGGCGAGCGCCGCGAGCGACTTCCTGGCCGGAATGCCGACCGAGGAATTCCCCTGGTTCGCCGAACACGTGCAGCACCACGTCGACGAGCCGGATCAGGGCGACAGCTTCTCCTTCGTGCTCGACCTGATCCTCGAGGGACTCGAGCCCGACGTCGACTGACGCGCCCCGGGTCAGCTGAACTTCTGCTTCAGCTCCGCAAAGGACTCGAGGGTCCCCCGGTCCTCGTCGCGGCTCTTGCGCGGCAAGACGAAAAGCACCCGGTTGAAGCCCATGTCGACGACCTCGCGATAGCGCGCCTCGGTCACCGGCCCCATCAGCCCGAGTCCGACCGTCAGATCGAACTCGTCCATCGAGCGCCCGACCCGCGCCGCCTCCTCGCGAATCGCAGTGAGCGTCGACTCGAGCTCGTGGCCACCGTCGAGCGGGATCCAGCCGTCACCGTATTCGACGACGCGCCGCGCGATGACCGCCGGGTCCATGCCGCCCCCGATCAGCACCTTCGGGCCGGGCCGTTGTACCGGCTTCGGCCAGCACCAGATCGGCTCGAAGTCGACGAAGTCCCCGTGGAACTCCGCCTCGTCCCGGGTCCAGATCTCCCGCATCGCGAGGATCCGCTCCCGCGTGACCTTCCAGCGATCCTTCCAAGCGACGCCGTGGTTCTCGAGCTCGACCGTGTTCCAGCCCGTCCCACAGCCGAGCACGACGCGGCCGCCGCTCACCTGGTCGAGGGTCGCCACCATCTTCGCGAGCGTGATCGGATGGTGCTCGGTCACCAGGCACACAGCGGTCCCGATGACGAGTCGCTCGGTCGCGGCTGCCGCGGCCGTCAGCGTCACGAAGGGGTCGTAGAACTTCTTGTAGTCCTCCCCCACCCCGTCACCGTAGCGATGGGGCGCCGTCGGCAGGTGAGTGTGCTCACCGACGAAGAGGGATTCGAATCCGTGGTCCTCGAGCCAACGCGCGAGCTCGACCGGCTGGAGCGAATCCTGGGTGATCGTGGTGGCGATGCCGAAGGTCGGGGAAGACGTCATCCGGTCAGTCTGGCACGCTCGTGACGAAGTCGGCAACGAGGTCGCTGGAGGCACGGAAGAACGCGGCATCTGTTAGGCTTGGCGCGGTCCATATCGGGGGTTCTTTCGTGCGCCAGCTTGCCGTCCTGCTCGTTTTCGCCCTGCTGCTCCCGGGAGGGCCGGCCTTCGCCGACGAGGACTGGCGGAAGCTGGACGTGTTCCGGCCCGTTCCGCCCGCCGCCGTGTTCGGGCCCTTCGCCCGGGGCGAGACGCCCGGCACCTCCGAGCGCGAGGCCGAAATCCAGGCGCGCATCAACGCACTCGCCGAGGAACGCGACTCGATCGACAACACCGGTCCCCAGGTCGGTACGATCGTCCGGGGGCATCGTCGCGGGGTCCGGAATCGGCGCCCTCGCCTACGCGGGCGTCGTCTGCGGAATCCTGTCGCTCTTCGGCGCCGGGTGCACGAGCGAAGCGACCGTGGTCGGGCTGCTCGCCGGCGGCGGTGCAGCCACCGTCGTTGGCGGCGTGACGGCCCTCGCGAGCAACGCGGAGTACGACGAGCGTAAGGACCGCCGCGACTATCTCGACTTCGAAATCCGCAAGCTGGAGCGAAGCAGGCGGAACAAGCGGAGCGAGTCCGAGCCGCGGATCGGACTCGCGGGCGGACCTGCGGGACGCCCGGGCCTGTCCTTGCAGGTGACCTTCTAGCGACCGCGCGACGCAGCCCGGCCGGCGCCCCGGCCGCGCAGGGTCGCTAGTCGGCGCCTTCGTCCTTCGCGAGCGAGGACTCGCCCGGCTCCTTCAGCAGACCGCGAATCAACAGCTCGATCGAGAACTCGTAGGTCTCGTGGAAGGGGCGATCGCGCATGCGTCGTCGCGCACGATTGTTGTCGTGCTCGATCAGGGTGGTCGCGAGGGTCCAGAACGCCTGCGCCGCCTTCCAGGTGTCGATCGGAATCAGCTCCCCGCGCGCGACGCCTTCGTCGATCACGCGTTCGGTCAGCTTCAGCGATTTCGTCCAGTTCTCGGCGATCCGATCCGTCAGCCCTTCGGGCAACTCACCGAGCTCCTCGGCGTTGTCGAAGGCCCAGAAGATCTCGAAGTCGGTCGGGTTGCGGAGCCAGTGCTTCAGATAGCGAGACCAGAGGAGCCTGAGCCGTTCCGCGGTCGGCATCGGATCGGTCTCCTCGACGTGCCGCTCCGCGCCCTCGAAGAACTCGCGACTGTTGGCCGAGAGGACCGCGAAATAGAGCGCACCCTTGCTCGGGAAGTGGCGGTAGATCGAGCCTTTGGAGACGCCAGCGGCGACCGCAATCGCGTCGACGTTCGCGTCGGTGTACCCGAACTCGAAGAAGTGCTCGCGCGCGGCATCGAGGATCTTGGTCCTCATCTCCGTGGTCTTGCCGCCGGTCGACTTTTCGGTGGTTTCCGTGGTGTTGTCGCTTGCGGACAATCGATCTCCTCGAAGCTGATCAGAACACGCGGAAGCGCTTCTGGACGTGGCGCTGACGCACGCGAATCGACTCGGCGCGTTCGGCCGGGCTGACGCGCGGATGATCCGCCGGAAACAGCTCGCCGATCTCGTCGAAGGAGATCACGCGCCCGGTGATCGTGGGCCAGTCCTCCTTGTCGGGCAGCTCGGAGTACGCCCAACGATGGGACAGGAAGCCGGACGGCAATCCGGTCGTGTCGATCCAGTTCTGAACGCCCGGATCGCGGTGCGCGACGACCCAGCGCTGGATGCCGTCCTCGCCCATGTACATCTGGAAGTGATTGAGGCTGCTCTGGGCGTTCGCGTAGTCGGGTGATTCGCCCCAGAGGTTGCCGAGGTGGATGCTCGTGTAGACCGGCTCGCCGGTGAACGTCGCCTCGATCAGGAAGGCCTCGTCCTCCTTCAGGTCGTAGATCCCGCCGGCGTAGATGTTCGTGCTCATGCCACCGCCGGTGTCGCTCGAGGCGCCGTTCGGCGTGTTGTACGCGTTGATCGGCATGAAGTAGGGGCGACCGTCGTGCTCGTGGGTCTGGTTCACGTTCAGGACGACGTCGTAGAACTCGAGCCAGAAGCGCATCTGCCCGCGCACGACCCCGCCCATCCGCCGCAGGCTCGCCGCGGCGCGTTCCGCGGTGAGCGCCGGCGGATGACTACCCGCCGTGTCGAGGCACTCGATCGAAAGATGGACCGGCTCCTCGAGGTCCCAGTCGTAGAAGAGCTGCCGGCCGCTCACGTAGTCGGCATGACGATCGCCGGCCTCGGGATTGCTGCGGCTCGGCCCCTTCTTCGTGCAGATGAAGTTGCCGTCATAGCCGGCGGGCTTCTCCGGCGCGAGGATCAGCTCGAAAGAGCCGTCGGCTTCGACCACGAGCTTCGAAGAGTCGATCGTGCCGAAGCCCGTGCGATACCCGGGCTGCAGCTCCGCGAGGTTGCCCGTGTCTCCCGCCATCGGACCGGACGCCACCTCGAAGATCAGGTACTGCGGCGCGACCGGCGCATTCTCGAGGCGCGGTTCGCCGCGCCAGTGACGACTGTCCTCGACCTTGCCGGTCACCCGGTAGGACTTGCGACCGTCGATCGGCGAGTAGAAGTAGATCGCGTCGGAGTTCTCGATCGTCGACTTGTTGAAGATCGAGAGCGCGTTGCGGAACGCCGGGAAGTCGGGGTCCTCGTGGAAGGCGCGCTCGATCCCGTGATGGACGAAGCCGGCGAGGTATCGGTAGCCCTCGGCCAGATTGCGGGGCGTCGCCTCGGGCGGGAAGTACTGGGGATCGTCGATGGTGTCGCGCGCGGCCTGGAGTTCGCCGATCAGGTCGTCGAACGCGGATCGCAGATCGTCCTGGGCTCGCTTGGCTTCGGGGTCGGGGGGGCTCATGGGGATTCCTCGGGTTTCAGCCGGGGTTGACCGCCGCTCGTGACGAGCGCGGGGAATGCCTGGGTGCGAAACCCGTCGGATGGCAGAGGGCGTGCATAGATGAGGTATCGCCGCAGGCCGGCAGCGTCAACACGGAGAGCCGATCGAGGTCACCGGCGCGACGCGCGGGTGACGCCGCGAGCCACCGTGAGCGGCAGCTCGTGGGCCAACACGATTCCCGCCGGTGCGTCCGCAACGGCTTCGAGAGAGTGGATCGCCGGCATCACGGTGTTGATCCCGAAGTCGGGCCCTGCCCCATCGGCGGGATGGATCAGCTCGATCCGACTCCGCACGTTCGGTAGTCCGTCGATTTCGATCTCGTAGCCGTCCGTCGTCGACCAGGCCGGCTCCATCGCGTAGCCGAGGGTCCAGACGATCGGCAGCTCGATCAACGCCTCGCCGTCGACGACGCCGGACCAGCACTGGCGCATCCCGGTCGCGCAGCCCTTCTCGATCGTCATGTAGCCGAGATCGACCGTCGCTTTGGCGGCCGCGAACTCGACATCGTATTCGATCGCATCGAGCCGGGCGTCGAGCGCCGTCGCCATCATCTCGACGGCATCCTGGAAGACTCCGGTCGTCGCCTTCGCCATCGCCGGAATCTCCGGATCGTCGACCGGTCGACCGAGACCACACGCCTCCCAGGTCTCCGCCGATCCGTAGTTGGTCGAATCGACCGACTCGAGCACGCTGACCCGATCGACCCGCTGGCAGACGCCGGTCGAGAGCAGCGCGAAGGCGTTCGCGAAGCCCGGGTTGATGCCGGTGCCGTGGAGCGAGGCCCCGCCGCGCTTCGCCGCGGCATCGAGTCGCGCCAGGTCGGCCTCCCCGTAGCTGCGCCCGGTGATGAAATACGACGTCGAGACGACGTCGATCCCGGCCTCGAGCATCGCGACCAGGTGGTCTATGTCGGGGAAGAGCGGCGTGTAGAGGATGCAGTCAGGGGCGAGGGCAAGCAGCGCGTCGACGTCTCGCGTGGCCTCGACGCCGAGCTTCACGGTCCCGGCGAGCTCTCCCGCATCACGGCCGACCTTGTCGTCGCTCCACGCATAGCAGCCGACCAGCTCGAGTCGGGGGTGCTCCGCGATCGCGCGCACGCCTGCGGTTCCGACGATTCCGGTGTTCCACTGGACGACGCGAAGCGACACGCAGGGACGCCTACTGGATGTTCATCGGGTTGTCGCGTTGTCCCATCGCGACCTCGCCGCAGTAGCCGTAATCGACCGGCAGGTTGACTCCGGAGACGAAGCTCGCGAGGTCGCTGCCCAGCATGACGAGGGCCTTGCCCATCTCCGCGGGAGGAGCGAAGCGACCGTGGGCCGGGGCGAAGCCCTCGATCGCCTGCTTCGGAATCGTCTTCGTGAGCTCGGTCATGAAGTTGCTGTCGGTCGGCGAGGGACTGATGCAGTTGATCCGGATCTCGCGCTTCGCGAGCGGACCGGCCAGGAGCTGCGTGTAGACGATCAGCGCCTGCTTCGAGAAGCCATAGCCGTCGCCCTGCCCGTTCTCCTCGAGCCAGGCCTTCATCGTTTCGAAGCTCTCGTTCTCGAGGAAGGTCCGGACCGTCTCGAGGTTCGCCTTCCAACCCATGCCCGCCGTCGAGGAGATCGAGTTGATCGAACCGCCGGCGCGAATCCGCGGCAGCAACGCGTCGGTCAGGTGCCGCAGGCCGACGAAGTTGATCATCACCGTCTCGAAGGGCGCCGTCGGCGGCGAAGGCACGCCCGCGCAGTTGAAGAGCACGTCGATCTCGGCTGGGAGCTGCGCGATCGCTTCGTCGACGGAGGTCTTGTCCATCATGTTCGTGTGGATCGCCTGCTTGACGGGCGCGGTCACGTCGCCGATATCGAGGGCGTGGACCTCCGCGCCGAGCTCGATCAGGAGCTCCGCCGCCGCCGCGCCCATGCCCGAGGCCGCACCGGTGATCACACACACCTTGCCGGAATAGCCGAGTACGTCTGCCATCTCTTCGTTCTCCCTGAATTGCGCCGAAAACTCGACGTTAGCGCGCCGGCGACGCCGCGAGATCGTCGGGAACCGCCTCTCCGCCCATCACGATCACGCGCTCGTCGAAGCGCCAGCGACCGTCCTCGAGCACCAGGCGGTCGTAGTAGCGACCGATCGTCGCGATCGAAACGCGGCCTTCCTCGCTGGTCCCGAACGCCGTGAAATCCGTCCACACGCTCGCACGATCGGGCGCGTCGAGGTCGATCACGGGCGTGAGGCAGACGTGCTTCACGGGTCGGTCCGGCGGCGGCTGCATCCCGCCGATCCCGGCGAGGATCGCGTCGCGACCGACCCACTGGTCCGCGCCGACCCGGAAGCGCGCCTTCGCGGTGAACAGCTCGCCCCACTCGTCGAGTCGATGCGAATCGATTAGCTGGGCGTAGATCGCGATCAGACGCGCGATCGCGACCCGGGTGTCTCGTTCGTCGAAGGTCGCTTCCATGGGTGGGCGTGGCCGCCTTCTAACGCGGCGCCCGGCTCGGCTCGAAGTGCGCGTAGGCCGCCGGTAGCGAGATGTCGCGGTTCGGCTTGCGCGGGGGCATGTTGAACTCCGGCGGCGGACGCCAGCCCATGTCACGCATCGTCTCGCCGATATGCGTCATGTTCAGCATGTCGTGGCTGTAGCAGAAGAGCCCGTCGCCCACGTAGTAGAGGATCGAGAGGCCCGCGACCGCGAACGGCGTCCCGTCGGGCCGCTCTCCGAGGATCTGGTCCCATTGGCTGACGAGCCGGTGGCCTTCCGTCATCGTCCAGTGCTCCGGGGTCGACCAGCCGTAGCCGGTGAGCCCGGCCATCGAGCGTTCGAAGAAGTCCCGGATCGCGTCGCGCCCCTCGATGCGTCCCCAGGCGGGGTCGATGTAGACGGCGTCCTCGGTGAAGAATTCCGCGAGCGACGACCAGGCCGCCTGGCCTGCATCGATCTCGTCGCGCCGTGCGACGAAGCGCTCGTAGGTCTGGATCGCTTCCTGTTCGAGTTCCCTGGGCATCGTTCCGTCCTCCGCTGTCGTGGGGAATCGGTAGCGAGCCCGGGCCGCGCGCGCACGCGCGGCGTTCGGTCACTCCGGCAGCGCGTAGGCGATGAACACGTCGCTCGCGGGCATCCCGGCCCGCTCGTAGCCCGTCGCCCCGATCACCACGAACTGCCGACCACCGGCGCGGTAGGTCATGGGCGTCGCGATCGGAGCCGCCGGCGTCGCCGCGGCCCAGACGAGCTCACCCGTGTCCGCGTCGAAGGCGCGGAAGCGATTCTCCATCGCGGCGCCGATGAAGACGAGCCCGCCGCCGGTCGCCAGGGGTCCGCCGACCGCGGGCACGCCGATCTCCCACGGAATCGGGATCGGCGCGAGTGTCCGGAGCCCGCCGAGGGGGACCTGCCATTCGATCTCGCCACTCGTGAGATCGACGCTCGCGAGGGTGCTCCAGGGCGGCGGGCTGCAGGGCACGCCGAGGGGAGACATGATCATCTCCCGAGTGACACCGTACGGCGTCCCCTCCATCGGCTGGCGCTCGACGTAGCCCTCGCCCTGGAACTTCAGGTCGGTCTCCATGGCTTCGCGCTCGACCAACGCGACCTTCCACGGGAAGTCCTGCTGGTTCGCGATGATGCGCTGGCGCGCTTCGTCGACGGCGACGCCGCCCCAGTTCTGGCCCCCGGCGTTGCCGGGCACCATGAGCGTTCCCTGCAGCGTGGGCGGCGTGTAGATCCCGTCGAAGCGGAGCGCTTCGAACGCCTCGCGACACGCGCCGCGATCGAAGGGCGTGAAGCCCCATGCGTCGTCCGGCGAGAGCGTGTGGCGCACGAGGGGCGGCGGCGTGACGACGAAGGGCTGCGTCTTCGCCAATGCCTCGCCCGCGACCTCGACCTGCGGAACCGGGCGCTCCTCGACGGGAAAGAGCGGCTCCCCGGTCTCACGATCCAGGATGAAGAGCATCCCCATCTTGGTCGGCTGGACGAGCGCGGGGATCTCGCGCCCGTCGCGGCGCAGGGTGAAGAGCGTCGGCTGGGCCGGCACGTCGAAGTCCCAGAGGTCGTGATGGACGGTCTGGAAGCGCCAGGCGACCTCGCCACTCGCGAGGTGGATCGCGACGACCGAGCTGCCGAAGTGGTCGAGATCCGAGTCGCCGCGGAAATAGTCCGGAGCGGGATTGCCGGTCGGCACGAAGAGCAGGTCGCGCTCGAGGTCGACGGACATCGGCGCCCAGACGTTCGGTGTCCCGAGCGCGTAGCCCGCCGCGGTGGTGTTCTCTGGTGTCGGGACGAAGCCCGGGGAACGGAGGTCCCACGCCCACCTGAGCGCGCCCGTCCGCGCGTCGAACGCGCGCACGACGCCACTCGGCGCGTCCGTGCGCTTGTTGTCGGAGATCGCCGAGCCGACGACGACGACGTCCCGGCCGATCGCGGGGGGCGACGTGACCTGGTACTCGCCCTTCCAATCCTGGGGCCCGACCTCAGGATTCAGATCGATCTCACCGCCCTCGCCGAAGTCGTCGCAGGGCTTGCCCGTCTTCGCGTCGAGGGAGACGAGGCGGGCGTCGTTGGTGGCGGTGAAGAGGCGATGGGCGCACACGCCGTCCGCGCGGGTCGGGTCCTGCCAGCTCGACACGCCCCGACACACGAACCCGTTGCCATAACGGCCGGCCAGATCGATCAGCGGGTCGAAGCGCCAGCGCTCCTCGCCGGTGGTCGGGTCCAGGGAGATCACCTGGTTCGTCGGCGTACAGAGGTAGAGGGTTTCGTCGACGAGGATCGGGGTCGTCTCCGACGCGAAAGGCGAGCGCGTCTCTCCACGTGCACCGGGCAGGTCCCCGGTCTCGAATCGCCAGGTCTCCTCGAGACACGCGACGTTGTCCCGCGAGATCGAATCGAGCGCGGAATAGCGCGTGCCCCCGTCGTCGTTGCCATAGCTCGGCCAGTCGCTGGAGGCGGCCTTCGAATCACGCGGGAGGTCCGAGCAGTCGACGCGCTCACCGCAACCCGTGGAGGCGAGTCCGCCGATCAGCATGGCCGCAACCAGGCGTCTCGAAGCCGCCCCGCACCTGTCCGTCATCGAATCGACTCCTCCGGCAAGGCCTGCTGGACGCCCTGATCGATCGGCATCCGGTCCGGCAACGCGCCGGTCGCCCGAAGCCGCTCGTCGAGCAACCGCTCGAGACGGGCCCGCTCGGATGCGTGTCGGGGGTCGTCCGCGAGGTTCCGCCGCTCTCCCGGATCGTCGGCCAGGTGATAGAGCTCCGCACGATGGCGATCGGCCCCGCCGTCGCCGTGCGGATAGTGCACGTGTTTCCAGTCGGACGTGCGCACGCCGCGAACGTTGGGGGTGTACGGGAACTGCACTTCGTAGTCGTAGGCGTAGTGCCAGGCTTCGCGCCACGCCGTGTCCTCGCCCCGCGCGAGCGGCGCCCAGGAGCGACCGTGCACGCCTTCGAGGGGTGGCAGCCCCGCGAGGTCCAGCACGCTCGGTGCGAAGTCGACGGAAAGCACCTGCGCCTCGACGCGCGTCCCGGCCTCGATCGCCGGCGGATAGCGCACGACGAGCGGCACACGAATGCTCTCTTCGTGCATCGTGCGTTTGTCGATCATCCCGTGCTCGCCGAGCAGGAAGCCGTTGTCGCTCGAGAACGCGAAGATCGTGTCCTCGAGCAGGCCACGCTCGGCGAGGTACGCGTAGAGCCGGCCGACGCCGTCGTCGACGGAGTCGATCGTCGCGGTGTAGCTCCGGACGAAGCGCGCGAAGTCGGCGACCGCTTCGGCGGACGTGTCCGGGAAGTCGTCGCGAAACGCGTAGAGGGGACCGTAGATGCCGTGCCAGGTGGTCAGTCGCTCCTCGACCCAGTCCGGCTTCCCTTCGAGAGCGAAAGCGCTCTCGGGATAGTCGACCGGAACGTCGTCGTAGACGTCCGCGTAAGCTGGCTCCGGGACGAAGGGCCCGTGCGGCGCCTTGTGGCCCACGATCAGCATGAACGGGCGATCGTCCGGCTGGCGTTCGAGCCAGTCGATCGCCATGTCGGTCACGACCTCGCTGTAGTAGCCCGGCACGACCCGCCGCTCGCCGTCGACGTTCCAGGTCGTGTCCCAGTACTGGCCCTGTCCGGTGTGCGAGATCCAGTAGTCGAAGCCAGGCCGCTTCGAGTCGTCGCCCTCGCCCATGTGCCACTTGCCGACACAAGCGGTCGCGAAGCCGGCCTCCTGGAAGACGCGGGGGAAGCTCGCGAGGTCGTGGGGATAGTCGGTGAAGTTGTCGGTCACGCCGTGGGCGTGGGCGTAGAGGCCGGACAGGAACGACGCGCGACTCGGCGAACAGAGCGAGGTCGTCACGAACATCGCGTCGAAGCGCGCGCCTTCTTCGGCGAGTCGATCGATATTCGGGGTGGTGATGCCGAGGAGCGGCTCGTCCGCGTAGCCGACAGCGTCCGCGCGTTGGTCGTCGGTCAGGACGAAGACGAGATTCGGAGGGCGCGGGGAGGCGGGCCTCGCCTCCGACGGCGCTCGATCGCCGCACGCCGCGAGGCCTGAGCCGACCGCGAGAAGCACCAGCGCGACGCCGGCGAACACTCGGCTCATCCGGGGAGCTCGGATCGCTTCACGACGCGGGTCGTGGGCTCCACGGCTTCTTCCGCCCCGACCCATCGGAAGAGCAAGGTGCCGTTCGTGTGTCCTGCGGTCGTGATCCAGTTGGCGTACCCCGGATCTTCGGCGGTCACGATGATCCGAACCGACCCGTCCGGCTCCGTCCGCGCCGTCGACTTGTTGACGTTCGTGCGGTGATAGCGGTAGTCGAGGCTCTCCATCCAGTAGTTGCAGACCTGGAGACTCCACGCGCGACAAGGCGGAACCCGATCGAGCTCGACGACGAGCGCTTCGTCCTCGCCGATCGCCCAGTAGGAGTTGAAGTAGGCGATCGCCGGATCGCCGCCCGCGGCGCGCGTGATCTCGGGATCCTCCTGCGGCAACGCGTTCGCGTGCGCCTGATAGCGCTCTGTCCAATCGCAGAAGAGGTTCACGGTGCCTTCGAGAAATCCCACCGCGGATCCGAGCCCCTGCGCGAACTGCGCGGGATCGAGGGGCGCCGGCGTGTCGTCCCTCTGCAGACACTCGATCTCGAGTTGCGCGATCGTCTCATTCGCGCGATCCCCGTAGGTCTGTCGAATCAACAGCGCCTGGCTGTCCGCGGTCATGGGCAGCCAGTTCCCGCCCTGCTCCTTCGCGCTCACGATGATCTCGAACGTGCCGTCGGGCTCGACGTCGAGGGTGTCGGTATCGAGAAATCCGGTCGGGAGCATCGTCCCGCCCTCGCCGAAGTTGCTGCCCTGGGTCAGGAAGCTCACGGACTGGATCGTGCCGCGCCGTCCGCGGACCCGGTAGTCGTAGGCGCCCGAGACCGCGCACTTCTGCAGGTACTTGTCCGGGTCGTCGCCGCCATACTTCACCATCTCGTCGCAGGGGCGATAGATGATCGGGAACAGGGGGTCGGCGTGCTCCGTGAAGATGTCGAAGGACGAGCGGAGTACGCGGGTGAGGTAGCGATAGCCTTCCGCGCGCGTGAAAGGATCGGCGGGCACCTCCGGGCGCATCACGTGCCGGCCGACCGACTTGAGACGGTCGCAGAACTCGTCCCACGCCGAGCCGTCCATCAAGGCTCGCTCCGCTGCTCCCTCGTCCCCCATGCGCTCGGCCCCCTTCGTCCGTCCTCGGCCCTCGGCGAGCGTCGCAGACGCGCCCGAAGAATCACTCGATCCGAGATTGAAATCTGATTCTAGTCTGCCAACATCTAATTATGGCCAACCTCTCGCCCCGTCCGCACGCCGACGTATCCCATCGCAAAGCGACGGCCCGAGAGCACGCGAAGAACGCACGCCACGCAGCCTACCGGGGTCTCGTGGTCGAGGCGGCGAGCGAGGCCTTCGCGCGAGACGGCGTAGCGGCGACCAAGATGGAGGACCTGGCGCTGGCCGCCGGGATCTCGCTCGGCACGCTCTACTCGGTCTACAAGGGCAAGGCGGAGATCATCGACGCCCTGCACGAGACCCGCCTGCGCGAGATCCATTCCGCTTCGGTCGAGGCCGAGATCGCGGAGTCCGATCCGCTCGAAGCGCTCGTGGCCGGTAGCCGCGCCTACCTCGCCTACTTCGTCGCGCGCCCGGACTACCTCCGAATGTACCTCGACGAGGGCGCGAACTGGGGCGTGCGGCGCTCGATGGATCGCGAGTCGAGGCGGGCCGCGGTCTGGAACGATGGCGTCTCGCAGCTCGCCGCGATCTTCGAGCGCGGCGTCGCGCAGGGCGTGTTCGAGCCGGGGAATCCCGACCGGCTCGCGAGAACGATGCTGGCGATGCAGCAGGTGCTGCTCGCGGACTGGTTCGAGGACGGGATGACCCAGCCCGAGCCGGAATTGATGGACGAAGTCGAGGTGCTGCTGCGGCGCGCCTTCTGCACCCCGGAGTGGCGCGCTCGTTAGGCGCCGCTCCGCTGGAGGAACCCCCATGTCCGATCAGCCCCGCCCCAAGGTCGTGAGTGGCGCCAAGCCCGAGACCGGCCACTACGGCGAATTCATGGCCCACGCGGCGCACTTCCTCTACCGCGCCTATCAGGAGTGTGGCGAGCTGGCGGAGTTCGACCTCTTCGGCGCGAAGCACGTCCTGATGGCGAGCGCCGACGCCCAGGAGGCGGTCTACCGCGCACCGGACGACCGGGTCTCCGCGGCCGCGCCCTATCAGTACATGGTCCCGGTCTTCGGCGAAGGCATCCAGTACGGCGCGCCCCTCGAGATCGAGCGACAGCAGGTCCGCTTCATGTCCGACGCGCTGCGGCCCAAGCGGATGAAGACCTACGCCCAGGTCGTCGCCCAGGAGGTCGAGGACTACATCGCCGACTGGGGCGACGAGGGCGAGAAGGAGATCCACGACACGTACAAGGAGCTGGTCCTCCGCACGTCGACCCACTGCCTGATGGGGGCCGAGTTCCGCGCGCGACTGACCGACGAGTTCGGCGTGCTCTTCGAGCAGCTCGAACACGCCATCTCCCCGGAAGCCGTGATCGACTTCAAGTCCGAGGCCGACGCCTTCGCGAAGCGGGACGAGGCGCGGGCGCGGCTCCAGGGCATGCTGATGGAGGCCGTGAACGAGCGCCTCGCAGCGAACGAACGGGGCGAAGGGAAGCCCGAGGACATGCTCCAGAGCTTCCTCGACGCGCGCTACAAGGATGGCAGCGCGATGGCGAACGAGCTGATCCCCGGCATGATCATCTGGATCATGTTCGGCGGTTTCCACACGAGCTCGAACACTGCCGCGTGGTGCTGTGTCGAGCTGGCCCGCCGCCCCGAGTTCCAACGCGAGGTGATCGACGAGGTCGATGCGGTCTACGGAGACGGCGGCGACCTCTCCTTCACGTCCCTGCGCGAGATGCCCGTCATGGAGGGCTTCCTGAACGAGACCCTGCGGCTGCACCCGCCCCTGCTGACGCTCATGCGCCAGGTCGTGAACGAGCCCTTCGAGTACAAGGGCAACACGTTCGACGTCGGCACCAACCTCGTGATCTCGCCCTACGTGTCGCATCGCCTGCCCGAACACTTCCCGGATCCGGAACGATTCGATCCCCATCGCGAGCGCCCCGAGCACCTCTTCGCGTCGATCCCCTTCGGCGGAGGCAAGCGCAAATGCGTCGGCAACGCCTTCGCGTTCCTGCAGGTGAAGTCGATCCTGACCGCGCTGCTCGCCCGCTATGAGTTGTCCTGCGTCGATCCGCCGGAGAGCTACCGGGAGGTGATGCCGTCGCTGATCCTCCGGCCGAGCGATCCCTGCAACCTCCGCTACACCCGGCGCGCAAAGTAGACGCGCGCGGACGAGACGTCGATGTCCCGATTCCCCTTCGGCACCCCCTTCGGCTGGTATCCGGTCGCCTGGAGCCACGAGCTCGCGAGCGGCGACGTGCTGTCGCGCAAGTACTTCGGCCAGGAGCTCGTCGTGTTCCGCACGCCCGACGGCGATGCGCACGTGCTCGACGCCTACTGCCCTCATCTCGGGGCGCACCTCGGCGTCGGCGGAACGGTCGAGACGGACGGCCTGCGCTGTCCCTTCCACGGCTGGAAGTTCGCGGGAGACGGATCCTGCCTGGACGTTCCCTACGCGAAGCGCATCCCGCCCAGCGTGCGCGCGCGTCCCTACCCGGCCCGCGAAACCGGCGGCCTCGTCTGGGCCTGGTACCACCCGAACGACGCCGCACCACTCTTCGAGCCCCCGGAAATCCCCGAGTACGGCGCGAACGACTGGACGCCGGACTGGACCGCCTACGAGTGGACCATCCGCACGCATCCGCAGGAGATCGCCGAGAACAGCATCGACTGGCCCCACCTGACCGAGGTGCACCTGATGGAGCCGCCGCCCGAACGCGACGTGCGCTTCGTCGGGCACGAGATCCTCTGGGAGACCGTGACCCGCAAGAACGTGACGACGATGGACGGCGAGTCCGACGACATCCGGATCACCGGGCGCAACCCCGGCCTCGGGTGCAGCTACGTCCGATACACCGGCATGGGCGACACGGCGATCGTGATGGGCATGTCGCCGATCGACGACGAGATGCTCCACATGCGCTTCGGCGTGATCGGGAAGAAGGCCGGGCGCAGTGACGCGGAGATGGCCGAGTTCCACCAGGCCTACTCGGACGACATGGCCGCGGCGGTCGAGCAGGATTTTCCGATCTGGGAGAACAAGACCTATCACGACCGGCCGCGGCTCTGCGACGGCGACGGTCCCGTCGGCGACTATCGGTCCTGGGCCGCGCAGTTCTACGCGGATGGACACGCCTCGAACGAAGGAGACGCCGCGCGATGATCGTGAAGACCGACCTGCAGCTGTGCCAGGGACACGGGATGTGCGAGGACACGGTGCCGGAGGTCTTCCGCGTCGTCGAGTCCGACGACGGATCGTACAGCCACGTCGAACTCGTCGTCGCCGAACCCGACGAAGGACTTCGCGAGAAGGTCGAGGAAGCCGTCCGGTATTGCCCGAACCGCGCGCTGTCTGTCGCGGACTAGCCCTTCAGGCTGGCGTCCATCGCCGCTGCCAGGGCCTCGAGCGCGTCCAGGGTCACGGCGTTCTTCTTGCCGTCGTCGAGCGCGATCCGCGCCAGCCCGTCTGTGAGGTCGAACGAGATCTCCATGGCCTGTCCTGCTCTTTCCCATCCTGCAGAGGACTCGCGAGGATCGCACAACGCCGCCCTAAGCACTCGGTTTACTGGAGCTTTTCAAGGCGGACGGAATGACCGCACGAAACCGGCGCGGACCGCCCAAACCGGTACACTCCGCGCCCGCACACCCCCTTCCCTCTCTTCGGACCCCTCCTCAATGCCTCAGTCGACGCCTTTCGAACGCCTGCTGATCGCCAATCGCGGCGAGATCGCCATCCGGATTCACCGTGCCTGCGCCGAGCTCGGCATTCGCACGATCGGCATCCACTCTGACGAGGACCGCTACGCCCTCCACCGCTTCAAGGCGGACGAGGCCTACACCCTCGGCGAAGGCGGCAATCCGGTCGGTGTCTATCTCGACATCCCGAGCATCCTCGAGATCGCCGAGGCGACCGGCGCCCAGGCGATCCATCCGGGCTACGGCTTCCTCTCCGAGCGCTCGGACTTCGCCGAAGCGGTGACCGCCGCTGGTATCCAGTTCGTCGGTCCGCCGGCGTCCGTGCTGTCCGCGGTCGGCGACAAGGTAAGCGCCCGGAACGCCGCCATCGAAGCGGGGCTGCCGATCATCCCCGGTTCGCCGCCGATCGAGAACGCGCAGTCGGGTCTCGAATTCGCGCGCGAGATCGGCTTCCCGGTCATGGTCAAGGCCTCGGGCGGCGGCGGCGGACGCGGCATGCGCGTCACGGAGACCGAGGACGACTTCATCGAGAACTTCGAGGCCGCGCGTCGCGAGGCCGCCAGCGCCTTCGGCAACGACGAGGTCTTCGTCGAGAAGCTCGTCACCCGCCCGAAGCACATCGAGGTCCAGATCCTCGCCGACCGGCACGGCGACGTCGTCCACCTCTTCGAGCGCGACTGCTCGATCCAGCGTCGACACCAGAAGGTCGTCGAGCTCGCCCCCGCGCCGAATCTCGACCAGTCGCTACGCGAGAACCTCTGCAACTCCGCGGTCGAGTTCGCGCGCCACGTCGGCTACCAGAACGCGGGCACCGTCGAGTTCCTCGTCTCGGGGGACGACTACTACTTCATCGAGATGAATCCGCGCGTGCAGGTCGAGCACACGGTGACCGAGGAGATCACGGGCGTCGACATCGTCGCGTCCCAGATCCGCGTCGCCGGGGGCGACACCCTCGAGTCGATGGGGATCTCGCAGGAGACCCTCCAGCCCCGGGACTTCGCGATCCAGTGTCGCGTGACGACCGAGAACCCGGAGAACGGCTTCCTCCCGGACTACGGACGCCTGATCTCCTACCGCTCCCCGGGCGGCCTCGGCGTGCGCCTCGACGCGGGCAACGCCTTCCCGGGCGCGATCATCACGCCCTACTACGACTCGCTCCTCGCCAAGCTCACGACCCGCGGCCGCGACCTCGAAGAGGCCTCGTCTCGCGCGCTCCGCGCCCTCGGCGAGTTCCGTGTCCGCGGCGTCGAGACGAACGTCTCCTATCTCAGCCGGCTGATCGAGCATCCGAGCTTCCAGGCCGGCGAGTGCGACACCCACTTCATCGCCGAGACCCCCGAGCTCCTGGAGTTCGACGAAGACCGCGGCATCGGCACCCGGCTCCTCACCTACCTCGCGGACGTGACCGTGAACGGTCGCCCCAACGTCGAGCGGCTCGACCCCGACGACCTGCGCCAGGCGCCGGCCGTCCCGTCCTACGACCGCAAGACCGAGCCGCCAGCCGGCTCGAAGCAGAAGTTCGAAGAGCTCGGTGCCGAAGGCTTCGCCGAGTGGATGCGAAACCACGACGCGACGCTGGTCACCGACACCACCTTCCGCGACGCGCACCAGTCGCTTCTGGCGACGCGGCTGCGTACGGCGGACATGCTCGCCGTGGCCCCCGCCCTCGCCCGCCTCGCACCGGAGCTGCTCTCCCTCGAGATGTGGGGGGGCGCGACCTTCGACGTCGCGATGCGCTTCCTCGACGAGGATCCGTGGAAGCGCCTCGACGTCCTGCGCGAAGCGATTCCGAACGTCCTCTTCCAGATGCTGCTGCGCGGTGCGAACGCGGTCGGCTACACGACCTACCCGGACAACGTCGTTCGGGAGTTCGTGCACGAGGCCCACACTCGCGGCATCGACGTCTTCCGTATCTTCGACTCCCTCAACTGGGCCGACCAGATGCAGGTCGCCATCGACTCGACCCGCGCCGCGGGCGCGATCGCCGAGGTGGCCATCTGTTACACGGGCGACATCCTCGACGAGGGTCGGGAGCGCTACGCCCTCCAGTACTACGTCGATCTCGCGCGCGACCTCGTCGACCGCGGCGCCCACATCCTGGCGATCAAGGACATGGCCGGGCTGCTCAAGCCCTACGCCGCGAAGCGCCTGGTCGAGGTCCTGCGCGACGAGGTCGAGGTCCCGATCCACCTCCACTCCCACGACTCGGCGGGGATCCAGGGCGCCGCATACCTCACCGCGGTCGAGGCCGGCGTCGACGCGGTCGACTGCGCCTTCGGCCCCCTCTCCGGCTCCACGAGCCAGCCCAACCTGCAGAGCGTCGTCGCCATGCTCGCGCAGTCTCCGCGGCCGACGGAGCTCGACCTCGACAATCTGCTGCCCTTCGACGCCTACTGGGAGTCAGTCCGCTCGACCTATCACGCCTTCGACAAGGGACCCTTCCACGGCTCCGCCGAGGTCTACGAGCACGAAATCCCGGGCGGTCAGTACACGAACCTGCGGACGCAGGCGGTCGCGATGGGTCTAGGCGAACGCTGGCGCGACGTGATGAAGATGTACGCCGAGGTCAACGAGCTCTTCGGGGACGTGGTGAAGGTAACGCCATCGTCGAAGGTCGTCGGCGACATGGCGCTCTACATGCTCTCGAACGGGCTCACGCCCCAGGACGTGCTCGATCGCGGGCGCGACCTCACCTTCCCCGACAGCGTGATCGAGTACTTCGAGGGCCGGATCGGCCAGCCGCCCTACGGCTTCCCCGAGGAGCTGCGCAGCCTCGTGCTCAAGGACCGCACCGCCCTCGACGAGCGACCGGGCGCGGAGCTCCCGCCCGCGGATCTCGAATCCGCGGCCTCGGAGCTGCGGAACAAGCTGGGACGCGAAGCGACCCATGCGGAAGTGCTCGCGTACGTGCTCTACCCGCGCGTCTTCCTCGACTTCCTCGACCGCCAGCGCGAGCACGGAGTGCACCTGAGCGTGCTGCCCACCGTCGCGTTCTTCCACGGCATGGGCCTCGGTCAAGAGATCCACCTCGAGACCGAACCCGGTCAGGGCCTCGTCATCCGCCTCGTCGCGATCGGCGATCCGGACGGCGAGGGCCAGCGCCAGGTTTTCTTCGACCTGAACGGCCAGCCGCGGCGCATCCTCGTGCACGACCGCACGCTCGGCATCCAGGTCGAACGCCACGCGAAGGCGGACGCCGACGATCCCTGCCAGGTCGGCGCGCCGCTCCCGGGCCTGCTCGCTTCGCATGCCCATGGCGAGAGCGACACCGTGCCTGCGGGCGAGATCCTCGCGGTCATCGAAGCCATGAAGATGGAGTCGAGCGTGACGGCGCCAATCGCCGGGCGGATCAAGAAGATCCACATCGCGGCCGGCGAGCAGATCGAGACCGGCGACCTGCTCTACACCCTCGAGCCGTCCGAAGCCTGAGCCGCGAGCGCGTGCGGCTCAGAACCGCTCTCGCTCCTTCTGCACCATGGTCTCGGTCAGCATGAACGTCCCGGTCGCCTTCGCGATCAGGCGGTCCTGGTCGTCGCGGATCTCCGCCTCGGTGTAGGCAGTACGGCGTGACTTGTTCGTGCAGCGCGCGATCGCGCGGACGCGTCCGGCCTGGACCGGGCGGAAGTAGTTGATCTTCGCCTCGATCGTCGCGCAGCCGCGCCCCTGGTCGAGGGTGGACGTGACCGCGCGGCCCATCGCGGTGTCGACCATCGTGAAGAAGACGCCGCCGTGGACGCGCTCCGCGATCGACATGTGCCGCCCGTCGACGTCGAGGACCATCTCGCACTCGCCGTCCTCGGCGCGCGCGACCTCCATGCCGAGGAACCGGTTGAAGTCGGAGTTCGGTTGACTCATGGCGCCGGAGTGTGACGCATCCTCGAGGCGCGGGCCCGGGGGGAAGGGAACGGGGGTCGCCCGCAAGCGCTTTGAATCGTGGTAGAAGTGAAGGGTTCCTGGGAAACGAAAAGGGGAATCCATGCCGTTCGCAAGCCTCGTTCGCCGAGTCGCAGCTTCCAGCCTCGTCTTCACCCTCGCCGCGTTCGCGCTCGCCGGATCCGCCTCCGCCATCCCGGTCCAGACCGTCCAGAACGTGAGCTCCGGCGACGCCGCGCCCGTCTGGGGCCAGTCCCTCACGATCAACGTGGGCGCGACCGTCCCGGATGCGCTCATCACGCCCACCGTCGCCCTCGACTTCGTCGGCTTCCGGACCGGCGATCCCGGAATCGGCTCCGCGAGCCGCTCGACGGTCTTCCTCCACGTCTACACCGACTTCGACATCGACCTCCTCGGCGCGGTCGTGCCCGGCTCGATCGGCTCCCCGGTGGCGGTCTCGAGCAACTCGCTCGACCTCGAAGTGCTCGCACCCGGCACCGACGCGAGCTGGTTCTTCGGCGGCGAACTGCTGCAAAAGGACATCCCGTACTTCTACGTCATGGCGAACTCGGCCACGCCCGCGACGTCCAGCGTATTCAGCCAGCTCGTGTTCTCCGACATGGAGGTCGGAGAGCCGAATCCGCACGCCGGCGGTCAGGCCTATCACGAAGCCGGCGACATGGGGGGCGGCCCGCTCTCCCAGGACGTCTACTTCCGGGTCGTGACCCAGACCGTCGTCCCCGAGCCTGGAACCGCGCTGCCCCTGGGACTCGGCCTCGCGGGCCTGGCGAGGCGCCGAGCCGCCTGACACGCGGCAGCGAACGCGCGCGCATCGAAGCATGATCGCGCGTGATGGAACGCTTCGACCTCGCGATCCCGGATGCCGCGCTCGACGACCTGCACGCCCGCCTCGACCGGATGCAATGGCCGGTGGATCCGTCGAACGACGACTGGCGCTACGGCGTGCGTCGCGAGGACCTCGAATGCCTCGTCTCCTACTGGCGGGACGGCTTCGACTGGCGCGCGCAGGAAGCGGCGATGAACCGCTTCGACCACTACCGGACCGAGAGCGACGGCGTCCCGATCCATTTCATGCGCGTCCCCGCGTCCCCGCGTCGCAGCCCGACGCCACGCCACTCATCATGACGCACGGCTGGCCCTGGACGTTCTGGGACTTTCGGGACGTGCTCGGCCCGCTGTCGGATCCCGCCGCCCACGGCGCGCCGGAGGCGGAGGCCTTCGAGCTGATCGTGCCGTCGCTCCCGGGCTTCGGGTTCTCGTCGCCCCTCACCCAGGCGGGCATCGGCTTCCCGCGGACCGCGGAGCTCTGGGACCGACTGATGACCGAGACCCTCGGGTTCGAGCGTTATGCGGCGTACGGCGGCGATTGGGGAGCGATGGTGACTGCGGTGCTCGGCCATCGGTACGCGGACCACCTGATCGGCGTGCACGAGAGCCTGCCCGGCTACCTGGGTCTCGACTACGAGTCGATTCGCGAGGAGGACTTCGCGGAGGACGAGGCCGGGTGGTGGGCGCACCACGTGTCGATGCAGCCGAAGATCGCCTCGCACATGGCGGTTCACTCCCTCGACCCGCAGACCCTGGGCTACGCGCTCGCGGATTCCCCGGTCGGGCTCGCCGCCTGGATCCTCGAACGACGCCGTGCCTGGAGCGACTGTGACGGCGACGTCTTCCGGTCGTTCTCCCGCGACGACCTGCTGACGACCATCTCGATCTACTGGTTCACCGGCACGATCACTTCGAGCTTGCGCTTCTACTGGGAAAACGCGCACCACCCCTGGCAGCCGAGCCACGATCGGCAGCCCGCGTGTGAGGCGCCGACGGGGATCGCGGTCTTTCCGAAGGACACGCTCCTCGTGCCCCGGCGGATCGCCGAGCAGCATGCGAACATCGAGCGCTGGACGGTGATGCCGCGGGGCGGACACTTCGCACCGGCGGAAGAGCCCGAGCTGTTGGTCGGCGACCTGCGTGCGTTCTTCGCGGGGCGCAGGTGAGGGAGCGTGCACTCGGATGAGCGACGAGACCGTCTACGAAGACGCGACGAGCCTCGCGCGGCAGGTGCGCTCGCGAGCGCGATCGAGCACCGAGATCGTCTCCGCCTACTACGACCGGATCGAGGCGGTCGACCCGATCGTCAACGCGATCCCCACCCGCCTCGAACGCGACGAAGCGCTTCGACTCGCGGCCGAGGCCGACGCCGCCGTGGCGCAAGGCGCGGACACGGGTCCCCTCCACGGGCTGCCGATCGCGATCAAGGACGCGCAACCGACCGCGGGCATGCGCACGACGATGGGCTCACGGATCTTCGCGGACTGGGTCCCGAATCATGACGCCGAGCTGGTGCGCCGGGTGCGCGAGGCCGGCGCGATCGTGATCGGCAAGACGAACCTCCCGGAGTTCGGCGCGGGCTCGCACACGTTCAATCCCGTCTTCGGCACGACCCGCAATCCCTACGACCCGACGAAGTCCGCCGGCGGGAGCAGCGGCGGCGCCGCGGCGGCGCTCGCGTCCGGCATGCTCCCCTTCGCCGACGGCAGCGACCTCGGCGGTTCGCTCCGCAACCCCGGCTCGTTCTGCAACGTCGTCGGCTTCCGCCCGAGCGTGGGCCGCGTGGTGGGCGACGCCCAGGGGCCGGGCTGGCTCGCGCGCATGGCCGTCTCCGGGCCGATGGCGCGCAGCGTCGCGGACGTCGGTCTCCTGCTCTCCGTGATCGCGGGTCACGACCCGGGCGACCCGCTCTCGATCGACGAAGCCCCAGCCCACTTCGCCGCGCCCTTCGGTCCCCCCGCGAGCGGTCTCCGTCTCGGCTGGGGCGGCGATCTCGGCTACCTGCCCGTCGAGCCCGAGGTGATCGAGGTGTGCGCGAAGGCGGTCGCGGTCTTCGAGCAGCTCGGATGCGCCGTCGACGAAGCGTGTCCCGACTTCAGCGGGGCGATGGACGTGTTCCAGGTCCAACGCGCGCTCACCTTCGCGCAGTCCGCGTCGATGTTCGAAGTGGTGAACCCGGACTGGCGGAGCCTCGCCAAGGACACGGTCCTCTGGAACGTCGACAAGGGCCTCGCGCTCTCCGCCGCCGAGGTCGCGCGCTCCGACACCGAGCGGAACGCGGTCTACCGCCGCGTGATGGACTGGTTCGGCGACCACGACTTCCTGCTCCTGCCGGCGGCCCAGGTGCTGCCCTTCGACGTCGCGACGGAGTGGCCCCGCGAAGTCGCCGGGGTCGCGATGGAGACCTACATCGACTGGATGGAGGTCTGCTGCGTCGTCTCCGTCACCGGCCTGCCAGCGATCAGCGTCCCCGCCGGCTTCAGCGCGGACGGATTGCCCGTCGGGCTCCAGATCGTCGGACGACCGCGCGCGGATCGGGCGGTGCTCGAGCTCGCCCACGCCTTCGAGCAGGCGACGGAGTTCGCGCGCACGCGCCCCACTTTCGGCCCCTGATCGATCAGTCGAGCGTGACCATCTGGTGAACGCTCCCCGTGACGGGCACGCGTTCGAAGGCGCCGTCCGGGGGATGCAACACAACCGGGACGCCGGCGCTCGGCGCGACCGTCACGGCCTGATGACGATCGAAGCGGCTATTCGGGACGATCGTGAACCGGAAGCGCTGGAGCAGGCGGATCAACACGAGCTTCTGTACTCGCGTCGTGAAGCCCTCGCCGATGCAGCGACGGGGTCCCGCGCTGAAGGGCAGGTATTCGTACTGGCTCGGCTTCAGGTCGAGCCAGCGGTCGGGACGGAAGCGCTCCGGCTCCGGGTAGAGCGCGGCATCGTGATGCGCCAGGTAGTGACTGAAGACGACCGTCGACCCGGTCGGGAGCGCGCGGCCGAGCACGCTCGTGTCGCGGCTCGCGCGCCGCACGTTGAAGGCGACCGGCGGCAGGATGCGCAGACTTTCCTTCAGCACACGGTCGAGCCGGGGCAGCCGCGCCAGGTCCGAAGCTTCGGGCGCGCCTCCGCCAATCACGTCGTCGATCTCCGCGACGACGCTGCGCGCCACGTCCGGATGTTGGGCCAGCAGGAAGAGCGTCCACGCGAGGGCCTTCGAGGTCGTCTCGTGACTCGCGACGAAGGCGATCGTCAGCTCACCGACGAGCTCGTCGTCCGCGAGCGGCCGGCCCTCGTCGTCCCGCGCCTGCAGCAACCGCGAGAGGATGTCGGCGCCCCCACCGCCCTCGGCTCGCCGGCGGGCGACGAGCGTGCGCATCGTCCCCTCGACGCGCGCCGCCTCCCGCAGCATCCGCGCGTAGGGCGTCCCGGGCCAGGCGCGCTGAAAGAGGCGGACGCAGGTCGCGGTATTCATCTTGAACCAGCGGTCGATCGTGCCGGCCACGCGCTCCGCCTCGGCAGCATCGTCCATCGCGAAGAGGGTCGCGCTGCTCACGCGCACGGCGAGGCGGTTCATCTCCTCGAGCAGGTCCCGCCGCTCCCCCGGCCGCCACCCGTCGAGCATCGCGTCGACGATCGCGCGGACCGGTTCGTGATAGGCGTCGAGCTGCGAGCCCGCGAGCGGCGGCACGAGCACGCTCCGGTGTCGCCGATGGATCGGGCCGTTGATGTTCACGAGCCCCTCGCCGATCCGACGCTGGGCGCTGCCCTCCGGCCCGGGGAGCGTGATGGGAAGCACGTGGAACGTGTCGGGATCGCCCAGGATCGCCTCGTTGGCGCGTGCCCCGAGCAGGAACACGACCTCCCGTCCCTTGCGCACGAATTCGCGCTTTGCGCCGGGGTCGCGGTCGAGTCGGATCAGGCAGTCGACGGGATCGCGCAGGAACCGCACGTAGAAGCGGGCGTCGTCGAGGAGCGACATGGCCGGAGTATGCGGCTTCGCGACCCGCGCGACACGCCGGACGATCCGCGGTTGCGATTGCTACGCTGGCAGGGAGCGCACGCCACCGCGCAGTGGAGCGAATCGACCATGGACGAGACGACCCTCGAGCGACATCTGGCCGAAATCGGCGAGCAGGGATTCACGATCGTCGAGAACGTATTCAGCGCCGAACGCGCAGAGACGCTCGCGAAGCGGGTGCGCGAGATCGAGCGCGACACGCTCCGCCCCCTCGCCCCCGACGAGCGTGAGGAGGACTCCTCGTTCTTCCGGACGAGCGGCCTGCTGCGTATCGACCCGCTCTTCTGGGACGTGCCGATCGATCCGACCGTGTCGGCGATCGTCGAAGGCGTGCTGGGCCCGGACTACCTCCTCTCGACCTTCACCGGCATCGACCTGAAGCCGCGGAGCGGAACCGTCCAGCCCCTCCACCCGGACGATGCCCTCGTTCCGATGCCCCGCCCGCATCCGCAGCCGATCGGCTGCACCGTGATGTGGGTCGTCACGCCTTTCAATGCGGGGACCGGCGGGACGCGCCTGCTGCCGGGCAGCCACCGCGAGCCCCTGGACCTGCTCTTCAGCCAGGACGACGAGCGCCTCTCTCACACGATCCAACCCGACCTCTCGCCCGGCTCGATCCTCGTCTTCGATCACGCGCTCTTCCACGGCGCCGCGGACAACCCGTCGGACGATTGGCGACTCGGCCTCCAGGTCTCCTATCACGCGGGCTGGATCCGCCCCTACACCAACTGGTTCCGCACGATCCCGATCGAGGAGGCCCGCGCCTTCCCCGAGCCGCTCCGGGATCTTCTCGGCTACAAGACGTATCACGGGATCGGTACCGCCCACATGAACCCCGGCTCCTACCGGGAGTCGTACGTGAACCGAGAAGCCCGGGATCCGCGCATCTCGCTCGAATGAGGCGCGGAGCCGGCACGATGTTGCCGCGCATCTCGCTCGAATGAGTCCGCACGCCTCAGTTCCGAACGGACGTCGAGTCCGAACGGGCCGCTGATCTTCTGGCATGCGCTGTGCCATCATGCGGCTCCCCGAACACGACCGAGACCTGGAAAGGACCCACCATGCCCGGAATGGAATCCACCCCCGAGATGTTCGACCTCCGTATGTCGGAGGCCAATCGCCCCCTCTTCGACGCCGTGACGCAGTTCCTGAACGAGGAGATCGCCCCGCTCACCCCCGAGTACCTGCGCATGGGTGAACAGCGTCAGGATCGCTGGGGCTACCACCCACGACAGCTCGAGATCCTCGACGGCCTGAAGCAGAAGGCCAAGGACAAGGGGCTCTGGAACTTCTTCCTGCCCGACGCGGAGACCGGCGAGGGCCTCAACAACCTCGACTACGCGTACATCGCGGCCGAGCTCGGCAAGAACCCGATCGCGAGTGAGTGCTTCAACTGCTCTGCACCGGACACGGGCAACATGGAAGTGCTCGAGCGTGTGGGCACGCCCGAGCAGAAGAAGCAGTGGCTCGAGCCGCTGCTCCAGGGAGAGATCCGCTCCGCCTACGCGATGACCGAGCCGGACATTCCCTCGTCGGACGCCAAGAACATCTCGTGCCAGGCCGTGCTGGTCGGAGACGAGTGGGTGCTCAACGGTGAGAAGTACTACATCTCGGGCGCCGGCGACCCGCGCTGCAAGATCATGATCGTGATGGTCAAGACGAGCCCGGACGCGCCGCCGCACCTGCAGCAGTCGCAGATCCTGGTCCCGACCGACACGCCTGGATTCGAGATCCTAGGCCCGATGCACGTGTTCGGTCAGGACGATGCGCCCCACGGCCACATGCACATCAAGTTCACGGACTGCCGCGTGCCGAAGGAGAACCTCCTGCTCGGCGAGGGCCGCGGATTCGAGATCTCGCAGGTGCGCCTCGGCCCCGGCCGCATCCACCACTGCATGCGCTCGATCGGAGCGGCGGAGCGCGCGATCGAGCTGATGTGCAAACGCGCGCTCACGCGCACGGCGTTCGGCAAGCAGCTGGCGAGTCTCGGCAAGAACACCGAGGTGATCGCGAAGTGCCGGATCGAGATCGAGTCGATGCGGATGATGGTGCTCAAGGCCGCCAAGGCGATGGATGTGCTCGGCAACTCCCAGGCACGCGTCTGGGTGAGCGCAGTCAAGGCCATGGTCCCGGTCCGCGTCGGCGAGATCATCGACGAGGCGATCCAGTTCCACGGCGCGACCGGTGTTTCGCAATGGACGCCCCTCGCGGGCATGTACGCGAGCCAGCGCACGCTTCGCCTGGCGGATGGCCCGGACGAGGTCCACTGGTTCGTGGTCGGCCGCGCGGAGCTCCAGCGCTGGGTCGAGGACGGAGCCTCGGACTACGACCCGAAGCAGAAGTTCCTCGAGGACGACGGCTACGAAGGCTTCTCCTTCAGCGGCCCGTAGGCCGAACGGGTCGACCAGACGGCGCCCGGTCGTCTAGGATCCCCACCAGGGGGATCCCATGACGACCTGTGCCCGAACTCACGTCTCACGACGCTTCGCCGTCGGCCTCGGCCTCATCGCGCTGCTCTCGACCGGAACCGCGACGGCGGCGGGCGGCCCGTCGGGCTTCATCAAGACGGACTGGACGCCCTTCCAGTTCGCGCTCAGCCCCGGCGGCGTCCAGCTCTTCCACAAGGAGACCGCGGTGACGGGCCTGCGCCTCTCGCTCCTCTACGGGACCCAGAAGAAGGTCTACGGGATCGACGCCGGCCTCTTCTCCGACGCGTACACGCTGGAGGGCGTCCAGCTGGGCCTGGCGAACCAGGCGCTCGAGAAGCTGGACGGCGTGCAGGTCGGGATCGCGAACGGCGCGGATCACGGCGCCGGCCTCCAGCTCGGCATCCTCAACAAGGCCCACGCCATGCACGGCGTCCAGATCGGGGTGCTGAACTTCAACGACGAGGGCTTCCTCCCCGTCTTCCCCCTGATCAACTTCCCCGCCTTCTGGCGCTAGCGTGGCGCTAGTCGAGCGCTAGGCCGCGACGAGCGGAACGTCCGTCGCTTCCTTGAAGTCGCTCGGCAGGTAGCCGTCCGGGAAGCGATAGAAGTCGAGCGCGTTGTCCCAGAAGATCTTCGTCTTGCTCTCGAGAGAGATGTCCTCGGGCGTGAGCTCGATGAACTCCTTCGTCGTGTGCGGGTACTTGGAATCCGGATGCGGGAAGTCCGACTCCCACAGGATCCCATCGTCCCCGAGCCAGCGGATCACGTCCGCCACGAAGGGGTCCTCGCACTCGGTGGTGATCCAGCAGTTGCGCTTGAAGTAATCGGTGGCGTTCATCGAGAGCTCCGCGAACTCGGTCGAGAGCTCGAGGTGCTCGTCGATCCGGTGGAGCCAGGAGGGAAGCCACCCGCAGCCCGCCTCCATGTAGGAGCAGCGAAGGCGCGGGAAGCGTTCGAAGACGCCGTTCACGATCATCGAGAGGCTGGCGTTCTGGGCCTCGACCTGGTGCACGACCGTATGCCACTCAGTGAACGTCTTGAAGCGGTCGACGCCCTCGCTCTGCCCCTGCAGACCCATGAACTCGTGGGTGGCGAAGGGCACGTCGAGGTCCTGGAGCAGCTCCCAGATCGGGTCGTAGTAGCGGTCGCCCAGGTTCCGGTAGTTGATGAAGTTCGGGCGCGCCCAGAAGGTCCGGATGTCGAGTTCTTCGTAGGCGCAGCGGATCTCTTCGAGCGCCCGGGTCACGTCGTTGAGCGGGATCGGGCTGCTCGTCATCACCCGCCCGCCGGAGTCCGCGCGCATGTCCGCGCCCCAGCGGTTGTACGCCCGGACCATTGCCGCCTGGAGCTCCGGATCCATCCCCTCGACCCAGAGGTCGTACTCGGGTCCGTAGATCACCATCACGTCGATGCCGTCGACGTCCATCGCCCGCGCGCAGCGCTCGCCCGTGAAGCCCTCGGTCGCGAGCTCGCCGTACTGGGCGACCATGTCGTCGTAGGTCCAGTCGATCGCCTTCTGGAACTGCCCGTAGAGACTCGTGTCGTGCTGGGTGTAGCGGCCGTCGACGAGCACCGGGTTGTAGGTGTCGAGTCCGGCCGGCGCCTTGCGGTCGATGCGGGAGAGGAACTTCTTGTCGAGGTAGTTCGACCAGAGATCCGCCGGATAGACCACGTGGGCGTCCGCATCGAAGACCTTGAGACCGTTTCGCATCGGGCGTTCCTCCAGAGATCGCGCGCGGCGCGAGGTGCGCCGCTCGGATCTCGAAGGATAGGACCGGGGCAACGGACGGCCACCGACCCGATCGGTCCTATCCGCCCGCGACCTCGCCCCCCTCGAAGCGATAGTCGCGGAGCGGAAACGTGCGACTCCGCAGCCAGTGTTGTCCGCCGGTCACGGGGCGGAGCCCGGGCGTGTCGCCGTGCGCGTCGAAGTAGTAGCTGTTCGATGTGTCACAACGCCCCGCGAAGAGCAGCGTACTCTCCCGGCGGCGCTCGATGCGGCGGAAGTCGGCGCGAAACGCCTCGTCCCGGATCTCGACCCGGGTCGCCCCACGGCGCCGCGCCTCGACCAGGCACCGGCTCATGTGTCGGCTCTGGGTGTCGATCATGGTGAAGTACGAGGCCCCGGCCGCGGAGTACGGCCCCATGAACAGGAAGAGGTTCGGGTAGCCCGGCACGCTCGCCCCTTCGTACGCCCGATACCGATCCCGCCCCCACTCCTCACCCAGGGATCGCCCTCCCCGGCCGCGGATCTCGAAGTTCGGCATGCAGCTCGGGTCGAAGACGCTGTAGCCCGTCGCGCAGACGATCACGTCGAACGGATGGAGCGTACCGTCGGTGGTCCGGATTCCCGAGGATTCGACGCGCTCGATCGATTCCGTCACGAGAGAAACGTGTTCGCGGTTGAAGCACGCGTAGTAGGTGTTCGAGAAGCTCGGGCGTTTGCAGAAGAAGCTGTAGTCCGGGATCAGCTTCTCCTGCGTCTCCGGGTCGTCGACCTGGCTTCGCATCCACTCGACGAGGTTCTTCTCGAGCCGATCGATCAGGAAGGGGAAGCGCTTGTAGTGGACGAAGCCGGGGCCGAGGGTGACCTCGACGATCGCGAAGAGCAGCCATCGCACCAGGCGCTGCAGGAAGGGAAGCCGCGCGAAGAGGCGCTTCACGTGGGGCGGGATCTCCGCGTCCGGCTTCGACATGAGCCAGATCGGCGTGCGCTGGAAGACCGAGAGCGCCGCCACTTCGTCGACGATCGCCGGCACGACCTGGATCGCGCTCGCGCCGGTTCCGATCATCGCCACGCGCTTGCCCTCGAGCGCGAGGTCGGGGTCCCAGCGGCCGGTGTGGACGACGTCGCCCGCAAAGTCCTCGATGCCCTCGATCTCGGGCAGCCGCGGCTCGACGAGCAGACCGGACGCACTCACGAGGTAGCGCGACCGGATCCTTTCCCCGCTCGTGAGCTCGGTCGTCCAGGTGTCGGTCGCATCGTCCCAGCTCGATCGCAGCACCGCGGCCGAGGTCCGGATCCGCGGCGTCACCCCGAAACGATCCGCGGTCGCGAGCGTGTAGTCGAAGATCTCGGCGCCCTTCGGATAGACGTGATCCCAATCCGCGCTCAGATTGAACGCGTAGGAGTAGATGAACGACGGCATGTCGACCGCGAGCCCCGGATACGTCGCGTCGCGCCACGTGCCCCCGGGCTCGTCCGCCTTCTCGAGGATCACGTAATCATGGAAGCCGCGGCGCTGGAGCTCGACCGCCGCGCCGATCCCCGAGAACCCGGAGCCCACGATCACGACGTCGTGATCGATCGCCCCCGCATCGGCCTCTCGAATCGCCGCGACCATGCCTTCCTCCCAGCGACGCGCGCGCGCGGTCGTCAGTTCGAAGAGGCGACGATCAGGGCGATCGTTTCGTCGTCGACGCCGGCCTCGGCGAGGACGTCCGCGGTGTCGACCGCGAGGAGCGGAGCCGGCGCGTCGCCGGTCATCGCGTGCCCCGACATCCGGAACGGCGGGGCGACCGTCTTGAACTTCCCGTAGTCGGGATGGTCGACCGTCGCGAACATCCCCGACGCGTTCGCGTTCTCGTCCTGGACGGCTTCGGCGAGGGTCTTCACCGGCGCCCAGATGATCCGGTCGCGGTTCAGGATCTCTTCCCACTCCGCGAGCGTCCGCTCCTTGAAGACCGCGTCCATGATCTCGACGAATTCCCGGCTGTTCCGGTAGCGCGCGCCGGCCTCCACGAAGCGCGGATCGTCCGTGAGGTCCGTTCGCTCGATCAGACGCGTGAAGGTCTTCCAGTAGCGATCCGCTTCGATCATCACGAGGAAGAGCCAGCGGCCGTCCGCGGTCTCGTAATGGTTCCAGAGCGGATTGCGCGGCGCCTTGCGATCGTGGCGTGGCGGCGTCTCCCCGGTGACGAGCGTGTTCGCTGCATCGTTGCCGTTGATGTAGAACCCGATCTGCTGAAGCGCGACGTCGATCACCTGTCCCTCGCCGCCCTGATCCCGCACGCGCAACGCGCCGAGGATGCCGGTCACCATCGCCATCGACGCCGAGTGATCCCCGACCCCCGGTCGCATCCAACCGGGCGGCGCGTCGAGATCGTGCAGGTGATCCATCAAGCCCGAGAGTGCCCAGAACGCGGTGTAGTCGAAGGCCGGGTCGTTCGCGCGATCGCCGTCCGGCCCGTACCCGGAGAGCCGCGCGAAGATCAGCTCCGGCCGGTCCCGCCGCAGCGTCTCCGGATCGAGCCCGTACTTCTCGAGCCGCGCCGGCAGCACGTTCGTGATCACGACGTCCGCGCCGGCGATCACCTTCCGGAGCGCGTCCTGCGCCTGGGGCAGCGCGAGGTCGAGCCCGAGCGAGCGCTTGCCGCGGTTGTCCATCTGATACGGCGCCCCGGCCGGGAAATCCGAATCGAAGCCCGCGAGCTTCGGCATCGCGTGGCGATACACCTCGCCCCAAGGCACCTCGACCTTCACGACCTCGGCGCCCATGTCCGCGAGCAGCGCGCCGGCCGCGGGCACGGCGACGAAACTCGCGATCTCGACGACCTTGATTCCTTCGAGGGGGGCGGTCATGGGGGGTCTCCGTCAGGGTGAGATCGGCGAAGGTAGCTCGATGGTCGAGCCTTCGGACGTCCGGTTTGGGCAATCCTCGCTATGGCGCATGGACCCGCTCCCACCCGTGGCCTCCCAGGCATTCGACGAGCGCATCGATCGCGAGGTCGGAAGTGCACTCTTCCTGCGCTCGTCGCTTGGCGCCCGGCGGCAGTCGAACACCCTGCTGCGGAACGAATACCACGACCTCTCCGGCGCCCAGCTGGAAGGGGATGTACGCCATCGACCGTCCGAGACACTCGAGCATGGACTCGCCTCGGGGAGGGTCACAGATGGAATTGGCCTGCCGGAGCGCTTCGAGCGCGAGCTCGTCATCGGCACCAGCAGGCCCGTGTCGGAGCGGTGCCGTCTCGTCGACGCCGGCGCCTTCGACACTGTCGCAGGCGGAGGTCTGCTTCTTGCTCCCGTTCACCGAAACGACCCGGCACAGGGGCGCACACGTGAGTCCAGGCACAGCGTCGCCGTTCGATTCGATTCGCAGCACGGGATCGAGGCGATAGCGCGTCCAGCTGCGGTCGTGCGAGGGAAGGCGCTCCAGCCGTTCCTTCTCGAGGTGCGGCTCGAAGACATAACGCTCGCCCCCGCGCAGCTCGAATTCGACCTGGCATTGCGTCGAGACCAGCGGGAGTGATCCGATCAACTTCGCTCGACTCCCCCACGAGAACTCCAGCGCGTGGTCTCCGGGAGAGAGCTCGACTTCTCGCCGCTTGGACTCGCGACCATCGACGTGCGTGATCTTCGAGCGAGTGCTGTCCGTCACGACCTCGACGACATCCGGCGGAGGCGGTCCTCCGCCCCCACTCGTGCCCGCACAGCTCAGGACGAACGCCGCGAAGACCGTCGCGACGAGGACGGGGGCTTCGCGCCCGCTCGATTCATTCAGCATTCAGAATCCACCCCGTAGACCCGCCGCGCCGTGCCTCCGAAGAGCGCGTTCTTCTCGTCCTCCGAGTAGCCCGCGGCGAGCTTCTTGAACGCGTTCCAGAGCACGTCGTAGGAGAGCGACAGCTTGTCGACGGGGAAGTTGCTCTCGAACATGCAGCGATCCGGGCCGAAGGACTGGATCGCATGGTCGTAGTAGCGGGTGTAGGTCGCGACGAATTCGTCGGAGGTCGGCGGCTTCTCCCGCTCGTCCCAGCCGAACCCGTTCCACGGCATCGCGAGTCCGCCGAGCTTGATCACGACGTTCGGACAGCCGGCCACCTCGGACAGATTCTTCTGCCACTCGGGAAAGATCTCGTCGGCACGGCCCGCGTACGGACCTTCTCCGAGGGGCGAGCCCAGATGGTCGACGACGATCGTCGTGTCCGGGAACGCCCGCGCCAGGCGCGCGAGGGAGGGTAGCTGGGTGTGGTACTGGTGGCCGTCGAACACGAGGTCGAGCTTCGCGAGCTCCGCGAAGCCTTCCCGGAACACGTCCTTCCCGTAGAAATCGTCATCCGTGGCGCCCTCGACCGACGCGATCGACGGGTCCGGATCCCAGAGCCCCATGTCGCGCACGCCGCGAAAGAGCGGGCTCGCTTCGAGATGGGCTTCGAGGGTTTCGCGCGCCTTCGCGCCGCCGTTGTAGAGCTGCGCGTCGCCGATCATCGCCGCGATCTGCACGGCGTCGGGCGTGCGCGCCGCCTCTTTCGCGAGCGCATCCACGCGCTCCGTCTCACCCACCGGCCGGAGATGCTCGGGGCCGTCGGTCCGGTAGCCCTCCTCGCACTCCATGTAGATCGCGTGCCCCACCCGGTGGCCCGTGGTGTCCCGCTGGAGGTCGCCCAGGCGATATTTCGGGAACACGGGGTTGTCGACGAAGAAGTGGAAATGCGGATCCAGGATCGGCCGATCCGGTTCCAGGATCTCCTCTTCGACGAGGGAGAGCCAGTCTTCGCGCAGCTCCATCGAATCGCTCCTTCTTCGACCTTCAGTCGAATGCGATCACCGACCGCGCGACCTCGCCCTTGCGTAGCGCGTCGAACCCGTCGTTGATCTCGTCGAGGGTCAGCGTCCGCGACACGAGCTCGTCGAGCTTCAGCCGCCCTTGCAGGTAGAGGTTCGCGTAGGTGGGCATGTCGATCCGGAAGCGGTTCGAGCCCATCGTCGAGCCCTGGAGCTTCTTCTCCGCGAGCAGCGCCACTCCCTGGATCTCGACGGTCGTCCCGAGCGGGATCATGCCGATCACGGTCGCGGTCCCGCCGTTGGCGAGCATGTTGAAGCAATCCTCGGCGGTCTGCTTGAGACCGACCGCCTCGATCGCGTGGTCGCAGCCGCCGCCGGTCATCTCGATGATCGCGCCGACGGAGTCGACCTGGCTGGCATCGACGGTGTCGGTCGCGCCGAACGTGCGGGCGAGCTCGAGCTTGTCGGCGAGCATGTCGACGGCGATCACGCGCTCCGCACCGGCGAGCCTCGCACCCTGGATCGCATTCAGGCCGATCCCGCCGCAGCCCACGACCACGACGATGTCGCCGGGGCCGACGCCCGCGGTGTTCTGCACAGCGCCCACACCGGTCGTGACGGCGCAGCCGATCAGCGCGGCGCGATCGAGGGGAAGCTCCTCTGTCACCTTCACGACCGCCTTCTCGTGCACCAGCATCTGCTCTGCATAACAGGAGAGCTCGGTCAGCTGGTGGATCGTCTCGCCGTTCCGGGAGAGGCGCTGCTTCTCGTCGGGCGCGCGATTCATGCCTTCGTGCGGACAGAGATAGGGTTTGCCCCGTAGGCACGTCCGGCACTCGCCGCAGGACATCGAGACGCAGGTGATGACGTGATCACCGGGCCGGACGTAGTTCACGTCCGGCCCGACCGCCTCGACCACACCGGCGCCTTCATGGCCGAGCACGATCGGGCACTGGGTCGGGTATTTGCCTTCCTGGAAGTGCATGTCGCTGTGGCACACGCCGGCGGCGGCCGTTCGGATCAGGACCTCTTTCGCCTTCGGCTTGTCGACGTCCACGTCGAGGATCTCGAGGGGTTCGTTCACGGCGGTCAGGACGGCGGCACGCATCGGCAGTCTCCAGTCGGGTCGGGGTGCGAAGGACCTCCGAGTCTATGGAAATCCATCGGCCCGCACCCCTCCCGATCCGGTACGCTGGCACCGCCCGATGTCGAGTCCCGGAGGATCCCGAGCATGCCCCGAGCGTCGACCACGCCGCGCCGAGACCCTTCGGGCACCCGCTCGAAGACGATCTCGCTCGCCCTCGCGGTGGGCCTGCTCTTCCTGTCGGGGTCGTTCGCGCAGGCGAGTGAGCGCTGCGCCGACTTCACCCCGGAGCGACGCGCGCTCTTCGGCGACCTGCACGTCCATACGTCGCTCTCCTCGGACGCCTACGTGTTCCAGACCCGCACGCGCCCGGACGACGCCTATCGCTTCGCGAGCGGTCGAGGCAGCGCGAGTATGAACGTGATCACGCAGACCGGGGTCGTCCCGGCGGACGTCACGATCCCGCGCCCCCTCGACTTCACCGCGGTCACGGACCACGCGGAGATGATCGGCGGACCCCGCGTGTGTACGACCCCCGGCACGACGGCCTACGAAAGTGAGGTCTGCCATCGCTTCCGCGCGCCCTGGCAGTCCGTCGGCGATCTGGCAGACGGCGTGCGCAAGATCGTCGCGCTCCTCGCCGACCTCGACAGCGAGGTCGTCTGCGGCGAAGGGGGCGTGACCGGCGCGCGCTGCGTCCAGGGCATGCGCTCTGCCTGGCAGGAGATCCAGGCCGCGGCCGCGCACCACGATCGTGCGTGCACGTTCACCACGTTCGTCGCGTACGAGTATTCGTCGAATCCCGAGATGTCGAAGGTCCACCGCAACGTGATCTTCCGGAACGCGACGGTACCGGCCCTGCCCGTCTCCTCGCGGACGACCCCGGACGCACTCGGCCTCTGGCAGGCGCTGGCGGACGAATGCGTCGACGCGGGCACCGGCTGCGACGCGGTCACGATCCCGCACAACCCGAATCTGTCGAACGGCCGGGTGTTCTCCCTCGACTACGGAGGTGCCGACACGCCCGCGGGGCGACGTCGCTACACCGATCTGCGACGGCGGATGGAGCCGCTCGTCGAGATGTTCCAGATCAAGGGCGACTCCGAATGCCGAAACGGGCTCGTCGGCGTGCTCGGCGCGCCGGACGAGCTCTGCGGCTTCGAGAAGTACCGCAAGCCGATCGACGGGACCGTCGAGGACTGCGGTGACGGCGTGGGCGGCGGCGCGCTCCTCGGCCGCGGCTGCTTCACGCGACGAGACTTCGCGCGTTATGCGGTCGCCCGCGGCCTCTTCGAAGCGGAACGGGTCGGTGCGAACCCCTTTCAGACCGGCTTCATCGGCGCGACCGACATTCACGAAGGCCTGCCCGGCGACACCGAAGAGTGGATCCGGGACGGCGTCGCGCGCCCCCAGCGCACCAACAGCTTCGGCAACGACAACCCGGGCGGCCTCGCCGGGGTCTGGGCCGAGGAGAATACACGCGAGGCGATCTTCGATGCGCTCGAGCGACGCGAGACCTTCGCGACTAGCGGTCCCCGGATGCTGGTGCGGTTCTTCGGTGGCTGGGACCTGTCGGAGGATCTCTGCGAGCGGCCCGACCTCGCGCGACGCGCGTACGAGGCGGGCGTGCCGATGGGGGCGGACCTGCCGAGACGGGCGAGTGACGCGCCCGTCTTCGTCGCGAGCGCCCTCGCGGATCCGGGCCTTCCCGGGCATCCGGGCGGACGCCTCCAGCGCATGCAGGTCATCAAGGTGACGAGCGATGACCAGGGACGCGCGGTCCAGCGGGTCGTCGACGTCGCGGGTGGTCCGAACGACGCTGACGTCGACCCGCTCACGTGCGAGCCGCGCGGCCAGGGCGCGGGGGCGCTCTGTGCGCGCTGGGTCGATCCGGAGTTCGACCCCGACGAGCACGCCGCCTACTACGTCCGCGTGATCGAGAATCCGAGCTGCCGCGCCTACACGCGCGCGTGCCTGAACCTCGCGGGCGAGGCGCGGCCGGAGGCGTGCGACGACCCGGCGGTGCCGCGCGTCGCGCAGGAGCGCGCCTGGTCGTCGCCTGTCTGGTACGCGCCGGCCGACTGAGTCGGTCAGTCATTCGAGGAACGCCCGCGCGCGCGCATGAAATCGTTCGTCGTGCGACCGGGAGAGCACTTCGGTCGCGCGCAGGCGCGCGGCCCTCTCGCGTCCGAGCGCGACGTGCACCTCCGCCGCGACGAGATCGACTTCGAGGGCTCCCGGCGCCACGCGCGCGGCTGCGGCCAGCGCATCGGTCGCACGCTTCGGATCCTCCCCGGGCACGAGCGCACTCCGGGCGATCCCGACCCAGGCGGCGCCCCGGCCGCGTGCGCGCGTGCGCTCCGTGACTCCGGTCAGGAACTCGCGCCCGCGGTCGAGCGCTTCGCGCCGCAGCGACGCGTCGCCGATATCGAGCGCGATCCGAATCGCAGCGGATCCGGCCGGCAGTGCCGCCTCCACGTCGTTCCCGATCCCGCGAATCAGGTCCATGGCTTCGGCGTGCCGACCGAGTCGCGCCAACGCGAGCGCGCGACGCCCACGCGCGGCAGGCGCCTCGGGTTCTCCCTCGAGCGCGCGATCCAGGTACTCCAGCGCCAGGGTCGGCCGATCGAGAACCAGCGCGAGCTCCGCGAGCCGCCGACGCGCGTCCGCCGGAGCGAGGGCGCGAGGATCGAGCGCGTCGGGCTCGAGACCCGCGACCTGCACGCGATCGAGCCGATGTCGCTCCGAGGAGAGGTGCGCATAGACGCGGTCCGCGAGCGCCCCGCGATTCCCGAGCCGATCCGTCGCGGCGCGCAACGCGCCTGGACGCGCGCCCTCGAAGGCGCGCCGGACGCGATCGAGCGCTTGCCTGCCGGGCTGCTTGCGCGGCGCATCGAAGAGCAGCGTGTGCACGAGCGCCCAGCTCGCCGCCTCGAACTCCCGCCGTGACGCCAGCGAGCGATCGGCCAGGGAGGTGACGTCGAGCACCTCGGCGAGATCGCCGCGATGCCAATCCATGATCTGTCGTCCGAGCGCCGCTTCCGCGCGCCCGATCTCCGCGACGGTTCCCGAGACGCGGATCTCCGACGCGAGGCGAGCGCGACCCTCCGCGTACCAGAGCGGCGGGCGTTCCTCCGAGAGCGCGCGGAGCACGCGGTGGGCGTAGCGGTGGCGCACGTCGGGAATCACGCGTTCGGCGAAGTCACCCGGCGCGCGGATCACGAGGATCGGTGCATCGACCCCGGGCAGCAGCGCGGCCACCTCGCTTCGCAGCGCGAAGGGGCGCCCGAAGCCGCGGTCGTCGAAGGCGAGGACACGGGTCGGATTCGGGAGACGGGCGTCGGGTGCGAGGCCGACGGCGTAGAGCACCCCCGCGTGAAAGGCTTCGAGTTCCCGCGCAAGGGTGAGCGCGGCTTCCTCACCGAAGCTCGACGCGACGACGAAGTTGGGCGTGCGCACCTCGACGAAGGGCTGATTCCAGGGCGAGACCGACGCGCAGCCGGTGGCGACCCAGGCAAGCAGCAGCGTCATCCCGCAAGTGGCTACGCGCGATCGGCGGGAGGCGCGATCGGAGGGCGCGGTCGCCGTCGGTTGGAGCTCGCTGGGCATGACCGCGAGCCTACCCGAGTCGACGCCCCCTCGGAATGCGCGATCGGCGCACCTGCCGAAGCGCTCCCAACGCGGTTATCGTCGGAGCGCGGGGACGGACTCGCGCACGGCTCGAACCCCGCCAGGCCAGGAGGCGCTCATGCAGGAATTCAAGGACAAGGTCGCGATCGTCACGGGCGGCGCTTCGGGCATCGGCCAGGGAATCGCGCGTGCCCTCGCCGGTGAAGGCGCCCACCTCGTGATCGCGGACATCGACCCGGACAACGCCGAAGCCGCCGCGAAGGACCTCGCCGAGCGCGGAGCGCGAAGCCTCGCGGTGCGGACGGACGTGCGCGACCCGGCCGCCGTCGACGCGCTCTTCGACGCCGCGAGTGCCGAGTTCGGCGGGGTCGATCTCGTGTTCAACAACGCCGGGGTCTACCTCGGCGGCGAGATGCGGGACTGCACCTTCGACGACTGGAAGTTCGTGCTCGACGTGAATGTCGACGGCGTCTTCCACGTCGGCCAGAAAGCAGCCGCCGTCCTTCGTGAGCAAGGGCGCGGGGGCTATGTCGTGAACACGGCGTCGATCGGCGGGCACATGTCGCACCCGGGTGGCCTCGCGTACGCGGTCAGCAAGTTCGGTGTGGTCGCCTACAGCGAGTCGATGCGAACGGACCTCGAGCCCGACGGGATCGGTGTGTCGACGCTCTGCCCCGGGCCGATCGAGACCAACCTGCCTGCTTCCGATCGCCTGCGCCCGACGGGTGCGCGGTCCGGCGGAATGTCCGAGGCGCTCTCGCCCTTCATCCGCGGCGGGATGGCCCCGGACGACGTGGGTCCGATCGTGCTCTCCGGAATCCGACGCGAGCTCCCGTACATCTTCACGCACGACGACATGCGGGACATCTTCAAGGCGCGCTTCGATTCGATCCTCGAATGCATCGACCGGATCGGCGAGCCCACCTGACACGTGACCGACCCGCCCACCCCTGATCCGTCGTCGGACCTCCCGAGTCCGCGCTACGCGAACTACGTGCTCGCCGTGATGGTGATCATGTACACGTGCAACTACCTCGATCGGTACGTGCTCGCGGTGATGATCCAGGACATCAAGGAAGACCTCGACATCTCCGATGCGGTCGCGGGATTCATGCTGGGGCCCGCCTTCGCGATCTTCTACACGGGCCTCGGCATCCCGATCGCGCGCTGGGCGGACGTCGGATCCAGGCGATCGATCATCGCCATCGGCATGGCGGTCTGGAGCGGCTTCACGGCAATCTCCGGTGCAGCCTCGAGCGCAACGCAGCTCGTGGTCGCGCGCATCGGCGTCGGGGTCGGCGAGGCCGCCGGGGCTGCCCCCGCGCACTCTCTGCTCTCGGACTACTTCGGGCCGGAGCGGCGCGCGACCGCGCTCTCGTTCTTCCAGACCGGCGTCTACTGGGGGAGCATGCTCGGTCTCGTGATCGGCGGCGTGCTCGTCGACGAGATCGGCTGGCGAATGACCTTCCTCGTGGTCGGTCTTCCGGGGCTGCTGATCGCCCTCGTCGTGCGCTTCCTGGTCCGCGAACCCCGACGCGGCCAGTTCGATCCCCCGAGCGCCGCATCGCCGGCCCAGGAGAGCGCGACGATCGCGGAAGCCGCGCAGTTCCTCCTTCGCCTACCGACGTTCTGGCTCGTCGGTCTCGGCGCCGGGATCGCGTCCTTCGCCGGAACCGGGATCGGCATGTGGCTCCCGACCTTCTTCGAGCGTGTCCACGACATGGCCCCGGCGGAGATCGGTCCCCGTCTCGGACCAATCCAGTACATCCCCGCGTTCTTCGGATCCATCTTCACGGGCATGCTCGTCGACCGCCTCGGGCGCAGAAGCCTCAAGTGGTACGCGTGGATCGGGGCGATCACCGTCCTGCTGATGATCCCGTGGCAGGGACTGATCCTCATGTGGCCCGATGGGCGGGAGGCCATGTGGTGGGCCGTTCCCGCGGCGCTCTCGAGCGCGGGTTGGGCGCCGGTCGCGTACGGCATCGCGCAGAACCTCGCGCCGCCGAACATGCGCGCCCTCGCCTCCTCCTTCATCATCATATTCATCACGTTCCTCGGAACCGGACTCGGCCCATGGGGCGTGGGTGCGCTCAACGACTCCCTCGAACCGACCTACGGCGACGAGGCGGTGCGCTGGTCGATCTTCTACATCCTCCTCTCCTGCTCGGTCGGAGCGCTGCTCTTCGGGCTCGCCGGGCGCACGATCGAGCGCGACATGGCCGCCTCCTCCGGCACCTGAGCCGCGCCTAACGCCCGTCCCGGATCCGAAATGGGGGCCCCGCGCGTGATCATCTACGCTCTGCGGCGGAGGACATTCCGATGCACCGTCGACGAATCGCGTGGCTGATCGTACTCGCGACCCTGATCACCACCGCCGGCTGCAGGAACGGCCAGCCTGCCGTGCTGGGCCGCGAGGACCTCCCGAGCATCCGCCCGATCGAGACGGTTCAGCTCGCTCTGATCGAGTTCCCGGCGCCCGAGGCCCCTTTGGCGGGCCCGATCGAACTCTGCCTCACGCCAAAGCTCCGGGCGCGACAATGGAACGTCTCCGAGCATCCCTTCCGGATCGACCTGGGCTCGCGGGCCTATCCGAACGTCGAGCGACTCGCCAAGACCGCTTTCGACGAGGTCGAGGTGTCGTTCGATTCTCGATGTGGCGTGATGTCGGACCATCCGTCCTTCGACGTTCGAATCGTCTCCGCGAACCGCGACCGACGCAGCGAGGTGGCCGAGGGGGCGGACCAGTGGACTGCGATCACCCTGTCGGCAGAGCTGTCTTCAGACGACGGCTCCCTCATCTGGTCGACGGAGTTCGAGACCGTCTCCAAGGCTTCGCCTTCCGGAGCGGGCCTCCTCGACGGTGCGCTCGACGAGGCGTATTACGTGGCGCCGCCCCTCGGTGCAGCCGGGCCGGTCATCATCGTGCGGGACGCCTCGATCAAGGAACGCTCGGAGCACGCCGCCGAAGAGTTCGGCAAGGCGCTCGGGGCCGGCCTGCTCCGGCTCTACGAGGAGCTCCTGAGCGCCGACGCGGTCCGACAGGCGATGCGAACCGCGGTACCCTCGGACGCCGAGACCGCGAAGCCGTCCTCTACTGACGCGCCCAACAGGTAGCGTGCGGCGAGGGCGGGCACGCGGCGAAATCAGGACCCGCTCGATGCCTCCCGTGACCCGGATCTTCACGAACAGACTCGCGGCGTTCGTCGCGATCGCGGCGATCGGCTTCACGACGGCATGCGGCGAAATCCGTACCGTCGCGCTGCAGCCGTTGCCGTTCGAGAACGCATCCGGTCCGATTCCCGGCGACGTCGAGGTGTGCATCCAGAAGAAGCTCCGGGCGCGCCGATGGAATGCCGGCGAGACCGGCTATCGAATCGAGCTCGGGTCGAGGGCGACTCTCAACTTCGAACGGCTCGCCAAGGCTTCGTTCCGCGATGCGGTCGTCGTCTTCGACGAGCAATGCGGCGAACGCACCGATCATCCCTGGATCACGGCGTCGATCGTCTCCGCAAAGCGGGACTGGGACGGACTCCAGGGGTGGATCACGCCCACGCCCGTCGACACCGAGCTCACGCTTTCGATCGAACTCCACCAGAACGACGGTGCGGAGATCTGGTCGACTCGGGCGACCGGCACGCACAGCACCCGAAGCACCGCTATGGAACACGGGTACGACGTCGTCACCCACAGCGTTTTCTTCCCTCTCCTGGCTTTTCGTTCGAGCGAGCTGGCCCGACGCGCACGCCGGGACTTTGGAATCGTGCTCGCGTCCGCGTTCGAGCAGGTCCACGATCGAATGATGAAGTCGCCGAGCGTCCGCGCGGCGTTCGAGCCCGACGTGCAGACCGAGGTGTCGGACGCCGCGGATCCACGAACCGGAACCGACGGCTGACGTGCCGCGCCCCGCCCCAGGAACCCTCATGCCCCGTCCCCTAGCCGAAACCCTCGAACTGCTTCTCGTGCTGACGACGCTCGCCGCGCTCACGAGCGCCTGCGCGCGCCCGATCGTGGGCGTCGAGCTCGAGGCGATGTCGTTCATGAGCCCGCTCCCGCCGATCGCCGGCGCGGTCGAAGTCTGCATCGACAAGAAGCTGCGTTCGCGACACTGGAACGTCGACGATCATCCGTACCGGGTGGAGCTCGGCAAGCGAGCGGCGATCAACTTCGAGCGCATGGCCAAGGCCGCGTTCCGCGACGTGATCGTCGACTACTCCGACGTGTGCGGGCGACTCTCCGCCCGGCCCTGGTTCGAGGCACGGATCATCTCGGCCAATCGAGACTGGGACGGCGTCGAGGGGATCATCGACCCCGAACCCGTCGATACCGCGCTCACCATGCTCTTCAGCCTGCACGCGAACGACGGCGTGCCCGTGTGGAGCCAGCAGATCAAAGCGGAGCACCGTGCGCCAGGCTTCGTCGGGACCCCGGTGACCCGGAGCCAGAAGGGGCGCCGCGACTTCGGCGTGGTACTCGCCGAAGCGTTTCAGCAGGGCTATGCGGCCCTCCTGGCCGATCCCGACGTGCGCGCCTACTTCGCAGACGACGGTGTCGCGCGAGTCCGCGCGACCGGCAGCGACGTCGCCGCACCTTAGTCGCGATCTCGACTAACGTAGCACGCCCCCGCCGTCCACGATCACGCCCTGGCCGTTCACGCGGCTCGCGTGGTCGGAGCAGAGCCAGACCGCCGTCTCCCCGATCTCCTCGGGCTTCGCGAGTACGCCGCCGGGGACGGTCGCCTCGAGCCGTTTGCGATGTTCCGGACCGTTCGCGGCGAACGAAGCCTGGAGCATCGCCGTGTCGGTGATCCCCGGCAGGACCGAGTTGCAGCGGATGAGCTGCCCCGCATACTCCTGCGCGGCGTTCTTCATGATGCCCAGCACGCCGTGCTTCGCTGCGGTGTAGTGCGGCTGACCGGGCGCGGGCACGACACCGGCCCCGGAGCTCGTGTTGCAGATCGCGCCGCGCCCGGATCCGAGCACGTCCTGCTGGACCATCTGCGCGAGCTCGTGCTTCATACAGAGGAACACCCCGGTCAGGTTCACCCCGAGCATCCGGTGCCACTCTTCGAGGGGCATCTCGTGGAACACGAAGCTCGGGCTCGTGATGCCCGCGTTGTTCATCGCGGCATCGAGTCGTCCGAACCGGTCGATCGTCGCGGCGATCATGCCCTCGACCTGGGCCTCGTCGGAGACGTCGACCGCGAGGGCGAGTGCCTCCCCGCCCGCCGACTCGATCTGGTCGGCCGTCTCCTTGGCGCCGCCCTCGTTCAGGTCGACCACGACCACCCGCGCTCCTTCGCGCGCGAAGATCTGCGCGCTGGCGCGTCCGATCCCGCTTCCCGCGCCCGTCACGAGCGCCACGCGCCCCTCGTGCATGCCCATCTCCGGCTCTCCTCCCGACGCGCCGGCGCTCCACGATGGAGCGCCGTTCGCCTCCGCTTCCGGTAGTCTAAACGGCACGCCAGAGCGCCGCTCGACGCAGCAGGAGGACCCGATGGCCCAGCCGATCCAGGAGACGACGCCCGATCGGGGCCCGACGCCGCCGTCGACTTCGCGATACCCGTTCACCTCGACCCCCGACGGCTGGTACCAGGTCGCCAAGTCGACGGAGCTGGCCCCCGGCCAGGTGCGCGCGATCCGCTATTTCGGCGAAGACCTCGTGCTCTATCGGACGGCGTCCGGCGAGGCGCACGTGGTGGAGGCGCACTGCCCGCATCTCGGCGCCCACTTTGGCCACGGCGGGAGCGTCGAGGGGCAGGAGCTCGTCTGCCCCTTCCACGCCTGGCGCTTCGATGGCGACGGCCGCTGCTCGGCGATCCCCTACCTTTCGCGCGGGCAGCTGCCGAACGTGGGTGTGCGCACGAAGCGCGTCGACGAGCGCGCGGGGTTGATCCTGGTCTGGCACAGCGACGACGACACCACGCCCGACTGGCACATGCGCGACGTTCCGGAGTTCGAGGACGCGGGCTGGCTCGGGTACGAGACGCGAAGGTGGAAGATCCGCATGCACGTGCAGGAGCTGGCCGAGAATGTCCCCGACACGGCGCACTTCGAGGTCATCCACGGCCTGCCGGTCCTTCCGCAGGCAGAGGCGCGCGTCGAAGGTCCGGTCTACTACCAGCGCAGCTCGGTCCCGGGCACGTCGATGGGCACCGACGCTGAGGACTACGTGTTCGCGCTCCAGGAGGCGTGGGGGCTCGGGCTCGTCTGGCTTCGCGTCCCGCAGTCGCCGCAGATCTTCTTCGTCACCGCCACGACGCCGATCGACGACGAGTACTGCGAGCTGACACAGCACCTCCTCTTCGAGGATACCGAGGGCAAGGGGGAACTCTCGCCCGACCAGCGCGCCTACATCGATGCCGTCTTCGCCCAGACCGACGCCGACGTCCCGATCTGGGAGAACAAGGTCTACCGCGACCGTCCGCCCCTCGTCGAGGACGACGGACCCCTGCCGACGCTCCGGCGCTGGGCGCAGCAGTTCTATCCGGAGATGCGCGGCATCGACTAACGTGCGACCCGTGCGCGATCAGGCGGGGGACGGGGCGTCCACGGGCGGTACCCGCCGTCCGCGAGGCAAAGACGGCGCCACGGCCGTCGCGATCATGTTGTTCCCGACTTCGCCGTCGGTGAGCACGCCGTTCACCGCGCCGCGAATCTCGACGGTCTCGAAGTGGCGCTCGAGAATCGCGCGGAATTCTGCGGCGTTGTACTCGCGCAGGTGCCACGGGTTGATCGGGATCGCGCCGAAGAGGTTCTGGGGCGTAGAGCAGAAGAAGCGCCCGCCCGGCTTCAGGACCCGACGCATCTCCCGACAATAGGCCTCGACGTCCTCGACGTGCTCGATCGTCTCGAGGCTCACGATCGCGGTGAAATGGTCGTCGGGAAAGGGCAGCGCGCAGGCGTCCCCCTGCTCGAAGGCGAGATTGCCGCGATCCGAGGCGCGCTCGGCCCGGTTCGTCGCGATCACGTCCGGATCGAGGTCGACCCCGACCACGCGACGGACGTGACGGGCGAGGATCTCGGACCCGGAGCCGTCGCCACAGGCCGCATCGAGCACCACGTCCGAGGCCCCCAGCGCCTGGACGACGTGGAGGTAGCGCTGGGCGCAGTAGTTGCCCGGCTGGAAGGCGCGGCTCGCGTCGGAGGTCGAGCGTTCGGTCCCGACGAACATCTCGCGGGCGCGCTCGCGAAACGTGCGCAGCTCGTCGTCGGCGTAGCGGGGGAGCTCTTCCGTGGGCAGGATCCGCGCGCTGAAGTGGTCGGACTGCTTGAACACGTAGGAGAGCGGGCGCACGAGCAGCCGCAACCGCTCGTCCTCGGGCAGCGTCAGGATCTGCTCTCGGGCGCGGCGGAGGGCGTCGACGCGAACGGCGATCCCGGTGAAGTGCGTCTCGAAGTTGATCGGCGCCTGGACGAGATCGTATTCGCCGTCATCCTGGACCTCCATCATACGCTCGAGCAGCTCGGGGATGAGGAACATGTGCTGGCCCATCACGTGGAGCAGCCGCGTCGCGCCGAAATGATCGGCGGCCTGGAGGAGGCGGAGCGCGACGTCGTTCGTCGAGCCCCGGAAGAGGGTCACGCCGGTCGCGCTCGCGACCGGAAGGAACGCGTCGTTCACGCCCTCGTCGGGCACCGCGAGGCAGCAACGGCTCGGGTCGAGACCGGTCGTCTCGAGCAGACGTTCGATGGTGTGTTGGACCGCGGGCTTTCCCTCCACTTCGATCAGCGAGTGATCGACGGAACCGTCCCAGCCGAGGGCGTGGGCTTGAATCAGGCCCAGGGTCTTCTCTGGGCGCAAGTTCCGCGACGAACCCTGGCTCGGATCTTCCATGACGTCTCCCGCGTTCGACCGACCTGCGGCGGTCGGTACGAAGGGACATCGGAATTGCCGGTGGGTTGCCTATGGGATTTCGACGGATCGCGCCGCCTCGCCTCGAAATATCCGGTGCTTCTCGCAGGCCGACTAGGGTGGACACCGGAGGATCCGGCGTCCGGGCCTAACGCGCTTCCGCGAGTCGCTCGGTGACTGCGACGGTCCGGGCGACGAGGTCGTCGAGTGCGAGCTCGCCCTGACCGGCGAGCGTGGCCTTGATGCGCCCCTGCCAGGGCGCCGTCCACGCCTCGGGGACCGGCTTCTGCTGCAACGCCCAGAGCGCCCCGACGGTCGCGCCGTTGCAGTCCGTGTCCCAGCCCGCCGCGACCACGTCTCCGATCGCGGCACCGAAATCGTCCGGGTGCGAGAGCAGGGCCCAGACGACGAGCGCGAGGTTGTTGTTCGTGTGGACCGGCGACAGGTCCGCATACTCGCGGTGGATCGCCTCGGCGCCCTCCCCCGCGAGCGCGGTCTTGCGTCCGAGCTCGACCGCCGCCGCAGCGCCGGACTCCGCCGGGATCTCGGCGAGCGCCGCATCGAGCGCGCTGCCCAGATCGCCCGCCTCGGGGATCGCCGCGCCCCAGGCGGCGACGACCACGGCGCCGTGCACCCCGTCGCCGCGATGGGAGAGATCGGCGTCGGCGCGCGCCAGGCGCGCGGCGAGCGCGGGGTTTCCGGGTGCGACCCAGCCGTAGACATCCGCGCGGATCTGGGCCCCGATCCAGTCGTTGAATTCGTTGTCGGAGCAGAGCGCGAGATCGAAGCCCGGCTCCGCCCCCATCGCGAACCACTCGTGCGCGTTCGCGAGCAGCGTCTTGAAGGCGGCGCGCTCGGCGGTGAAGGTCATCCCGACCGGAAGCTTCATCAGCCAGGTCCGCGCGACATCGGTCGTCGCGAGCGCGGCCCCGTGCTGCTCGAGCATGCCCAGCGCGAGCACCGAGTAGTTGACGTCGTCGTCGGGCTCACTCGCTTCGAACCGACCGCGGCAACACGATGCGAGCAGGAGCGGCGGCGGCTCGTCCGCGAACGGGATGTAGTCCCGGAGCGGGAGCGCGTCGACCGCGCCGAGGTACTCGGTCAGCTTCTCGTGCCCCTGGGTCATCGAGTACGCCTCGACGGCCTTGCCGAGCATGCAGCCGGACACCCGGCCCTGCCACGCGCCCCGCAGCCTCGCTTCGAGCGATCCCATCGCGGTCCTCCTCGCGCATCGCGCGGCCTCGATCTAGGCGAGCGCCTTCTCGACGGCATCGAGCACGTCCTGCGTGAGGTCGCCACGGGTGCTCTTCGCGTTGGCCTCGAGCTGTTCGGCCGTGCGTGCGCCCGCGATCACCGTCGATACCGAGGGTTGGCTCGCCAGCCACGACAGCGCAAGTTCGATGATCGTGATCCCCGCGGCCGCGGCGACTTCTTCGAGCCGCTCCGTCTTGTCGAGGGCCTCGTCCGACACGAACTGGGGATACATCTGCCAGAACATCTCGCGTCCCTCGCCGCCACCGTAGCGGCTGTCGGCGTCGAATTTCTGGCCGCGCTTGTACTTGCCCGTCAGCGCACCGGAGGCGAGCGGGAAGTAGGGAACCATGCCCAGACCGTGATGGTCCGCGGCCGGCACGACTTCGCGCTCTACGTCGCGGTTCAGGAGACTCCACTCGTTCTGCGCAGTCACGAAGCCGCGGAGTCCTGCGGTCTCGGCCTCCCACGCGGCGTTCGAGATCTGCCAGCCGTCGAGGTTCGAGCAGCCGATGTAACGGACCTTGCCCTGGTCGATCAGGGTGTTCAACGCGTCGAGGGTCTCGGCGATCGGCGTGTCCGGGTCGTGGACGTGCATGAAGTAGACGTCGATGTAGTCCGTGCCGAGCCGACGGAGGCTCGCCTCGCACGCCTGCATCACGTAGCGACGGGAGCAGCCCGACATCATCGGACCCCGGCCCATCGCGACGCCGAACTTGCTGGCGAGCACGACGTTCTGGCGGTCTGCTCCGAGCGCCCGACCGAGGAACTCCTCGGAGCCACCCCCGCCATAACAGTCGGCGGTATCGAAAAAGGTGATGCCCGCGTCGTAGGCGGCGCGAATGACCTTCTCGCTCTCCGCGTAGTCGATGGTCATCCCGAAGTTGTTGCAGCCGATTCCGGCGAGCGAGACCTTCAGTCCCGAATCGCCCAGGTTGCGGTACTCCATCTCCACTGTCTCCTCGTCGTCGCCATGGGTCGCGACCCGACGAGCGTACATCAACGAGGGCGCTGCGAGCGACCGACACTGGGCGCCGCGAGCGGGCGCCTGGACAGGCCGGAAGACCGCCGACCGAGAACTGCGCCAGGTGCCCCGCAGTCACAGATCTCTCCCACGCCCCTGTGGTCGAGAATCGAAACGAGGTGGCCGGCGGCCTTCCATCAGAAGAAGTCGCCATGCGCGCGGACGTGGGACCGCCTCGGCACCGCTATGCCCGCGCTCCGCCGCCGGATTGCGCGTCGTCTTCCGGTTCCGATCGCTATCCTCGCGCAACCTTCCAATCGAGGTGAAGATGTCCGCAGCGTGCCGCTCGATCTGTCTGTCCATCCTCTTGCTCCTCGCCGCGGCGCAAGGACTCGCGGACGGACACGACGCCGACGCCGATACCTATGACCTCGTGATCGCCGGCGGCCGGGTCGTCGACCCGGCCAGCGGACTCGACGCCATCCGCCATCTCGGCCTACGCGGTGAGCGGATCGAAGCCATCAGCGAGACCCCTCTCTCCGGCGCGCGCACGATCGACGCGACCGGCCTCGTCGTCTCGCCCGGCTTCATCGACCTGCACACCCACTCGCCGACCCCGCTCGGCCAGCGCTACCAGCTCGCGGACGGCGTCACGACCGCCCTCGAGCTCGAAGCCGGGACCTATCCTTTCGACGGCGTCGGCGCCGCCCTCGAGGACGGCGCCCGGATCCACTACGGCGCGTCCACGGGTTGGGCTTCGGCTCGGGTCGAGACGACCCTCGGTCTGCGCTTCTCGAGCCTGCTCTCGTCGACGCCGCGGCCCGTCACTCTCGGTGGCGTCTGGACACTGCTCCGCATGCTGGTCAGTCCGGACCCCGCGTCCTTGTTCGCGCAGGAGGTCGACGCGGACGACCGCGAGGAGATCCGTGCTCGCCTCGACGCCGACCTCCGGCGAGGCGCCCTGGGCGTCGGTGTCCCCCTCGACTATCTGAGCGAGCACACCCTGGAGCCCGAGCTCCGGATGATCTTCGAGGTCACGGCGGCCCGGGACAGCCTTCTCTACATCCACCTGCGGCGCGGCGTGAACGGCGACCCGGCCGGGCTGCGCGAGGCGCTCCGGCTGGCGGACGAGACCGGCGCCGCGATCCACGTCTGCCACATCCAACATCTCGCGATGCGCAACATCGAGCTCTTCCTGCGAGAGATCCGCGAGGCGCGGGAGCGCGGGATCGACGTGACGACCGAGCTCCTGCCCTACGACGCGGGCTCCGCCCTGATCTCTTCCGCCGTATTCTCGAGGGACTGGCGATCGATCTTCGCGATCGACTACGGCGACGTGGAGTGGGCGGCGACCGGCATGCGCTTCGACGAGGCGACCTGGAACGATTATCGCGAGGAGCAGCCGTTCGGTCAGGTCGTCCACCACTACCTGAAGCCTGAGTGGACGCGCCTCGCGCTGGTCGAACCGGGCGTGATCGTCGTCAGCGACCTGCTGCCGATGCGCGACGAGGAGAGCATGGTCGCGCCGCATAACGGTGCCTTCGCGCGGGTCCTCGGACGGCACGTGCGGGAGAGAAGCGATCTCGACCTCACGACGGCGCTCGCGAAGATGACCTCGCTCCCGGCCGCGCGGCTCGCGAAGTTCTTCCCGCGATTCGAACGCAAGGGCCGGATCGCCGTCGGGGCCGATGCCGATCTGACGATCTTCGATCCCGAGAGCGTGCTCGACCGGGCGACCTACGGCGATCCTTTCCAGGCCTCCGCGGGCATCCAGACCGTCGTGGTCGCCGGGCAGGTCGCCCTCGACGACGCCCAGGTCGTCGAGGACGTGTTCGCCGGCCAGCTGCTGTCCAACACGTCCGAATGAAGCGATACGACGCGAGCCCGTTCATGGCACGATTCGAGTCGCTCGCCGCCTTCGTCACGCTCGTCGCGGGGGTCGCCCTTGCCTCGGTCCTGACGACGCCTCCGGCGGAGGCCCGCGTGCTGGGCATCGAGGTCGAGCGCCGGGTGGCGGTGCTCGCGCCGGACGCGTTCAGGACCGCGGGAGGCGAAGCGATCGCCCACGAGCTGATCGAAGGCCGGGTGCGATTCGGGTTCGATCCCGGCAACGACGCGAACGCGCGCGTGACGGACCTCGCCCTCGCGCCCCGGGACGAGCAGGGCCTCGTCCGGGCCAGCGGCGACTTCAGCGTGCTGCAGCCGGTCGACCCCGCCCAGCGGCGCGGCACGGCGATCGTCGACGTCCCGAACCGGGGACGGCGACTGATCCTCGGCGGCATGAACCGTGTACGAAAGCCCTTCGGCGCGCCCGCGCTCCTGGATCCCGAGCAGCCCACCGACTGGGGCGACGGTTTCCTGATGCAGCACGGTCTCACGATCGCGTGGGTCGGATGGCAGGCGGATGCGCCGCGCTTTCCCGACGCGATGCGGCTGGACGTGCCCCGGGCGCAGGGCGAGAACGGCGAGCCGACACGCGGTCTTGCGCGATCGGACTGGGTGGTCGACGAGGCGAGCGAGCGACTCGAGCTCGCCACCCGCGGTCACGACCCGATTCCTCCCGCGGATCCCTCTGCGAAAGCCAACGTGCTAACCCGCCGCCCGGGCCGGGAAGCGCCGCGTGAGACCGTCCCGCGATCGGCCTGGCGTTTCGACCCGAAAGGCCACGCGATCGTCGCGACCCACGGCCCCTTCGAGGCGGGCTGGATCTACGAGCTCGTCTACGCCGCCGAGTCACCGCCGATTCTCGGCCTGGGGTTCGCCGCCTTCCGCGACTTCGCGCGCTTCGTCACGCGGGACCCGGATTGCCCCTTCGCCGCCCAACGCGTGATCGCCCACGGCCTCTCGCAGTCCGGTCGGTTCCTGCGCCACTTCCTCTACGACGGGTTCAACCGCGACGAGCTCGGGCACCGCGTCTTCGACGGGATGATGATCCAGATCGGGGGCGCGGGGCGCGGCGGCTTCAACCACCGCTTCGGGCATCCGGGCCGGGTCGGCAATCCCTACGCGAACTTCTTCTACCCGGGCGACGATGCACCCTTCACGGGCCGCGCCCCGGCCGCGGGACCGAGAGAGGAAGGGCTCTTCGATCGGGCCCTCGCGACGCAGACGCTGCCCCGACTCTTCCAGATCAACACGGGGTACGAGTACTGGGGACGCGGAGCGTCGCTGATCCACATGACGACCGACGGGCAGCGGGACGTCTCCCCGCATCCGGACGAGCGCCTCTACCACGTGGCCTCCGCGCCGCACTACTCCCTGCCCTTCCCGCCGCGCCCGGAAGCCGAGGCGACCCCGGATCTCTTCGTGGGCAGCAGCGTCGACACCAGCGCCTTCCAGCGCGCGCTGCTCACGCACCTGCTCGCGTGGGTCGAGTCCGACGTCGCCCCGCCGCCTTCCACGATTCCGACGATCGCGGACGGCACCCTCGTCGAAGCAGACGCCCTCACCTATCCCGTCCAGGACCTCACGGCCCCGCGTAGCCCGCACGTCGCCTATCGCCAGGACTTCGGTCCGGATTGGTCACGCGGCATCGTCCGTCACCAGCCGCCCCGGCGCGGCGAGGCGTTCGCGATCCGGGTGCCCGCGATCGACGCCCTCGGCAACGAAGCGACGGGGTTGCGCGGGGTCGAGCTCCGAGCGCCGATCGGCACCTACACGCCCTGGGCGCTCCGCCACGGCATGCCCGGCGGCGCCGATGAGATGGTCGGGTACGTCGGCAGCTTCGTGCCCCTCGCCGCGACCGCGGAATCGCGCCGGGAGGGGGACGATCGACCGAGCCTGCGCGAGCTCTACGTGTCGCGCGACGCGTACGAGTCGAAGGTGCGCGAGGCGATCGATCGGCTCGTCGCCGAGGGATGGATGCTGCCGGTGGACGCGAACCGCGCGTTCGAGGCCGCGATCGCACGCTGGACCTGGGCGACGACACGCTAGGCCGATCGAGCCGGGCGCCCCGAATGCGCCTTGGGCTCAGCCTCCCGCCCAGGCGTCGTTCAGCGTGCGCATCGTGTCGTTGGTCGGGTGGACTTCGAGTCCGCGAGCGAGCGCCGCGCGTGCGGCGTCGCGCCGACCGAGCCGCTCGAGCGTGCGCGCGACCTCGAGATGGTGACGCCACTGCCGGGGAGCGAGTTGCCGTGCGCGTTCGAAGGCGATCAGCGCGTCCTCGAGACGGCCGCGGCGCGCCGCAGCCAGCCCGAGCGCGTGAAGGGCCGCGTCGTTCCCTTCGTCGAGGGCGACCGCACGCTCGGCATCCCGAGCGCCGACCGGCGCGTTGCGCCCACCCTGGGCGATCAGGAACTCGGCCCGCTGCGCCAGGTAGCTCGACAGCGTCATCGACGCGGGGCGGTAGTCCGGCCGCTCCACAACGAGCGCTTCGAGGTCGACGAGCGCCTCTCGTCGCCGCTCCTGAACCGGCGAACGCAATCCGATCGTCGCGAGCACGGTGCGGGTCTTGGCGCGCTGTACGGCGTGCAAGGCCTCGACCTGCGCGGCGGTCGCGTCGCGGAGCGGCGATGCACCGGGCGGATAGTCGTGCAGCTCCCGCAGCACGTTCCACACCTGTCGGTCACCGCCGATCGCGAGGGGACTCGAGAACTCGAGGTGAAGATTGTCGTCGGTGTTGATCGGCGCGCCCGCGGCGAAGTCGCGCACCTGGGCGTCGTCGAGCTGGAGCTCGCCGAGAAACGCGAGGGGTGTGTCGAGCCCGAGCAGATCGAGCTGCCGGGCGACGTTCGGCGGCTGCATCCGCCGCGCGAGCTCCGCCTCGTCCACCTCGAGCGGGTGCTCGCTCCCGATCAGGACCGCGGACGTGCTGTGCCAGAGCATCGTGTGCGGAAAGACCTCGGCGAAGGTCGCGACGACCGACTTGAAGTCCACCGGAGTGAGATCCGCGACGGGCAGCCACTGACACATGATCCCGCCCGGCTCGAGCCGCGCGGCCGCGAGGCGGTAGTACTCCTCGGTGTAGAGGTAGCCGGAGCCGCGGGTCCACGGGTGGATCGGATCCGCGGTGATCACGTCGTAGCGGTGGTCCGTCGTCTTCAGGTAGTTGCGACCGTCTTCGAGGAACACGCGCATCCGCGGGTCCGAGAGTGGAGAGCCGTTGGAGGCCGCGAAGTGGGGCTCGGCGCCGAGCATCGCCGGCTCGATCTCCGCGAGGGCGACGCGCTCGAGATCGTCGTGGGCGGTGACGCCACCGAGGGTCGTGCCGGCGCCCATCCCGACGACGAGGGCCGAGCGCGGCGCGGGATGCATCAGCAGCGGCACGTGGGCGAGCATGTACTGCGTGCGCAGGTCCTCGGGATCGTCGCTCGCGACGATCTTGCCGTTCACACTGATCGAGCGGAATCCGTCCTGCTCCATGACCGAGACGGTCGCGCTCCGCCCTTCCCGGTAGTAGCGGATGACGCCCTTTCCGAGCTCGGCGTCGACGTCGATGTCACCGTCGGCACTCACGTATTGCAGGAGCTGGTTGTTGCTGAACGCGCCGAAGAACTCGTCCGTACGCTGAGGCAGGAGCGCGGGGAGCGAGAGGGCGACCCCCGCCGCCATCACGGCGAATACCACCCCGGGTGAAGTCGCGCCGCGTCGATCGGCGACGTCGGTCGCCAGCACGACCGCGCCGTACGCCACGTAGAGCGACGCGCCTACCGCCATCGCGCGCTCGAGTCCGATCCAGGGAACCAGGACGAAGCCCGCGCCGAGGGAGCCCGCGATCGAACCGAGGGTATTGAGCGAGAGCGTGTCGCCGACGGGGCGCGCGAAGCCGTGTCCGGCCGCGACGGCGAGACGTGCCCGCGCCTCGTTCGCGAGCGGGAAGGCCATTCCGATGAAGAGGCAGGGCACGACCATCAAGAAGAAGGCGAGCAGGAAGGTCGTGACGGGCCGGATGCGCGTCAGGTCGTCGTAGAGCGCCAGGTTGATCTGGATCGCGAGCTGGGGGAGTTGCGGGATCGCGCTGGACGCGACCAGCGAGAAGATCCCCGCGGCTGCGAGGACGCGGCCGAAGCGCGGAACGATCGGGCGTCCTGCCGTCGGGCGACTCGCGTGCACGAGGCTGCCGATCGCGATGCCCGTCAGGAACGCCGCGAGCATGACGGAGAAGCTGTAGATCGAGCTGCCGACGGCGACCGAGAGCGCGCGAGTCCACAGCACTTCGAGGGCGAGGGACGAGAAGCCGGAGAGCGCGGTGCCCCAGAAGACGACGCGCAGGCCGGTCACCGAATCCCCGGACACGTCGGCGTCGGCGCGGTCCGCGAGGAATTCGCGGTTGGCGACGGGTCGGACGCGACGATCGACCGCCAGCGCGACGAGGCCGATCGCGAGGTTGACCGCGACCGCAGCGAGCTGCGTGCGCCAGACGCCGAGCGCGGGGATCATCAAGAAGCCCGCGGCGAGGGTGCCGACGACCGCGCCCACGGTGTTCGAGCCGTAGAGCCACGCCAGACGCTGTCCGAACTCCCTGTCCTCCTCGACGAGCAGGCGAGTGACGACCGGAAGCGTCGCGCCCATCAAAAAGGTAGGCAGCACCAGGGCGACGAAGGCAAGCGCGCTGCGGAGGGCGACGAGTCCGGCGTCGACGCTGCCGTCGCCATCGGCGAGCACGAGGTAGAGCGCGTCGATGGCGCGCATCAACGACGGCAGCGTGCACGCGAGCGCGCCGATCCCGAGCTCCAGCAGCGCGTACACGCGCAGGGGTCGGTCGAAGCGCCGCGCCAGGCGGCCGAAGACGAAGCCGCCGAGAGACATGCCGCCCATGAAGGCCGCGAGGACGATGCTCGACGACTCGAAGCTGGCGCCGAAGATCAGCGACAGGTTCCGGAACCACGTGACTTCGTAGACGAGCCCGGTCGCACCGGATGCGACGAAGAGCGCATACGCGAGACGATGGTCGAAGCGGTTCACTGAACGGAACATCCCCAGGGCCGGTGATCACGGGGGCTACGCGGGTCGCGCCGCGCGAGACTGTAGCGGATCCCCCCTGCAGATCCGGGCGTGGACGTGCTCCGAGGCCGCTTCCGAGGCGACGCATGCGCAGTCTCGAGCCGCGCCCTCCGAAGTTGCTCAGGAACTGCATCCGATCCGCCGATTCCCTGAGAGGGAGGTTCCAGCATGGTCTCGCGATCGTCGTCCAGAAGCACCGCTCGGGGGCTCGTCGCCCTGCTCTCGCTCGCCGCGATGTTCGTTGCACTGGTCGCCCCGCCGCTCGCGTTCGCCCGCAGCGACGCCGAGCTGGAAGGCATGAAGACCTACTGGCAGAACCGCTATCGCCAGCTCCTCGTCTCCGCCGACGACCTCCGCGAGGAGATCGAGCGAGAGACCGGGCTCTACGCCGATGCCAATCGCCGCAACTATCGCCGCGGCACGAAGCGCCACGTGCATCGCGTCGCGATCGAGGAAGCGGAGAAGAAGCTGGCCGAGGTCAACCGCGAACTCTCGACCATCAAGGAAGAGGGACGCCGCGCCGGCGCCCTGCCCGCCTGGTTCTACGACGTCGAGCAGGTCCGCGCCGACGCCGCTCGGAACCCGGCCCTCGCGCCCCGCCCCGACGATCCCGACCGCGGCCGCAATCCGAAGTTCGCGCCTCCTGGCGAGACGGCTCCCGCCTCGGCGAACTAGGTCCGCGGCGTCAGTCGGCCGCGTCGGTCGTGACGGCACCCGACGCATTCAGATACGCGTAGTGCGGCAAGTGTGCGAGCTGTCCGCCGTCCACGGACAGCAGCTGACCGGTCACGAAGGCCGCCTCCTCCGAGACGAGATAGAGGACGGCGTGTGCGAGGTCCGATGCGCGTCCCGCGCGCGGCACCAGGTTGTGGGACACGATCTCGGCGCCCATCTCGGGCGTGACCGAGCCGCGGGAGGAGGGCGTATCGATGTAGCCCGGGGAGACCGTGTTGCAGCGAATCCCCTGTCGCCCGTAGGTCGTCGCGATCGAACGCGTCAACGCGTTCACCCCGGCCTTCGCCGCCGAGTAGGCGAACTGCGAGAGGTCTCCGGCGAGGGACTGGTTGCTCGACGTGTTCACGATCGCTCCCCCGCCGCCGTCGATCATGCGCGGGATCGCGTGCTTCGCCATCAGCATGGGTCCGCGCAGGTTGACCGAGAACGACCGATCCCAGTAGTCGAGACTCATCTCGAGCAGATCCGCGTCCTGCGCGTGCTCGTGGCCCGCCGTCATCGCCGCGTTGTTGTGCAGGACGTCGAGGCCGCCGAACTCCGCCACCGCGGCCTCCACCGCAGCCGCGACATCCTCTTCCCGCGAGACGTCGGTACGCTGCGTGATCGCACGACCGCCGTCACTCCGAATCGCGTCGGCGACGCGCTCGGCGCCCTCGGCATCGAGGTCGGCGATCACGACCGCCGCACCCTCCCGCGCGAGCAGGCGAGCGGTCGCCTCGCCGATGCCGGACGCGCTCCCGGTCACGATCGCCTTGCGTCCCTCCAGCCGACCTCGTCGATCCGACATGCCGCTCCCCTCCTCCGTCGCGATCAGCGCTCGGGCCGTCGCCCCCAGACGCCGATCCAGAGCACGTCCACGTAGCGGAACGTCGGATCGTCGAAGCAGTCCATCAGGTCCTGGAACTGCTCTTCGGTGTAGGTGCCGCGGGTGACGGCCATTTCGCGCACGTTCTCCATCGTCTCCTTCCGATAGCGCGCGCGGTCGCTGCCGCCTTCGACGATCTCCGTTCGCCCATCGCTCCGCAGGTCGACGAGACCGGCGTCGCGCAGCGCGGCGAACACGTTTCGGCCGGCGAAGGGATCCATGCGTTCGCCCTCGAGCACCCCGCGCAGGTAGAAGTCGAAGACCGGCGCATAGCGATGCCCCGGATCGCAGGCCTCGCACGCGCCGTAGTCCGGCTCCTCGACGAGCACGACGCCACCGGGTCGGACGGACTCGACGAGGTGTCGCGCGGCCGCGGGCAGGTCTTCGATGTGCGCGAGCAGGGCTCGAGCGTGGGCGAAGTCGAAGTCGCCGGGGGACACGGGGCCCTTCGAGAGATCGTGGCTGACGACGCGCCGCCCGGGTCCCGGAAAGTCGTCCAGGAAACGCGGATCGAGATCCGCCGCGACGACTTCGCCCTCGCCGCCCGCGCGTTCCGCGAGCGCTCGCGCGATCGACCCCGCGCCGGCACCGACCTCGAGGCAACGCGCGCCCGGCGGGATCCCGATCGCTTCGAGACGCTCGAGGGTCGCGGGGTCGTTGATCGCCTGGAGCTTCTCGAGCCGCGCGCGCTCGAGTCCGGCGTCGACCCGGGCGAGCGCGTAGCGCGGCTCCTCGCCCGGCGTCGTGTTCGCGCGCTCGTCGTCGCTCACTCTGGCTCCCTCCGATCGACCCCGGGTCGCGCGGCGCGAGTCCTTCGCGTCGCACGATGTGGCATGCTCGTCGCCGATCGATGATGCAGCAAAGCCAGGAGCCGCGCTGCCGGACGGGAGGGCCGATCAAATTGGGTGCCGAGCCTGTTTACGGGCGCGCGCGAGCGCGACGCGCGCGATTCGTCGTCGTGCTCACCGCGTGGCTCGCCGCCGTGACCTCGGCCCCCGACGTGCTCGCAAAGAAGATCGAGCCGCCGCCGGTCGCCACCATCGAGGGCGACGTCGCGTGGCCGCTCCACGGTCTCACACCCGGCGAAGCGCGGTACAGCCCCCTCGACCAGATCGACCGCAACAGCGTCGCCGGCCTGGGACTCGCCTGGTCCTATATGACGGGCAGCCACCGCGGGCTCGAGGCGACGCCGATCGTCGTCGACGGCGTCCTGTATGCGACCGCGAGCTGGAGCATCGTGTTCGCCCTCGACGCCGCGACCGGCGAGGAGAAGTGGCGCCACGACCCGAAGGTGCCGCGCTGGAAGGGGCGCCACGCCTGCTGCGACGTCGTGAACCGTGGCGTCGCCTACCACGCGGGACGGATCTACAGCGGAACGATCGATGGGCGCTTGATTGCCCTCGACGCCGCGACGGGCGAGGAAGTCTGGAGCGTTCGTACGACGCCGCTCGAAGCGTCGTACACGATCACCGGGGCGCCCCGGGTCGTGAAGGACCTCGTCCTGATCGGGAACGGCGGGGCCGAGTTCGGCGTGCGCGGCTACTTCTCCGCCTATCACGCCGAGACCGGCGAGCTCGCCTGGCGCTTCTACACCGTCCCTGGGAGTCCCGAGGGACCCCACGAACATCGGGAGCTCGATGTCGCCGCGAAGACCTGGCCTGCCGACGCGCTCTGGGAGGCCGGACTCGGCGGCACCGCCTGGGACTCGATGGCCTACGACCCGGAGCTCGACCTCCTCTACGTGGGGACCGGCAACTCGAGCGTCTACGACCGCGCGAAGCGAAGCCCGGGCGGCGGCGACAACCTCTACCTGGCGTCGATCCTCGCGCTGCGGCCGGATACGGGTCGCCTCGTCTGGCACTACCAGACGACCCCGGGCGAGTCCTGGGACTACACGGCGACCCAGCACATGATCCTCGCGGACCTCGACTGGAAGGGGACGAAGCGGAAGGTCTTGATGCAGGCGCCGAAGAACGGCTTCTTCTACGTCCTGGATCGCGCAACGGGAGAGCTGCTCTCCGCCGAGAAATATGTCCACGTGAGCTGGGCCACCCACGTCGACCTCGAGACGGGCCGCCCCGTTGAACGCGCCGAGGCGACCTGGTCGGAGGAGTCGCGCTTCGTCGCGCCGCCGCCTCCCGGCGGCCACAACTGGCATCCGATGAGCTTTCATCCCGGGACCGGCCTCGTCTACATCCCCGCCCACGAATCCGCCTACGCCTACTATCCGATCGACGAGTTCGAGTACCGCCCGGGGCTCTGGAATACCGGCGAGGATCTCGCGACGTTGCAACGCGAGATGCAGGACACGGTGGGCCTGCGCTTCCTTCCCTGCGGACTCACGCGCCTCGTCGCCTGGGATCCCCGAAAGGGCACGAAGGCCTGGGAGGTCCTGCACGACTCCGGCGTGCCCGGCGGCACGCTCGCGACCGCTGGCGAGCTCGTGTTCCAGGGCAACGGTCCCGGACGCTTCTCGGCCTTCGACGCCGAGAACGGCAAGGAGCGCTGGGGCGTCGACGTCGGCATCGACGTGATGGCGCCGCCGATCACGTACGCCATCGACGGCGAGCAGTACGTCGCCGTGCTCGCCGGGGTCGGCGGCTCACACGGCAATCACATGTCGAAGTTCGAGCACGACAATGCAGGCCGCGTGCTCGCGTGGAAGCTCGGCGGCGAGGCGAAGCTCCCGCCCGTGAAACCGCGCCCGAAGCGCGAAGTGAGCGTGCCGCGGATGGACGTCGACCCGTCCGTAGTCGAGCGTGGCAGCGACCTCTACGCGCAGACCTGTTTCGCCTGTCACGGGATCGGCACCCATGCCAGCGGCCTCGTCCCGGACCTCAAGACCGCCAGCGCGGCCACCCACGCGCAGTGGGACGAGATCGTGCGCGGGGGACTGCGCAGCTTCGCCGGCATGCCCGGGTTCGCGGACGCGCTCTCCGAGGAAGATGCACGTGCGATCCAGGCCTACGTGCTGGACCGCGCGTGGCGCGAGGAGAGCATCATCGAGCAGGCCCTCGAGTTCGCCGCGGAACACGTCTGCGTACCGGTCTCGTGGATCACGGACTAGGCGCCTCGCCCTGCGCGTAGACCGCCGCCGAGCCCGTGCCGAGGTGCTATCAAAGGTCCTCCCCGGCTCCGAAAGGAGCCACCCATCGCAGGAGTTCCCATGTCTTCCGATGTCTCCCGCCGGCCCGCGATCGCGGGCGTCGGCCAGATCGTCCAGCGCCTCGACGACCCGACTGAAGCCCTCGAACCGATCGCGCTCATGGAGAACGCGATTCGCAAGGCCGCGGAAGACGCTGGCGCCCCGAAGCTCGTCGAGCACCTCGACGCGATCTACGTCCCGCGCGGGCTCTGGCAGTACGGCAACCCCGGCAAGCTGCTGGGCGAGCGACTCGGCTCCCCGAACGCGAAGAGCATCACGGGGGCGATCTCCGGGCACATCGTGCAGATCCTGCTCAACATGGCCTGCCGCGAGATCGCCGCGAGCCGCGCCGACGCGATCGCGATCGTCGGCGGCGAGAGCGAGAACAGCAAGCGCCGCATCCAGCGCGGCGGCGGCGAGCTCCACTGGAACGACGCGATCCCCGGCGAACCCGACGCAACCGTTGGCGAGATGAAGTACGCCCAGAACCCGGGCGAGAAGGACGCGGGCATCGTCGATGCCACGTCGATCTTCACGTTCTGCGAGACGTCGCTCCGCGCGAGCCTGGGCGAGACGCCGTCCGCCCACCGCGATCGGATCGCCGGCCTCGCGCACCGGATGAGCCGCGTCGCCAAGGACAACCCCTACGCCTGGATCCAGCGCGAGGTTCCGGCGGACGAGATCCGCGATCCCTCCGGCGGCAACCGGATGGTCATCTATCCGTACACGAAGCTCATGACCTCGAACCTGTCGGTCGACCAGAGCGCCGCGATGATCGTGTGCTCGACGGAGATGGCGGATCGCATGGGCGTGCCGAACAGCCAGCGCGTGTTCCTGCGCGCTTCGACGGAGATGAGCCACACGACGACGCTCTCGCAGCGGCAGCTCCTGCACGTGCATCCGGGCCAGGTGATCGCCGCCCAGCGCGTGCTCGAGCTCGCGAAGAAGAACGCTTCGGACCTCGAGCACGTCGATCTCTATTCCTGCTTCCCCTTCGCGATCCAGGCCGGCGCCGCAGCGCTGGGCATCGACACGGACCCGGTCCCGAGCCTCACGGGTGGGATGACCTTCTTCGGCGGTCCCTTCGGCAACTACGTGCTGCACAGCAAGGCGACGATGGTGGAGCGCTTGCGCAAGGAGCCGGGCACCTGCGGCGCGATCGGATCCGTCGGCGGTGCCTTCGCGCACTTCTCCTACGGCATCTACTCGACGGAACCGATCGACGCGGTGCTGCCTGAGATCGACGACGTGAGCGAGGAGTTCGCGGCGACGGACCTGCGGCCGATGCTCCAGGAGCGCTATGCCGGCGAAGCGGACATCGAGAGCTATCAGGTCCTCGTCTCGCACGAGGGGCCCGTCCGGATCTCCTTCTCGGCCGTGAACGCCGAAGGGTTCCGCGTCTGGGGCGGGTCTCAGGACCCCGCGCTGATGGACGCAGCGCTCGCGGACGAGGATTTCTGCGGACGCCGCGCGCGCTTCGCGGAAGGCGTCGTCACGCCGCTCTAGGGAACTGACCCGAGCCGATCCACGGTCGAGTCCCGACCGGCACGTCGGGTCGGCGACCCAAAAACGCGTGCGGCGTGCCGGATCGATGCGACTCCTCTCAGCAGAGCCTTCGGTCCAGTCGATTCGTCCGAGGATGGGCGAGCACGACCGCATCCAGATCCGGTTCGAAGACGATGCACTCGAGGCCTGGGTCTCGATCGGCGCCGGACCGCCCGCCGACCCGAAGGCGCTCGCGCGGGCGATCGAGGATGCGGGCATCGTCCACGGAGTCTTCGAGTCCGACCGAGAAGTCCTCGAACACGCCCTCGCCCTCGAGCAGGCGCTCTCCCGTGAAGTCCGGCTCGCCTACGGCAAGCCGCCGGTCGAGCCGGTGCCCGAGCGACTCGTCCTCGCGGAGCCGGACGGCCCGCTGCCCGGCGTGCTCCGCGAGGACGGCAGCATGGATTTCCGCGAACGGCGGCTGCTCGTGCCCGTCGACGAAGGCGACCTGATCGCGAGGATCCTCCCCGCGAAGGACGGGGAGCCCGGCACCAACGTCCTCGGCGTCGAGATTCCCTGCCCCGAAGCCCCCGAGCCCACGTTCTCGCTCGGCGACAGCGTGACCAGGAACGAGGAAGGCGAAGTCCGCGCTGCGCGATCCGGTGCGCGCGCCCTCGACGACAAGGGCCTCCTCGACGTGCTCGACCTGCACACCCACGCCGGATCCGTGGATCTCACGAGTGGCAACCTCGAGACCGAAGGCCATCTGGAGATCGCCCGGGACGTCACCGCGAACATGCGCGTCACCGCCGGCGGCAGCGTGAAGATCGGAGGCACCGTCGACGGCGGTCGCGTCCATGCGGGGCTCGACGTCGAAGTCAGCGGCGGCGCGATCGGGCGCGACAGCGGCGTGATCCGTGCACGCGGTGACCTGCGCGCGCGCCACGCCCTCGGGATCCGGCTGCACGCGATGGGTCGACTCGAGATCGCGCGCTCCGTCTCGGCTTCCCGACTCCACGGCCGCGAAGTCGAAGTCGGCGGAGGCGCCCTCTCCGAACGCATCGACGCGGAAGAGCGGATCGTCGTTCAGCAAGCCGGCTCGCCATCCGGCGGCCCCTGTCACCTCAGCGTGGGCGTGCCTCTCCATCCCGAAGACTTCGACCCCAGCCGGCGCCCCGCGCGCATCGGATCGCCCCGGCGGTCCGGTCGACGCAAGGGCACCTCGACGGGCGACGGCGCGAGGAAGCGTCGCAACCGCGGAGCGCGAGGCACGAACGCGGTCACGATCGCGGGCGTGTTGACCGACGCCGACGTGAACGTGCGAATCGAATGGCGGCGCCGACAGAAGTCGCTGCTCGAGCGCGCGACGATCGAGATCCAGCGCGTCGCCCACGCGGGCTGCCACCTCCGGTTCGGCGACGTCCACCGATTGATCGAGAGCGACGCCGGCCCCTGCACCTACCGCCTCGACAGCGAACGCAACGAGATCGTCGAGGACGACTGAAGGAACACGCCATGAGACTCGACACCCTGCGCGCCCGGGACCTGATGACACCGAACGTCGTGATGGCCCTGCCCGAAGAGACGCTGCGAACCGCGCTGCGCCGCATGGAGGAGCACGGCATCCACGGTCTGCTCGTGGACCCCCAGGCCCCGGGCGGCGGACATAGCATCCTGACCGGCAAGGACTGCATCGAGGTCGTCTGCGACGCCGGCGAAGAAGCGCTCGACGAACTCCGGGTGGAGGACGCGATGACGCGGCCCGCCGTCGCAATTCCCGCCGGCCTCTGCGTCAGCGACTCCATCCGCCTGATGCGTCACGCCGGTGTGCGCACGGTGCCTGTCGTCGATGGCAACGAAGTGATCGGCATCTTCACGTTCACCGACGTGCTTCGCACCTGTTCGAATCCGTAGTGGCCTAGCGATCGCCCTCGCGAAACGCGCGCGGATCCGCGTCCCGGTAGAGCGGGTCGCTCGGATCCCGGAAGCTCGCGAGCAGCGGCTCGAGACCGTTCGCCTTGATCTCGTAGAGCGTGGCGAGGAGCATCCCGAGCCGCCCCCTCGGAAAGCCCTTCTCGCGGAACCAGACGAGGTACGGCTCCGGCAGATCGATCAGCCGGCGACCCTGGTAGCGGCCGAAGGGCATCTCCATGCGCGCGATCTGGACGAGCACCTCGGGATCGGGCTCGACCGGCTTGCCCCGCGTGGGTCGTTCGTCGTCGGGCATGCGGGGAGCATGTCGCACTCGCGCGAAGCGCGCTGCTGGCGCGCCGCGATCGGCCGCGGATTCGGGGTGACATCCTCCCCTGGCGAAGCCGGGGGACTCCCGTTTGGCTAGGATCCGCGCCCCGCACGTGACCCCCACGCAGGACGCCCAGCCATGAGCCAGATCAGCCCGACCCATCCCCTCCGCCTCGCCGACGTCGAGACCTGGGACCGCGAGACCGACGTCGCGGTCGTCGGGTTCGGTGGCGCTGGCGGCTGCGCCGCGATCGAAGCGAAGGACGCGGGGGCCGACGTGACGATCTTCGAGGTCGCGAGCGCGAGCGGCGGGTCGACGGCGCTTTCGAGCGCAGAGATCTACATGGGCGGCGGAGGCGGCACCCGCGTCCAGCGCGAATGCGGCTACGACGACTCGACCGACGCACTCTTCGAGTACCTGAAGCTCTGCATGGGCGACCTCGGCGACGAGGAGAAGATCCGACGCTATGCGGACGGAAGCCTCGACCACTTCGACTGGATCGTCGGACTCGGCGTGCCCTACAAGGACTCGGAATACGCACAGAAGGCGATCGTCGCGATGACCGACGACTGTCTCCTCTATACAGGCAACGAGAAGGCCTGGCCCTTCCGCGATGTGGCGAAGCCCTGCCCGCGCGGACACAACCTCGAGATCGAGGGTGACAACGGTGGCCCGCTCTTCATGGAGATCGTGACCCGCAACGTCACCGAGCGCGGCATCGACGTCGAGTACAACGCGCGGGTGCTCCGCCTGATCGCCGACCGGGACGGCAGCGTCCACGGCCTCGTCGTGCGGATCGACGGCGAGGAGCTGCGCGTCCGAGCCCGGCGGGGCGTGATCCTCTGCACCGGCGGCTTCGCCATGAACGAACGCATGTGGAAGCACTACAGCCCGGAGGTCGCGAAGCGCGCCCAGCCGATCGGGAATCCCTTCGACGACGGGACCGGCATCCGCATGGGTCAGGGGGTCGGGGGCTCGACGCTCCACATGAACCAGAGCTTCGTGACGATCCCGTTCTATCCGCCCGCCAGCCACACATTCGGCATCCTCGTGAACAGCCAGGGCCAGCGCTTCATCAACGAGGACGTCTACCACGCGCGCCTCGCGGCGAACGCGCTCAAGCAGCTCCAGACCGGCGAGAAGGTCTTCCTGATCATCGGCGAGAAGCACTGGAAGCAGCCCAACATGCTCGGGGGCGAGGTCGTCTCCGCCGCCGACACGATCGAGGAGCTCGCGGAGGACGTCGGCCTCCCGGTCGCGAACCTCGCCCACACGTTCGGTCACTACAACGAACACGCCGGCAAGGGCGACGACCCGCTCTTCCACAAGCAGACCGACTGGCTCGAGCCGATCGAGCCGACGATCGCCGCGGTCGACATCACACCGGGCGAGCACGGGATCTACGTCGGCTTCACCCTCGGTGGGCTCGAGACGAAGCCGTCGGGCGAGGTCGTCACCATGGACGGTGACGCGATCCCGGGACTCTACGCCGCGGGGCGCGCGACCTGCGGCATGCCGCGGCGCGCCGAAGGGTACGGCTCGGGCATGTCCGTCGGCGACGTGACGTTCTTCGGTCGTCTCGCGGGCAAGGCTGCGGCGGCGCGCGAGGCGAGCTGAGCGACCCTACTCGCCGATCGCGTCGTGTGACAGCGAGGGGAAGCCGAGCCGCGGGCCGAGCGGGAAGGCTTCGCACATGCCCTCGCCGATCTCGGTGTAGGCCTCGGGGGTGAGCGCCTCGCTCCACTGCACGAAGTTGCGGAACACGCTGCAGCGTTCCTCGTCGTTCAGGATGCGCGGATCCGTCGCCGCGCGCGCGACGACCCAGGCCTGATCGATCCGGTCCGACTCCATCCGCAGCCCGTCGTCGCGCTCGGTGTCGAACACGAGATACTTCGGGTCGCGCTCTCCTGCGCCCCAGGGCTTCCATTCGGGCAGGTCGCCGCCCTGCCCTCGGCCGGGTCGGTACGTGTGCGCGAAATTGGCCCAATAGGACCGCATCTGCTCGGAGAGCTTCTCGGCCGAGGGCTGGTCCTCGAAGAAGAAGCGGTTCGCCCATCCGAGATCGGTCAGGCCGAAGACGAAGATCATGTCGAGCGCATGCGCCGCGCCGAGGAGCTTCGACAGGTCGGTGCCCATCACGACCGGCAGCTCGTCCCAGTCGAAGCGGTAGCCCCAGACCGACGGCCCCTGCGTCCTGCGCATCGCCGCGAGCGGCTCGTCCGCGCCCATCGCGCGCCAGACGAGCCCGCCGTACTCGCCCTCGACGTCGTACATCCGCTCGTTCGAGAACCCGCTCGGCAGCCCGAACGTGGTCTCCACGTAGGGCGAGTCGAACGCGACGAAGAGCTTCGACTCTTCGCGGTTCGTGCCGGCGATGAAGGGAACCGCGTTGTAGGCGCCGGGCGTCGCGAACAAGTCGACGGGCTCGCCGAGACTGATCACGTGCCCGTCCTGGAAGATGTTGGGCGAGATGTACATCGGCATCGGCGTATCGCCCATCGCTTCGACGAAGGGCTGGAGCAGCGCCTCCGGCGAGTGACCGCGGAGGAAGGCCTCGATCTCGGCGAGCTCCATCTCCGACGCGACCGCCTTCGCGGATTCGCGACCGTCCACACGCCCCGCCCGTTGCAGCAGCGAGATCAGCAGCTCGCTCGAGGACCCGGGGAGTCCCGGCGCCTCGGGATCGTCCGTGTAGTGATCGGTCTCGTCCCGGGTCATCGTCGTCGGCGACCCGCTCTCCGAGATCGCCGCCTGGAACAGGCCGTTGGCGAGCGGCGAGACGAGCATCGAGAAGACGTTCAGGCCGCCGGCGGACTCGCCGAAGATCGTCACGCGATTCGGGTCGCCGCCGAACTGCGCGATGTTCTCCTGGACCCACTCGAGGCCGCGGATGATGTCGAGCGTGCCGTAATTCCCACTGGCGTCCGCCGGATTCGCCGCGCTCGCCCGCAGCGCGTCATGGGAGAGCCAGCCGAATATGCCGAGGCGGTAGTTGATCGTGACGACGACGACGCCGTTGTCCCGGGCGAGGGCCTGAGGCGGCACCTGATCGCCCGCCCCCATCGTATTGCCGCCCCCGTGGATCCAGTACATGACGGGCAACAGGTCCGCGCCCGCGGCCGCAGTCTCCCCTTCGGAGACCGGCGCGAACACGTCGAGATAGAGACAGTCCTCCGAGCCCTGCACGGGATCGCCCCCGAGCTGCACACACATCGACCCCGAGGCGAGGCTCTCGCGCACACCCTCCCAGGCAGCGGGCGGCTCCGGCGCGCGCCACCGGAGATCACCGACCGGCGGGGTCGCGAAGGGGATGCCCTTCCAGGCGTGAACGCGTCCGTCCTCGATCGTGGCGCCGACGATCGCGCCTTGCGCGATCTCGCGACGGGTCGCGGGGTCGGCGGCGGGCGGTGCGTCGCCGCACCCGAATGCGACGACGGCCAGCGAGAAGAGGACGAGGACCTGAGCGAGCGAGGCCGGCGATCGTTTCACGAGGAAGCTCCCAGAGCTGCGTCGCGCAGCTCGGCGTACGAGTCCAGAATGCACTGCTTGTAGAAGTCCGGATTCGGCATGGCGTCGCGACACGCCCAGAACGAGAGCAGCATCCGGCCCTGCTTGTTCACGACGACGCTCGAAGCCGTGTGGAAGAGCGCGACGCCGGGCACGAGCGGCCCGATCCCGAATCCTTCCACGCTCTGCGCGCCGGCGAAGTAGAGATCCTGGGTCGTCCCGGGCACGTTCGTCAGCATCGTGTTGAAGGGCGTGGCGTTGATCCCGAAGAAGCCTTGCACGCGCATCGCCATCGTCATGACGCCCGACGGCACCGCCTCCATCACCTCACGCGGAATTCGCGCGTCGGAGGCGCGCGCGTCGGCCTTCGCCTCCTCGGCGGCGACGTGCACCGCGCGCAACCGCTCCATCGGGTCGGCCACGTCGGTCCGGAGCATCACGCCCATGAAGCCGATCACGTTTCCGCCGGTCCCGCGTTCCGACGGATCGCGGACGTCGATCGGGCAGCCGCAGGTGAGACTCTCCGACGGCAGCTCACCAATCTCTTCCAGGTACCGGCGGAGTGCACCGGAGACGATCGCGAGCATCGCATCGTTGACGGTCGCGCCCGCGACTGCGTTCTTGATCGCGCGTACCTCGGCGAAGTCGAGGGTGACCGAGTCGAGCACGCGATGGGGCGAGATCTCCTCGTTGAACCGCGTCGCGACCCGCTTCTCCGCTGCGGCGCCGCGCTCCTCGGGCTCGAGCTGACGGGCCTCGTTCTGCTGACCGATGATCTTGCGCGCGAGGCGGTAGAAGCGCGCGGGCTTGCGCAGCGCGTTCACGTAGGCGCGCGCGCCGAGCTCGATCGGCGTCGGCGGCGTGCGAATCACCCGTGCCTCCTCCGCCTCGACGCGCTTGGGCTCCGGGCTGAAGTCGTGGATCGCCGCCTGCATCTCGACGGCGCTCGCCCCATCCATCACGCAGTGGTGGATCTTGTGCAGGATCGCGAAGCTGCCGGGCGGCACGTGCGGAATCTTGTCGAGGCCCTCGATCACGTAGAGTTCCCAGAGCGGACGCGAGAGGTCGAGGGCGCGGGCGTTGATCCGCGCCACCAGAATGCAGAGCTGGCGCCAGTCGCCGGGCTGCGGAAGCGCGATGTGCCGCACGTGATATTCGAGGTCGAAGTCCTCGTCGTCGACGAGGTAGGGCCGATCGAGCTCGAAGGGCGGGTGGTGGAGCTTCTGCCGGAAGAGCGGGGAGAGATGAAGTCGCGACTCGAGGTGGCCCAGGATCTGCTTGAACCGGACGAGGCCACCGGGTGCCGTCGACTGGTCGTAGATCGCGAGGCTCGCGATGTGCTGAGGCAGACCTAGCTTCTCGATCTCGAGGAAAGAGTTGTCTTGACCGGACAGCTGCTTCAGTTCGGGCATCGGAGGCTCCCGCATCCCGCGTGCGATGCGGGCGGCGCGCGACGCTAGCACACGGAGCCCCCCGGAATCGGTACCCTCGCGAGGGCGCGCATGCGCGCCGGAGGAGACGACCGATGGCATGGGACTTCACGACCGAGCCCGAGTTCCAGCAGCAGCTCGACTGGATCCGGGACTTCGTCGACCACACGATCATTCCCCTCGACCTGCTCTGCGACGGGCTGAACCAGGAGCAGCTCGACGCGCTCTGGGCGCCGCTCAAGGAAGAGGTCAAGAAGCAGGGCCTGTGGGCACCGCATCTCGAGCCCGAGCACGGCGGTCAGGGCATGGGCCAGCTCCACCTCGCGCAGATCCACGAGATCCTCGGGCGGCACTCGCTGGCCCCGGAGATGTTCGGCTGTCAGGGTCCCGACTCGGGCAACATGGAGCTGCTCGCCGTCGGGGCGACGCCCGAACAGAAGGCACGCTGGCTCGATCCGCTCATCCGGGGCGAGGTCCGCAGCACGTTCTCGATGACCGAGCCCTTCACGGCGAGCTCGAACCCGACGGAGATGACGACGACGGCGGTCCGCGACGGAGACGAGTGGGTGATCAACGGCCACAAGTGGTTCGCGTCGAACGCGTCGATCTCCGACTTCACGCTCCTCTTCGCGATCACCGACCCCGACGCCCCACCCCACCAGCGCGCGTCGATGTTCGTCGTCGAGAAGGACACGCCGGGAATGACCGTCGTGCGTGACGTCGGCACGATGTCCCACCCGCACGCGTCCGAGCCCGGCCAGGTCTACGACCGGATCGGCGGACACTCGGAAGTCGTGTACGAAGACTGCCGCGTCCCCCACGACCACCTGATCGGCGCGCCCGGTGAAGGCTTCGTGCTCTCCCAGAAGCGCCTCGGCGGAGGGCGCATCCACCACGCGATGCGCTGCATCGGACAGGCGCAATACGCGTTCGAGATGATGTGCGAGCGCGCGGCGTCGCGGCAGACCCGCGGCCGGTCGCTCGGCCAGATGCAGATGGTCCAGGACATGATCGCCGAGTCCTACACCCAGCTCGAGACCGCGCGGCTCGTCGTCATGAAAGCGGCGTGGCGAATGGATCAGGGAAAGGACTTCGGCTCGAGCGCGCGAACCGAGATCTCGATGATCAAATACTACGTTCCCAAGCTGACCCTCGAGATCATCGATCGTGCGATCCAGATCCACGGCGCGCTCGGCTACACGACCGACCTGCCCCTCGAGCACATGTACCGCCAGGGACGCGCGCTGCGAATCGCCGACGGAGCGGACGAAGTGCACAAGCAGGCGATGGCGCGTCAGATCCTGAAGGAGGTCCATCCGGTCGAGGGCTGGCCTTCGGAACACGTACCGACGCGACGGGCGAACGCACGGGAACGATTCGGTGCCTTGGTGGACGCGGTCCGCGCCGAGGGCTGAATCGGCCGACCGACGGGATTCACCCTCCGCAGCTGTCTGCGCCGAATCCCGAACTGACGCCGAGTCGGCATGTCGGACGCCGCGCCCGATCTCGCCTATTCTGGGGGCCGCCGCGCGGACCCCGCCGGCCTACCGAGGAATCCACGTGACCCCGATGCGCCCCACCCCGTCCCCGTTCCGCGCCCGAACTGCGGCCGCTGCCCTCGCCTGCGCCGTCTCAGTGATCCTCGCCGGCACGACGGCGAACGCCGAAGACGACGAGTACGCGAACTACTTCGAGTTCCAGGCGGGCCTGTCCCATATCCCGAACCAGACCATCGATCCGGGTGGCGCCGGGATCGGCCTCGGCAGCGTGCAGACCCACGAAGCCGGTTTCCACATCGGTGGCGCCCTCGGGCGACGCATCACGGACCTGGTTCGCGGCGAAATCGCCGTCACCTATCGCGAGGCCGACATCGACCAGGCCGGCCTCACGAGCGGCGCCCAGGCCGACGGCGACCTCTCGCTCCTCGCCTTCATGGCGAACGGCTACGTCGACTTCGACCTCGGTCCAATCACGCCGTGGATCGGCGCGGGGATCGGCGGCGGCATCTACAAGATCGACGTCCAGCAGAAAGTGCCCGGCGCGTTCGACATCGACGACGGCGATCCGGTCTTCGTCTACAACGTGATGGCCGGCGTCGCCGTGCCCGTGAACGACGTCTTCAGCCTGAACCTCGGCTACCGCTACATCGCGATGGCGGGCGAGGAGGGCTCCGGGGCGATCATCGCGCCGGCGACGACGACCCAGCAGATCGACGACGAGTTCGACGCGCACGAGGCGGTGATCGGCCTCCGCTTCGGCTTCTGACCCCGACCGGCGACGCTAGGCGCCCAGCGAGCGCGCGAACTCGAGCGCGCGATCCGCGATCGGCACGGCCGAGTCACCGAGCTGCTTCGCCTGCGCGCCCGCGGCGATCCCGGCCTTCGCTCGCGCGGCGATCCCGAACATGATCCCGGCGGTCCGGAACAGGTGGAAGGCCAGGTAGAAGTCGAGCTGCGGCACGCCGTCGCGGCCCGTGAGCTCGCAATAGCGTGCGACGTACTCCGCCTGTGTCGGGATCCCGAGCTCCGGGAGCTTCGCGTCCTCTAGCTCGCGAAACCCGCTCGTCGGAAGGAGCCGGCCCGAGAGGTGGTAGGTCAGGTCCGCGAAGGGATGGCCGAGGGTCGAGAGCTCCCAGTCGAGCACGGCGACGATCCGTGGCTCGGTCGGGTGCAGCATCACGTTGTTGAGACCCATGTCGCCGTGCACGATGGTCGTCGAGTCGTCGCCGGGGATGTTCTCGGGCAGCCACTCCATCAACCGGTCCATCGACGCACATCGATCCCCGGGCTCGGCGTTCGCGGACGCGTACTGCTTGCCCCAGACGTGGATCTGGCGCGCGAAATAGTTCCCCGGCTTGCCGTAGTCGCCGAGGCCGAGCGCGGCGTAGTCGAGCTGATGGAGAGCCGCGAGGACCTCGATCTGCGATGCGTAGAGCGCGCGGCGTTCGTCCGGGGTGAAGTCGGGCAGCGTCTGGTCGACGAGGATCCTCCCCTCGACGCGATCCATCAGATAGAACTCGGTCCCGATCACCGACTCGTCGGAGCAGTAACCGCGCACGCGCGGAACCGGAAAGTCCGTCTTCCCGAGCGCCGAGAGGATCCGGAACTCCCGATCGGTCGCGTGCGCGGAAGACACGAGCTGCCCCGGCGGCTTGCGCCGCAGCACCCAGGACCGCCTACCGTCCGAGAGCAGGTACGTCGGGTTCGACTGCCCACCGACGAACTGCTTGACGGAGAGCGCCCCGTCGAACTCGTCGAGATGGGCGCGGACGTACTCTTCGAGTCGCGGCACGTCGAGCGCGTGGCGCGGATCGACGTCCTCGATGCCCGTGCGGATGTTCTGCGTCGCCACGACGGGCCTAGACCAGCCAGTCCGGATGCCGATCCTCGACCATCCGGCGGAGACCGTCCTGCCACTCGACCTCGCAAGGGCCGACGAGCTCGCGCATCTTCGCGTTGTCGGTCATCACGCTCTCCAGGGTGTTCTCGGTGTAGTCGAACTTCGGCTCGACCCCGATGAGCTCCCCGAGATAGGCGCACCACTCCTCGATCGCGACGTGCACCTGCCCGCTCCAGTTGACGATCCGCGTCGGAACCGTCGCCGACTCGACGAGCCCGGTGACCGTGCGGTTGATGTCGTCCTGGTGGATCAGGGTGTACTGGGACGGCTTGTTCGTGTGCACCGGAATCGGTGTGCCGTTCTTGATCATGATCAGGTGGTAGTACGGCCACCCACCGTTCGAGCCGTAAGGCGTGTTCAGCCGCGTGATCACCGTCGGGAGGTCGAACTCCCTGGCCGCGAAGCGCGCCACCACCTCGGCGCCGATCTTCGAGATGCTGTACGTCGGTGCCATCACCCGATGGTTGTCGCCGAGCGGACTCTCCTCGTTGAACGGGTTGTGGTCGTCCGCCTCGTAGACCCCGGTCGTCGAGCAGGCCAGGAAGCCCTTCGCGCGGCGGCAATGACTCATCAAGCGACCCACGCCTTCGCCGTTGGCTGTGAGATCGGTCTCGAAGTCGGGGGTCCGGGAGCACGCGAAGTGGAGGACGTAGTCGAAGTCCTCGGGCAGCTCCGAGAAATCGCCAGCGCCGAGATCGCTCTTCACGCAGGTGATGCCCGCCGCTTCGAAGCGATCCTTCTTCTTGGGGTCACTGAAGCGCGCGGTCGCCCAGACCTCGTTGGTCTTCGACAGGTGCTCGGCGACGGGGCCTGCGACCTGACCGGTCGGGCCGGTGACGAGGATCTTCTGGTTCTCCATGTCGTGCCTCTCATTTGGGATGGGATCAGGCGGGCGACGGCGGAGCGCCGCGAATCAAGCGACCGCCGGGCACGCAGTCTATCATCACGCGCCGCGCGTGTTTCGCCCGCGGGACGGCTCGAAACCGGTCATCAGCGGAGGCGGGAGAACGCGGCGGGCGCGATTCGCCTTCGCTCGCGCTCGGGCGCGATCGTGGCGAGCTCCCGTCGCAGGTCGGCCTCGACCGCGTCGATCGCGAATCCTTCGTCGTCGCTCGGCAGGCGCCAGATCTCGACCAGGTCCATCACGGGACCGACGATGTATTCGAAGCCGACGACGAGGCGTGCGCCACCGGCCTTCTCGGCCTGGTCGCGCTGTCTTTCCAGGAGCGAGAACGCGGCGGGCCGTTCGTTTCCGCCGCAGGTCCGCACGTGGCGAACGAAGCGATGGTCCTCGAGGGCGCCGGATTCCGCGATCGCATCGTCGAGGCGCTCCTGCGGCGCGTGCGGCAGGTGGAGCGCGATGCCCCGGGTCTCTTCGATCTCGAGCGCCGCGAAGGTCTCGAGGGTCGCCTCGAGCGTGTCCCCCTCGACCGCGTAGCTCCGCATCGACGCCTCGATGTCCGCCATCGACGCATAGCGATAGAGCGCGAAGTCCTCGTTCGTCGGGCCGTCGAGGTATCGGAACCCGGCGACCACCTCGAAGTATTGCGACGGCGGGGCGACGACGTGCTCGGCGTAGTAGTCGAGGAAGCGCGCGTGGGCGGCGGGGGTGAGCGGATGCGTCCGGTGCCAGACGTCGATGTAGACGCTCACGCGGGATCAGACTTCGCGCAGGACGACGAGCGGGAGCTCGCGCGGCGCGCACATCTGCTGGTACTGCCCCGTCGACGGGCTCAAGGCGTCGAGCTTCTTGAACAGCACCTCGCGCTCATCTCCGGCCGCGACATGGGCGTGGACCTTCTTCGTGCGGCCGCGCACGCGGATCCGGGCGTCGGAGTTCGCGCGCACGTTGTGACACCAGTGCGGATCGGTCGGGCCGCCGCCGTTGCTGCCGCGCACGACCCAGGTGGCGTCGACCTCGAAATACGGCAGCCCGCAGCGCCGCTGCTTTCCGGTCTTCGCGCCCTTCGTGTAGAGCAGCAGCGTCGGGTTGTAGGCGATGCCGTTCGCGACGGCGTACTGCTTGGTCATCAGCGAGTACCCGGTCAGCCAGAGCACGAAGGTGTCGATCGCGAGACCCCACTTCCCGCGAAGCAGGATCAGGTGGCGGTTGCCGCCGGACGAGAACTCTTCCTTTTCGGCGACGGAAGTCGGTCGATCGTGCGACGTGCTGCCCTCTCCGGGCAGGTTCTTCGACGTCATGACGGGTCTCCTCGTGAAGCGCTGTCGCGTTCCGGTGTCAGGTTAGACACGCCGCGGGGGCCTGTCTATTCTGCTCGGCAGGCCAGAACGGGGCGAACGATGCCGATTCGACGATTCATCCAGCGACTTCGCTCCGCGATCGACAAGGTCCAGCAGCAGCGGCACGACCCGGAAGCGGTCGCGCCCGCCGTCCACAGCATGGACGCCCTGGCCCTGCTGCTCGGTCGCGGCGATCGGACGATCGTCGCGAAGATGTGCGCGACCCCGGTCGGACGCCGCCTCCTCGACGAGCGGCACGACATCCTCGCCGTCGTCTCCGATCGCGACCGGCTTCGCGCGCTGCCGGAGGGCAGCCTCGGCCGGACATACTGCCGCTTCGCCGAGGAGAACGGGCTCTTCCCCGAACACCTCGCCGAGGAAGTCCGGAAGGCGCGGGTCGCGACCGGCGGGCTGGTCCCGGAGGCGACGCCGGAGGTCGCCTACCTGCACGATCGCTACCGAGACCTGCACGACCTATGGCACGTCGTGACGGGCTACGGCACGGACATGGCGGGGGAGCTGGCGATCGTGAACTTCCAAGCGACCCAGGTCGGCTACCGGGCGATGACGATCAACGCCTGGATCCGGCTCTTCGCGATCGCGATCCAGACCGGGCGGCTCGACATCCTCGCGACGTCGCTCCGCGCTCGCGCCCGCGGACGGCGCGCGGCGTACCTGCTGGCCGTCGACTGGGAGCGCCTCCTACCGATGCCCCTCGAAGTCGTGCGGCGCGAGCTCGCGATCGAGCCGCTCGCGCCCTATCGGACCTGGGACTACCCGGCCCCGGCCGTCGCCTAAGCCTCTTCGGAAGCCTCTTCGGAAGCCTCTTCGGAAGCCTCTTCGCGCTCCGACTCCGGGCGCGCGCGCAGGGACAGGAACGCGCACCAGCCCGACAGGAGCGCGAGGCCCACCGCTTCCCGCGGTTCCTCGTGGCTGTCCGACTCCATCCGGAAGCTCGTGAAGGCCTCGACCGGCGCGTCGAGCAGGGTCGTGACCAGCGTCGCGCCCCAAACCGCGAACACGAGTGCAGCGATCGCGTTCGGCAGGAATGCACGGTGCCCGAGCCCGGAGTGCAAGGAGAGCGCCGCCCCGACGAGGTACCCGAGGATCCAGAGCGCCGGATCCGGATCGTTCCACTGGACGACGGCGCTGAGCAGGAATACGCCGGCGACGACGAAGCATGCGATCCGCATCATTCCCACCTCCTCGACGGTCGCGGGCTACGCGCCGACCCCGAACTGCCAGACTGCGAACCAGACGGACACCAGGAGACTGCCTGCGACAGCGGGTCGGTGATAGCGCCAACGGGATCGCGCCGCACCCACCGGCGCACGTCGTGCCGCCAGCGTATCGACGAGCGCGAGGGTGCACCAACCGGCCGCGATCGGCGCGAGCGCGGGAAGTGTCGGGAGGAGCGTGAGCGCGAGCGCCACGAATCCGACCACGCAGGCCCAGCGGGCGCCTGCGCCGAGATCCATGCCGAGCAACGCCGATTCCGGGCGGCGGAACGCCTCGGCGACGGCGAGCTTCACGACCCAGAGGACGAGCAGTCCGACGACGAACGCAAGGGCCCATGCACGCTCGGGCAGCAGGAGATCGAGGCCGTCCCGGCGCAGGAGCGCACCGGCCACGACCACCGCAGGCCCGATCGCGATGCCCAGGAGCCGCGCGTATTCCTGCCCTCGGGCGAGCCCGTCGTTGTCGAGGCTGAACGCACCAACGACGTCTCCCGCGGGCCATCGCCTGCCGGACGGGAGGAGGCGCGGCACGGTCGCCCTGTACCGCCGGTATTCGACGGGAAAGAGCGCCGCGAGGTGGCCCTCCTCGCGCGCGATCGTGTCGTGATAGGCGAGCAGCCACAGCACCGCGAAGGGAATCGCGATCCACACCTGGCCGATCACGACACACAGGCCCGCGTCGATCAGCGCGTTCGCCAGATAGAAGGGGTTGCGGACGAACCGATAGGGGCCGGCCGTGATCAATCGCCGGTTCTGCTCGAGGCAGCCCTTCGACCAGAAATGGAGCGCGCAGCCGAGTGCGATCAGCGGGAGCCCGGACGCGAGGCGGGCGGCCGTCGGCGCGCCCAGCACGAAGCCGGCGGCCAGCAGTCCCTTCCGGAGATTCCTGCGATCGACCCTCAAGGGATCCTCGCTACTTCGGAGGCATGCGGATGCCGCCGTCGACGCGGATCGTCTCTCCGTTCATGTAGTCGTTCTGGAAGCACTCGATCACCATCGAGGCCAGCTCGGCACCGACGCCGAGGCGCTTCGGGAAGAGCACGCTCTGCCCGAGGTGCGCCTTGAACTTCTCGGAGCCCTCCCCTTCGCCGTAGATCGGCGTGTCGATCAGGCCCGGGGCGATGCAGTTCACGCGAATGCCGACGGCCGCGAGATCGCGCGCGATCGGGAGCGTCATGCCGACGACACCGCCCTTGGACGCCGAGTAGGCGCACTGACCGATCTGTCCGTCGAAGGCCGCCGCGCTCGCCAGGTTCACGATCGAGCCACGCTGGCCGTCTTCGTCCACGGTGTCCTGCTTCGACATCGCGGCCGCGGCGAGGCGCAGCACGTTGAACGTGCCGATCAGGTTCACCTTGATCACGAATTCGAAGTTCGCGAGCTTGAAGGGGTTGCCTTCGCGATCGACCGTACGGCCGGCGCTTCCGAGCCCCGCAGAGTTGAGGACGGTGCGCAGCGGGCCGAGTTCGAGCGCGGCGTCGACCGCGGCCTGGGCCTGGCCCTCGTCGGACACGTCCGTCTTCACGAACACGCCTCCGAGCTCCTCGGCGACGGCCTTGCCGCCCTCTTCGTTCAAGTCCGCGATGACCACGCGGCCGCCGAGGGAGGCGACGTGTCGGGCAGTGGCGAGGCCGATGCCCGAGGCGCCGCCGGTGATGATGGAGGAGGTCGCGTCGAGATCCATGACTGGGGTGGACTCCTGCACGCCGTGACCGCGCGAGCGAGCGGGGATCGGGCGGCTTGGGGTGTTGTCGGGTCGGGCCGCGCCGGGCCCGAAGCGGCGGCGATCATAGGCGTTCGCCCTGCCCTTGTGTAGCGTCGGACGTCGAACTCGAAGGTCTCTCGGCTCGCCCGCGAAGAGCGCGACCCGACCGGACCACGCAGGAGCGGCCCATGGACCCCGCAAGACCGATGATCCCCCGGGCCGACGATCTCGAGGCCACGACCCGCTGGTTGCGCGACCAGCAGCTGATCCGACAGGTCGTCCAGCGGTACTTCCTCGGCGTCGACACGCCGGACTTCGACCTCGTTCGCTCGTGCTTCCACCCGGACTGCAAAGTCGACGGGACCCTCGAAGCCGGCTCCCTCGGCCCCTACCTCCAGGGAATCGAAGAGGGGCTCACCCAGTGGGCCGCGACGTTCCACTTCTGCGGCAACCAGTATGTCGACGTGCGCGGCGACGAGGGGAAGATCGAGACGTGGTGCCTCGGTTGGCACATGGAGGCCGACGACTCCCCGATCGCCGACCTGATGCTCGCGCTGCGCTACCAGGACGACGTCGTCCGCGTGGGAGACGATTGGAAGATCATCCGCCGCCGGATGATCAAGCAATTCCACCGAGGCCCCTTCCCGCGTCCGACGATCGGTCCCCCGAGCTATCCCCGGGGCTGATTCGGCGGGGCGGCCCGCCACGCGAGTGGGCCACGAAGCGGTATGCGGTAACCCCTTCGTGACCCGGTCCCCGCGCGCTCGCTCAGCGCGCGTCGACCCTCCTCGCGTTGTCCGTTCTAGCGTTGTCCGTTCTGGCGTTGTCCGTTCTGGCGTTGTCCGTTCTAGCGTTGTCCGTTCTGGCGTCGTCCGTTCTGGCGTCGTCCGTCCTGGCGTTGTCCGTCCTTGCGTATTCGGTCTTCTGCTTCAGTACGTGAGGCCGAACAGGGCGTTGAACGTCGCGACGTCCAGCGCGGTGTTCGCGCCGTCCTCGTCGAGGTCGGCGCGCGGATGACCGGCGCCCCACATCGTCTGGAAGAAGAATGCGTCCACGCGGTCGATGAGCCGGTTGTACTGGTAGTCCGCCATCGACGGACACGGGGTGAAACCGAAGTAGGCGGTGAACGTGTTCACGTCGAAGAGGTCGACCGCGAAGTCGCCGTTCAAGTCGGCCAGCTGGTTCCCTGCGGTCCACAGGCCGATGAACGAGGCCAGGTCCGCCCCGGTCGCGCTGCCATCTCCGTCGTAGTCGATCCCGCAGACCAGCAGCTGCGCGAACGCCGTTGCAGGCGCGCCGAGCACGAAGAGGCCCAGGATCAGGGTGAGCATCGTTCCACGTCGTCGTTCGAATCGCATCGTCTGTCTCCTTCGGGCGCACTCGGCGCCCCGCTTCGAGCGGCGCGTCCAGGGAGTGGACGCAGCCGGCCCCTGCCCTTCGTCGCTCAGTAGGTCGCGCTGAAGAGGCCGTTCATGATTCCCTGGTCCGCGGGCGTGACGAACCCGTCGCCGTTCACGTCGGCGCGTAGCGAGCCGATCGAGAACACCAGGTTGAAGAAGAGCAGATCGATCGGATCGATCACCCGGTTGTACTGATAGTCGATGAAGCCCGGACACGGCGTGAAGCCGAAGTACGCCGCGGCGGTGTTGAAGTCGAAGGGATCGACCACGCCGTCCGCGTTCAAGTCGGCCAACCCGCTCCCGGCGGTGAAGAACGCGAAGAAGAAGGGGATGTCCGCTGTCGTGGCGAAGCCGTCTCCGTTGTAGTCGATCACGCATTGCAGCTGCGCCGAGGCCGTCGCAGGCGCCCCCAGCAGGCAGGCCGCCGTCAATCCGGCGAGCCAGGCTCTTCGTCGTTCGCTTCGCATCATTCGTCTCTCCCATCGACACCATCGGGTGCATCGTGTGGTCGTGAGACGACGCGGCATCCTCCGCGTCACCTCATGACCGCATAACAACACCCCAATGCGACGAAGCGGAGAGATTTTTCGATCTTGTCCGAATCGGAAACGGATTTTCGGTTCGTGGACACGAGACCGAGCGAGCACCACTCGTGACGGAGCATCGCGTGACGCGCCTTCAGCAACGAGGGCGTCTCACCCCGAGAGATTCCCCACGGTCGAACCTGAACTAACAATCAGATTTCGATCCATGAGATCCGACGCACGGGCGAAATCGGCATGCGCTGGCCCAGAACGACGAAACGCCCCGACCTCGCGAGGCCGGGGCGTTCCTGACGGAACTGCGACTCGCGCGAGGCGAGTCGGGAACGGGGCGATCAGCCGTTCATCGCGATCAGCGGCGCGATGAGCAGCGAGACGACGCTCATGACCTTGATCAGGATCGCCACGCCGGGGCCCGAGGTGTCCTTGAAGGGATCGCCGACGGTGTCGCCGATGACCGCCGCCTTGTGCGCGTCGGAGCCCTTCGGGTGGCCATCGAGGCCGCCCGCTTCGATGTACTTCTTGGCGTTGTCCCACGCGCCACCCGCGTTCGCCATGAAGAGCGAGAGCGAGGCACCGACGGCCACCGCGCCGGCGAGCATGCCCGCGAGGGAGGCCGGGCCGAGGGTGAAGCCGACCAGGACCGGGGCCAGGATCGCGACCGAACCGGGCAGCACCATCTGACTGAGGGCCGCCTTCGTCGCGATGTCGACGATCGCCGTGCCATCGGGATCCGCCTTGCCTTCGCGAAGACCCGGGATCTCGTTGAACTGGCGAATGATCTCGTCGATGATCGCCTGGGCAGCGCGGCCGACCGCCGTCATGGTCGAAGCGCCGACCGCATAGGGCAGACACGCGCCGATCAAGAGGCCGATGAGAATCCGCGCTTCGTCCAGCTTCAGGACGATCTTCGGCAGATCCGCGAGCTCGCGAACGTGGTTGACTTCGAGGATGAACGCGCTGAAGAGCGACAGCACCGTGAGCGTCGCCGACCCGATCGCGAAGCCCTTGCCGATCGCGGCCGTCGTGTTGCCGACCGAGTCGAGCTCGTCCGTGATGTCGCGAACGTCGCTACCGAGTTCGCTCATCTCCGAGATGCCACCCGCGTTGTCAGAGATCGGTCCGTAGGCGTCGACGGTCATCACGATCGCCGTTCCTGCGAGCATTCCGACCGCGCCCATCGCGATTCCGTAGAGGGCCATGCCTTCCGGCATCACCTCGCCGGCAATGTAGCCGACGACAGCGACCACGAAGAGCGAGACCACCGTCGACTCCATCCCGACCGCGAGGCCCGAGATGATGCCGGTTCCGGCACCCGTTTTCGAAGACTCCGCGATTCGCTCGACGGGGCTCCAGGCCGTGTAGAACTCGGTGATCAAGCCGATCAGCGCGCCACCGATCGCCCCGGCCGTGATGGCCAGCGTGACGGACTGGGACACGTTCAGCATGGGCATGATCACGAAGGACACGATCGAGATGATCACCGACGGGACGATCAGCGCCGCCCGAAGGACCATCGCCGGCGAGTTCTGTCGAAGCGCGCGAGCGATGAAGATGCAGACGATCGAGACCGCGAGGCCGACCCCCGACAGGAAGATCGGGAGCGTGACGGCCATCGCGCGGGTCGCCGTGCTCGACATCGAGGAATCCGTGAAGAGACCCGAGACGTAGGCCGCGTCCGCCGTGAGGCCGATCGCCATGGCCGCGACCACAGCCGCGACGAGCGACTCGTAGATGTCGGCGCCCATGCCGGCGACGTCACCCACGTTGTCGCCGACGTTGTCGGCGATGCCGCCCGGGTTCCGCGGATCGTCTTCCGGGATGCCCTCGACGACCTTGCCGGCGATGTCGGAGCCGACGTCCGCGGCCTTGGTGTAGATGCCGCCGCCGATGCGGGAGAAGAGCGCGATCGAAGACGCGCCCACCGCGAACGAGTGGAGCACCGTCGCGAGGTGCGGATCACCCGCGTAGACGTAGTAGAGGCTGGCCAGGCCCATCACGGCGGTCGCCGCGACGAAGAGGCCCATGACCGCGCCGCCATCGAGGGCGGTCAACAGCGCGTTCGGCTTGCTGCCCTCTCGGGCGGCCTGACAGGTCCGAACGTTCGCGTAGGTCGCCGCCTTCATTCCGACGAAGCCGGAGAGCAGCGACAGGAAAGCGCCGAAGAGGAAGCAGCCGCCGGCAAGGAGGCCCATACCTGCGCCTTGACTGTTGAACGCGAAGAAGAGGAACGCGAACACGGCGACCGCGTAGACCGCCAGGACGCGGTACTCGCGCATCAGGAAGGTCATGGCGCCTTCCCGGATGAAGCGAGCGATCATGTTCATCGTGTCGTTGCCCTCCGGGAGGCTCTTGACCCGGAAGTAGAAGAACACCGCGACCGCGAGACCGACCACGCTCGCTACCAGCGAGACGGTCGTCAATTGTCCGATCAATTCACTCATCGTCGTATTCGTCCTCTTGGAGTTTCGCCCGGGGACACGTCGCGCTCGCGGGGATTGGGCACCCGCGTGCGTCGCATCCGTGCATCGGTAGATCTGTCGAAAGGGTCTGTCTGAATCCGGTGCGGATCGGATCCGACGCGCTGCGGTGCCTTCGTGGCCTTTCGTGGCCTTCCGTGGCATTCCGAGGCGCAGTCGGACCCCTCACGCGGTCGCGGAGCCCGACGCACCCGGTTCGCCCGGCCGATCCATCCCGCGTAGGGCAGAGTCGACCGCAGGCCGCCGGGCCGTGCCGAGACCGGCGGGCGGAGTCGCGACACGCCCTGCTCCCGGATGGGAGGCGGTGGGCGGGCGGCGACACCCGTCAGGCGCTTCCGGTGAACGATCCCGGGCGGTTGATTAGCGATTCCCCCGGGCCTGGGCAACCAAATCGACCGGATTTCCGGGGCGTTGCGGTGCCCCCGCGCGGCTCGCCGACGGCGCTCGAGCGAGGTCCGAAAGCGTACGCCGCGTGCCTGCCGCGGGGCGCGGATCGCCCCGCGGGACCACGGGAGAACGCTACTCCACGCCCTTGCGCACGAAGAGGAAGTCTCCCCCGTCGTGGCCTGCCAACCGGATGTCCGCGTATTCCGGGATCTGGTCTGCGTTCGTCATCACTGGGCGTCTGAGGCGCGAGAAGACCGTCGAGCCATCGACGATCGCCTGGTTCTCCTCCAGCACCGCCATGAACGCCGCCGCGAAGACCGAGTGCCCCCCGCGGCCGCCGGCGTCGTAGACCGGCTCGAGCCCACCGGACGACATGACGACCCGTGCCCGGCGCTCGGCCATCCGCGCGAAATAATCCGTGGGCCGGGTCCCGACCTTGATCCCCCGCACCAGCTTGCCCGAGTAACAGCTGTCCGCGACGACCAGGACGTGCTTCGCCCGCAGGGCGCGGAGCTGGGCCGTGATCGTGTCGTTCGAGATCCAGTGGGTCGGGTCCTCGCGGTCGGCATCTCGCGGCAGCCAGTAGCCCTCGTCCGCGTCGGAATCCAACCAGCCATGCCCGGCGTAGTAGATGAGCAGGTTGTCGCGATCGGAGAGCGTCCGCCGCAGCGCCACGAGCGCCTGGAGGATCTCCGCGCGACCGGGATTCTCGAGCTTCGTGACTTCGTAGCCGTAGTCGTCCCGCAGCAGCGCGCCGATCGCGCGGGCGTCACGCACGGCGTTGCCCAGGGCCGGCAGGTTGTCGTAGCGATCGACCCCGATCACGAGGGCTGAATAGCGCCCGAAGCCCCCCGGCGGCACGACGATGGTCGTGGATTCGTCGCTCGCGCTCGGGGCGGGGACACCGCTCGAACCCGCGATCGAGGGCGGTACCACGGGCACCGGCGGCGTCGCGCGGGTGCCGTAGGCCTGGTTCTGATTCTGGTTCTGCGCCCACGGATTTCCGGGCTGGGCGCTCGACGAATTCGGGGTCGGCGTCGGCTTCGGCGTGTACGCGATCCGCTCGGAAGAACGTCCGAGGAGCGCGAACTCGAGGGCGGCGTGGGTCGCTTCGCCGATCCGACGCGCAACGCCGGTCATGAAGCGACGCTCCGCGGCATTCAAGTGTTCGAGCGGTCCGCAATCGACGCCGAGCGCATAGCCGGTCCCGCTCACGTAGCGAGGCAGGTCGTTCTCGAACTCGACAGTGAGGTCGACGATCGCGCCGATCTCCGGGGTCGAGTAGGCGACGCGACTCGGGTCGAATTGCCGCACGATCGGGAGCGGCGCCGGGATCGGCTCGTTGCTCCCCTCGCAACGAATCAGCTGGGGCTCGGCGCTCGGCTCGAAGCGGACGGTGATGCTGAGCTCCGGGGGCTCGGCCTGAAGCGGTCCCGACACGAGGCCCGAAGCGCGGACATAGCGTTCGAGGTCGTCCTCCGGACAGCGGACCTGCGCGTCGATCTCCATGTAGCCACCGTAGGTCGTCCCCTGGACCGCCTCGAAGTCGCAATCGACTTCGACCTTCGTGTTGGCCGCCAGCACGCCGGTCGTGACGCGCTCGGTCGGGGGCGCCAATCGCGGCCGGACTTCGCTGCTTCGGCGATCGCGAATGCCCGCGACCTCGCCGACGGAGATGCAGCCCGATGCCAGCGCGACGAGCGACGCGAGCGCGACCCATCGGCCGAGACGTCGGTGGGGAACGGATCCTTTCGATCGGGGGGAGACCGGATGCATGCGAGGCGACCTCATCGAATGGGCGGGCGGGCGCGAGTCGGATCGGGGCCGCTCGGATCAGGTGGGCGAACGCGCCTCGAGCGCAATCCGCCCCCGTGACTCCGAGCGGGTCCCGAGAACGAGGGGCCCGCCAGAGGCCCGCGGGTTCCGCGGGATCGCCGAGAGAGTAGGTCCGGAGCCGAAAAACCGCCGGGCGACGCCCTCCCCGGCTGCGTATGCTCGGCCGGTGTCCGGCCCGATCCACACCCTCCGCAACGCCGATGCCCTCGCGGGCGCTGCCCGCTTCGCTCGCGCCCTCGATGTCGCGGGGGTCCCCACCCGCGGCGCCGTCGCCTGCCTCACCGCCAACACCCCCGAGACGATCGCGGCCTACCGCGGCGCCACCTGGTCCGGTAGGCGCTACACCCCGATGTCGAGCCGTTGGCTGGCAGAGGACGTGGACTACGTCGTCGACAACTGCGAGGCGGACGCCCTGGTCGTCGACGCGCGGTACGCCGAGCGCGTGGCCGCCGCAGCGGAGCGCGTGCCGGCATCGCGTCGTTTCGCGATCGGCGGATCGATCCCCGACTTTCGCGACTGGTCCGACGTCGAGGCCTTGTCCGGTGAGGCGTACGAGCAGCCGCTCGCCGGCGAGAACATGCTCTACACGTCGGGCACCACCGGTCGGCCGAAGGGCGTGCTGCGCGCCGCGGCGATCGACGGCCCGCCGCCCACGATGACCGCCGCCGCCGGCGCGGCGATGATGCAGGCCTTCCTCCCGGAAGGCGTCCGCGACGGCATCCACCTCGTTGCCGCTCCGCTGTATCACGCCGGGCCGAACACCTACTGCGACGGCGCGCTGCTCCTGGGCGCCGACGTCGTGCTGATGGAGAAGTTCGATCCGGAGGCGTTCCTCGCGACGGTCGAAGAAACGCGCGCGACGTCGACCTTCCTCGTTCCCACGCATTTCGTGCGCCTGCTCCGGCTCCCGGAAGCGACGCGGCGCAAATACGACCTGTCATCGCTTCGACTCGTGTGTCACGGCTCCGCGCCGGTCTCCGTCCCCGTGAAGCGCGCGATGATCGAGTGGTGGGGGCCCGTGCTCTTCGAGTTCTACGGGGGCACGGAAGGGGGCGGCGTGATGATCAGCGCGGAGGAGTGGCTCGCGAAGCCCGGCTCGGTCGGCCGCCCGCGCCCCGGCGTCGACATGCGCATCCTCGACGAGAAGGGAGAAGCGGTCCCGATCGGCGACGAGGGCATCGTCTCCTTCGCCCTCGACGAGTCCCCCTTCGAATACAAGGACGACCCCGAGAAGACCGCCGAGAGCCGGATCATCCCCGGCTGGTTCACGATGGGCGACATCGGCTACGTCGACGACGACGGCTACCTCTTCCTCTGCGACCGCCGCGCCGACGTGATCATCTCCGGCGGCGTCAATCTCTATCCCGCCCAGATCGAGAGCGTGCTCCTCGCCCGGCCGGAGATCGCGGACTGCTGCGTCGTCGGTGCACCGAACGAGGAGTGGGGCGAAGAAGTGCGCGCCGTGGTCGAGCTCGTCGAGAACGCCCTCGCGAACGACGAGACCATCGCGGCAATCCTCGCGCACTGTCGCGAGCACCTCTCCGGATACCAGGTCCCCCGCGCTGTCGACTTCGACGAGGGGTTGCCGCGAACCGAGACCGGGAAGCTCGCGCGTCGCTCGATTCGCGCGCGCTACTGGGAAGGTCGCGAGAAGCGGGTCTAGGCGCCGCCCAACGCCTCGAAGCCCGTCATCCCAGGCCGGTGCGGCGGGGCTTCCCGCCCATGCGTCGACGCCGAGCAAGAAATGTCGGATGCTCTCGCCGTGCGACGCTTCCGCAAACCGCTCCTCTATCTCCTCTCCTTCCAGCTCTGCGCCACCGGGTTCCTGCATCTGCTGAATCCGGAATTCTTCGTGCGGATCGTCCCGGCCGGACTTCCGAATCCGGAGTGGCTGAACGTGATCTCCGGTCTGTTCGAGATCGTGATCGGCGTCTACCTGCTCGAGCCGCGAACACGCGTGATGGCCGCGTGGGGGGCGATCGCGCTCATCATCGCGGTCTATCCGGCGAACGTGTACATGCTGATGGAGAACATCGGGCCCGAGGGTCCGGGGACCGGCGACCCGGTCGCGAACTGGATTCGCATGCCGTTCCAGTTCGTCTTCCTGGCCTGGGCGTGGTGGTACACGCGGCCGGATCCGGAGTAGCGATCCGGCCGATGCGTCATCTCGCTTCTTCGCTCCTCGCGGGCGTCGCCGCCGCGACGTTGCTCTTGCCGGCGACCCCGGCGCGCGCCGATCTCGTCCCGATCGATGAGCGCGAGGCCGAGTGCCTCGCCCTCGCGATGTACTTCGAGGCGCGGGCGGAGGGACGCCGAGGCATGCGCGCCGTCGGACACGTGATCCTGAACCGACGCGAAGATGCTCGCTTCCCCGAGAGCGTCTGCGGCGTCGTGCAGCAGGGCGGCGAAGGCCACGGCTGTCAATTCTCCTGGTACTGCGACGGCCGGAGCGACGTGCCGAACCATCGCCGTGCCTGGCGCGCGGCGGGCGCCCTCGCCTATCAGCTCCTGGCCGATCGGCTCACGGACACGACTGGCGGCGCCCTCTTCTACCACGCGACCTGGGTCGACGTGCCCTGGAAGCGCCCGCGCGAGAAGACGCTCGTGATCGGAAACCACGCGTTCTATCGCTGAGCGGGCGACGCGATCTCGATGACCCGACCGGGACCGCGTGGGCGATGCTATTTCGTCAGCGCGAGCAGGACGCCGGCGGCGACGGCCGAGCCGAGCACGCCCGCTACGTTCGGCCCCATCGCGTGCATGAGAAGCACGTTGTGCGGGTTCGCCTCCTGCCCGATCCGGCTGACGACGCGCGCGGCCATCGGCACGGCGGAGACCCCGGCGGCACCGATCAGCGGATTGATCGGGTCCCGCGACATCGCGTTCATCGCCTTGGCGAGCAACACCCCTGACGCCGTCCCGATCGCGAAGGCCACCAGACCGAGCGCCAGGATGCCGAGGGTCTCCGCGGTCAGGAACTTGTCGGCCGCGAGCTTCGACCCGACCGCGAGTCCGAGCAGGATCGTCACGATGTTGATCAGCTCGTTGCGCGCGGCGCTGGCGAGCCGATCGACGACGCCGCATTCGCTGAGCAGGTTCCCGAACATGAGTGCCCCGACGAGCGGCGTGGCGTCGGGGATGAGCAGCGCACACACGACCAGGACCGAGATCGGAAACGCGATCCGCTCCGCCGTCTTCACTGGCCGCAGCTGCGCCATCCCGATCTTGCGTTCCTCTTCGGTCGTGAGCAGGCGCATGATCGGCGGCTGGATGATCGGCACGAGCGCCATGTACGAATACGCCGCGATCGCGATCGCGCCGAGCAGATCCGGGGAGAGTCGGCCGGCGAGGAAGATCGCGGTCGGGCCGTCGGCCCCGCCGATGATGCCGATCGCCGCGGCATCACCGAGGTCGAAGTCGATGCCGTCCACCCAGTTCGAGAGCGCGAGGGCGCCGAGAAGCGTCGAGAAGATCCCGAACTGCGCCGCCGCGCCGAGGAGCGCCGTCTTGGGCCGCGCGAGGAGCGGACCGAAGTCTGTCAGTGCACCGACGCCGACGAAGATCAGGAGTGGGAAGAGACCGTTCGCGACGCCGGTCTCGTAGACGATCCCGAGGAATCCGTCGGGGCCCGAGATGTCGGCGACCGGCACGTTCGCGAGCAGGCCGCCGAATCCGATCGGCACGAGCAGCAGAGGCTCGAAGCCGCGACGAATCCCCAGATAGAGAAGCAGCAGGCAGATGGGAAACATCACGAGCTGTCCCGCGGACGTCATGTTGGCGATCCCGGTCGCCGCCCAGACCTCGGCGAAGGCCTCCATCAAGCGAGCTCCACGAGCACGTCGCCGACGGCCACGGTCTGATCCTTCTCGACCAGGATGCTCGCGACCCGCCCGGCACGCGGCGCCTTGACCTCGATCTCCATCTTGAGCGCCTCGAGCATGAGCAGGACGTCGCCTTCCGCCACCTCATCGCCTTCGGCGGCGACGAGGCGCAGAACCTGACCCGCGAGCTCCGCCGCGACCCGATCGCGCCCGCCCGCGGTCGCGGACGACGCGGACGACGTCGCGTCCGCCTCGCTGATCGCATAGTGGACGACGCGACCGTTGACCGTCGCTCGACCGTTCTCGAAGGACACGTCGTAGCGTCTTCCCCCGATGTCGACCGCGTAGGACGAGGAAGCTTCGGCATCGCCTCCTCCTGCTTCCTGATCGACCTTGCGCACCCCGTCCGGTCTGTCGCCTTCGAGGAATGCGAGGCCTTTCTCGCCGAGGGCGGAGGCGATGAAGATCGACTCGTCGGTGACGTCGAGGCCACGCTCCTCGAGGGCGCGCTTCGCGGGCTCGATTCCCTTGCTCGGATCCTCGTCGTTGATCTCCCGGGGATCCCGGACCGTGGGCTCGAGGCCGAGCTGCTCACTGGCCAGGCGAACCACGTCGGGATCCGGCGGGACCGGGGTCTTCCCGAAATACCCGAGCACCATCTTCCCGTAGCCCTCGGCGATCCGAGCCCAGGGCCCGAGCACGACGTTGTTGTAGGCCTGTTGAAAGTAGAACTGCGAGACCGGCGTGACGGACGTGCCGAAGCCGCCTTTCTTGACCGCCTCGGTCATCGCGTGGATCACGTCGGGAAATTGATGCAGGGTCCCGGCGTCCCGCATCATCTGCGTATTCGCCGTGAGCGCGCCCCCTGGCATCGGCGCGTAGGGGATGAGCGGCTCGACCGCGGTCGCCTCAGGCGGCACGAAGTAGTCCTTCATGGCGTGCTTGAAGACGGCCTCGGCCTCGCGAACCTTGTCGACGTCGATCTCGTCCGTGTCGTTGCCGAGGACGTACTCCGTGTCGCGCAGCGCGTGCCACATCACGATGAAGTCCGGCTGGGACGTGCCGCCGGAGACCGGCGCCAGCGCGAGATCGATCCCGTCCGCGCCGGCGTCGAGGGCCGCCATGTAGGCGCTCACCGAGACGCCGGAGGTCTCGTGCGTGTGCAACCGGATGTGTACTTCGTCGCCGAGGCGCTTCCGCGCGAGCTTGATCGTGTCGTAGACCTTGGCCGGAACGGCGGTGCCCGAGGCGTCCTTGAAACAGACGGAGTCGAAGGGGACGCCGTCGTCGAGGATCGCCTCGAGGGTCTCCATGTAGAACTCGGGGGTGTGCGCGCCGCTACAGCCCGGGGGCAGCTCCATCAGGGCGATCACGACTTCGTGCTTGAGCCCCGCCTCCGCGATGCAGCGGCCCGAGTAGGAGAGGTTCCGCACGTCGTTCAGCGCATCGAAGTTGCGGATCGTCGTCATGCCGTGCTTGACGAACATACGCGCGTGCAGATCGATGATGTCGGAGCTCTGGGAGTCCAGGCTCACGACGGAGACGCCCCGGGCGAGGGTCTGCAGGTTCGCGTTCGGCCCGGCGGTGGCGCGGAACGCGTCCATCATGTCGAACGCGTCTTCCTGGCAGTAGAGGTAGAGGGACTGGTAACGCGCGCCGCCGCCCGCTTCGAAGTGGGTGAAGCCGGCATCGACCGAGGCCTCGAGGGCGGGCAGGAAGTCCGCCGTCTTCACCCTCGCGCCGTAGACGGACTGGAAGCCGTCGCGGAAGGCGGTGTTCATCACGTTGACGAGCTTCCTCTGCGTCATGCCGGGGCGCTCCCGCCGACGCGCTTCGCATGGGCAATCGCGATGGCCAGGGCCACCTCGTCGTCGCCCTCCGCGGGCGTCGTCCCGGGCAGGGGCGCCGCGTCGCGAAAGCGTTCCTCGAAGAAGGCGAAGAACGCGGACTGCCCGGCCATCACTGCGACGAGAATCGTCAGGAAGCCGAAGACCGTGACCATCCCGACCGCCATCAGCCGGATGCCATCGGCGAGCATGCGGTGTCCCCTCCACGATCGCGACGGCTGTCGCTCGACCGCGCGTTCGCGGGCTTCGCCGTTTCATTCGGCGAAATACCCTGTCCGTGGGGGGTTCTCGGGACGACGCCTGTCGCGCGCCCGGCCCCCCGACGAGCAGAGGACGCCGGCAGTGTAGACTATCCGGGCGCGAACCTCGCCCCGCGACACGTAAGAGCGTCGTCGCAGGGGCGTGCCCCTTCCGGAGGACACCCGATGACGGATGAGCGATCGACCCGACGGACCAGCCGCCGCAGCTTCCTGACCGGACTGGCCGCCATGGGACTGGCCGGCCGCACGCTGCTCCGAACGGGCGATGCCGGCGCCGCGGTCTACGCCGCCGAGAAGGCGACCGGCGGGGGCGATCGGCTCGTCGCCCCGGGCAAGCGCGCGCTGGGTCGGACCGGCTTCACCGGTAGCCGACTGGTCTTCGGCTGCGGCGCCGCCCTCTCCCGAAGGCGCCGCGACGACCTGCTCGAAGCGGCGCTCGAATCGGGGATCGACGTCTTCGACAACGGCACCCGCCGGTACTACGACGATGCCGAAGAGAACCTCGCGCCCTTCCTCGCCCGCCACAGGGCGAAGCGCGACGAGATCTTTCTGATCTCGAAGGCGATGACGTACATCGATGTCGGCCCGGACGAAGCGATCACCCCGGCCCAGGCGCGTGAAGGCGCCGCGACCTGGAGCGCACTTCTCGACGAGAGCCTGCGGGAGCTGGACGTGGACCACGTCGACGCCTACTACGTGATGGCAGCGCACAATCCGCACATCGTGAAGAGCGAAGAGATGCGCAACGCGTTCGAGCGAGCGAAGGCGGCCGGTAAGGTCCGCTTCTGGGGGCTCAGCACGCACCAGAACGCGCAGAACGTGCTCGAAGCCGCGATGGAGACCGGCGCCTATCACCTGGCGCAGATCGCGATCACCCCGGCGGGCTGGTACGACTGGGCCGACAAGACCATCCTGCCCGGCAGCGCGTCGATGAAGGCGCTGCGTCCGTTCCTCGACCGCGTCCGCGACTCGGGCATCGCCCTCGTCGGCATGAAGGCCGGCCGATACCTCGCGGGGCGCAAGTTCCTCGGCTGGGGCAAGCCGAACGCCTTCGACGACCAGTACGACGCGGCGTTCCTCGCGAGCGGGCTCTCACCGTTCCAGAGAAGCTACGCCTACGTCCTCGCGAACGGCCTCGACGCGGTCAACGCGGACATGCAGAGCTTCGCGCACCTCGAGGAAAACCTCGCGGCGGCGGCGAAGTCGCCGCAGTACTTCGCCTAGCATTCGATTCTGCTAGTCCGTGATCGGCGCGAGCACCATCACGGGGATCCTGCGCTCGGTCGCCCGGTCCTGATAGGCCGCGAAGTTCGTGTAGGTCGACGACATCGTCTCGAAGAGCTTGTCCCGCTCCTCGCCCGTCGCCTCTCGCGCGATCCGATCCTCGACGCCGGCGCGGGTCTGCACGACCACGCGCGGATCCGCCTTCAAGTTGTGGTACCAGCCCGGGTGGCGGGGCGATCCGCCCTTCGAAGCGATGATCACCATGTCATCGCCCTCCCACATGAAGGCCAGGCTCGCCTTGCGCGACTTCCCGGACTTCGCGCCGGTCGTGGTGATGAGCACGGTGTTCCCCGGCGGCCCCATCGACAGCCGCCCCTTCGTCAGCGGGATCAGTACGGTGTCGATCCGACGGCAGACGACGTGGTAGAGAATGCCGCCGAGCTTCGAAGAACTCGCGGCCGTCCCCCAACGCTCGAGCGTATCCGCGATTCCAGCCATGCGTCTGCTCCCGGTGATCCGCGCCGACCCACGGTCCGGGACGACGGCCCTCCGAGCATACGAAATCCCGGGTAGACTCGCGGCACGCCCCGCTCGCGCCTCCGGAGTCCCGACACCATGGCCACTTCCGTAGCTGTTCCCTCCTACCCCACCGGCGTGCAGCTCACGGTCTTCGACGCGGCCTTCCGCGAGGATCCGTACCCGATCCTCGCGCAGACGCGCGAGGCCGCGCCCATCCATTTCGCCGACGACATGAAGTCCTGGGTCTTCACGAAGCACGAGGACGTGTATCGGATCCTCCGAAACCCGGATCACTGGAGCGATCCGCGCCGAGCGAACCCGGACAGCTTCTACTTCAAGGCCCTCGGCGGCGAGACCGGCGAAGAGCCTTCGATGCTCCTGATGGACGACCCGGGGCATCGGCGTCTGCGCGAGCTCGTCAAGGATCCCTTCAAGCCGAAGGCGATCGAGAAGTGGCGCGAGCGAGCGCGGACCGTCGCACGGCGCCATGTCGACGCGATCGACGCCGACGAGTTCGACGTGATCCATGCGGTCGCGAACCCGATCCCGACCGTCGTGATCGCCGAGCTGCTCGGGATCGACCCCGATCGCCATGAGGACTTCAAGCAGTGGTCCGACGCGGTGATCAAGACCGCGTTCACCCCCTTCGGCGCACCGGACGACATGGCCCGCGCCGACGTGGCCCGGGAGAATCTCTACGCGTTCTTCCTGGGGGAGGTCGAGGCGCGCCGCGCGAAGCCCGCGGACGACCTCGTGACGGCGATGGTGCACGCCGAGGTCTCGGGCGACAGCCTGACCGACGACGAGATCGTCCTGCAGTGCAACCTGCTCCTGCTCGCCGGCAATCTCACGACGAGCGACCTGATCGGGAACGCCGTCATGGCGCTGGTCCGAAACCCGGATCAACAGACGCTCCTGCGCGAAGACCGAAGCCTCATGAAGAACGCCGTCGAAGAGATCCTCCGCTACGACTCGCCGGTCACGAACTCGGGTCGCGTCGCGCACGAGGACTTCGAATACAAGGGGTTCCACATCGAGCAGGGTCAGGCCCTCGGTCTGTCTCTCGCCTCTGCCAACCGCGACCCCGACGTCCATCCCGACCCGGACCGCTTCGACATCCGCCGGGAGGACATCCATCTCCAGTCCTTCGGCGGCGGGCGTCATTTCTGTCTCGGCGCGCACCTCGCACGGCTCGAGGCGGCGGAGACGCTCGACGCGCTGCTCGATCGCTTCTCGTCGCTCGAATTCGGCTCGGAGCCCTACGAGTACGCGGCCAACCCGAGCTTTCGCGGGTTGTCGACGTTCTCGGTTCGCGGGACGCGCTAGCGCCGGGCGCTCGGCCTAGCGTCCGGTGATCGCTTGGCGCCCGGCCGCTCGGCCAAAGAACGAGCCGTCGCCGAGCGACATGCCGCTGCTGTAGCCCTGCTTCGCGACGCCGCTCGTGGTGCGGCCGGCGGCATAGAGGCCTGGGATCGGCTCGCCCGCCGCATCGAGCACGTGCGCGTTCACGTCGGTCCACAGGCCGCCGAGCGTGAATGCCGAGTAGACGAAACTCTCGGTCGAGAGATCGAGGACGCCGAAGGGCGGCTTCGCGATCGGGGCGAGCCAATCCGCGCCCTTGTGGAAGAGCGGGTCCTCGCCGTTCGCTGCGTGCTCGTTGTAGAAGGCGACCGTCTGCACGAGCGCCCCGGTCGGCATCCCGAGCTCCGCCTCGACCTCTTCGATCGTCTCGCCGACCGCCGCGAGTTCCACCTCGAAGTTCTCCGGTCGCCCGAAGTGATCGTCGTCGACGAGGAGATAGACCCGCCCGTCTTGATGCAGGAGCGCGTACTCCCCGAGCCGTCCGAAGTAGACGTCTTCGTTCAAGAAGCGCTGCCCCTGCGCGCTCAGACAGATCCCGAACCGGAGATCGTTCGGAGGGAAGACCGCGAGGCTGATGTCTCCCGTCTCCATTCGGATCGCCTCGGCGCCCACCGCGACACCGAGACGAATCCCCGAGCCGTCGTCGGTCTCGGTCCCGACCTTGTACTTGCACTGCTGCAGGAGCGGCGCATGTCGACGAACCATGTCGTCGTTGTAGATGAATCCGCCAGCGGTCAACACCAGTCCGTTCCGGCCACGGATACGCTGGGTTCCTTCGACCGTCTGAGCGATCGCCCCGACGATCCGACCGTCGCTCGCCTGGACCAGCGACTCGACGCGCGTTCCGAACGCCGCGCGAATGCCCGCTCCTTCCGCCGCGGCGATCAGCTTGTTCATCAGCAGCGCGCCCTTGTCGCGCACCGACTTCGGCGCATGCCCCCGCGGCGCCGGCGTCGCGATCTCGTTGAAGGGCCAGGCCGCTTCGCTCCCCGAATAGACGAGTCCGTCGTCCGACCAGAAGGGCTCGTGGCCACCGGGGAAGAAGCTCTCCTTGTAGGGCACGCCCTTGTCGAGGATCCAGTCGAAGTGCGCGGCGCTGCCCTCGCAGTAGGCCTGGATCAGCGCGGCGTCGGGCTCCGGGCCACACGCGGCCATCATGTACGCGTACATGTTCTCCGCCGAGTCCTCGTAGCCGAGGGCCTTCTGGAGCGCCGTCCCGCCGCCGCAGTAGAGGAAGCCACCGGAGTTGATGGAGGTGCCGCCGGCGCCCCCGCTCCGTTCGAGCACGAGTACGTCGCCCCCGGCCGCCCGCGCCTCGAGCGCAGCGCAGGCGCCCGCACAGCCGTAGCCGACGACCACCACGTCGGCCTCCTCGTCCCATGCCGCGACGTCTCGTTCGTCGACGCGCAGACCTGCGCCTTCGCTCATCTCTCGCATCCCTCCCGGGGCGGGGACGCGCCCCGCACGAACACGGTAACAGCCTGTCCCGGCTAGGAACTCGAGGTCAATCGCTTGGCGAAGGCACCCCCGACTGGCCTAGAGTGAGTCTTCTGCCGGGGCCCGGCGACGCGCGCGGCCCTTGATCCCGACCCCCCCCCCCCCCCC
>CAZAUR010000001.1:0-579889 GCA_964488255.1 uncultured Spirochaetaceae bacterium | reverse complement strand
ACGGTAACAGCCCGTACAGCCTAGGAACTTGGGGTCAATCGCTTGGCGAAGGCACCCCGGGGTGGCCTAGAGTCGAGTCTCCCGTTCGGGGCCCGGCGACGTACGCGGCCCTTGATCCCGACCTCCCCCCGCGACGACGGCGACCGCAGACGCGGCGCCGATCAAGCCGGGACAATGACGGAGTCCCCACGTGTCCGAAGAGACCCTCACGATCAAGCCCTACCTGAAGGCGCCCGCCGACGGCGACCCCTATCTCGAAGGCCAGAAGTGCGACAGCTGCGGCGCCATCTCGCTCAAGGAGCGTATGGCCTGCGCGAAGTGTGGCGGACGCGACACCGTCAAGCCGACGAAGCTCGCAACCACCGGCAAGCTCCACGCGTTCTCGATCATTCACCGGGCCTTCCCTGGGATCGAGGTGCCGTTCATCTCGGCGATCGCCGATCTCGACGGCGGCGGCACGATCAAGACCAACATGGTCGGGATCGACGCCGACCCGGACAAGATCACGCTCGGCATGGACATCCAGGTCGCTTTTCAGACAGCCCCTCGCAAGGACGCGGACGGCAATGAATACCTGACGTTCGTCGTCAAGCCGGCGGCGTAGCGCGAACCGGATTCAAGACTTCCGGTCTCCGAGACCGGCACCAGGACCTAACAAGGAGCGGAGACAATGGGCAGCGAAGACGTCTACATCACCGGTATCGACATGATCAAGTTCGGGAAGTTTCTCGATCGCTCGATCGCGAGCCTCGGAGCGGAAGCAGCGCTCGGCGCCATGGACGACGCCCGTGTCACTATCAACGACATCCAGGCGCTCTATAGCGGCAACCTGATGGCTGCGTCCGGCATGGTCGGCCAGCAGATCCAGCAAGAGATCGGCCAGACCGGCATCCCGGCGATCAACGTGTCGAACGCCTGCGCCACCGGCGCGACGGCTCTGCGCGAGGGTTACATCGCCATCCGCGCCGGCATCTACGACACCGTCCTCGCGGTCGGCGTCGAGAAGCTCGCGGGCGCCGGCATGCTCGGTGGCGGGGGCGGCGCGCCAAAGGGTCTTCACCCGGAAGGCCTGCTCGGCTCGGGCTCGATGCCCTGTGTCTTCGGGGAGGCCGGCATGGCCCACGCGAAGGACTACGGCACGACCTTCGAGCAGTTCGCGCAGATCTCGGTGAAGAATCATCACCACTCCACCATGAACCCGAAGGCGCGGTACCAGATCGAGACCCCGCTCGAAGAGGTCATGAACGCGGAGATGATCTCCTACCCGAACACGAAGCTGATGTGCTCGGCGAACGTCGACGGCTCGGCGGCGGCGGTGCTCATGTCCGAGAAGGAGATGAAGAAGCGCGGCCTCCAGGGTCAGGCGGTCAAGATCCGTGCCTCGGTCCTCACCACGGACCCGTGGACGGATCGCGACGAGGTCATGCCCGACGTCAACACCTGCACGCGGAACGCCGCCAACCAGGCCTACGAGATGGCGGGCGTCGGTCCCGACGATCTCGACCTCGTCGAGCTCCACGACTGCTTCGCGACCGCGGAGGTCCTCCACTACGAGAACCTCCAGCTCTGCGGCGACGGTGAGGCCGGCAAGCTGATCGACGAAAAGCAGACCTGGATCGGCGGTCGCATCCCGGTGAACCTGTCGGGCGGCCTGCTCTCGAAGGGCCACCCGATCGGCGCGACGGGCATCGCCAACCAGTACGAGCTCGCGATGCACCTCCGCGGTCAGGCCGGCAAGCGCCAGGTCGAAGGTGCCAAGATCGGTCTCGCCCATGTGATCGGCCTCGGCACCTGCTGCGGCATTCACATTCTCGAGGGCCCCTCTTCTTGAGGGACTGATCGGCGGTGCTGATGGTCTGTTCGCGACACCATGCGGCGGCGTGAGCAGGACTCCAATCGCGCTCGGGTTCTGGGAGAGAACGACTGACAGGGGCCGGCGGGCATTGCTCGTCGGCCCCTCTCGTATTCGGGGAGCGACTCGGCGTGGATCGCGTGTTCAGTGACGAAGAGCTGCGGGTGCTCGGGATGCGGTCGGTCGACGCGCTCGCGGAGGCGCTCGAGGCGGGGGATCGCGAGGCGGCGCTCGGATTCGTGACGCGACTGCGGCGCGAGGTGCTCTCGATGATCCGGAACTATTCGGGTTGGGAGGAGACGCTCCTCGCCTGGGTGGACCGCGAGGTCGCCGGGGCGAATCGGGGCGAGGTGCTCGAGGCGATCGAGGACTTCGAGGCGGCGCCGGAACGCGGGGGCGACGGATCCGATCCGGTGCCGCGCTGGAAAGAGGCCACCCAGGCGATCGCGGCGGCCGTCGAAGCGGGCGACGACGACGAGGCCCTCGCGCGCGCGCGGGCGCTCCATGACGAGGCGCTCGTGCGGCACGACCGCGGGATGTCGCGGGTCTCCGCGATCCTCTCCTGGATCGGTCGAAGCAGCGGTCTCGACGGCGTGGGATCCGCCCTCGACGAAGCGATGTCCGGCGGCATGATCGGCGATGCATCGTTCGGCGAGCGGGCAGAGGCGCTGATGCACTTCACGCGGGTGCACCTTCAGCCGGTGCCGCTCTCGGAGGACGACGAGAAGCTCACCTTCGCGTGCGCGATCTGTCCGAGCGGGGGCCGCATGATCGCAGCGGGACACTACGACACACCCCGGGACGACCTGGTCGTCCGCGGACCGCACCCGCTCACCTACGGTCGCGACGAGATCCCCGTCTACTGTTGCCACGAGCCGGTCATGGAGATGGACTCGATCCGCGAGACCGGCGTCCCGCTCTTCGTCGTCGAGCCCGCCGAGCGCCTTGGCTTCGAGACCTGCAAGACCTATCTCTACAAGCGACCCGAGGACATTCCCGAGCGCTACTACACGCGTCTGGGGATGGAGAAGCCGAAGCCCTGAACCGGAGCGAAGACGAAGCGTGGGACTGAGAGGCGAAGCAGCGATCGTCGGCGTGGCCGACTGGAAGCCCGAACGGAAGTACGAAGGGCCGCGCGTCCCCATGCTCGAGCAGATCGCCGAGCTCGCGCGGCTTGCCCTCGTGGACGCCGGGATCGAGGCAGCGGAGGTCGACGGGCTCGTGACCCCGATGGTCGCCGAGACCCGCGGCTTCGTTCCCGCGACCGTCGCCGAGTACCTCGGCCTCGAGGTGAACTTCGCGGAGAAGGTCGACCTCGGCGGTGCGAACGCGGTCGGCATGGTCTGGCGCGCCGCGGCGGCGATCGAGCTCGGGCTCTGCAACGTCGTCGTCTGCGCGATTCCCGCGCGCCCGACGCCCCGAGACCCGCGTCCCGATCAACCCTTCGACGACCGTTGGATCTACGGCGCGAGCTCGAACTCCTTCGGCTCGCCCCAGGCCGAGTTCGAGATCCCCTACGGTCACCTGGCGCAGAACGCCGGCTATTCGATGATCGCCCAGCGCTATCGCGCGGTGCACGGGTACGACGAACGCGCGATGGCGAAGATCGCGGTCGACCAGCGGACGAACGCCTGCGCGCATCCGGACGCCGTCTTCCACGGCCAACCGATCACCGACGACGACGTGCTCGCGAGCCGCGTGATCGCCGATCCGCTCCACCTGCTCGAGATCGTGATGCCGGTCGCGGGCGGGCACGCGCTCATCGTCGCGAGCGCCGACCGCGCGAAGACGACGCCCCATCGCCCGATCGTCGTCGCCGGCTGCGGCGAGCGGCTCACGGTCAAGTCTCCCGCCAACGCGCGCGACCTGCTCGAGACCCCGGTCGGGGTCGCCTCGGATCTCGCGTTCGGAATGGCCGGGGCCACGCGCGAAGAGATCGATCTCGCCTGCGTCTACGACTGCTACACGATCACCGCGCTTCTGACCCTCGAAGACGCCGGCTTCTGCAAGAAGGGTCAGGGCCTCGCATTCGTGCGCGACCACGACCTCACCTGCTCGGGCGACTTTCCCCTGAACACCCACGGTGGCCAGCTCTCCTACGGGCAGGCCGGGGGCGCGGGCGGCATGTCCCAGGTGAACGAGGCCGTCCACCAGCTGCGCCACGCGGCTGGCGCGCGCCAGGTCGCGAACTGCGAGACCGCCTTCGTGTCGGGAACCGGTGGCGTGATGAGCGAACAGTCCGCGCTGATCCTGCGCGGCGGCTGAGGTCGAGTCGATGTCGAATGCCTTCGAGGACATGCCCAAGCCGCTCCCGGTCGCGACCGAGACGTCCGCGCCCTTCTGGAAGGGGCTGCGCGCCGGCGAGGTCCGGATCCAGCGCTGTGACGCTTGCGAGGCCTGGGTCTTCTACCCGCGCTCGCATTGCCCGCGCTGTCTCGCGAACACCCTCACCTGGCAGACCGTGTCCGGCCGCGGCGTGCTGCACACCTACACGATCGCCGAACAGCCGACGAACCCGCTCTTCGCGGACGATGTGCCCCAGAAGCTCGCGATCGTCGAGCTCGAGGAAGGCGTTCACGTGCCCTCGACCCTGGTCGACGCCCCGCCCGAAGCGATCGAGATCGGCATGCCGCTCGCTCCGGTCTTCGACCCGACCGAAGGCGGCGAAGGCGTGCTGCTTAGGTTCCGACCCGCGACCGACTGAACGCAGACCGCGAGGACAAGTCCATGAGCGAAGCCGACGACCGATTCTCGATCATCGCCACCCTCGACCGTTATGCCGAATGCCTCGATGCCCGCGACTGGCCCGGCCTCGCGGACGTCTTCACCGAGGACGTCGAGATCGACTGGGTCGAGTGGCGGCAGACCGGGCTCGAAGAAGCGACGAAGTCGATCCGCAGCTACCTCGACGGCTGCGGCCCGAGCCAGCACCTGTTGGGCAACTATCGGATCACCCTCGACGGCGACCGCGCCACCAGCAAGCACTACTGCCGCGTCATGCACATGGGCAAGGGCGACGCCGCGGGCAAGACCTACGAGTCCTGGATCGAGTACGCGGACGAGCTCGTCCGGATGGACGACCGCTGGCGCTCCCGCCGGAGGGTCTGCCGCGCCGTCATGGAACAGGGCGACCGATCCGTCCTGAGACCGGGCTGAGCACGGCACGAGATCGCGGCCCGCGCCCCGCCCTGTCCTGCTGCCCAGGGGCGAGCTACCCCTACTCTCCCGGCGCGAGCACACGCCCGGCTCGCAGGACGACCCCATGAGCGCGCCCCTCCGCTACAGCCCCTTCGACCCCGCGATCTTCGACGATCCGTACCCGATTTACGCGCGCCTGCGCCGCGAGAGCCCGGTCCATTACGTCGAGGAGTTCGACTGCTGGGCGGTATCGACCTTCGAAGATGTCTGGGACGTCTGCCAATCGCCGGATCGCTTCACCGCGGAGCAGGGAACGACCGCAGGCCACGTCCTGCAGAACGTGGTCGGGGTCTTCCCCGCCCTCGACATGATGGATCCGCCGCGCCACACCGCCCATCGTGCACTGATCAGTCAGCGTTTCCTGCCGGGCTTCGTGAAGCGCTTCGAGCCCGCGTTCCGAAAGATCGTGCGCGACCGACTCGAGCGCGTGCGGAGCCAGGGCCGGATCGACGTCGTGAAGGAGCTCGGCAGCCACCTCTCGACCGGCGCCGTCTGCCGGATCCTCGACTTCCCCGAAGAGGACGGCGACATGCTCCGCGGCTGGGTCGAGGCCGTGTTCCACCGCGAGCCGGGCCAGCTCGGCATCACGCCCGAGGGCGTCGACGGCTTCGCGCAGCTCGACGCCTACTGTGTCGAGCTCGTGAAGGCGCGCCGCGCGTCCGGCGAGGTCCGCGACGACGTGCTGGGCCGATACCTCTCCGCGGAGATCCCCTCCGAGATCGACGGCGCGCCGATGACCGACGACAAGGTCGCCTCGCTCCTCAAGGAGCTGGTCGTCGCGGGGACCGAGACGCTGCCGAAGATGCTCGCCGCGACGCTGCTCCGCCTGGGCGAGCGACCGGACGTGCGCCGCGAGGTGATCGCGGATCCCGCGATGATGCTGGAAGCGTTCATGGAGACGGTCCGCTTCGACATGCCGACCCAGTTCATGGCCCGCGTCGCCAAGGTCGACACCGAGATCCGCGGCGAGAAGATCCGCGCCGGGCGCCCCGTGCTGCTCCTTTATACGAGCGCGTCTCGCGACGAGGCCGAGTTCCCCGACGCCGACACCTGGGATCTCCATCGCGGTGCGCCCCGCACGGTCGGCTTCGGCCACGGCACCCACGCCTGCCTCGGGCGGCACGTCGCGCGCCTCGAGGCGCGGGTCGCGCTCGAGGAGATCCTCGCCGCGATGCCGGACTACGCCGTCGATCTCGACGCGTCCGAGCGCCTCTACACCGAGTACGTGCAGGGCTTCGCCTCCCTGCCGATCGACTTCCAACCCTACTAGCCTCTCGCCGCGCCTCTGCGCGCGACCACCCAGGAGCCTCCGGTCCAATGTCCAGCGATGCCCCCGCCCTGCTCTCCCTCGAGGAAGCGACTGCACGCCTGCTCGCCCCCGGCAGCCCCTTCGAGCTGACCGAAGAAGAGGTCCTCGGCGAGACGATGCAGGTCTACAAGACCCGGGCGAGGTCGCTGTCGCAGCTGCTGCGAGCGTCCGCGGCACACGGCGACAAGGACTACATGGTGTTCTCGGACGGGCGCCGCTGGACCTACGCCGACCATCTCGCGGACGTCGCCAGCGTCGCCGCCGCCTTCCGCGACCGGTACGGGATCGGCAAGGGCGACCACGTCGCGATCCTCGCGGCGAACGCCCCGGAGTGGGTGCTCAGCTACTGGGCGACGGTCTCCCTCGGCGCGGTCGTCATCTCGATGAACGGCTGGTGGCAGGGTGACGAGATCGCCTACGGCCTCGACCTCACGAAGCCGAAGCTCCTGCTCGTGGACGAGCGCCGCAAGGAACGACTCGCCGAGATGGAAGGCGAGCCCGACATGCCCGTCGTCTCCTTCGAGCAGGACTTCGAAGCGATCCGTACCCACGCCCCGGGCTGCGATCTCCCGGAGACGCCGATCGAAGAGGACGACCCGTGCCTCCTGCTCTTCACGTCCGGCACGACCGGGCGACCCAAGGGCGCCCTCGTCTCCCACCGCACCCTCGTCGCCTTCACGATGTCGAGCTTCTTCATCGGCGCGCGCCGCGCCATGACCGAGCCCCCGGCCGGCCAGCCCGGCGCGACGCTCGCGCCCTTCCCGCTCTTCCACCTCTCGGGCACGATGGGCAGCACCACGGCGACCCTCGCCGGCGGAGGCACGACCGTCTGGCCGATGGGTCGCTTCGATCCGGCGCGGATCATCCAGCTCTCGATCGAAGAGAACATCACCAGCTGGAGCGGCGCGACGACCCACGTCTTCCGCCTGATCGACCACCGGGACATCGAGAGGCTCGATACGAAGCGCTTCTCGAGCGTGGGCGTCGGCGGTTCCGCTTCGACCCCGGAGCTCCTGCGAGCCGTCGCCGAGAAGTTCCCGCAGCTCGAGAACTCGGTCGGCTCCGGCTACGGGTCGAGCGAGACGGGCGGACTCGTGAGCTACGCGAACAACGCGATGCTGCGCGAGGCAGCCAACTGCGTCGGACCGCCACTGCCGACGGTGCAGATCCGGATCGTCGACGACGCCGGCCAGGACGTGCCGGACGGCGAAGCGGGGCGCGTGTGCGTACGCAGCCCGCTCGTCATGCTGGAGTATCTGAACAACCCGAAGGCCAACGCCGAGAACTTCCTTCCCGGACGCTGGATCGACACCGGGGACCTCGGCCGCCTGGTCGACGGACGCCTCCTCATCGAGTCGCGGCTTCGGGACATGATCATCCGCGGCGGGGAGAACATCTATCCGGCGGAGATCGAAAATCGCATCGAGCTGCACCCGGAAGTCGCGGAGGTCGCCGTCCACGGGGTCGACGATCGCGAGCTCGGCCAGCGCGTGAAGGCGGTCGTCGTCCCGAACGAGGGCGCCGACCCGTCGCAGGACGCGATCCGCGACTTCTGCGCCGAAAGCCTCGCCTATTTCAAGGTGCCGGAGCTCATCGAGATCCGGCGCGCGCCGCTCCCGCGCAACGCGACCGGCAAGGTCATGAAGCACGTGCTCGAAGGACTCGGCGAGAACACCTTCGTCGAGGAATGACGGGCGCCGCGCGCCAGAAGGCCCAGACCCATGCAGGACGGCGGTACCCGCTCCGATGATTCGGTCCAGCCCGGCGCTGCGAGCCGACAGGACGTGCCGGACGCGGCGCGCGCCGTCATGCGGCTCGCGTTGAAGATCGTGCCGCGCGCACGCCGAGCCCGGCAAGCCGTCGCGGAGCGCATTCGCGCCCTCCGTGGCGCGCCCCACGTCGTCCATCTCTTCCATCAGGTCGACGATCCGTACAGCGAGCTCGCCATCCAGGCGGCCGCCGAGCTCGCCGAGGGCTACGCGATCGACCTCCGCTTTCACCTCGTCGGTCAGGCCGACCGGGTCTACGTCCCGGAGCCCGAGATGCTCGCCGCCTACGCGCGTCGGGACTGCGCGACCGTCGCCCCGCATTACGGCCTCGTGTTTCCCGACAAGCCCGAGGCCCCCGCCCCCGATCGTGTGCTGCGCGTCGAATCGCTGCTCGCCGACCTGTGCAAAGACCCGCGCTTCCTCGAGGTCGCGCGCGAGGCCGGCCGCGCGCTGTGGTCCGGGGACGAAGCGGCGCTCGTCGCCCTCGAAGAGCGCGTGCCGGCGGCCTCGGGCGAACGCACGAAGGCCGCGATCGAAGAGGGCAACGCGCGGCGCGCGCGTTGGCGCCACTACTCGGGCGGCATGTTCCGCTACGGAGGAGAGTGGTACTGGGGCGTGGACCGTCTCCATCACCTGGAGCGCCGACTCGTGCGCTACGGCGCGCTGCGCCCCGGGCGCAAGGACGGTTCGCGCTTCGACCGTCCGCCCCTCGACGCCGGGTCCGTCGCGAACGCGGGGCGCCTGCGCCTCGAGATCTATCCGTCCCTGCGCTCGCCCTATACGGCGATGATCTTCGACCGGAGCATTGCCCTCGCCGCCAGCGTCGACGTCCCGGTGGATCTCTTGCCCGTGATGCCGATGGTGATGCGGGGCGTGCCCGCGCCCGGCGAAAAGGGCATCTACATCATGACCGACGCCATCCGCGAAGCGGAGCACCTGGGCGTGCCCTTCGGCGACATGTTCGACCCGATCGGCGAACCCGTATTGCGCGGCTTCTCGCTCTGGCCCTTCGCGCGGGACGCCGGTCGCGGCGCGGAGTACCTCTCGTCGTTCCTGCGTGCCGCCTTCGCGGAGGGGCGCCGGACCGGCACCGACGAAGGACTTCGCTTCGTCGTCGAGCGAGCGGGCCTCGATTGGGAGGCGGCCCAGGCGCACCTCGACGGCGACGCCTGGCGTGCGGAGCTCGAAGCGAATCGACGGACGATGTACGAGGAGCTCGGGGTCTGGGGCGTGCCGAGCTATCGTCTGCTCGACGCGGAGGGGCGACCGCTGCTCTCGGTCTGGGGGCAGGATCGTCTCTGGCTCGTCGCCGCGGAGATCCGACGCCTGCTCGCCTGATCGTCGCGCGGCCTAACGCGCGGACAGCTCGCTGCGAACGAGGGGGAGCACCTCCTCGCCGACACGAGCGATCTGCTCGGAGACCTGCGACGGCTCGACCCCCTTCACGTGCACCCGCAGGTTGAAGGCGTCGCACTCTCCTTCGCGGGCGACCCGCAGCAGACCGCTCGCCACTTCGTCGACGCTCGCGCCGGTCACGAGTTCCTGCCCCGCACCCCAATGAGCCTGCGCCCCGTCCGGCGCGTAGCTCCGATAGAAGTCCATCTGCGCCTCGACGGCCGCTTCAGGGGGCGGGCCGATCCAGACGCGCCGGATCGCGATCCGCGGACCCGTGCCGCCGGCCTCGAGATAGGCGCGCGACAGCTCGCGCATCCGGTCGAGGGTCTGCATCGAATCGTAGAGCACGCCCACCCCCGCCTCGGCGGCGCGAGCGATCGCCTTCGGGCCCTGGGCGGCGGCGACCACGGGCACCGGTGCATCGCGCGTCGCCGCGATTGCCGGGTCCGAGGCGAGGGGCTCGGTCGCCCCGCCGCGGAGCGCCTCCGCGAGCAGCGGCAGCGCTTCCCGGAAACGGCGACCGCGCTCGGCGTAGTCGAGACCCGCCATCGTGAAGTCCTGCTCGAGACCACCGACCGCGACGCCGGCGCCCACGCGCCCAGGGAAGCGCGCCGCCTGCCACGCCAGCTGCTCGGCGACGTGACTCCAGTGGTAGAGCGGCAGGAGCAGCGGACACGGCGCCGCCCAGATCCGCTCCGTCGCCTCGAGCAGCCAGCCCGCGAGCTGGAGCGGATTCGGCACGTAGTCGGGAAAGCCGCCGTGGTGCTCGCTCGTCATCAGCCCATCGAAGCCCGCGGCTTCGGCCGCTCGCGCCTGCGCGCGCATCTGCTCGACCTGCTCCGCGGGCGGAAGCCGATGGGGATAGATCCGCAGCGAGAGCTGGCCGGGGCCGAGGGGTGTCACGTCGCGACGGTAGCCGTTCCGAAGGAGATCGGGCGCCAGCTGCTAGCCTCCCGCGCGATGTCGATCCTGCGTTATGTCCTGCTCGGACTCCTCGTCGTCCTCGTCGCCCTCGTGATCTGGCAGCGCGATCTCCCGGTCGCGGGCACGGGCTGGGTCGCCAAGCGGCTCTGCTCCGCGGTCTTCGTCTCCGGGCGCACGCCCGAGTCCGCCGTCGAGGTCGAGGTCCCGCTGCCGATTCCCATTCCGATCCCGGGATTCGTCGACCGCGAAGACCAGAGCGTGACCGCCTGGTTCGCCGATGCGATCTCTCCGAGCACCGCCCGCTATCGGCCGGGTCTCGGCTGCACCCTCGATGATCCGAACGGCGCGCCGTCTCGCCTGGATGCCGTGGATTTCGCCCCGCGTCCGCATCCCCGGCGTCCGCTGCGCGTGCTCGCACCGAATCCTGCACTCGACGCCGCCGTCGCATCGGCCTTCGATCCCAAGGACGCATCCGGTTGGGGCACCCGCGCGATCGTGGTCTTCCGAGGGGGCGCCCTCGCTGCGGAGGCCTACGCCGAAGGCTTCGACCACCGCACGCCGCTGCCGGGCTGGTCGATGACGAAGAGCGTGACGAGCGCGATGGTCGGATTGATGGCGGACGCGGGGCGACTCGAGCCGACGACCGCGGTCGGGCTCCCGGAGTGGCCCCCGGGCGACCCGAGGACGGCGATCACCTGGGACCAGCTGCTGCGCATGAGCAGCGGACTCGCCTTCCTCGAGCTCTACACCCTGCCGAGCGCGAACGCCGCGCAGATGCTCTTCGGGCGCGCCCGCACGGCGCGCGGACGTTATGCCGCGAACCAGGGCCTGCAGCATCCGCCCGACACGTTCTGGAGCTATTCGAGCGGGACCACGAACCTGCTTCAGTACGCCCTCCTCGCGCGCGTCTTCGGCGACGACCTCGGCGCCTATCTCCGATTCCCGCACGAACGACTCTTCGGCCCGGTCGGCATGTCGAGCGCGGTGCTCGAGCCGGACGCGAGCGGGGTCTACGTCGGTTCGTCGCACATGTTCGCGACGGCCCGGGACTGGGCGCGCTTCGGCCAGCTCTATCTCGATGGCGGGCGCGTCGACGGGCGCACGATCCTCAGCCCGCGATGGATCCAATACTCTTTGCAGCCCACGCCGACCAACGAAGAGGGGACATACGGCGCCCACTGGTGGCTGAACACGGACCCCGCCGAGGGCGAACGCCGCTGGCCCTCGCTCGATCCCGACGTCTTCGCCGCGACCGGCTTCGAAGGGCAGTACGTGATGGTCGTGCCGCAGCACGACCTCGTCGTCGTGCGACTCGGCGTCGACCGCGGCCCCCGGATCGACATCGAGGGGCTGGTCGCGCGCATCGTCGAGGCGGTCGGGCCGCAGACCTAGCGGGTCTTCTCCCGCATCAACGCTTCCTGGACGACCGTCGCGAGGTGGACGCCATCGGCCGCGTAGACCTGACCGATCGCGAGGCCCCGCGCGCCGGTCACGCCGTGCCCCATGAAGTCGTGAAACACCCATTCGTCGTGGCGACCGGGCCGGTGGAACCAGATCGAATGATCGAGGCTCGCGCCGACGAAGACGTCGTTGTGGGTCTCGGCATCGTGATAGGGATCGGGGTGCCGCGGATGCGCCATCCCCACGGCCTCCGTCGGGATGTCGTCGGAGGCGTAGGCGAGGCCGCAAGCGTTCAGATTCGGATCGTCGCCGATCTCCTGGGCGATCTTCAGCCACGCCGCCGAGTGCGGCACGCCCTTCTCCCGGCGAATCGAGCGTCGCGACAGGATCGGCCCCCAGTCGTCCGGCTCGAGCGCGTCGGGCCCCGGGGCGTCGGGCATCATCTGCGTCTGCGCGTCGGACTGGGCCGGCTCCGGGATCTGGAACGACGCCGAGAGATTCAGGATCGGACCGATCGACTGGCGGGCGACCACTCGACGCGTGAGAAACGAGCGGCCGTTCCGGATGCGATCGACCTCGAAGCGGATCGGCTCTTCGGTGTCGCCCGCGCGGATGAAGTAGGCGTGGAGCGAGTGCGGGAAGTGATCGGCCCCGACCGTGTGACACGCCGCGCGAAGGGCCTGCGCGACGACCTGCCCGCCGTAGAGCCCGCCCCAGGGATAGGCCGGGCCGATGCCCACATATACGTCCGGGCCGTGGGACTCGAGGGCCATCAGGGTGTTGAAGTCGGTGACGTCGTACGGCATGGGCGCGCAGGATAGCGGCGCGATCCGTGGACGCAGCCTAGGCGAGACGCGGAATGAGGTTCTCTCCGGTCAGTCGGATGCTGCGCAAGACGCTCTCCTGGGAGACGTGTCCCATCTGCATGAGGCACATCAGCCGATCGCAACCGATCGACTGATAGCCGCGCAGCTTCGCCTCGCAGGCGTCGACGTCCCCGATCACCACCGACGGGATGGGCTCCATCACCTCGAACACCTCTTCCGGATCGAGCTTCTCGCGGGCGAGCTGCCGGTTGAGCAGCGCGATCACGGGGATCGGATCATTCAGATCGAGATCGTCGTACACCTCCGGTGCGTCGAGGGCGGCGTCGCTGGACGGGGCGGAGTCCTTGAGGTCGCCGCGGATCGCATCGATCCAGGTGTTGCGCGGCACGTGGAAGACCGCGGGCGCGGCGTTGATGAACCAGAGCACCGCCTCCGCCGCGCCGGACGCGATCGCCTGCTCGCGGGTCTCGCAGCAGTGCATGAACGTGAAGACGGATCGCTGGTCGTTCACGAACTGACCGACCGGTCGGGCGACCTCGAGTCCCTTCTCGTACTCGCGCAACATCATGTCGAGGGAGTCGAGGGGCGAGACGAGGGTCGTCGCGAGGGCGCCCACGCCGAGCTCGCCCGCCATCCGGAAGGACTCCGGGCTCGTCGACGTCTGCCAGAGCGGGGGGTGGGGCCGCTGGAGCGGCTTGGGCACGACGTTCCGCGGCGGGATCGTCGCGTGGTCGCTCTTCCATTCGAACGCTTCCTCGGTCCACATCCGCGGCATCATCGTGAGCGCCTCACGCAGCTGGTCGCGGGAAGAGTCCGGGTCGACCTCGAAGGCCTCCCACTCGGTGCCCCCCGAACGCGCGAGGCCGAGCTCGAGACGCCCGCCGCTCACGTGGTCGAGGAACGCCGCGCGTTCTGCCACCCGCAGCGGGTGGTTGATGTTGAAGGGCGCGAGCACCCCGGAGTGTCCGAGCCGGATCCGCTCGGTGTGCTGCGCGATCACCGCGAGCATCATCTCCGGCGACGAGCTGTAGGAGAACTCGGTCGCGCCGTGGTGTTCGACGGTCCACCAACAGCCGAAGCCCAGCTCGTCGGCGAGCTTCGCCTGCTCGATGGCATCGCGGAAAATCCCCGCTTCGAAGTCCCGATCGGCGGCAGCGCCCGGCGGCAGCGCGCGCTGGAGTTCGGAAAAGATGTCGAGGATCAAGGTCGGACCTCCTCTCCCGACTCTACCCGAATGACGCGTCTCCGCCCTCGCGTTCCCGCCCTCGGCGAGCGAAGATCGAGCGAGACACGGAACGGCGAAGGAGGCCTCGGATGAGTGACGACGCGAACGACGGCTGGGAAGTACAGTCCCTGTTTCACTTCGTGGTGAACGCGTCGAACTTCGAGCGCTCCCTGGCGTTCTATACCCGCCTCGGATTTCGGGTCCTACGCGACAACCGGGACGTCGTCTGGCCCGACTTCGTCGGCCACAACTTCGGCATGGCGAAGGCGCAGGGTCGCGGCGCGCTCCTCGGCCTCGGCGAATCCGAACACCACACGCGGCTCGACCTGATCGAGTGGCTCGAGCCGCGCTGGGAGAACCCGGACGCGACGCCCTCCCCCGCCCGGGTCCCGCGCGTGATGGCCCTGCGCACGCGCAACATCCGCCGCGCCTACGACGAGCTCCGGGCCGAGGGCTTCGAGTTCATCGACGAGCCGATGGAGCCGAACCCGACGACCGGCGTGGAATCGGTCGTGTGCCTGCGCGACCCCGACGGCTACGTCGTCGAGCTGATCGAGTACATGGGCGGTCGCCTCGGCAGTCGGGTCGACGAGCTCGAGACGCGTCCGGCGACGGACGGCAACTAGCATGTCGACGCTCGAGGAGCGGCTGGGGCTCGCCGGGCGCACCTGCTGGGTCGCCGGCGCCGGGGGAGGCGGAATCGGCACCGCGGTCGCCCGCGCGCTCGCCGACGCCGGCGCCCACGTCCTCGCCCTCGATCGCGACGAAGCCGCACTGGCACCGAGCCTCGAACGAGCCGCGGACCTCAAAGGCACGATCGAGCCGATCGTCGTCGACGCCATGGACCGGTCGGCCGTCGAGGCGCTCGTCGAGACGAAACGGCGGGAAGGCGCCCTGCCCCACGGCTTGGTCAACGTGATCGGTGGCCTCGGCCTGGACGAGTTCGGATCGATCGTGGACACCGACGACGCCACCTTCGACGCGGTCCTCACGCGCAACACCCGCGCGGCGTGGCTCGTGTCGCAGCGTGTCGCCGAAGCCGTGATCGCGGAGGGCCGGCGCGCGAGCTTCGTGCACGTGGCCTCGATCGTCGCCCTCGAGGCGATGCCCTTCGGCGCGACCTACGCGATGGCCAAAGCGGCGCTCCTGTCGCTGGCGAGGACCCAGGCCCTCGAATGGGGCGGGTCGGACGTGCGCGTGAACACGGTCGCGGCCGGCACGATCCGCACCCCGCGCGCGGGCGCGACGGACCCGGAGCTCGACCGGCGCGTGCTGCCCCTCGGTCGCCGGGGCACACCGGACGACATCGCCGGCGCCGCGCTCTTCCTGCTCTCGGACCTCGCGGCGTGGATCACCGGGCAGGTGATCGCCGTCGACGGCGGCGCCTCGATCAAGCCCGCCTACCTGGACGACGACGGGCTGCCTGTCTTCGTGACCGACGAGGCCCTGCGCGCGCGTCTTCGCTGAGCACTCGGGCCGCCCGCGGATCGCTATGCTCGAGCTTCGTCGCAGCCAATCGCGGCGGCCCCACTCGGAGGACTCATGAGCCAGGACACGATCATCGTCGGCGCAGGATCCGCCGGCTGCGTCCTGGCAGCGCGCCTCTCCGAGGATCCGACCGAGCGCGTCCAGCTCCTCGAAGCGGGCCCGATCCACGATCCGACCGCGCTCCCCGAACAGGTGGAGTTCCTCGGGCGCGGCTACGCGTGGCCGATCGAATGGGGCGAGGAAGTGGACTCGAGCGACGGCCGCCGCCTGCCCTACCTCCGAGGCCGGGGCCTCGGGGGATCGTCGAGCATCAACGGCGGCGTGGCGATGCGGGCCGAGCCGGAAGATCTCGCGAACTGGCCGGAAGGATGGCAGTGGGACGAGATGCTGCCGTGGTTCCGCCGAGTCGAGAACGACCTCGACTTCGGAGAAGCGAACTATCACGGGAACGCAGGGCCGATCCCGATCACGCGCTGGGCCGAGGCCGACTGGGACCCGACCTACCGCGCGTTCTACGACGCGTGCGTCGGCCACGGCATCGCGGAGTGCCCCGACCAGAACGCGCCGGACACGACCGGCATCGGACCGATCCCGATGAATCGTGACGGAAAGCGCCGCCTGTCGGCTCCGCTCACGCATCTCTTCCCTGCGCTCGATCGCGACAACCTGAGCGTCCGTGGTGACGCACAGATCTCGCGCATCTGCTTCGACGGCACGCGCGCCACCGGCGTCGAGCTCTCCTCGGGCGAGGTTCTCGAAGCCGGACGTGTGGTGCTCGCAGCAGGCGTCCTCCACACGCCCACCCTTCTCTGGCGCTCGGGAATCGGTCCGGCCGATCGCCTGCGCGCCAACGGACTCCCGCTCCTGCTCGACCAGCCCGGCATCGGTCGCCACTGGACGGACCACATGGTGGTCCAGCTCTCTGCTCCGCTCTCCTCGCGGTTCGATCGGCCGGGCGGGGACGGGATCCAGGTGCTCGCGCGGGTGACGGCCGAGGGCTCTCCGTGGTCGAACGATCTGCAGCTCACCCCCTGGTGCGAACGCACCGGACGCGACGCCTATCAGCTCAACCTGAGCGTCTCCCTCCAGCAGCCCTTCGGAGAGGCGTCGATCGAGGCGACGTCTTCCGACCCGAGCGACCGCGGTCGGTTCAGCTGGCCTTTCCCGGGCGAGCCCGGCAACGTGGAACGTCTGCGCTTCGGAGTTCGCCTCGCGGCGCGGCTCCTCGCCGAGAGCAAGGTGAGCGACGACCCGGCGCCCTTGCGTGCCCTGGCGGATCGCAGCGACGCGGAGATCGACGCCTGGATCGCCGCGGAGCACGGCGCGTTCTACCACGGCGTCGGAAGCTGCCGCATGGGCGCCGAGTCGGACGCGCCCGTCGACCTCGACCTCCGCGTGCGGGGCACCCAGGGACTCTTCGCCATCGACGGCGCGACGATCCCGCGCGTCACGCGCAGCAACACACACATTGCGATCGCCGCGCTCGCCGAGCGGGGCGCCGCGATCCTCCGCGGGCAGGAGACGATCGGATGAAGCGGAGGCACGACACGGCGTGATCCGAGCACCGCTCTATTCGGACACCGCGGACGAGATCCTCGCCCCCGAGGCGATCGAGGCGCCGCAGAAGATCTACGCCCGCCTCCGCGAGCAGGCCCCGCTCGCGCGGATCGGCGAGTCGGGCGTGCACACCGTCGCGACCTGGGCCCTGGTCGACGAGGCCCTGGGACGGGAGGCCGACTTCTCTGCGAACCTGACGGGCGTCCTCTTCCGCGGCCATGACGGCGAGCCCAGCGTGTTCGAGCTCGCGACCGGCGGCAACGCGGTGATCGCGACCGCCGACGAGCCTCGACACGCGGTGCACCGTGCCGCGGCCCAGCCGCGCCTCGACGCGCGTCGCACGACGACGCCCGAGATGGAAGCGCGCGTCCGCGGCTGGACCCGCGACGCGCTCGCCCCGTGGCTGGCGGCCGGGCACGGCGACGTCGTGCCGATCGCGGAGTTCGTCCCCGCCCTCGCCGTCGCGTACCTGCTGGGCCTTCCCGAGCGCGACGTCGCGGATTTTCGTACCTGGTCGATGATGGGCGGCGACATCCTCGCGGGCGAAGCCGACTCGGAGCGACTCACGTTCCTCGCGCGCGAATCCGGCAACATGGGTCGCTACCTCGGCCGCCACTTCGACGCCCTGTGCGAAGCGCCCGACCCGGATCCCGGTGCTCCGCTCCTCAACGCGTTGGCGATCGCCGTCGCAGACGGACGAATCGATCGCGACGAGGCGATCGGGATCGCGATCGTGATGTTCGGCGCCGGGGGTGAGTCGACCGCGGCGTTGATCGGCTCCTGTCTTCGCCGCCTCGCCGAAGACCCCGCGCTCGCGACGCAGCTCCGCGGCGAGCCCGGGCTCGTGCCGCGCTTCGTGGAAGAGATGGTGCGTCTCGAGCCGCCCTTCAACTTCCACTACCGCGTGGTGCGTCGCGACTGTCGTTTCGGGGGCTACGACCTCGTCGCCGGCGACCGACTGATGCTGCTGTGGGCTTCGGCGAACCGCGACCCGGCGATCCACGACGCGCCCGACACGCTTCGTCTCGATCGCAAGCACCCCAAGAAGCACATGGGCTTCGGCCGCGGGCTCCACTTCTGCATCGGCGCGCCCCTCGCACGCCTCGAAGCGCGCGTCGTGGTGGAGGAAGTGCTCGCGTCGACGCGCGATCTCGCGCCCCTCGAGCCCGAGCGGGGAGCGTCCGCGTGGGCGCGCTATGCGAAGAGCATCTTCATCCGGCGGCTCGAGGGTCTCGACCTCGTCGCCGCGCCCGCGTGAATCACTCCGCGCGTCCGCCTAGCGCCCGAGGAAGTTCCCGAGTCCTTCCTTGAGAAGTCCTTCGGCGGCATCGCGCTCGCTGTCCTCCTGCGGATCGGCGTCGTCGCCTTCCTTGCGCTTGCCGAAGATCGCGTCGGTCAGCTCCTTGGCGGCCCGGTTCTCGATCTCACGCCCCAGCCCACCCGAGAGCGCCGCGATGTCCGGCAGGAGCAGCGGCGACTCCGTCGTGCCGCCGATCTGGAGCGGCAACACCACCGCGCCGTCCTGATCGAGGACCCGGGCGACCTGCCCGCCCTTGTCGAGCAGCTTCCGAGAGAGCTCTTCGGAGAACGTGAACGTGCCGTCCGCCGCGACCACTCCGTCGAGGCCGACCTTGCCCGCCGCCTGGATCCCGAAATCCCGCGCCGCGATCCGGAGATCCTTCGCGTGGATCGCGCCGTCGAGGACCTCGAGCGCCATGTCGATGCCGTCGAAGGGCGTGCGATCCCCGGACAAGGCCTCCGGCGCGACGTCCTGGATGGAGGTCGCCGCGAGCTGCCCGATGCCCGGACTCGCGGAGAGACGCCCGACGAGGGTACTCAGGACGTTCACCTGCTCGAGGGCGCCCTCCCCCACGTCGAGCCGGAGCTTCCCGACCAGGCTCTGCTTGAGCGACTCCCATTCGAGGCTGTCCCCGGCCAGCTCGAGGTCGCCCTCCACGACGCCGGAGAGCGCCTCCCTCGGCACGCCGAGCAGGACCGCAGCGAGCTCGCCGGAGTCGATGTCGCGGATCGTGGTCTTCAGATCGAAGGGCGAGCGACCGGGTTCACCGAGAAAGACGTCACCCGTCAGGTCGATGCGTCCGCCGGCGAGTCCGAGGGCGACCTGGTCGAGGGTCACGTCCGAACCGCCCTTGGCGCCGCGATAGTTCACGTCGATCGCGATGTCGTCGAGATCGAAGCCAGCGAGCCGCGCAGCGCTCGACCGGACGGCGACCGGGTAGCCGCTCTTCGGCGGGTCGGCCGGCAGCGCGATGTCGATCGTGAGGGCATCGAGGTGCTCCACGACGTCGCCCTCCTCGAGGCGCACCCCGAAGATCCCCGGCTGCAGCGAAGGGCTCCGCAGCTTCACCCTCCCTTCGAGCGGATCGAGGCCCGCGAGATCGACTTCGCCCTCGACCTCGCTCGCGAGCCCGGCGTCCGCGGGCTTCGAGGAGCGGACGCGCCCCGCGAAGTCGATCGTGATCGGACCGTCGAGGGCGAGGTCCGTGCCCGAGCTCTCGAACGCCTCGATCACGAGGGCGAGACCCTCCGCGCTCGTCCGGTCTTCGAACACGATCGTGCCGTCGCTGATCTCGAGCGCGGCGATCGCGAGCGCGAGCGGCGCGGACTCTTCCTCGCTCTGGCTGGGCGGCGGTGCCTCGCCGCCTCCGCCGAGACTCGCGAAGTTGAAGCCGTCGGCGGTCTGGATCACGCGGATCGTCGGGGCGTCGAGACGGATCCCGCTCACTTCGACGCGGCCCTGGAGCGCCGGCAGGATCCGGACGCCCACGAAGGCTTCGTCGAGGGAAAGGAAGTCGGGCTTCCCGAAGCGCGGGTCTTCGGCGACCCGCAATCCGGCGACCCGCACGGCCAGTCCGCCCGCGAAGGCGACCTCGGCGCGGTCGAAGGACACGCTTCGACCAGCGGCATCGCTCGCAAGACCCGAGAGCGTGTCCCGGTTCTCCTCGAGGTACCCGTTCAGGTTCGAGACCGCGACGACGACCACCGCGATCACGATCACCAACAGGATCGCTACTGCGATCGCGACCTTGCGCATCGTTCCCCCTTGCATCCCGCCCGTCGAGCGCGCTCTCGCTAGCCCGCTGCATTCAAGATCGCGTACGCGACTTCGGTCGGTGCGCGTCGAAGAAAGTGGGGCATCCAGCGGGACGGATCAAACCGGTGCCGCGATCCGTCCCGCAGAACGCGTGTCGCCTGCTGCGACCCCCCTCGAAGGACAATGTCGCGCGCGCGCCGACGGTCACAAGATGGGTCTCAGTCGGGTGCCCCGATCCCCAATGCGTGGCATTCTCTACACGTTCCGCAGGAACGGAGGCCCACGGTGTCCGAGGACGCGCCGCGACGGAAACAAGCTCGGGTCGACGCCCAGTCAGCGTTGGACCTGAAATCGCTTTCACCGACGGTGGCCGACGTACTCATGGGGCGAACGCAGGGCGACGAGAAGTCGGCGACCCGCCACCCGCTCGTCCAGGCGCTGATCGAGAGCGAGACCCGCTACCGCACGATCTTCGAGTCGGAGCCCGCCTGCGTGAAGCTCGTCGCCGAGGACGGGACGCTCCTCTCGATGAACCCGGCTGGACTCGTGATGGTCGAAGCGGATCGCGAGGACGAGCTGATCGGAGCGAGCGTCTACGATCTGGTCGTCGAGAAGGACCGCGCAAACTTCATCGCCATGAACGAGCGCGTCTTCCAGGGCGAACACGCTCGGCTCGAGTTCGAGATCGAGGGTCGCAAGGGCACACGGCGACAGATGGAGAGCTTCGCGGCGCCGCTCGCCGACGAGGTCGGCCAGGTCGTCGCGCAGCTCGGGGTCACCCACGACATCACCGAGCGCAAGCGGGAGCACGCGGAGCTGACGGCCTACCGTGAGCGACTCGAAGCGCTCGTCGCGGAGCGGACGCGCGAGCTCGAGGCGTCACGCGACGAGGTACGCCACAACGAGCAGCTCGCCGCCCTCGGAACCCTGGCCGCCGGGCTCGCCCACGAGCTGAACAACCCCCTCGGCACGATCCTGCTCGGCGCCGAGATGGCCGCGACCGCGAGTTCCGAGGAAGAGCGCGAAGCGGCCGTCGCCAGCATCCGGAGAGACGTCGCGCGCTGCAGCCACATCGTGCGGAGCATGCTCCGGTTCGGGCGGGGCGAGTCGTCCGTGAAGGCACCGGTCTCGATCAACCAGGTCGTCCGTCGCGCGCGGGACGATGCGCGCAGCCTCGTCCAGCGGCGCGCCCTCGACATTCGCGTCGACCTCGCGCCGGAGCTGGCGAGCGTGCTCGGCAACGACACCGAGCTCGGTCAGGTGCTGCTCAATCTGATCCAGAACGCCGCGAATGCGAGCCCGATCGGGGCGTGCGTCGAGATCGAGACGCGCGACGCCGGCGCCACCATCGAGTGCATCGTCCGGGACAATGGCCGGGGCATGCCCCAGGACGTGCTCGCACGCGCACGCGATCCCTTCTTCACGACGCGTCTGAACGCCGGCGGAACGGGCCTCGGCCTCTCCGTCTCGCACGGCATCGTCGCGGACCACGGCGGGCGGCTGACGATCGACAGCGCTTCGGGCCGCGGCACGACGGTCGTCGTCACGCTCCCCGCGATCGGCGCAGGCGACCTGACGGTCTAGACGGGAAGCCGCTCCGTCAGGATCCGCCGCCGCTCGTCGCGCGTCGCCCGGGCGGCCTCGAAGAGCGAGAGCTGTCCTTCCGCGCGTACGAGGTTGTGCGCCGCGGCGTCGTCGAAGCGCTCGCTGTCCCAGGCGAAATAGCGCTCCTCGAGCGCGTCCGTCGCGTAGCGCGTGGCGAGCTCGAGCGCGATCCGTTCCGTCGCGTCGACCAATGCGTCTCGCTCGTCCGCGTCGATCTCACCGGCGAGGCCCATCGCGATCCCGTCGACCGAAGCGGCGAAATACGCGAGGTCGAAGGTCGCCACGCGCTCGTCCTCCCCCCGCCGGTTGCACCACGACCGCCAGGCATCGCCCCACTCGGACCAGAGCGGCGCGCGCATCAGCGTGTCGAAGTCGATCAAGGCGGTCGCCACGTCTCTCTCCGGCGCTGCCTCCCCGGCGAACAGGACGTTCGAGATCTTGAGGTCCGCGTGGATCACGCGCTCGCGGGTGGCGGGCGCCGGTCCCAACGCCTCGAACGCTGCGTCGATGCGAGGCGCCAACGCCGACACGTCCTCGTGTCGACGGTGGTCCGCGCGCTCCTCGAGCGCCGTCGCGAGCCCGCGTCGGTAGAGCGCAGTCTCGCGAAAGGGCAGCCCCATCGGCGCGAGCGGGGCGTCGAAATCGTCCAGGGCGGCGTGGAATCGACCGACCAGCTCCGCCGCGGAGCGCACTTGTTCGGCGGACTGCACGCGGTGGAAGCTCACGCCGTCGAGCCGCGTCAACAGACGCCAGCGCTCGCCGACGCCCGCCTCGAGACTCGTCGCGCCCTCGCGGGTGGGCACGAGTCGAAACGTGGGGAAGTCGCGGGCCGCAAGATGGGTCGTCACCGCGGCGATGTTGTCCTGGATCTCAGGTGCGAAGACGTCGCTCACGCGCTGCAGGACGAATCGCTCGCCCGCGGTCGTCGACAGCCGCAACGTGTGATGGAGCAGCCCGGTCGTCCCGGTCTCGACCTCGAACCCGCCCTCAAGCGCCGACCACGCGGCGCGCACCGACTCCGGAATCGCGCCCTCGCTCACAGTCCCGCTTCCGCCCGGATCGTCTGTGCGCGCTTGTCTTCCCCGTCGTGGCTCCAGCCCGGCGCATCGACGACGTAGCGCAGCCGGTCACGCCAGCTCGTCGCGCGGCGCATGTCGGCGACGAGCTCCGTGTAGCCGTGCACCAGGACGGTCCAGGGATTGAACGTCGCGACGTTGGTCGTGAGCCCGTAGACCACGGGCTCTTCGTCGAGCTCCGGGCTGAAGGTGCCGAAGAGCTTGTCCCAGACGATCAGCACCCCGGCGTGGTTGCGGTCGAGGTAGCGCGTGTTCGAGCCGTGGTGGACGCGGTGATGGGAGGGCGTGTTGAAGACGGCCTCGAACCAGGCCGGGCCGCGCCGTATCGCTTCCGTGTGCACCCAGAACTGATAGGTGAGGTTCAGGCCGATCATCAGCAGAATCATCGCGGGGTCGAACCCGAGCGCCGCCAGCGGCAGCCAGAGCACCAGCTTGTAGACCCGTTCGACGACGCCCTGGCGGAGCGCCGTCCCGAGATTCATGTACTCGGAAGAGTGGTGGTTCACGTGCCCGGCCCACAGGAAGCGGACTTCGTGATTCAAGCGGTGGAACCAGTAGTAGGTGAAGTCGTCCAGGAAGAAGAGGAGGAGCCAGGCCCACGCCTGCCGCCCTACGACGTCCCGGAGCGGGCTCCCCTCGTGAAGCTGGAACATCAACGCGATCAGGAACGCCTTCGGCACGACCTCGATCAGGATCGAGCCGAGGAGCATGCACTGGGACGTCAGGAAGTCGCGACCGTGATAGAGCCCTCGCTTCGCCCGCGCCGACCAGATCGCTTCGATCAGGATCGCGAGGAAGAAGAGCGGCAGCACGAACTGGATCAGCTTGTCGTCCAGCTGTGCCTGGAACGCGGTCTCGAGCAGGTCGGGCATCGCGACGGGATGATGCCCCACGCCCGCCTACGGGGCACGCCGCGAGCGATCGATCAGCGCGACTCGTGGATGATCGTGTCCGCGAACCCGTTGATCTGCCCGATCTTCTCCTCGAGGGTCTGCGTATCCGGCTCGCCGTCGTAGGGATTCCGGAAGCCGATGATCGCCTCCTGGACGCCGAGTTCCTCGAGCTTCTTGATGCCGTCGAGGCTGAATGCCTCGGCGCCCATGGACTGGTATTCGAAGGGCTCGCTCTCCCGCCCGTACTCCTTCCGGTAACCATCGATCTCGTCGACCATCGCCTTCAGGTCTTCGAAGGTCCCGCCGGCGTGGATGAAGCCGTCCGCGACCCGCGCGGCGCGCCGAAGCGCCGGCTTCGCATGTCCGCCGATCAAGAACGGCACCGGCACCTTCGGCACCGGCGTCAGCTGCATCGAGTCGATCTGGAAGATCTCGCCGTCGTAGCCGAAGAACTCGCCCGTGAGCAGCCCCTTCACGATGTCGAGCATCTCGTCGAGGCGCTTGCCGCGCTTCTCCCAGGGGATCTGGGTGGCGGCGAAGTCGTCCGGCCAGGGGCTGATGCCGACGCCGAAGGTGAAGCGGCCCGGAAAGAGATAGCCGAGAGACGCCAGCTGCTTGGCGACGACGACCGGCTGTCGGATCGCGAGCTTGTAGACCGAGGTCGAGAAGCGGAGCTTCGTCGTGACCGCCGCCATCGCAGGTACCACCACGAAGGGCTCGAGGAAGGGCACGCCCTCGAGGAACTCGCGATCGCCGGTGCCGTTGTACGGGTACTTGCTGTCCGACTCCTCCGGATAGCAGATGCTGTCGGGCAGCGTGAAGGTGTCGAATCCGGCCTCTTCGCAGGCGATCGCGAGAGGCAGGTAGAAGTCGGGATCGCACATCGAGGCGTGGTAGGCGAAGCGCATGGAGTCTCCTTCGGCGCGCGGCGGGCCGCCGGCGCGAAGGCGAACTCTAACTGCGTCGACGGGCGGTGGGGAGCCCCGGAATCGCGGGGCGCTACTGCTCCCAGATCGGCACGATCGGCGCCTTGCCCTCGACCTGGTCCGGGGTGTAGCCGCCGCGACGATGGCGCGGGCCGGGATAGCCCGCGACGCGCCAGCCGGCGAAGTCGGCGTTCCCTCCGTAGGCGGGATCCGCGAGGAAACCCACGATCGTGTGCGCGCGCAGGGTCTCGAAGAAGAGCGGGGACGGGAGCTGCTCGGCGATCGCCCATTCCGCGGCGGCGCCCTTCTCGAGGTCCGCGAGGATCGCGTCCTGCTGCGCGGCATCGAGCGCAGAGAAGCCCTGGCCGTGCCGCGCCTGCGCGACCCCGACGAGCGCCGCCAGGCCGCCCTTGTAGAGGGGCACCGCGACCGAATCCTCGTTCGCGAGCGCCTTGTCGATGAAGTTCACGCAATTCGCTTCGCGGGCGCCCGGCTGATGGTCGGTCGGAATGATGCGCGCCGTCGCTGCCTCGAGATTCGCCCACTCGACGCGCGACAGGACGACGGGCTCGGTGCTCTGGGCCGCGGCTGCGGCCGCCTTCGGACGTGGCAGGTTGAGCGCGACCAGCACCCCCGCGCCGTAGATCCCGCCCCGCTGGAGGAACGCGCGCCGACTGAGCCCATCGCCCTGCTCTTCTCGTCGATTCTCGTCGGACATCAGAGCGACCCTTTCTTGGCCTCGCGAACGAAGTGGTCCGCGACGCGGTAGGCGTTGGCGAGGATGGTGAGCGTCGGGTTGTAGCCGGAGCTCGTCGGCATGAAGCTGCCGTCCACGACCCACAGGTTCGGCACCTCGTGACTGCGACACCACTTGTCGAGCACCGACTTCGAGGGGTCGGTCCCCATCCGCGCGGTCCCGTGATTGTGGGCGTTGCCCTTCTGGGCCTGGGTCTTCGTGATGTGGACGTCGGGATTGCGGCCGAGCGCGATCGACTCCGCCCCCGCCGCCTCGGCGACCTCGACGAGCTTGTCCTCGTACCAGGCGAACATCGCGAGATCGTTGTCGTGGTGGCGCTTCGTCACTCGCGGTACCGGGAGTCCGAAGCGATCCTTGACGTCCGGATCGAGGTCGACGCCGTTTTCCTCCATCGGCATCTCCTCGGCGATCACCGTCAAGGTGAGCGTCCGCGGGAACGCCCGGATCCGGTCCTTCAGCCCGGCGCCCCAGCTCGACCCGAAGGTGTGGTCGTTCGCGAGGACCGCTGCGTAGGCGATGGGCTGATGGGTGAACGTATTCAGCTCTCCGATCACGCCGCCGCGGATGAAGCCGCGCTTCGGATCGCTCGCGTGCAGGTCGTCGAAGGCCGCGTGGCTCTCGAAGCCGGTATACCCGCGCAGATCTTCGTCGAAGACGCCGATCACCGAAGGGTGGTGGTGGAAGGTGAGGTTCCGACCGACCTGGCCGGATCCGTTCGCGAGACCGTCCGGGAACGCGCCCGACTTCGACATCAGCAGGAGCTGCGGCGTGCCGATCGATCCCGCAGACACGATCGTGTGCCGCGCACGGACCTCGTGAGCGCTGCCTGCGGCGTCGAGATAGCGCGCTCCCGTCACGCGCCCGGCGTCGTCGACCGGAAGCTCGAAGACCATCGCGTCGATCCGCAGGTCGAGCTTCCCGGTCCGCTCCGCCCGGGGTAACGAGACCGAGAGCGTCGTGGCCTTCGCGTGGATCGGGCAGCCGTAGGAGCGACACGCCCCGCCGTACATACAACGAGGCCGCCCGCCGTAGGGCTGCGAGTTGATCGCCTTGGGCACCGCGAAGGGGTGATATCCGAGCTTCTTCGCCCCCTGCGAGAACTTGCGGGCGGAGACGCGAACGGGATGGGGCGGATTCGGGAGCGGCGTCTCTTGCGGTGCGCCGAAGGGATTCTTCGTGTTGTCCCCGGCGACGCCGAAGTCCCGCTCGGCCTGCGTATAGAAGGGCTCGAGCTCGTCGTAACCAATCGGCCAATCCGCGAGGTTCGCGCCCGCGACGGGCCCCTCCTTGGAGAGCACCTCGAAGTCGTCGGGCTTGAAGCGCCAGGACCAGGCCGCCCAATGGGTGATCGTGCCGCCGACACAGTGGGCGAGATGACTGAAGCGCCCGGTCTGACTCGGGCTGGAAGCGTCGAAACGGTACGTCTCGAGCTGATGCGGCGAGAAGACCTCGTCGCGGATCACGTTGCGCAGCTCGTCGTCGTCGAAGTCGATCGGACCGACCCGGCCGCCGCGTTCGAGCGCCACCACCCGGAAGCCCGCCGCGGTCAGCTGGTCGATCATGACCCCGCCACCGGCTCCGGTCCCGATCACGCAGACGTCGTATTCCTCCGCCAATCGCCCCTCCTCACGCGGGCCGACGCGCCCACGCACCCACCTGCGACCACGATCATCCCACGTTGCGTCCCCCGTGAAAAGACGCGGGATCCCCTACCATCGCGACCGCGCGTCCCCACGCGGCGCGCAGGGAGGCCCTCCACGTGCACGACCCGACGTCGCTCCGCACCCTTCGACACGCCCTCGCGGTCGCGCTGATCTCGATCCTGGTCGTGTTTCGCGCCGACAGCGGCCTCGCCGACGCGTACACCGATGAAGCGACCGAAGCCGCGCCGCCCCCGCCGCCCGCCTACTCCGCTCCGGCCCACGACCCGATCCCCCGAGCGCCGCTCTGGGGCGACACGCATCTTCACACGAAGCTCTCGCAGGACGCCTACAGCTTCGGCGTCACCCTCGACTCGGATGACGCCTATCGATTCGCCAAGGGCGGGACCCTGGTCGCGACCCATGGGCAGAGGGCCCGCCTCGACCGCCCCCTCGACTTCCTCGTGATCGCCGACCACGCCAACGGTCTCGGCGCGATGGATGCGCTCGTTCAGGGAAACGAGACGCTACTCGCGAACGACCGGTTGAAGGAGTGGCGACGCCTGCTCGTCGAGGTCGGCGGCGCGAAGGCCGGCCTGGCGATCTCCGAGGAGGGTCGGATGAAGGGCTGGCCCGACGAGCTGAACGACCCGTCGATCGTGGGCCCGGCCTGGAACGAGGCGGTCGACGCCGCGGAGCGACACAACGCGCCCGGCCACTTCACGGCGCTGATCGGCTACGAGTACACCGCGTGGCCCGGCGGTAGCAATCTCCACCGCGTCGTCGTCTATCGCGACGGAGCCGACCGCTTGAAGGACCGACCCCCCTTCTCGGCGTTCATGAGCGACGACCCCGAAGATCTCTGGGCCGCGATGGGCCGCTACGAAGCAGAGACGGGGGGACGCGTCCTCGCGATCCCGCACAACGGCAACCTCTCGAACGGCCTGATGTTCCGGCCGGAGACCCGCGACGGCGCGCCGATCGGCGCGGACTACGCCAAGCGCCGCGCGCGATGGGAGCCGCTCGTCGAAGTGACCCAGATCAAGGGCGACGGCGAGGCGCACCCTTTCCTCTCGCCGGACGACGAGTTCGCGGACTACGAGAGCTGGGACGTCGGCAACTTCATGGGCGTGCCGAAGACCGACGACATGTTCGAGTTCGAATACGCTCGCGGCGCGCTCAAGGTCGGCCTGCGTCTCTACGGCGAGCTCGGCGTGAATCCGTTCCGCTTCGGCCTGATCGGCTCGACCGATTCGCATACCGCCCTCGCGACCGCGGACGAGTCGAATTTCTTCGGGAAGCACAGCGCGGGCATGGAGCCCTCGTCCGTGCGGGCCGTGCGGCCCGTCGGCAAGGCGGGCGAGATCGTGACGATGGGCTGGCAGCAGGCCGCGTCCGGCTATGCCGCCGTCTGGGCCAGCGAGAACAGCCGCGAGGCGATCTGGGACGCGATGGCCCGCAAGGAGGTCTATGCGACCACCGGGCCGCGCATCACCCTGCGCTTCTTCGGCGGCTGGGCCTTCCTCGAGGACGACGCGCAGAACGCGGATCCCACGCGAATCGGCTACGCGAAGGGCGTGCCGATGGGCGGAGACCTGGGCGATCGGCCTCGGGGCCGGGTGCCTTCCTTCCTGATCGCCGCCCAGCGCGATCCCATCGGCGCCAACCTCGACCGCGTGCAGGTCGTGAAAGGCTGGCGCGACGCAGCCGGTGAGACCTTCGAGCGCGTCTACGACGTCGCGTGGTCCAACAGCGACCCCAAGCGGCGCGATCGGCGGCGCATCCGACGCGGAGGCCGGCTCGACCCCGTCGGCGACACCCGCGACCTCGAGAACGCTTCGTACTCGAACTCGATCGGCGCCGCCGAGCTGACGACCGTCTGGCGCGACCCGGACTTCGATCCCGACGAGGCCGCCTTCTACTACGTGCGCGTGCTCGAGATCCCGACGCCGCGCTGGACCGACCACGACGCGGCCGTGTTCGGGACCGAGGTGCCGGAAGAAGCGGCGGACATCATGAACCAGGATCGCGCCTACTCGTCGCCGATCTGGTACACGCCCGCGGTGGCCGCCGCGCCCGATGCGTGAGACGCTCGATCGTCAGCCCGCCAGCTGAAACCCCTCGTAGCCCTTCGCGACGACCTCGTCGCAGATCTCGCGATAGACCGCCCCGCCGCCGACGAAGGGCATGAAGACCCGGGGCTTGCCTGGAATGTTCACGCCGAGGTACCAGGAGCGCGCCTCGTAGAAGAGCGTCTCCTTCGCCTCCTCGTTCACGTGCTCGACCCAGCGGTTCTCCGCGTCGAGGTCCGGCTCGATGCGTGTCGATCCTTCAGCGCGCATGTGCTCGATGCAGTCGGAGATCCAGTCGACGTGCTGCTCGATCGCGACGGGCATGTTCATCAACACCGACGGGCTGCCCGGTCCGGTGATCGTGAACAGGTTCGGGAAGCCGTGTACCTGGAGTCCGAGGTAGGTGCGCGGCCCGGCGTGCCACTTCTCGCCGAGGGTGAGGCCGTCGCGACCCCGGATGTCGATCTTGAGGAGCGAGCCGGTCATGGCATCGAAGCCGGTCGCATAGACGATCGTGTCGAAGGTCCACTCGCCCTGCTCGGTCCGGATCCCCTTCTCGGTGATCTCCGCGATCGGGTCGGTCCTGATGTCGACGAGCTCGACGTTGTCCCGGTTGTAGGTCACGAAGTAGTCCGTATCGATCGGCGGACGCTTCGAGCCCCACGGATGGTCCGACGGGCAGAGCTTCTCGGCGGTCTCCGGGTCGTCGACGATCTCCCGGATCTTGTTCCGGATGAACTCCGCGGCGAGGTCGTTCGCGTCCCGGTTGCGCATGAGGTCGTGAAACGAGCCCCACATGAACTTGAACCCACCCTCCTGCCAGAGCGCTTCGAAGATCTGGTTGCGCTCTGTCTCGGTCACGTCGAAGGCGCTGCGCTCGATCGGGTCGTAGGGGAAGCCCGCGGCGGTCTCCCGCGTCTTCTGCCGGATGCCGGGATAGTTCTCCTTGATCCACTTCGTGGCGTCCGCGCTGAGGTCGTGGTTGCGGGTCGGGACGGTGTAGTTCGGCGTCCGCTGAAAGACCGTGAGCGATCGCGCCTCGTCGGCGATCACCGGCGTCGACTGGATGCCGGAGGAGCCCGTCCCGACGAGCGCGACGCGCCGGCCGGTGAAGTCGACACCTTCCTTGGGCCACTGGCCCGTGTGGTAGGACTCGCCAGCGAACGTGTCGCGTCCCGGGATGTCCGGCAGATTCGCGGCGGACAGGCATCCGACGGCCGTCACGACGAAGGGCGCGACCACCCGGTCGCCGCGGTCGGTCTCGACGCGCCAGCGCGCATCCGCCTCGTCGTAGGCCGCGCTCGTGACCCGGGTCGAGAGCTGGATGTCCGGCATCAGGTCGAAGCGATTCGCGACGTGCTCGAGGTAGCGGAGGATTTCGGGCTGCTCCGGATACTTGCTGCTCCAGGTCCACTCCTGCTCGAGCTCCTCGGAGAACGAGTAGGAGTAGTAGAAGCTCTCGGAGTCACAGCGCGCGCCGGGGTAGCGGTTCCAGTACCAGGTCCCGCCGACCCCGTCGCCGGCCTCGTACACGCGCACGCGAAGCCCGAGCACGTCCCGGAAGCGGTAGAGCGCGTAGAGGCCCGCGAAGCCCGCGCCGATGACCACGACGTCGTATTCGTGGGAGCTCGCGTCGACCATGATCGTCTCCTCCTGGTGCGCCTACCACGAAGCCGGCGTGGCGTAGTCGACGACGCCTTCGAAGTGGACGATGCCCTCGACGCCCACGTCCGAGAGCGTTCGATTCAGGATTCGCCACTCGCCCTCAATGCGCTGCCATTCGTCGCGGTAGATCGCCGAGTGCTTCATCACGTTCTTCTCGCCGTCCTTCGTCTCCTGCATGTGCATCAGGTAGCCGTAGGTCGTCGACCAGGCGCGATCCCCGCTCTCGTCGAAGCTGACGATCGGGTTGCACATGTTGTGCTGGGTGCAGCGGAAGATCGACAGGCGGGTGAGCCAGGACTTCATCTCGGTCCATGGGCCCTTGCCTCCGCCGTCGGTGTCGTAGTGGATCACCGAGTCGGGCTGGAAGAGTCCGTCGAGATCGTCGAAGCGGCGGTGGTCGATGCACCAGCCGTAGAAGAAGATCCGCTGCTGGATCTCGGCGAGATCCGCCGCCCGCTCGGGGGTGAATCGGCCGGGGAGCCGGACGTCCGGGTGGCTCATTGGGGGGCGCGCCTCCTGTGTGTCGCTGTGGCCCGTCAGCGTACCTGATCGTGGCGCCCCGCATCGGCAGCGCATCGGGCAAGCCCTCCGCGCGGAGGCTACGCTCCGGCGCCCAACGAGGAGAACCCCATGAAGACGATCGCCATCACGGGCGCCGCCAGCGGAATCGGCGCCGCGACCGCCAAGCAGCTCGAGGCCGAGGGCCACCGCACGATCGGCATCGACCTGAACGAGGCCGCGCACTGCAGCGACAGCTTCACCGCCGACCTGGCCAGCCCCGACGGCCGTCGCGAGGCCGTCGCCGGCATCCTCGATCGCTGCGACGGGCGCCTCGACGGCCTCGTGCCCTGCGCCGGCCTCTCCGGTCTACCCGACCGCCCGGGCAGCCTGCTCGTGAGCCTCAACTACTTCGGCTCGATCGAGCTGATCGACGGCCTGCACGAGGCCCTTGCCGCGAGCGACGAGGCGTCGGTCGTCGGACTCTGCTCGAACTCCACGACGACCGCGCCGGGCGTCCCGATGGAGCTCGTCGAGGCGCTCGGGGAAGGCGACGAGAGCGCCGCCCGCGCGATCGCCGACAAGACCGGCTCGATCCCCGCCTACCCCGCGTCGAAGATGGCCCTCGCGCGCTGGCTGCGCGCCCGCGCCGTCAAGGAGGAGTGGATCGGTCGCGGCATCAACCTGAACGCGATCGCCCCGGGCAAGACGATGACCGCGATGGTCGAGGAAGGGATGAACGACCCGATCCTCGGCCAGCACATGGACAAGTTCCCGATGCCGATCGGCCGCAACGGGGCACCGGAGGAGATCGCCGAGCTGATCTGCTTCCTGTTGGGACCGAAGGCGCGCTTCATCGTCGGCTCGATCTTCTTCGTCGACGGAGGGACCGACGCGCTGCTCCGCGCCAACGATTTCCCGGCGCCCTGGAATCCCTGATCAGGCCGGCGCGTCGGAATCAGCCCTCGCGCAGCGCGCGATCGAGGTCCTCGAGCGTCGCCCCCGATCGGTCGTAGACGAGCGGATGCGCGTTCGCTTGCGGGCCTTCCCATCCGGGGAGCAACCCGCGCTCGTGGCAGAGGAACTGCGCCTCGACGTTGCGTCCGGTGTACGCGTCCGCCGCGTCGTCGTCCGCGAGCCACGCAACGACCTTCGCGATCACCTCGACGGGCGCACCGCCCTCGAAGCCGAACGCCTTCATGTCCTGGACGACGCGCTCCGTCGCCGTCAGTCCGGGGTGCACGAGGAACGAGCGGATTCCGTCGCGCTCGTGCTCGGCCTTGAGGAGGCCGGGGATGCGATGGGCGGCGGCCTTCGACATGCCGTAGCCGAGGCCCCATCCGCCCTCTCCCGCCGGCGCCGGAGGGTCGGTGTAGCCGGAAGCCGAGGTCACGAAGACGATCGTCCCGCCGCCCTGGTCGATCATCCCCGGCAGCAGGCGACGCGTGATCTCGAGCGGCGTCAGCACGTTGCCCTGCAGGTGGCGCGCGATCACGTCGACCGGAGTGTCGAGCAGCACGTCGATGTGACCCGGCCCGACGTAGCGGGCGTTGTTCAGGAAGAGGTCGATCCCGCCCCACTCGCCCTCGATCCGATCGACGGCCGCGACGAGCACCTCTGGCTCGAGGAGGTCGGCGGGAAGCACCATCGCCCGCGCGCCCTCGGCCTCCACCGCCGAAGCCGTCGACCGGAGGCTCCCCGGCAGCGGAGAGGTGTCACTCGCCCGGATCGTCGAAGAGTGTTCGCGCTCCTCGCCGTCGTCGATGGTGCGAGCCGTCAACGCCAGGTCGTAACCCGATCGCGCGAGCTCGACGGCGCACGCGCGGCCGACGCCGCGCGACGCGCCGGTCACGAACGCGACCGGGCGAGACCGTCCGCCGCGGGCGCGCGGATGGCGTGCGCCGTCACCGGACGAGGTCATTCCGAGACGATGCCCGGGTCGCGATGGCCCGCCATGCGGCCGCCATCGGCGACGAACTCCGAGCCCGTCGAGTAGCTGCTCTCGTCCGAGGCGAGGAAGAGCACGAGGCGCGCGATCTCCTCGGGCTGCGCGATGCGCGGGATCGGTTGCGTGTCGAAGGGATCCGACTCGGCCATGTGTCCCAGCTCGTCGCCGCCGAGCATCGGCGTGTCGACGCCGCCCGGGTGCACCGAGTTCACCCGGATGCCGTACTGGCCGAGCTCGATCGCCGCGGTCTTGGTCATGCCACGCACGGCCCATTTGCTCGCGACGTAGCCGATCACGCCCTCGACGCCTTCGAGCCCCGCGTTCGAAGAGATGTTCACGATCGAGCCGCCGCCCGCCTCGCGCATCGCCGCGACGACCGACTTCATGCCGAGGAAGACCCCCGTCTGGTTGACCTCGACGACGGCGCGGTAGTCCTCGAGGGCGTGCCCTTCGAGGTAGCCCGTGCGCACGATGCCCGCGTTGTTGATCAGGACGGAGAGGGAGCCGAACGCGCCGACCGTCTCCGCAACCGCGGCCTGCCACTGGGACTCGTCCGTCACGTCGAGGTGCACGTAGCGCGCCGCCGCGCCGATTTCGCTGGCGGCCTTCTCGCCTTCCTCGTCGAGTACGTCCGCGAGGACGACCTGCGCGCCCTCTTCTGCGAAGAGGCGCCCCTCAGCCGCACCCTGGCCCCGCGCGCCACCACTGATCAGCGCCACCTTTCCGTCGAGTCGTCCCACCGTGCTGCCTCCTTCGCGCCCCCGGGCGCGGCGTACTCCCGATGTTCCGCGCTCGACGCGCCGCCCGCCACCGGGTCCATCCGGCGCCCCGGATCCGCTATTCAGGGTGGGGCGCGGCGCACGGCCGCGAGGAGGGCCGAAGGTGAAGAAGATCCTGCTCCGCGGACTCGCGGGTCTCGCTGTGGTGCTCGTGTTGGGCGGCGCCTGGCTCTGGAGCCGTCTCGACGAGATGGGAAGCGCCGAGTTCTGGGCCTCCGAGATCGACGCGTTCGAGGCAGCCGACGCCGAGCGCTTCCCCGACCAGGGGCTCGTCCTCTTCACCGGCAGCTCGAGCGTCCGGCTCTGGGACACGCTGGCAGAGGACATGGCGCCGCTGCGCGTCCTCAACCGCGGCTTCGGCGGCGCGCACATGAGCCACGTGCTGCACTACGCCGACCGCATCATCACGCCCTACGCCGCACGCGCCCTGGTCGTGTACGTCGGCGACAACGACATCGGTGCAGGCAAGACGCCGGAGACGGTGGTCACGGACTTCGAGGCGCTCGTCGCGCACGTACGGACGAACCAGCCCGAGATCCCGATCTACTACATCACGATCAAAGCCTCGCGCGCGCGCTGGGAGTTGTGGCCGGTGATGGATGACGCCAACGATCGCATCGCGGCGATCGCCGACCGCGATCCGCTGATCACGGTGCTCGACGTGAGCGCACCGATGCTCGCACTCGGGGCGGGCGGCGCCCCGCCCGCGGATCTCTTCTGGATCGACGGCCTCCACCTCACGGCGAAGGGCTACGCGCTCTGGACCGAGGTGGTGCGGACCCGGCTGCTGGCGGATCTCGGGCCCGGCTGAGCAGAAAAACGCCGGGTCGGCGCGGCTACCGGGACGCCGCCAAGTGTTGTAGAACCTCGGCGCGCGTATGGCTTCCCACGCCCCGCGCCCGGCGCTGGCCGGTGCCGTTCAGGCCGCAGCGCCCGATTCAAACCATCGTTTGACCGTCCGTAAAGCGCTGAATCCACAGGGAGAATCCGGTCCCTGGGCGCCACACTCAGAAAGAACCCGAGCATGAGCCACTCCCCGCCGATCATCTACACCTGGACCGACGAGGCCCCTGCCCTGGCGACCTACGCCTTCCTGCCGGTGATCCGGGCCTTCGCCGGCGCGACCGGCGTGCCGGTCGAGACCCGCGACATCTCCCTCGCCGGCCGCATTCTCGCGGTCTTCCCGGAGAGCCTGACCGCGGACCAGCGAGGGGCCGACGGCCTCGCGGAGCTCGGCCAGCTGGTGAAGACGCCCGAGGCGAACGTCATCAAGCTGCCGAACATCTCCGCCTCGACCCCCCAGCTGAAGGCGGCGATCGCCGAGCTCCAGTCGAAGGGGTACGCGCTGCCCGACTATCCGGACGAGCCCACGAATGCCGACGAAGAGAAGATCAAGGCGACCTACGACTCGGTGAAGGGTTCCGCGGTGAACCCGGTCCTCCGCCAGGGCAACTCGGATCGTCGTGCGCCGAACGCGGTCAAGGAGTACGCGCGCCAGAACCCCCATCGCATGGGCGCCTGGGCCGACGACTCGAAGACCCATGTGTCGACGATGTGCGAAGGCGACTTTCTACACAACGAACAGTCCGTGACGGTCGACGCCGCGACGAGCGTATCGATCGTGCACACTTCACACGCGGACGGGACGAAGACCGTGCTGAAGTCGAACATCGAGCTCCTGCCTGGCGAGATCATCGACGCGACGCTGATGAGCCGGACGGCCCTCGTCGCGTTCCTGAACGAGCAGATCGACGACGCGAAGGCGAAGGGCGTCCTCTTCTCGCTGCACATGAAGGCGACGATGATGAAGGTCTCCGACCCGATCATCTTCGGCCACGCGGTCAAGGCGTTCTATGCGCCGGTCTTCGAGAAGCACGCGGCGACCTTCGAAAAGCTGGGCGTCGACGTGAACCAGGGCTTCGGCGACATCGAGGCGAAGATCGCAACGCTCCCCGGCACCGAGCGCCAGACGATCGAGGCCGACATCGCGGCTTGTTATGCGGAACGACCGGCGATGGCGATGGTGAACTCGGACAAGGGCATCACGAACCTGCACGTGCCGAGCGACATCATCATCGACGCCTCGATGCCGCCGATGATCCGCGACTCCGGCGGCATGTGGAACCCGGACGGCGACCTGCAGGACTGCAAGGCGGTCGTTCCGGACTCGAGCTACGCCGGCGTCTATCAGGCGGTCGTCGAGGATTGCCAGGCGAACGGCGCCTACGACCCGACGACGATGGGCACGGTCCCGAACGTCGGCCTGATGGCCCAGAAGGCCGAGGAATACGGCTCCCACGACAAGACCTTCGAAGTGCCCGCTGACGGCAAGATGGAGATCGTCGACGCGAGCGGCGACGTCCTGATGTCCCACGACGTCGAGCAGGGCGACATCTGGCGCGGGTGCCAGGTCAAGGACGCCGCGGTCAAGGACTGGGTGAAGCTCGCGGTGACGCGCGCGCGCGCGACGGGCTGGCCGACGATCTTCTGGCTCGACGCGGATCGCGCCCACGACGCGCAGCTGATCAAGAAGATCGACCGGTACCTCCGTGAGCACGACACCAGCGGGCTCCAGATCGAGATCAAGACGCCGGTCGAGGCGACGAAGTTCTCCGTCGAGCGCATCCGACGCGGCGAGAACACCATCTCTGTCACGGGCAACGTCCTGCGCGACTACCTGACCGACCTCTTCCCGATCCTCGAGATCGGGACCTCGGCGAAGATGCTCTCGATCGTGCCGCTCATGAACGGTGGCGGTCTCTTCGAGACGGGCGCCGGCGGCTCTGCGCCGAAGCACGTGCAGCAGTTCGAAGAAGAGGGACACCTGCGCTGGGATTCCCTCGGCGAGTTCCTCGCGCTGGCCGCTTCCCTCGAGCACCTCGGTGAGAACTTCGACAACGACGCCGCCAAGCTGCTCGGCCGGACCCTCGACGCAGCCACCGCGCAGCTCCTGCTGAACGCGAAGGCCCCTTCCCGCAAGGTCCACGAGATCGACAACCGCGGCAGCCAGTATTTCCTCGCGCGCTATTGGGCGGAAGCGGTCGCGACGCAGACCGAAGACGCCGCCCTCGCGGAGAAGTTCGCCCCGATCGCGCAGGCCCTCGCCGACGGTGAGTCGACGATCATGGCGGAGCTGAACGGTGCACAAGGGCCTGCGCAGGACATCGGCGGCTACTACCGCCCCGACGTGGACCGCGCGACCGCAGCGATGCGTCCGAGCTCGACCTTGAATCGGATCATCGACGCGATTTAGGCGATGCGACCCAGCTCGACCCTCAACGAGATCATCGACGCGATCCAAGGCTTTTCGCGCCAGCCTCGCATGCTAGATTCGGCCGCCCCCCCGGTCCCGAACGCGACCCCGTGCGTTCACGTTTTCACTTCGCGCGTCCGTAGACCCCGAAGTGAGTTGATCGAGGGATGGCCTTCGTGGCGGCGCCGATCCGCTTTCGCGCCTGGCAGAAAGAGGCGCTCGCCAAGCTCGAGTCCCGGGTGCACTCGAGCTTCCTCGCGGTCGCGACGCCCGGCGCGGGCAAGACGACGTTCGCCCTCGGTGCGATCCGCAGGGCGCTCGTCCGGCGCGAAGTGCGTCGTTGCGTCGTCGTCGTCCCCACCCAGCACCTGAAGCTCCAGTGGGCCCTCGCGGCCGAGCGCTTCGACATCCACCTCGACCCGGACTGGTCGGCGTCGGACGGAGCGCTGCCCTCGGACGTGCACGGCGTCGCGGTCACCTATCAACAGGTCGCGGCGAATCCGCGCGCCCTGCGTCGGCTCGTCGCTCAGGCTTTCATCGTCCTCGACGAGGTCCACCACGCGGCGGACGCGCGCTCCTGGGGCGATGGGATCCGCCATGCCTTCGAAGACGCACCGGTCCGCCTCTGCCTCTCGGGCACGCCCTTCCGCTCCGACCAGAGCTCGATCCCCTTCGTCCGCTACGTCGGCGACGAAGCCCACGCCGACTACGAGTACGGCTACGGCGAGGCCCTGCGCGACCGGAAGGTCGTCCGCCCGGTCTACTTCCCGCGCATCAACGGGCACATGGAATGGACCGCACCCGACGGCTCCACCCACGCGGCGAGCTTCGACGACCCGATCGGCCGCAGCCGCGCGAGCCAGCGCCTGCGCGCCGCCCTCGACGTCGGGGGCGAGTGGCTGCCCGCGGTCCTCGTGAAGGCCCATCGGCAGGTCATGCACCTGCGGCAGTCCGACCCGCGCGCGGCGGGCCTGGTGATCGCGATCGACCAGGACCACGCCCGTGGCATCGCCAAGCTGCTCGAGGACCGCTGCGGCGTGCGCGCGACGGTGGCGACCTCAGACGATCCGACCGCCTCGCGCAAGATCGCCGACTTCACCGACGACACCGACCCCTGGATCGTCGCCGTGCGCATGGTGTCCGAAGGCGTCGACATCCCGCGCCTCAAGGTCGGCGTGTACGCGACGAACACGATCACCGACCTCTTCTTCCGGCAGGCGGTGGGCCGCCTCGTGCGAACGACCGCGAGCGCGCATCAGCAACGCGCCTACATGTTCATCCCAGACGACCCGCGGCTGCGCGCGTTCGCCGGGGGCATCACCGAGCAGCGTCGCCACAGCCTCCGCAAGCCCGAGCGCGAGGACCACGATCTCTTCGACGAGCCCGACGAGGAGCGCGCCGCGCCGGAGATGGATCAGATGTCCCTCTTCTCGGTCATCAAGGCGGTCCCCCTCGACGAGCACGGCAACCCGCTCGACGAGCAGCCGGTCGAAGACCCGGAGGCGGCGGCGGATCCGGTGCCGATCGACGCCGGGGAAGCAATTCCCGGTCTCGTGGGGGAAGACGACGAAGGCCCGACACCGGCGCCGTTCTCGCTCTCGGCTTCCGACTTCGAGGAACCGGTTCCGACGCCCGAGCCGAGCCCGGTCGTCGCCCAGTCCCCGCGCTCGAAGAAGCGGAAGCTCCGGGAGCAGAACAGCGCGGTCGCGCGCGCGCTCGTGCACAAGACGCACCTCGGACACGCGCAGGTCAACGCGGAGCTCAACAAGCGCGTCGGACTCAAGCGAGTCACCGAGGCCACCGTCGCCCAGCTCGAGAAGCGACTCGAAGCCGGACGCAAATGGTTGGAGCGCGGTTAGGCGTGGCCGGCCCTGATCCCCCGCCCTCGCCCTCGCCCTCGCGCGCCCACAGGGTCATCGCCCCACCGGAGAGCGCGAACGCCGCCGCATACGCGCCGAGCACCCACTCCGGGTGGGATTCCGCGCCCGGCGCGAGCACGAAGGGGATCAGGAAGCCACCCGCCGCCGCAGCGGCGGTCGCCCATCCGATCGCCTCGGGCGCGAGGTCGGCCGGGATCCGGCGATCCGCGAGCATGACCGGGAAGAACACCACCAATGCGCCGCAGAGCAGTCCGAGCAGCGCGTTGCCAGCAACGACGACGGGATGGAAGCCTCCCCGTGCAAACGCGATGCAGAGGGCGCTGATCGCACCGGCCCCGATCAGGCACGACGTAAAGGCCACGATCCGGCGGCCCGACCGATCCGTGAGTGCGCCCCAGAGCGCGGACCCCGCGATGAAGCCCAGCGTCGAGAGCGCGAGGGTCGAGTCCGCGGACGAAGCGGACCATCCCCACTCGCGCAGCTGGTAGGGCAGCAGCCCCGTGATGCCGAGATAGCCACCGTTGAAGCTGGCATAGACGAACGCGTAGCCGGCGATCGCGAACGCGGCCGCGCGTCGCGCTCCCTCGGCCTTGGAATCGCCACGTGCTGCGTCCGGCTGCATCGCGGCGATCGTGGGTGCATCGAGCCGAACGACGAGCGCGGGGACCAGGCTGACCAGCGAGAGTCCGCCCCACGCGAACGCCACCGCGCGCCAATCCCCGAGCGCCGAAGCGAGCGCCGAAGCACTCGCGAGTCCGACCGCTGCGCCCACCGTGTACGCCCCGAAATAGGCCGCCTGCGCCCGCCCCGCGTGCTCGCCCTGATAGGCGCGCGTCACCCGCGACATCAGCACGACGAGGACGCCCCCGGTGCCGAGGCCGTAGAGGCCCTGGGCGAGCGCGAAGACGAGCTCCGTCGTCGCGGCCCCGCGCAGCCCGATCGCGAAGACCGCCGCGAGGCCAGCGAGCGCGAGCAGCCCGCGATCGGCGTTGGACTTGAGCCAGCGGCCCGCGACGAACGCGGACACGCCCGAACCGAGGGAAACGAGCGCCCAGGCCCGCTGGAGAGACGCGAGGGACCAGCCTCCGGTCGTCACGATCGCATCGAAGAAGGGAGGCAGACTCAGATTCGCCCCGCCGATCAGGACGGCGTGGACCGCGCAGGCCGAGACGAGGAGCCCGAGCGGCGACGTCCTGGGCTTCAAGCGGGGTCCGGCTCGATCAGGGAATGCATGAAGAAGAGTGGCCAGATCACGAGGAGCGCGTTCGTTCCGAACCAGCCCGGATCGATCTCCCCGAGCAGGGCCCAATAGCTCACGGCCATGCCGCCCGCGGCCATCGTCAGGGTGAGGGACACCAGCGCGTGCCCGCGCCAAGGTCGGCCCGTTCGCGCGCGCGCCACGGCGCGCAGCCCGAACCACGAGAACGCGAGGTCCATTGGCAGGTACGACCAGTTCCAGGCGATCACGTCGGGCTGGTCGTAGTTCGCGTACATCCACTCGCTGGGGATCGCGATCAGCCCGAACTGCGACAGCGCGGCGACGGCCCAGTAGGCGACGAAACCCACGTCGGTGGCGGTCAGGGCGATGCGCAGGGATCGCGGCATCCCGTCCTCGCTCGTCATGTAATTCGGCCTCCTCTCTCGGTCCCGTCAGGTTCCGCTGTCGGTTGCGTACTCGGCGAGGCGAGCGTCGACGAGCGCACGCGCCACGACCCGTGCCGCTTCGAGTCCCGCGCCGTCGTTTCGGTGACGGGCCACGCCGAGGCCGAGGCCATCGACGAGTGCGATCCACTCGGCCACTTCCGCAGCGACGCGATCGGCCGGCACGAGATCGGCCAGGAGCTGCACGAGTGCCGCCGCCCACTCCGCATAACGTCGCTCGTTCTCACTCGCGAGTACCTCGTCGAACATGCACTCGGACCAGAACGCGAGCCAGACGCGCCACTCCTGCAAGCTCGTCGCCTCGAGGGGCAGCGCTTCGTCGACCACCCGACGAAGCCGATCGAGCGGATCTGCGACGTCGGCCACGGCCGATCGCATCCGCTCCCCGGCGCGCTCGTGCACGGCCCGGAGCGCGGTCACGAGGAGCGTCTGACGATCCGGGAAGTAGTGCGTGAGCGATCCGGTCGTGCACCCGGCCGCCGTCGCGACCCGGCGCAGGCTGGCGGCGCGCAGCCCCTCCTCCGCGATCACCCGCCAGCTCGCATCGACGAAGGCGGCGCGCTTCTCTGCGATGTCGACGACACGGGGCACGGGGGACACTCCGGGGTTGCGGAACGATTGTTATATAACATACGTTATCCACACTGAGCAACCCGCTTCGCCCACCAGGAGATCGAGCATGCCCCCGTCGAACACCTCCCTCCGCCGCTACGACGCCCCCTTCGACTGGCCTGCCCTCGAGGAGGTCATCGCGCGGGAGAGCGGCGTGATCGCGGAAGGGATGATCGCCACCGACACGATCGACGCGGTCAACGCAGAGATCGACGCGTGGCTCGCGGCGCACGAAGAGGGCGGCGCGCCGGCCAGCGGGAACCCGCTCTACGACGCGTTCCTGGGGCACAACACGATCCGACTCCACGGGCTCTGCGAGAAAGTGCCCGGCACGAACGACCTGCTCGCCCACCCGGAGCTCGTGGATTGGGCCGAGCGCGCGATCGCACCCCTGGCGGCCTCCGTGCGCTTGAACGCCGGGGAGCTGATCCAGATCGGCCCCGGCGAACCGGCCCAGATGCTCCACCGCGACAGCGACTCGTGGCCGCTCCCGGTCGGCCCCGATCCCTGCGTCGTGAACGCGATCATCGCGTTCGACGACTGCACCCTCGAGAACGGCGCGACCTACGTCGTGCCCGGCAGCCACGCCTGGCTGCGTGAGCGCCAACCCGAGCCCCGCGAGTTCGCGCGCGCCGTCATGAAGCGGGGGGATGCGCTGCTCTTCCGGGGCGACGCGATCCACGGCGGTGGCGAGAACGTCTCCGAGGGTCGGCGGCGCGCACTCTCGATCTCGTACTGCGCGGGCTGGCTGCGGCCGGTCGAGAACAGCTTCCTCAACGTGTCCCGCGAATCCGCCCGCGCCGCCTCGCCCGCCCTTCGCGCGCTGCTCGGGTACGCGGCCCACGACGGTACAGCGATGCTAGGCGGGCTGATCGGTCTCTACGAAGGCGGCGATCCCGCGCACGCCCTCTGACCTCGACGGGTCTCGCTCGGCGGCTCCCCAGAGCAAAAGAGGCCAGCCCCGATTCCGTCGGGGCTGGCCTCTCGTTCTCGTCCGCGTCGGTCGGAGATCAGACGACGGCCGGCTGGAGCAGCCCCATCGCGTTGTCCCGCATCACGAGCTGGATCTCCGCGTCGCTGTAGCCCTCGCAGTCGTGGATGAAGTCCGTCGGCTCCGCGAGGCCTTCGGCGTGCGGGTAGTCCGAGCCGAAGAGCACGTGCTCGGCGCCGATCAGCTCCTTGAGCCGCGGCAGGTCGTCCTCGTAGTAGGGCGCGACCCAGACGTTGCGCTTGAACTGATCGACCGGGTCGTTCTCGAAGAACATCGGCATCTGGCCGTAGGCCTTCTTCAACCGGCCAACGAGCCCTTCGACCCAGTTGCTGCCACACTCGACCGTCGCGACGCGCAGCTGCGGGTGGCGCGAGAACACGCCGTGACAGCACATCGCCGCGAGCTTGTCGGCCACCGGCGCCGCCGACATCGCGATCCGCAGCGGATCGAAGTCGAAGGCCTTGAAGGTCCCGCCCACGCCGTACAGGTCGGCGAAGCCGTTGTAGCCCGCGTCCCCGGAGTGGATGCCGAGGGTCATGCGGGCCTCGGCCATCCGGGCCCAGAAACCGTCGTAGATCGGATCGCCCGGCGAGCCGTGCTTGGTCCCGCGGATCGGTCCCGGCGTCTGCGAGACCATCTTCGCGCCCTGGGAGATCGCCCACTCGAGCTCCTGCTCGGCCCACCTCGGATCCGCGAGGGGGATGTAGGGCGCGGCGTAGATGCGATCCTGATAGGCGAAGCCCCAGTCCTCGGCCATCCACCGGTTGAAGGCGCTGAACGCGGCGCACATCGCTTCCGGATCGTCCTCGAGGGCCGTCTCCATTCCGACGGCGAGGGTCGGGAACAGCCAGCAGCCCTCGAGCCCCTGCGTGTCGAGCAGCTTGATCCGCGCATCGCGATCGCGATAGGCCGGGTTGATCGGGTCGAGCTCGCCGAAGAGCTCGATGATCCCCTTGCCGTCCGGGTTCTTGCCGCGGAAGTACTCGTCCAGGATTCCGGGCTTCGCGACCGGGTCGAAGGTCGGGTTCGGGATGAAGCTGTTGATCTTGCCGCCGACGAGCAGGCGTTTCTTGCCGTTCACGACCGCCCAGTCCATGCAGCGGCGCTTCATGCGCGGGTCGATGTGGCGGATGAAGGCATCTTCGTGCTCGTAGTAGTGATGGTCGGCGTCGAACGCCTGGAAGCTCAGGTCGGCCATGGGTGGGAGTCCTCTATGGTGGGTCCGGGCCCGAAGGTCCCGGCGAGATTGATTTTGAAGAATTTCTCCTCGATTTTCAATGAATATCGAGTAGATTTTCTTCAGGGGCCGATTCCGCCCCCTCCCGAGGTCCTCATGTCCGCGCCCGTCGCCCAGGAGTCCGCCCCGAACCGCCGCCAGGAGGAGAGCGAGCGAAAGCGTCGCCGGATCCTGGAGGCGGCGAAGACCTGCCTGGGCGAGGCCGGCTACGCCGGCGCGACGGTGACCGAGATCGCGCGACGCGCCGGCGTCTCGAACGGCCTCCTCTACCAGTTCTTCCGGAACAAGGAGGCGCTGGTCGCGCAGGTGCTCGAAGAGATCGTGCGCGACTGGGTGCGCGCCATGGTGCCGCGGGACGACGAGACCGCGACCCAAGCGCTCGAGGGCATGTTCCGTCGCTCGGTCGACTTCTGCCGAAGCCAACCGCTGCTCCCCGCCCTGCTCCGCGGCGATCCCCAGCTGCAGCTCGCGCGGATGGGATCGGCCGGTCGCGACCGGGTCGAGCCCCACCGCGAGCTCGTCGCGCGCATCGTGACCCGCGGCATCGACGAGGGCGAGCTCAGACGCGACGTCGACGTGACCGCGACCGCCGACGTCATCTGTCAGCTGCAGTCCGACTACTCCGGTCGCGCCTACCGAAACGACGAGCATTTCCCGGACGACCCGAGGATCATCGACGCCGCGGTCGGGATGATCCTCGCGTCGGTCGCTCGCTAGGGTTCCGGCGATGAACAACGAAGATCGTCTCCCCCAGACTCCGGACGAAGTGACGCCGGATTGGCTGAGCAGCGCCCTCGGGGAGCGTCACCCCGACGTTCGCGTGCGCTCGGTCGACGTCCTCGAGATCCACCACGGCACGAACTCGAACGCGCGACTCGGCGTGACCTACGAGGGCGACGCCGGTCTCCCGGAGACGTTCTTCCTCAAGATGCTGCCCCTCGACCCGGAGCGGCGGAAGACGATCAACGACACCGGCATGGGTCGGCGCGAAGCACTCTTCTACCGGCACCTCGCCGACGACGTCCCGATGCGCGTGCCGCGGCCCTACGTCGCGCAGCTCGACGAGCGCGACGGCAGCTTCGTGCTGCTGCTCGAGGACCTCGGCCCGACCGACTGCAGCCTCGCCGATCCGACGACGGGCCTCGAGGTCGAGCAGGTCGCCGCGGCGATGGAAGACTACGCGAAGCTGCACGTCCGCTTCGCCGACGCGCGCGTACGCGAGGAGCAGCTCCCGTGGCTCGAGCCGATGAACGAGAACAGCGACATGGGCATCTGGATGCTCCAGTTCGGCCTCGACCACCATCGCGACAAGCTCCGCGATCCCTACGCCGAGATGGCCCAGCTCTATATCGACCAGCGCCCTGCCCTCGACGAGATCTGGCTGCGCGGCCCGACGACGGTGCTCCAGGGCGACAGCCACATCGGCAACCTCTTCCTCGATCCACAGGGCCGAGAAGGCGGCCGCGTGGGATTCCTCGACTGGGGCCTGATCCAGCTCGGCACGCCGATGCGCGACGTCGGCTACTTCATCACGATGGCGCTCTCTCCGGAGAATCGACGCGCCCACGAGCGCGACCTCATCCAGCGCTACCTCGACGCGCGCGCGACACTCGGCGCCGAAACGTGGTCCTTCGACGAGGCCTGGCTGCTCCACCGCGTGCACGCGGCCTACGCCGCGCCCGCCTCGTGTCCCCTCGTGATGTTTCCCGAGGACGAGCCCGAGGAGAACAAGCCGCTGTCGCGCAGCTTCCTCGAACGCTCCCAGTGCGTGATCGAAGACCTCGATCCGCGCGACGCACTTCGCGAATTCGCGGGTCTCTGACCCATCGCGCGGCGGGTCCCACGGTCCCGATCACCTCGCTACGCTCGAATCGGCCCGGCGAGACCGGGCGACGAGGACATCCCATGCAGAACGAAGATCGAGGCGCCCCCGGCTTTCCCAACGGCTGGTACGCGGTCGCCTGGAGCAAGGACCTGGGCGTCGGCGACGTCCAGCGCATCAAGTACTTCGACAACGAGATGGTGCTCTTCCGCACACGCGAGGGACACGCGCGCGTGCTCGACGCCTACTGTCCGCACATCGGCGCGCACCTCGGCGAAGGCGGTCGCGTGCAGGGCGAGTCGATCCGTTGTCCGTTCCACGCCTGGGAGTTCGACGGCGAGTCGGGTGCCTGCTCGAAGATCCCCTACTGCGCGCGCATCCCGGCGCGCGCCCGCGTCCGCGCGTGGGAGGTCCGGGAGCTCAACCACATGATCTACGTGTGGCATCACGCCGAGGACAAGGCTCCGGATTGGGAGGTGCCGGCGTCGCCGCACTACGACGATCCGGACTGGTCGCCCGTCCGCACGTTCGAGATCGAGGTGCCCGTCCACATGCAGGACATGGCCGAGAACAACCTCGACCCGGTCCATTTCGAGTACGTGCACAAGATGAAGGGCACCCCGGACACGGAGATCTCCTTTCAGGAGGACGGCCGCGTCCTCTACGCCGTCAGCTACAGCACCCAGGACACGCCGCTGGGTACGTTCGACATGCAGCTCGTGCGGGAGACCTACTGCCTGGGCCTCGGCACCGTCGAGAGCTCCGGCATTCCCGGCGTCGGCCTCTACATGTTCACGTCCACGAGCCCGATCGACCGCAACACGACGATCTCTCGCTGGGCCCTCACGACGACGAACAACGCCGTCGACGAGGCCGGCGAGGAGTGGATGGACAACATCACCGCCGGCGTGTACGACGACATGCGCATCTGGGCGAACAAGATCCACCGCGCGGAGCCGGTTTTTTGCGAGGCGGACACGCTGCTCGTCGAGTTCCGGCGCTGGGCGAAGCAGTTCTATTCACCGGACCAACTCGCAAGCTAGGTACACGGAACGATGACGAAAGAGAACGGACGGTCGCGGCGGATCGCGATCATCGGCGCAGGCCCGGGCGGCCTCTGCATGGGCCTCCGCCTCGAGGCAGCGGGCTTCGAAGACTTCGTGATTCTCGAGAAGGGCGAAGGCGTCGGCGGGACCTGGTACCACAACCGCTATCCCGGCTGTGCCGTCGACCTCCCATCGTTCTTCTACTCGTTCTCCTTCGAGAGGAAATACGACTGGAGCCGGCCCTACGCGCCGCAGTCCGAGCTGCTCGCCTACTTGGAGGGCATCGCCGAGAAGTACGCGCTGATCCCGCATTGCCGCTTCGAGCACGAAGTCGAACGAGCCGTCTGGAACGAGGAGACCTCGAGCTGGACGCTCCGCGTCGCCGGGCGCGAGGCGATCGAGGCGGACGTCGTGATCTCCGCGGTCGGCATGTTCAACGACCTCGTGTACCCCTCGATCGATGGCGTGGACGCCTTCGAACGAGACTGCTTCCACTCGGCGCGCTGGGACTGGAACGTACCGCTCGAGGGCAAGCGGATCGGCGTGATCGGCAGCGCCGCGAGCGCGGTGCAGATCGTGCCGGAGCTCGCGAAGGTCGCGGAGCGCGTCGACCTGTATCAGCGGACCGCCAACTGGGTCCTCCCGAAGGAAGACGACCCGTACACCGACGAGCAGCTCGCGCAGTTCCGCGAACGGCCGGAGCTCCTCGATGCCCAGCGCGACGAGTACTTCGCCGTCGTCGACGCGGGCATGACGTTCCAGAACGAGGAGATGATGGCCGCGACCTCGGCGGCCGGGGTGGCCGCGCTCGACGTCGTCGAAGACCCGGACGTGCGCGAGAAGCTCCGCCCGAACCACCCCTATGGCTGCAAGCGCCCGCTGGTCTCGAACCTCTTCTATCCGGCCTTCAACCGCCCGAATCTCCACCTGGTGACGGAGCCCATCGACCGGATCACGAAGGCGGGCGTCCGAACCGAGGACGGGACCGAACGCGAGATCGACCTGCTCGTATTCGCGACCGGGTTCAGCGCTACGAAGTACCTCTCCGCCCTCGACGTGACGGGCCGCGACGGCCTCCACATCGACGAGGCCTGGGACGACGGCGCCAGCGCCTTCCTCGGCATCACCACCGCGGGCTTCCCCAACCTCTTCATGCTCTACGGACCGAACACCAACAACGGCTCGATCCTCGAGATGATCGAGTACCAGACGGCCCACGTGTTGCTCCACGTGAAGCGCCTCGCCGAAGAAGGCCTCGCCTGGACCGATGTGAAGCCGGAGGCGCAGGCCGCCTACAACGAGCGCGTCCAGGAGGCGATCGCCGGCGTGTCGGTCTGGAACCACGGCGTGAACGGCTACTACCGCTCGAAGAGCGGACGGGTCGTGACCCAGTGGCCGTTCTCGATGACCCAGTTCCAGGACATGACGGCGAAACTCGACCCGAACGACTACGAGGTCGGCTGAGGCCGACTCAAGGAGACCCCGATGAGTGATCCCTGTACACGAGCGAAGCGAGGTCTCGACGCGCTCTCGACGATCGGCGGCTCCCCGGAAGCGGGCCAGGGCATGGCCGACTTCTTCGAGGGGCGCGGTGCGGTCGGCAGCATCGCACTCCGGACCGCCGCCGGGGAGATCTGGATCCGCGATGCGATCTCGCGTCGCGACCGGAGCGTGATCGTGATCTCGGCCCTGACCGCGATGGCCCGGGAGCTCGAGCTCAGACAGCACGTCCACGGTGGTCTCAACCACGGCCTCAACTACGACGAGGTCGACGAGATCCTCGTCCAGCTGACCGCCTACATCGGCATGCCCTTCTGCCTCGCCGCCCAGACGATCGTCGACGAGGTGATCGCCGAGCGCGAAGGAACCGAGACCCGCGAGGTCCCGCGATCGCCGGCCTCCCTGATGGACGACGGCGAGCGAAGAGCCGCTGCCCTCGACGTGCTGACGACGCTGCTCGGCGACCCCAACCTCGACAAGGCCGCGACCGAGCAGGCGATCCTCGACAGCCAGGGCGACATGGGCCACCTCGTGATGGACTTCGCCTTCGGCGACGTCTGGTCCCGCCCCCAGCTCTCGCGTCGGGACCGCAGCCTGATCGTGGTCTCCGCGCTCACCGCCCTCAACCTGAAGCACGAGCTCGAGATCCACATCGGCGCGGGCCTCAACCACGGGCTGACCCCGGCCGAGGTCGAAGAGATCATGATCACGATGGTGGCCTACGGGGGGTTCCCGAAGGCGATCGACGGGATGATCCTCGCGCGCAAGGTCTTCGGCGAGCGCGGCGTCTCGGCCTGAACACGATCGGAGACCGGATGCGCGGTTGGACTCTGGACGACATCCCCGACAGACCGGGCGGGTCGCGATCGTGACCGGCGGCAACGTCGGCCTCGGCTTCGCGAGCTGCGAAGCCCTCGCTTCGCGGGGCGCGCACGTCTTCCTCGGCTGCCGACGCGCGAAGAGTGGCGAGGACGCGGTGCGACGCATTCGCGAGCGCTCCCCGGACGCGCGGGTCGAAGTGCTCCCGCTGGACCTCGTCGATTCGGCGTCGATCGCGGCCTTCTCCGCGGCCGTCGTCGCACGCGTCGACCGGATCGACGTCCTGATGAACAACGCAGGCGTGGTCAATCATCCGTCCCTCGTGCACACGCAAGACGGCCACGAGCTGCAGATGGCCACCAATCACTTCGGCCACTTCGCGCTCACCGGGCGACTCTATCCGAAGATCGTCGCGACGCTGGGGGCGCGGGTCGTGACCCTGTCCTCCGCCGGCAGCCGTGGCGGCGAGATCCGCTTCGACGACCTCGATTGGCGAAAGCGCGAATACAGCCGCGTGAGGGCCTACGGCGACAGCAAGCTCGCCAACCTCCACTTCACCCGGAGCCTCGAGCAACGCTTTCGCAAGACGGACACTTCGGCGATCTCCATCGCCGCCCATCCAGGACTCACGGGCACCGAGCGCCAGCAATCGATCGGGATCGGCGGCTTCGTCACGCGCTGGTTCGCCTCGCCCGTGTCCGACGGCGTCCGCTCACAGCTCTTCGGAGCGACGGCGAGCGGCGTGGTCGGGGGCGACTACTTCGTCCCGCGTTACGGACTACGCGGCGAGCCGAAGAACGTCCGCGGCGAGATCGACGCCCTCGACGACGCGATCGGCGAGCGGCTATGGCAGGTCTCCGAGGACGTCACGGGCGTGACCTACGACGCGAAGCCCGCCTAACCCGGTCCGAGCACCAGCAGCCCGCCGCCCAGGCAGACGAACGATGCCAGGAAGATGACGAAGCAGTAGCCCATGATCGCGCGGGCGTTGAGGCCGACGATCGCGAGGAGCGGGAGCGCCCAGAAGGGCTGGATCATGTTCGTCCACTGATCCCCGTACGCGACGCCCATCACCACGACGGCGTCGGAGACCCCCAGACTGCGAGCCGCCTCGAGGAAGATCGGACCCTGCACGGCCCACTGCCCTCCCCCGCTCGGCACGAAGAAATTCAGCACGCCCCCGGACACGAAGGCCCAGAAGCCGAGGGTGCGTTCCGTGGAGATCGCGACGAAGCCGTCCGAGAAGAGATTCACGAGCTCGGTCTGCGTGATCAACGCGACCACAGCGGCGTAGAGCGGGTACTGGAGCACGACGGGCCCGAGGGTCCGACTCGCGTCGTTGATCAGTCGAAAGTAGTGGACGGGAGAACGCGCAAGCAGCAGTCCCGCGGCCACGAACGACCAATTCACCAGGTTCAACGTGAGCGAGAACCCGCGATCGCGGAACCACACGAAGATGAACACTGCGAACAGTACGCCGAGGGACGCGGAGAGCAGGCGCGCGTGATCGAGCCGGTCCGCGGGCGTGGGCCCCGCGCGTGCGTCGTCGGTGCCTTCGGGCGTGTCCGCCTCTCCGAGCGCGACGATCGCCCCCTCCTGCGGTCCGAGCTGGCTGCAAACGAGGGCGACGGCGAGGAGCGTCACCGCCGCGAGGCCGAGATTCCACCCGGTGAAGGTCGTTTCGGTCACCGGGAGCAGCCCCATGACCGACTCCAGGGTGTGGCCCGGCGTGGCGACCGCGAGCGGGGCCGTCCCCGAGTAACCCATGTGCCAGATCACGAACCCCCCGTAGGCGCTCGCGACCAGCAAGGGGAAATGCAGCGCGATCCCGCGACGCGCCCCCTCCCGCGCGATCGACACCGCGCCGAGGGCGCCGACGATCAGGCCGAGAGCGCCGGCGATCATGCTCGCGAGGCCGGCGAGCACGCAGATCAACGCGTAGGCCTGCGACCCGGTTCGCGGCCATCGTGCGACGGCGTCGATCCCGCGCTTGACCGCGTCGGTATGCGCGAGCGCGTGCGCGGCGACGAGGACGATGCAGATCTGCATCGCGAAGCCGAGAAAGCCCGTGAGCCCGTTGCCCCAGAGCGAGAGCGCGTCCGCCGCGGTCGTCGGCGTCGCGACCACCGCCATCGCGAGCGTCACGAAGGTGAGCCCGATCGCGAACACGAAGGGGTCCGGGTAGTAGCGCTCGGAGAAGGCGACGAAGGGCTGGGCGATCCGGTCGAGACTCAGGCGCATGGCGGCACGTTATGTCCTGACGGTCGTGTTGTCGCGTCCCCGAGAGCACATCATCCGGCGCCGAGGAGGAGCAGACCCCCGCCGAGACAGATCCCCGCCGCGAGGAACGCGAGGAAGCAGTAGCCCATGATGTCGCGCGCCCGGAGCCCCGCGATCGCGAGCAGCGGCAGCGCCCAGAAGGGCTGGACCAGGTTCGTCCATTGGTCGCCGTACGCGACCCCCATCACGACGATGCGGGAAGAGACGCCGAGCTCACGCGCCGCCTCCAGGAAGATCGGCCCTTGCACGGCCCACTGCCCGCCGCCGGAGGGAATGAAGAAGTTGAGGACGCCCCCGGACACGAAGGCCCAGAACCCGAGCGTCCCTTCGCTCGCGATCGCGACGAAGCCGTCGGCGAAGAGACCCACGAGGTCCGTCTTCGTCATCAGCGCGACGATCCCGGCGTAGAGCGGATACTGCAGCACGATCGGCCCGAGGGAGCGACTCGCGGACGTGATGAGGGCGAGGAAGTGACGCGGCGAGTCGGCGAGCAGGAGACCCGCGGCCAGCAGCGTCCAGTTCACGATGTCGAGGTTGAGCGCGAGCCCGCGACTCGCAAACCAGGAGGCGAGGAAGGCGAGCACGAGGAGACCTAGACCCCCCGAGAGCACGCGAGCCTCGTCGAGCCGATCCGCTGGCGTCGCTGCGACGGGTTCGACGGGCGCCGACGCGTCCGTTTCTTCTTCTTCTTCTTCCGTCAGCTCGACGATGGATTCGTCCTCGTCCGGCGCCATCCCCGCACAGACGAGCGCGACGACCGCGAGCGTCGTGGCGGCGATCGCGAGGTTCGACCCCGCGAGCATCGTCTCGGTCACGGGCAGCAGCCCCATCTGCGCCTCGAGGGTGTGCCCCGGCGTCGCGACCGCGAGCAGCGCCGTCCCCGAATAACCCATGTGCCAGACGACGAAGCCCGAGTAGGCGCTTGCGACGAGGAGCGGAAAGTGCAGCGTGAGTCCCCGCGCGCGTCCCGCCTCCGCGACGGCCCGGGCCGCGAGGGCACCGATGACCATCCCCAGCCCCCAGGCGACGAAGCTCGCGAACCCGGAGACGACGGCGACCAGGGCGTAGGCCTGCGCCGGCGTCCGCGCGAAGGTCGCCACGGTCTCGATCGCGCGATGGACCGCGCGCGTATGGGCGAGCGCGTGAGCGAGCACGAGCACCAGGCAGACCTGCATCGCGAAGCCGAGGAACGCCGTGAGTCCCTCGCCCCAGATCGACACGGCTTCGAGGGGCGAAGTCGGCGTCGCGAACACCGCGAGGGCGAAGGTCGCCCCGGACAGCAGGATCGCGAACACGAACGGATCGGGGTAATAGCGCTCGGAGTGGACGACGAAGGGGCGAGCGAGACGATCGAGGGAGACGAGCATGGGGCGGGTGCGAGCGGAGCTCAGCCTTCCTCGGCCTCGGCGACCACGCCGGCCGCGAAGAGCGTTTCGATCTCGTCGGACGAATAGTCGAGCTCCTCGAGCAGCGAGCGCGACTCCCGACCATGGGGCTGCGCCCCGGCCAGCGCGACCGGTCGATCGTTCACGATGGGCGAGCCATAACGTCGATAGGGTCCGGCCATTGAATCGTCGACGTCACAGACCACGCCCTGCTCGAGCGCCCAGTTCTGGTCGAAGAGCCACGTCCGATACGTCCCTTCGTCGGCGCGCATGCACGCCACACCGGCCGCCGCGAGCGCTTCCTCGAGGTCGGTCGCACCTCGCTTCGCGACGGCGGCGCCGATCGCGTCGGCCAACGCGTCGGCGTTCTGCGCGCGCGCTTCGGGCGTCGCGAAGCGCGCGTCCGAGACGAGGGGTTCGAGACCGAGCGCCGAACACAATCGCTCGAAGTCCCGCGGCTGCGGCGCCGCGACGAACACCCAGCCTTCCGCCGCCGGATAGAGGCGGTAGAGCGGCCCGAGCCCGTTGAGCTCGGGGTCGACTTCGCGTCCCGCGGGCTTGCCTTCGTAGGCGATGAAGTCTGGCGACATCATCATCGCGTTCGACAGCATCATGCGCGTCTCGAGCGGAATCGCCTCGCCCGTTCGCTCGCGGTGATAGAGCCCGATCGCGGTCGCCGCAGCGGCGGTCACCGCCGAGTTGAAGTCCGGGTTCGCCTCGTTCGCGAGCTCCAGTCGACGCGACACGGCGACGCGCTCCGCATCCGAGACCGTCGCGTCCGGCGGCGGAGGACATCCCGCCCCGGCCTGCGCGAACGCACCCCCGGCGACGGCGCCGCCGGTTACGTGAAACGCCGGCGCATGGCTCTTCGGCCCGCGTGATCCGTAGGACCCGTTGTAGAGGTAGACGAGCGACGGATTCAATCGGGAGAGCGTCTCGAAGTCGATGCCCAGGCGCTCCGGGACACCGGGCCGATAGCTGTGGAGCACGGCGTCGGCGCGCTTCACGAGCCGGTGCACGATCTCCGTCGCCTCGGGGCGCTTGAGGTCGAGGGCGAGGCTCTCCTTGCCCTGCACGATCTTGAACCCGACGGGCCCGGTCGACCGCATCGGATCCCCGGCGAGGGGCTCGAGCTTGATCACCCGCGCCCCGAGCTCGGCGAGCTGCGTGGCCGCGTAGGGCAGCGCGATCCACATGCCGAGTTCGAGCACGGTCACGCCCGCGAAGAGCCCCGGACCGCGTTCGTCTCGGGCCGCCTCCGCGCTGGCGAGGTCGGCGCCCGGGGCGCCCGCGAACCCGGCGCTCGGATCGCTGGCACCTGGCGCCGGGCCGGCGGGCCGGAGCGGCCGCGTCGGTGCATCGACGATCGGGCCGAGCTGTCGCGTCACGCGGCCCGAAGCGTCCGGGACCTCCACCGTGTCCCCGATCGCCTCGAATTGCGGGTGATTCAGCGCCTGCCCGGGCGCGTGGAAGGGCTCGGCCGACAGGTTCCGCTCGTCGGCGAAGGCCGCCTGCCATTCGGACCACGTCTTCTCGCGGATCTTCCCCTGGACGAGATCGCGATGTCGTCGTTTGATGGCCGGATCGGCGGTCTGCGACATCGCGTCGAGATAGTCGACTTCCCCGTCGAGGCCTAACACGCGCTGGAAGTCGGTGAAGAGCGCGGGGCCGTTCTGCGCGAACTGGATCCAGACGCCGTCCTTCGTACGCGCGACCGCATAGGGGAGGAAGGGCACGTCCTCGGTGCGAAGCGGCGGCGGGCCGCCGGGGAACCAGCCGATCAGGTCATAGACGGTCAGCGCACGGGCCAGACTCGTCTCGACTCGCTGGCCGCGACCCCCGTTTCGCAGGCGCTCACGGAGCGCGCCGAACACGCCGGTCAGCAACGCCATCGCCGCGCCGTAGGTCGGCACCATCGCAGCCGAGTACGCCGGGCGTTCGCCTCCGTGCATCGTCGAGAAATCGTACATGCGCCCGCCGCGCGCTTGCATGACGGCGTCGTAGACGGGGACGTCGCGGTAGGGACCGTCGATTCCGAAGCCCGTCAGGTACGCGCTCACCAGCTGCGGGGCGCCCTCCGAGAGCGTCGCGTGATCCAGACCGAGTCGGTCGAGACTCGCGGGCTTGAGTCCGAGCAGCACGACGTCGGCGGCGCGCACGAGTTCGAGGGCGCGCGCCCTGCCCGCTTCTTCGCGGAGGTCCAGTTCTACACGCCGCTTGCCGCGCGACCACATCGCGTCCGCCGGCTCCGAGCGCAGGAGGCTCCCGCCCGGCTTGTCGACCGTGATCACGTCGGCCCCAGCGTCCGCGAGCGTCATTCCCGCGAGCGCGACCGAGAGACTCGAGCCGATCTCGACGACGTTGAGATCTCCTGCGATCGCGTTTCCGGTCGCCATGCGGTTCCTCCCCGGGGCCCGACCGACCCCGACCCATCGTACACGCCCCGACGGGCGCAGGACACGGAGCGAACCAGGCCCTAAATCGGCGGCGACAAGCCCGATTCTTCCGGTCTAACTTGGTGGAGCGACCACGGAGGAGACCCGAATGCCCGTCCAGCGATTCGCGCCGATGACCAAGTCCTTTCCGACCTTCGATTGCGACGCCCACGTCGCCGAGCCGCCGTGGATCTGGGACCGCGCGAAGGAGTGGCTCTCCTCGGACGAGTACGAGCACTTGAAGCGCTCGATCTGGTACGACACGGAGAACCGGACGCTGATCGTGAACGGGCGCGCCTCCGTCGGGATCGGCGCCCAGAACGTCGGCGGCACGCAGGGCATCGTGAACGTGCTCTCCCTCGCCGGCCCGGGCCTCAAGCACGACATCCAGCGCGCGATCAACGTGCGCAACCTGGATCCCTCGACCGCGATCACCGCCGAGCAGGCCGCCTACCTCGATCACCGCGGCGCCTACGACCCGAAGGCGCGCCTCGCGGACATGGACACGCAGGGCATCGATCAGGTGATGATCATCCCGAGCGACATCGACACCTACCCCTGGATCCAGGATCACCGCGGCGCCGCCGCCATGTGCAAGGCCTACAACGAATGGGCCTACGACTACTGCCAGGAGGACTCGGAGCGGATCTTCTTCGGCGCGATGCTGCCGATGCAGGATCCGGTCCTCGCGACCCGAGAGCTCTATCGCGTCGCCGAGAAGGGCTGCCGGATGGCGCTGGTTCGCCCGATCGACGCGATGGGCAACTACCCGCTCCAGACGAAGTACGACCCGCTCTGGCGGGCGATGGAAGAGACCGGGGTCGTCTACGGCATGCATCCGTTCCCGGCGATGGGCGCGCTCAAGCCGCCGGGGTACACCGAGCAGCATTCCCCGGCCGAGTTGATCCACAAGACCTGCTCGAGCTCGGGCCTGCAGCATTTCTTCCTGACGAACGCGCAGAACTTCCAGAGCGAGGCCTCGCTCTGGGTCGTGCTGGTGCTGATGTCCGGATTCTTCGAGCGCTTCCCCGGCATTCGGGCGGGCGTGTTCGAGGCGTCGTCGACCTGGCTCTCGTTCCTGCTCGACGAGTGCGACAAGTACTACAAGCTCTACAAGAACGAGCGACAGCTGCCGGAGCTCGAACGCCTTCCGAGCGAGACCTTCCATCTCCACTGCGTCACCGGCTTCGAGGGCGACGAGGCGCCGCCCTCCAAGATCCCCGAGTTCTACGAGAACATCCTCGCGTGGTCCTCGGACGTCTATCACCACGACGGCGACGACGTCTGGCGCGCGATGGAGACCATGCAGGAATGCGACCTGTCGCTCTCCCATCAAGCGAAGTTCCTCGGCGGCAACGCGCGTGAGCTCTACCGGATCGACGCGCCGGCGACCTTCATCCAGGGTCGCGTGACGGAGATCGAACGACCCGACTGGTGGCCGGATCAGGACGAGATCGACCGCGCGATGCCGGCCGAGATGGGCCTGCGGCCTCATCTTCGATCTTCCGCGCGCACGGAGGGTGAGTGAGATGCCGACCAAGGCCTTTCCCGTCTTCGATGCCGATGCGCACGTGGTCGAGCCGACCGACCTCTGGGAACGCCATCTCGACCCGGAGTTCCGGTCGCTCGGGAAGAGCGCGCTCTGGCGCGAGCGGGGTGTCCACGACGCCTGGCTCAAGATCAACGGTCGAAAGATTCGCGACCGCGCCAACCCCAGCATTCCGCGACACGCGATCTGGCGGCCCGGCATGTCCTGGGAAGACGTGGGGGCGCTCGACGCGAGCGTGCAGCACGAGCCGGTGCCCGGCGCTTCGGACCCGAAGGCACGCCTCTCCGACATGGACGCGATGGGCGTCGACCAGGCGATGCTGCACCCGACGTGGTTCGCGGAGGGCTTCCATCTCGTCGAGGACCCCGACGTCGCCTGGGCGCTCGCGCGCGCCTACAACGACTGGCTGACCGAGTTCTGCTCGGCCGACCCTTCGAGGCTCTTTGGCGCAGCGATGGTGCCGCTCCAGTCGATGGACTTCACGATCGCCGAGCTCGACCGCATCGCGGACCGCGCATGCTTCCGCGGCGTGTTCGTCCGCCCGATGTTCCTCGAGGACCGGTACTTCACCCATCCGTATTTCGAGACGCTCTTCGCGGAGATCGAACGGCGCGGCCTGGTGGCGACGATCCATCCGTCGCCGGGGCTCTGGAATCCCGAGTGGACGTCCCACGGCCCCTTCATGGAGAAGGTGAAGGACCGGATGAACGACGGGTTCGGCGCGATGGCCGGTGGGCCCGACGCGGGAGGCGGCAGCGGCCCCGGCATGGGGTTCCGGTCGGGCCAGTCGATCGGACATCCGATCTCGCCCATCCTCTCTCCCTGGCTCGACAACCACATGTTCGTCGCCGCGGCGCTGATCGGCTTCGGTGCGATGCAGCGCTTCCCCGCGCTCAAGGTGAACCTCCCGCACGGCAAGGCCTCGTGGATGGAGGAGGTGCTCGAGAAGATGGAGGCCTCCACCCGAACGCTCCCGCTCAGCTACCACTATCCGATCCGCACGGACCCGGAAGAGATGTGGGAAGCGGGTCGCGTCCTGCTGGGGTTCGATGCCGAGGAACGACTCGTGCAAGCGCTTCCCGAGGTGTTCCGCAGCAAGGTCACCTGGGGCTCGCGCTATCCGCACCAGGATACGACGAGCGCCTGGGACGCGATCGCGCAGCTGACCGCCGCCGACGTCGACGAGGAGACGCAACGCGCGATGTTCGGCGAGAACGCTCGCGCGCTCTTCGGCGTCGATCCCCTGTAGCGCTTCCGGGCCGCAGATCACTGACGGGAAGCGAGGCGGAGCCGACCGCTGGTTCGCGACGCGGATCGTACGAGTGGTACGCTCGGGCCGGAATGTCACCGGACCCCGATCAGCACGGGCGCACCGCGCCGCGCGACGACGAGCGGCGGCACATGACCGTGCTCTTCTCGGACCTGTGCGGTTCGACGCGGCTAAGCCGCGCCACCGACCCCGAGGTCCTGGACGAGATCCTCGGCCACGTGAAGGACGCCGCCTTCCGGATCATCGACGAGCACGGCGGCACGGTCGTGCAGTTCCACGGAGACGGCGTGCTCGCGGTCTTCGGCTATCCCGCCCCCGGGGAGGACGACGTCCAGCGCGCGGCGGCAGCAACCCTCGCACTCCACGACGCCGTGCGTTCGCTCGAGCTCGGCCACCTGACGCCGCCGGGCTTCGACCTGCGCATGCACTCGGGCATCGACGCGGGTCTCGTCCTGGTACGAGAGGGGGACGCCGTGCTCGGCGCGTTCAAGCTCGTCGGCGATCCGCCCAACACCGCCGCGGGTCTCGCCGCCCACGCCAACGCCGACCAGATCCTCGCGAGTCGAACGGCGCTCCTCGGCAGCCTGCCCTTCTTCGAGACCGAGACCGTCCCGCCGGTCTCGCTCAAGGGAATCGAGGCGCCCGTCGAGACCTATCGCATCTTCGCGCGAACCGACATCCGGCGACGCTGGGAGGCGAGCCAATGCCAAGGCCTCACGCCCTTCATCGGACGCACGGACGTGCTCGTGACCCTCGACGAGGCGCTCGCGACCGCGCGATCCGGCCGACTGGTGAGAACCCTCGTCGTGGGCGACGCGGGAATCGGCAAGACGCGCACGATCGAGGAATTCCTGTCTCGCGCCCGTGACGGAGGGGCGCGCGCGCTCGGCGGTTATTGCGAACGGCAGGGGAGCATCGCGCCGCTCCTGCCCTTCCAACAGATCACCCGCCAGGCCTTCGAGCTGTCCGCCGACGCGGCGGCGAAAGTCGACGTCGAAGGGGTCGAGGACCGAATCCAGGCGCTCGGCCTCGCGGACCACGCCGTCGAGCTGCTCGGACTCGCATCCCTCCGCCCGACCGCGCGCTTCGGCGACCCGGAGGCGCGCGCCGAAGGGGGCGTGAAGGCCCTCGCGGCGTTCGCGGCCCTGCTCACGGCGATCGCCCGTGACGCGCCGATCGTCCTTTTCCTCGACGACTGGCAGTGGTCGGACGACGCATCGCGCGTCGCGGCCGGCGCACTCGTCGCGATGCTCGCCCGCGAACCGATCCTCTGGCTCACCGCGACGCGACCCACCGAGACGAGCGAGGCGGCCCGGGACGACGAGCTCCGGATCGAGCTCGCCCCCTTCGGCGACGACGAGTCTGCCGCCGCCATCGAGCTGCTCGCGCCGATCGGCCTCGATCTCGACATGACGGGTCGCCTCCACCTCCGGTCCGGAGGCAACCCGCTCTTCCTCGAGGAGCTGTGCCGAAGCCTCTCGCCGCGGGAAGCTGACGCCGATCGCGCGATCGACGTGCCGACGACGCTGCACGGGCTGATCGAGGACCGCGTGCACGCCCTGCCCCCCGCGCAGGCGGAGGCGATTCGCGCCGCCGCCGTGATCGGGAACGTCGTGCCGCGAAGGCTCTTCGAATCGCTGACCGGGCTCGGCGAGGACGCGCCGATCCTCGACGAGCTCGATGCCCTCGACCTGCTCCATCCCGGTGTGATCGACGGGACCCTGCGATTCAAGCACGGCATCACCCGCGACGTCGTCTACCACTCGGTCCGCCTGGCCGACCGGCGTTCACTGCACGCCCGAATCGTCGACATCCTCGAGGCTGGCCAGAACGTGGAAGGCCCGGATGCGCCCTGGGAGAGCCTGGCGCATCACTGCGAGGGTGCGGCCGACTTCGAGCGCGCCAGCCTCTACGCCGAACGCGCCGGCGACCGAGCCTGGGCGACCGCGGCCCTCGACCTCACTCGGCAGCAGTACGGCGCCGCGCTGGCGGCCCTCGACCAGCTTCCGGAGAGCGAAGAGAACCAGCGACGGTGGCTGTCGATCAGCAAGCGGCGAGCCTTCGCCTGCGTCTTCAATCCCGCTCGGGAGCAGACCGAGATGCTCGCCAACGCCGCGCGGATCGGCGAGCTGCTCGGCGACCTCTCCGCCGTCGGGCACGCGCTCTTCTGGAACGGGTTCATCCACTACTCGCTCGGCAACATGGCCGAAGCCCTCGAGACCTATCAACAGGGCCTCGCCGTCGCCGAACGCGCCGACGACGAGAAGCTCGTCGCCCAGCTCCGCGCGAACATCGGCGAGCTGCGCGCCGCGACCTGCGAATACGAAGAGGCGGGCGCGCTCCTCGACGAGTCCATCGAGTCGAAGCGACGGCTGCAATCCCGAAAGGAGGGCTCGCGCGCTCCGACCGGCTCGGCGTACGCGCTCGCGTGCAAGGGGTTCATCGCCGCCGAGCGCGGCGACGGCGAAGCCTCGGAGTCCTTCTTCGGGGAGGCGCTCGATGCCGTGCGCGGAACGGGGCACCCGGTCGGTGGCTCGTGCCGCGCGTTCCAGGGCACGGCCCAGATCCTGCTCGGACGCTTCGAACGCGCGATCGAGATCGCCGACGAGGTCACCGCGGCTGGGGAGCGCATGAACGGCCCCTATCTCTTCGGGCGCGGGCGAACCGAGGGCTCCTTCGCGCGCTTCATGCTCCACGGCGACCGGGACGCGCTCGACACGCTCCAGCGCACGACGGACTGGCTCGAAGAAAAGGAGATCAAGCTCTACATCTCGGTCGCCTACGGCTGTCTGGCCGAAGCCTTCGTGCGTGCGGAGCGGCTGGACATCGCACGCCGCTACGCCGACCGCGCGCTCGCGCGCGCGGAGCGACTCGACCCGATCGGCGAGGGCATCGCCTGTCGCGCCCTCGCCCGTCTGACCGCGCGGGAGGCGCCCAATCATCCGGACCAGGCGGACGCCTGGCTCGAGCGCGCGCTCAACGCGGCCGAGAAGCGGGGCTCCCCCCGCGAGATCGCCCTCACGATCGCGACCCACTCAGAGATCCTCGCCTGGCGGGGCGAACGTGAACTCGCCCGCGCACGCCTCGGCATCGCCCGACCCGAACTCGAGCGCATGGGACTCGAGTGGTACGCGGCGGACGCGCGTCGACTCGCGGAGAGCCTCGAGCGGGCCTGACTCGCTCGACGCGACTGCCTAACGGCGGCTGCGCCCGATGTTGCCGCCCTTCCCCTTCGGCGTCGGTCGCTTCTTCTTCGCAGCCGTCTTCACGGTCTGGCTCCTTGCCGACTTCTTCTTCGGGGCGGTCGTTTTCGCCGCCTTCTTCTTGCCCGCATTCTTCTTCGGCGCCCCGGGCGTCGCGCGCTTCTTCGCGGCCTGCTTACCCCCCGCCTTCGTCGCCGCCCGCTTCTTCGCCGCGATCGCGTAGGCCCGCATCCGGGCGGCGATCCGGTCGTCACCGGCGCCGTTCCGCTTGCGCCAGGGGCCGAAGGGATCCAGGTCGAGCTTGAGCGGCGCGATGCGTCGCAGGTTGCCGGCCTGCGCGAGGGCCGAGAACACCCCGAGGATCGTTCCCATCCCGATCGCCTTGCCCGGACAGGCATGCAGCCCCGTCTTCCTGGAGGCGTCCTCCCCCGGATAGGCGGCCCCGTCGGTCCCGCGCGGATACGCCCCGCCGAAGAGCAGATCCCCGATCGGCATGTCGACGGGACCCGTCTTCGCGCGCGTGTCGTGCGCCGCGGACACCACGCCGAGGACCACCTTCGTTCCGGCTTCGATGGTCACGTCGAATTCGTCGGGGGCCGGCCCACCGCTCCGGTCGCCGCGCGCCCGCGGACGCTGGCGGAGCACGACGTCCCGAACCGGGACGCGGTGGAGCACGTAGGGGAAGGGCTGGATCCGCATCCCCTCCTCGACCGCACCCAGCAGGAGCGGCGCGACGTCGTCCCAACGGAGCGACGTCGTCGGATCGGGGAACGCTTCGAACAGCGCGAGCTGCTGTCGCCACAGCTCACGGCTCTTGATCCATTCGTTGAGCAGGGACGTGAGACTTCCGCCCACCGGTCCGACGAACCCGTGGATCGTGCCGAGCAGGATCCCCGCGCAGAAGCCGGCGAATCCACCTTCGTCGATCCCGGACTCGACCAAGTCGTCCTTCGCCTCGACCAGCGCGGCGAGCAGCGTGCCCTCCTCGCCCGCCGTCTCCCCCCTAAGCACCTCCTCGACGTACGCAGTCGCGCCTTCGAGGAGCTCGGTGCCCTTCGCGCGGCCGTCCTGCTCCACGAACTCGGTGGGGTTCGGCGAGAAGATGTAGCGGGCCGTCGACTTGAAGTTGTCGGGGTTGTGCGCGGTCTCCGGGAAGGGTTCGCCCAGCGTCATGAACTCGCGACGCATCGGCTGCGGCAGGTCGAACCATTCGGTGCACATCGCCGCGACGGTAAAGTCGACGAGGCGAGCGACGTCGACGACCGTGACGTCCGAAGCGTCTTCCGGGTCCTCGGTGGTCGGCGCACCCGCCCAGATCATGTCGTCCAGGACCGCGCGCGCGGTCCGATAGGCGTGATCGAAGGCCGCGGATTCGTCGATCCGGGAGATCCACGCGTTCGCCAGGGTGGCCTCGCGCGCATACCTGTCTCGATCCACCGCGGCCACGTAGCGGTCTTGCTGGATCCGCGCCGGCAGGTTCGCGTGAGGCGCCATCGGCGCCTGCTTCGGGTCCATGCCGAGGTAGTGCTCGCCGAGGGAGTCGCGCATGCGATCCCAGTAGCCGCTGACCGAGTAGTCGCGCGGCTCCGAGAAGATCTGCCCGATCAGCTCGCGGGAGCCGACCAGTACGCCGTAGGGCGTCTCGAGCAGGCCGCCGCGCGCGCGGATCGCCGCCCACACCTTCCGCATCGTCTCCCGCGCCGAGAGATCCTCGATCAACACCTTCCAGCGATTCGCCATCAGGAACCACGCCCGCTCGGGGTCCCGGGCGCGCTCGACCTGGAGCAGTGTCTCCATCCGCCCGATGACGGCCTCGCCGTCGCGAACGTCGTCGTCGCTCGCGAGGTCCGCGACGGCCAGCTCCGCGGCGCTCTCGGCGGTGAGCTTCTCGAGGGCCGAGGGCGCCGGCGTGAAGAGGTAGAGCCCCCACTCGAGCTTCACGAGGGGCTCCGTTCCGAGATCGACGGAGCGCACGACCTGCCCCTCCGCATCGAACTCGCAGAACCGCTTGTGCTCGCCGGGCTGCGGCAAGCCGAGGAAGGCGTCGTTTCGCAGGCCGACGACGCCCGAGCTGTTCGCGCCGGCCAGCCAACGCTGAACCACCTCGAACTGGTCGGCCAGGCTCGCGTTGAAACAGCTGAAGAGGAGACCTCGCTCTTCGTCTGCGGTGCGCTTCGAAAACTCGGAGCCATAGGACATGCCGCGCCGGGCGATCCGTGGGAGCGGCGGCGCCGAGCGAAAACGCACGCGCGCGTCGTTGTCCGCCGGGAACGAGCGGGGATTGGATCGCCGGACATGACTCTCCGGCGGCGCCTCGTCGCCACGCCCCCCTTCGCCGAAGTCGTAGTGCAGCAGCTGGGGGCGGTCCTTTTCGGCCGCGTCGACCAGGGGATCCTGCTTCGCGAGCGGACGCCCCGTCATCGAGCGCGCGAGCGGACGCCCCATCATCCGCTCCGCGAGCTCGGACCAATCGTCGTTCTCGTCGATGACCGCGCAGAAGCGTCCCACGTCCTGGGACAGCTTTCGCACGACCTGAAAGCTGCCGTTGCGCAGGAAGTCCGGGCGGTGTTCGGCCGCGGCGCCGTCGCGATCGTCGCCGTAGCCGAGCACCAGCTCGCCGAGGGCGACGCGATCCCGCGCGGGCAGCCCCTTGCCGTCTGCGAGGGCTTCGACCGTCGGCTGACTCACGCCGTCGAGATAGCCGAAGTGTTCCATTCCCCAGGGCTGGCCCGCGGTCTCGCTGTGCCCGACGTGGCGGGTCGGCTCGACGGCGAGCAGCTGCACGCCCTGGTCGTCGAGTGCCCCGAAGTGTTCGAGCACGTAGTCGTGGAGCGGATGATCAGGCTCGAATGCGTGATCGCGCCCCGTCGCATTCGGACGACTCGTCTGCAGCTGGATCACGAAGTCGACGGAGGAAAGCCGCACCCGGAGTGCGTCGTCCGCGCGATCCGGCGGCCAATTGCGCTTCGGGAGCCGCCACCGCGCGGGATGGTTCGGCCCGAGGTCCCCGAGCCAACCCGCGCGCGCCGCCATCCCTTCCCGGAACTCGAAAGGCAACTGCTCGAGCGCGTCCTCCGGGACCCCGAGCTTCTCGAGCCCGCGATAGGTGAGGCCGAGGTTGCAGGTCACGTCCGGCAGCGCGTCGCCGTGACAGGTGAGGCGCAGCCCGCGCAGGAACGACTGAGCGCGCGAAAGGTCGGTGATCCGCATCAGCAGCGTCGCGCCGTGGGTCATTTCCGGGTAGCCCTCGAGGATGTTGCCCTGCACGTCGTGGGCGGGCGACGGCATCGTCTCGATCGGATCCCGCTTCGGCACCTTCGGCCGCGGTACGGCGACGGAATCGAAGCTCCCGTCCGAGGGCTCCTCCTTGACCCAGTTCATCGCAGCTTCGTGCACGCGCTGCTGCCCGGTCCCGATCCACGCGTACTCGCCCATCCGGTGCTCGAGGGCGGGCATCACCGACGCGAGCACCATCTGCGCGGTCCGCCGCAGGAAGTTCTTCTCGTGGGTGGCCGGAAAGAGCTCGTCGAGGGCGTAGAGCTGGTGCAGCGCCTTGATCCCACGGCGCACGTCGTCCGCGGTCGGCGGCGGCAGCGGATCCGGCGGCGGCGGCTCGCCGCACATGCGCTGGTGGAAGTCCTTCAGGAGCTGGACGTCCTTCGCCGTCGTGCCGGGCGAGTCGGCGAAGAAGAAGTCGGCTTCGACCTGATGGGAACGCACCCACTTGGAGAAGATCGGGTAGCCCCGGTCGGACGAGTGCGCGTTGTAGTCGACCGTATGGCAGAAGATCACGTCGAGGAGCGGACCCGCGCGCTCCGCGATCGCGCGGATGTAGGGCTCCCAGGCACCATCGAAGGTCACGCCGAGCAGGAACTTCGAGTCGTTGTCGAGCAGCGCGAAGCGGACGAAATGGAGGAACTCGAGGGACTCGAGGGGACCTGCGAGTCGACGGCCTTCCGTCTCCTCGACAGCGGACCGCCGGATCCCGTACAGCGTGCGCAACAGCAGGCGCAGTCGGGTTCCGTGAGTCATCGTGCGGCGGATCTCGCAGAGCTCCGGACGCACGTCGGCCATCAGGGTCAGCTCGCTCACCGATCCCATGTTCTTGCTCGAAATCATCCGCACGTCGGTTTCTCCTTCGCTCGCTCACCGTGGTCTACCGCAGTTGCCGTCCCCGAAAAGACGCCTGTTTAACATTTGGTCGCGGTGGCTTCCTCCCAGGCACGAGACGGCTGCGAAATTCCCGCCTGCTAGGTTCGTTTCGTGTCCGACACAGCACCGTCCGTGACGTCCCGCCCCTACGTGCTCTACGCGATCGCGGTCGTGTTCCTGGTGAGCGTGTTGAACGTGGTCGATCGCCACATCCTGAACGTGCTCGCCCCCGTGATTCAAGAGGACCTCCAGCTCTCCGACACCCAGATGGGGGTGCTGCTCGGGCCGTCGTTCTCGGTCGTGCACTTCGCAGCGGTGCTGCCGGCGGCCTGGCTCGCGGATCGTCACGCGCGGCGTTCGATCGTGGCCGGCGGGCTCGTCGTCTGGAGCGCGATGACTGCGCTCGGCGCGGCCACTTCGAGCTTCTTCACGCTCACGCTCACCCGGATGGGCGTCGGGATCGGCGAGGCCGCGGGCTCGCCGCCGAGCGTCGCGCTGCTGAGCGACACGGCCCCTGCGGAATGGCGCACCCGCGCGCTCTCGTCCGTGACGGTCGGTGCGTTGGTCGGCGTGGCGGTCGGCATGATCGTGGGCGGCGCGCTCGGCGCGAGCCACGGCTGGCGCGTCGCGCTGCTGGCGGTCGGACTGCCCGGTCTCGCGCTGGCTGCGGTCGTGCGATTCACCCTGCGCGAGCCACCGCGAAGTCCGGGTCCGGGCGCCACGCCCCTCGAGGCCGGTCGGCACCTCGCCGGCTTCGCCTCGTTCCGCTGGGCGGTCGCTGGAGTCTGCCTGGCGAACATCGGAATCGCCGGACGCCTGGCGTGGGAGCCGAGCTTCCTCGCCCGGAGCTACGGACTCGAAGGGGCGGCCCTCGGATCGACCTACGTCGTGATCAGCGCCCTGCCCTCGATGACCGGCGCGCTGGTCGGCGCCGGCCTCGCCGATCGATTGGCGCGCCACGACCTGCGCTGGCTGGCGTGGGTCTGCGGCTTCTCGATCCTGCTCGGCACGCCCTTCATCATCGCGTTCCTGCTCTGGGATCCATCGGACGTGGCCCACTTCGCCGGGACGACGTTCCCGATCGCGTTCCTGTGGTCCGCGGTGGGGAGCTTCCTGATCGGCTTCTTCTCGCCGCCCATGGCCAGCCTCGCACAGGCGCTCGTCACGACGCGCATGCGGTCGCTCGCCCACGCGATCTGGACGATGCCCTACACCCTCGTCGGAATGGGGGTCGGGCCGCCGGTGATCGGCGCGCTGAGTCAACTGGGTCAGGACGGCTATGGTCCGGACGCGCTCCCGCGCGCGATGGTCGCCGCGACCGGGTTCCTCCCGATCGGGGCCGCCGGTCTCTTCGTGGCCGCACGAACGCTCCGAGAGGACGGTGCGTCCGCGACCGACGCCTGATGCGAAGCCGAGAGAGGACGAAGCGAAGATGCATCCGCGAACCCGCCAGGCCTGGCTCGCCCTCCCCCTGATCCTCGCGGTCGGCGCCGGAATCGCGTGGGCCGGCAGCGAAGGCCCGGCGATCGCACTCGGCCTGCCCCTCTTCGCGCTCTGCGGTCTCGGCAGCTTCGTCGTCAACTGGATCGTCTTCACGCACGCCTACGCGACCCAGACCGAACGCTTCTTCGACATCACCGGAAGCCTGACCTACCTGACGCTCCTCGGTGTCGCCCTGACCCTCGGACCCCGCGACCCGCGCGCGCTCCTGATCGGCGCGTTGGTCGGACTCTGGGCGCTCCGGCTCGGTCCCTTTCTCTTCAAGCGGATCCAGGAGGATGGCGGCGATGGGCGGTTCGACCGGCTGAAGCCGGACTTCGCGCGCTTCCTGATGACCTGGACGCTCCAGGGGCTGTGGGTCTTCCTGACCTTCGCCTGTGGGCTCGTCGCGATGACCACGTCGGAGCCGGTCGCGCTCGGCGCACCGGCTGCGATCGGCGCGGCAATGTGGATCGTCGGCTGGACGCTCGAGGTCGCCGCCGACCAGCAGAAGCGGGCCTTTCGACGCGACCCGGCGAACGAGGGCCGCTTCATCACGAGCGGCCTCTGGTCCTGGTCGCAGCACCCGAATTATGCGGGCGAGATCCTGCTCTGGGCGGGCATCGCGTTGATCGCGCTCCCGACGCTCCGCGGCGCCCAGCTTGCGACGTTGATCTCGCCGCTCTTCGTCTTCGTCCTATTGACGCGGATCAGCGGGATCCCGCTGCTCCGCGCGCGAGCGAAGAAGCGATGGGGCGACGACCCCGACTATCAGGCCTATCGCGCGCGCACGCCCACCCTCGTGCCGCGTCCGCCGCGAGGCTGAAGCTGGGCGCCCGGCCTAAGTCGCCGTGTAGGGGTCCATCACCGACTGCGCGACCGGCGGCGCCTCGCGGGTCTCGATCGCGCGGTGTCGCGCCTTGATCGGCTCGCGATAGAACTCGTCGGTCTCGATCCAGAAGCGCTCCTCGACGACCGCCGCGAGCACGCGCTCGGCGACCGCGTCGGGGGTCTGCGCGATCTTCGCGAACTCTTCGGCCCACTCGGAGAGGTCCCCGCTCGCGGCATCGCCGACGGACGGCGCCTCGTGCTCGTTGCGAAGCTCCTTCGGCCGGTTGCGTTCCGAGTCGCCGATGTTGGTCGCCACCATCCCCGGGCAGAGACAGTGGACGTTCACGTTCGATCCGAGGTTCGCGAGCTCCGCGTACAGCGTTTCGCAGATCGACACGACCGCATGCTTCGACGCGTTGTAGGGCGCCAGCCAGGGGTAGCTCGTCAGCCCGGCGACGGAGGCGGTCACGACGACGCTTCCCTCGTCCTGGGCCTTGAGCCCGGGCAGGAAGACGCGGAGGCCGTGGATCACCCCGAACAGGTTCACGTCGAGGGTCCACTTCCAGTCGTTCGCCGAGAGCTCGTCCATCGGCACCGTCGGCGCGGACACGCCCGCGTTCAGGCAGACCAGGTGTGGCGCACCGAAGGCCTCGCGCGTCGCGTCACCGAGGTGGTCCATCGCCGCCTCGTCGCCGACGTCGGTCACGACCGGGAGCACGTTCGCGCCGAGGGACTCGATCCGGGCTGCGGCGGTCTTGAGCGCACGTTCCTCGATGTCGGCGATCACGACGTTCATTCCCTCGCGCCCGAAGCACTCCGCGAAGCCGAGCCCCATTCCGCTCGCGCCCCCGGTGATCACCGCCGTCCTGCCTTCGAATTCCCGCATCTCGCCTCTCCTGCCTGTCGCTCGAGGCGTCCAGCCCCGGGTCGGTGGAGAACACTCGCGCGCCGCAGGGGCAGAGGCCAGCCCTGGAGCTGATTTTTCTCAAGGTGATGTTCTTATTTTGTCAATCAGCCTTGAAGAGTTGCTGCCCGACCCCTAGATTTCCAGCCATGCGAGCGTCCCCCCGCAGCACGCCGGCCACGACTGCGCCCGATGGGGCGATCTGGGCGCGCTACCGCCGGAACACGGCGCGCCACCTGATCGGAATCGCCCGCGAGCTGCAGCACGAGGTGCTCCGAAGCCTGACCGACGAGTTCGGCCACCGCGGCCTGCGCCCGAGCTTCGGCCCGCTCGTGAATCGCGTGGCCCTCGCGCCGAGACCGATGGGCGAGCTCGCGACCGCCCTCAGTGTCTCACCGCAGGCGTGCAGCCAGCTCGTGAGCGCCGCCGCTCGCGCCGGCTACGTCGAGCGGCGCGCGGACCCGAGCGACGGGCGCGCGCGTGTGATCGCCCTGACCGATTCCGGCACGCGCCTCGTCGCGGACGCCGCACGCGTGTTGCGACGGATCGCCGCCGACTACGCCGAACGAATCGGCGCCGACGAGATGGCCCGCTTCGAAGACGCGGCCGGCCGGCTCTTCGAAGTCCTGGCCGGCGCGAGGGCCCGAACGCAGTCCGAGGACGATCGCGTCGCGATCGGCACCCTCGCCTATCTCTCCGTCGAGGCTCAGCGGACGCTCATGCGCTCGGCCGCCGCCCGCGGACACGACGGGCTCAAGATGTCCCACGCGCAGGTGCTCCCCCTGATCGGAGCGGACGGCGCCCGGGTGGGTGCCCTCGCCCGGCTCCAGCGCATCTCGCGTCAAGCGATCAGCGCGACGGCGCGCGAGCTCGAGGGTCTCGGCTATCTCCGCCGCGAACCCGACCCGCGCGACCGCCGCGGCGTGGTCTTCAAGCTGACCGATCGCGGCGAACGACTGATCGAGGACTCGGTTCGCGCCCTCGACGAGCTCGATGCGCTCTACATCGAGACGATCGGCCGACGACGAGCCGCCGCGTTCGAGCGCGGCGCGCGCGCCCTCTACGAGGCCCTCGGTCTCGAGCGCGAGATCTTCGAGACGAGCACAGCCGGAGAGCAACCCCTCACGCGGCTCGCCGAACGCCTTCGCCGCGAGCTCGGCAACGACGATGCCGACCGACTCGCCCGACTCCTCACCACCGACGGCGGCGCACGCGACGCGGCCCCCGCTCACTGACCTCGAGCGGCCGGCGCCGAGCGTGGCCGCTCCCTAGACCCCGCACACCCAGGAGAATGGACATGACCTACGACTGGCTCGCCGCCCTCGCCTACGTCGCCGTGCTCGTTGCGCTCACGATCGCCGGCAGGAAGCTCGTCTTCAGCATCCCCGTCATGGAGGAGATGCGGATCGCGAACCGCGACGTGGACAAGACCAAGATGTCCAAGGAGAGCTTCCGCGCCGGCATGAAGTCCAGCGAGAACATCGGCAAGTACACCAACCTCGGGTTCTACCTGACGATCCTGCCCTTCACGGTCAGCTTCGACTCCCGCCCGCTCTGGCAGCACTTGGTCGAGATCATCGCGATCCTCGCGATCTTCGACTTCATGTACTACTGGACGCACCGGTCGCTCTTCCACGGCCAGATCCTGCGCAAGGTCCACTCCCTGCACCATCAGGCGCGCCAGCCCACCTGGGCGGACTCGCTCTACGTGCATCCCCTCGAGACCTTCATCGGGCTGAGCCTCTTTCTGCTCTCGATGCCGATCGTGGCGCTGATCGAGGGTGCTCCCCTGCATGCGGGTTCGGCCGCGATCGCGACGCTGATCTTCACCCAGCTGAACACCGTCAATCACGTGTTCACGAAGCTGCCCGAGGACAACTGGTTCTTCCGGACCGTCGACTACATCACCGGCGTCCACCATGCCCACCACGTCGACATGAACCAGGGCAACTACGCGACACTCACGATGTTCTATGACAAGCTCTTCGGGACCTTCGAAGAACCGGTGAAGCGCGAGGCGGCCTGACTCCGCCTAGCAGGCAACACCGGCGCGAACCTGGAGCGACGGGGACGAAGATGGGGAGACTCGACGGTAAGGTGGCGGTAGTGAGTGGCGCCGCGCGCGGGATGGGACGGGCCTTTGCCCAGCTCTTCGTGGAAGAAGGCGCCAAGGTCGCCGTCTGCGATCTGCTCGACGACGAGGGAGAAGCCCACGCCGAGAACCTCGGGCCCGCAGCGATCTATCTCCACCTGGACGTCACCCGTGAGAACGAGTGGCAGGACACGATCGCCGCGACGGAATCGGTCTTCGGCCCGGTGACGACCCTCGTCAACAACGCGGGGCTCGCCGAGGCCGCCCCCTTCTACGAGATGACCCTCGAGAGCTATCGGCGCGTGACCGAGGTCCTCCAGACCGGCGTCTTCCTCGGCATGAAGAGCGTCGTGCCCTCGATGACCCGCGCGGGCTTTGGATCGATCATCAACATCTCGTCGATCGACGGCCTGATGGGCATGGATCACATCCTGTCCTACGTGGCGGCGAAGTGGGCGGTGCGCGGCATGACCAAGACCGCCGCGCGCGAGGTCGCGGATCGCGGCATCCGGGTCAACTCGATCCATCCCGGCTTCATCTACACTCACCTGGCCGTCGAGGAAGAGGAGCACCTCGCAGCGACCCACGCGCTCCTCGATGCGCACACGGAACGGCATGCACCGATGAAGCGAACCGGTCAGCCCGAGGAGATCGCGAAGCTCGCCCTCTTCCTCGCCTCCGACGACAGCTCCTACTCGACCGGCTCCGAGTTCGTCGCGGACGGCGGGCTCACGTCGGGCTACCCGCCGCCGGGCAGCTAGCGCAAAGCCCCGTTCCGAACGAGACTCGGGGGTCCCACTTCGACAGGAGCGAACGCATGAAGGACCTACGCGACAAGGTCGCCGTCGTGACCGGCGGCAGCGGCGGTATCGGTATCGAGATCGGGCGAGCCATGCTCGCCAAGGGCATGAAGGTCGTCCTCGCGGACATCACCGCCGAGAAGCTCGACGGCGTCGTCAAGGAATTCGACTCCGCGGACGTGGCCGGTGTCCCCGTGGACGTCACTGACTTCGATTCCCTCTGCGACCTGCGCGACCAGACGCTCGATCGCTTCGGCGGCTGTCACGTGATCGTGAACAACGCCGCCGTCGGCGCGGGCGCCAAGGGCAGCGTCTGGGAACACCACCTGAACGACTGGAAGTGGAGCCTGGACGTCAACGTGCTCGGCGTGATCAACGGCATGAACGCCTTCATCCCGCTGCTGGTCGAACAGAACGAGGGACACGTCGTGAACACTTCGTCGGGCAACGGCGCCTACTACCCGATGGCGAGCAGCGGGATCTATCCCGTCACCAAGGCCGCCGTGACGACGCTGACCGAGTGCCTCTGGGGTCAGCTGCGCGAGATGGACTCGAAGGTGTCCGCGTCGCTGCTGCTGCCCTCGAGCCCCACCCCCGGCGTGCTCGCCACGGGCATCTGGGCGGCCGGCGCGAATCGACCGGACCGCTACCTGCGCGACGACCCGGACGACCGCAACGTTCGCAACGCCCTCGCGGACTACAAGGAACGCGCCGCGGCCGCAGGGCAAGAGGTCGTCGAGGCACCGCTCTCGGACGTGGCGGACCTGTGCGTGCGAGCGATCGAAGAGGATCTCTTCTGGGCGACGTATCCCCTCGAACACCAGATGCAGAAGCTCGACGAGCGGTATGCCTCGATGCGCAATCTGACGCCACCGGACTACCTGCGCGAGGTGAACCTGATGTCGGCGGGCGCCGACGAGCGCGAGAAGCAGAAGGACTAGGACCGACTAAGCCCTCGGAGCCCTCGGAGCCCTCGGAGGCTTCTGGGCCTTCTTGGCCTCCTGCGCCTCCACCGCCCAGGGCGGCGCCTGCATCGTGTACGGAATCTCCCGGCGATCGAGGAGCTGGTTGATGACCCGCGTGTAGCCGGTCTTCGAGATCCGCCACACGCCGTCTTCCTTGCGGTACGCGTCGTCGTAGTACACGAACATCTCGTCGACGAAGCCGCCCTTCTGGCTGTAGAAGTAGTGGTACATGGCCCAGATCGCCGTGGCGCTCGTGTCGCTCTCCAGCGTGATCTCGGGCATCCCGGCCATCCAGTAGGCCATGATGCCCGCTTTCGGATCGTGGGACTCGGTCAGGAACGTGAGCAGCTGATCCCGATCCTCGAAGACGTATTTCCCGTCCGAGTACGACGTGACGACGTCCGCGGTCAGCGTGTCCTTGATCGCGTCGTGGTCGTTGTACGTCATCGCGCGGAAGTAGCGATGCTTCAGCTTCTTGATCTCTTCGAGGTCGCGGAGCTCCGCGACCTGCTTCGCGAGGGTCTCGAGGTCGGCCATGTGTCCTCCTTGCATTTCCTAGAGCAGATATCCGTCGCCCGAGGCGCGCACGGTCACGTCACTGATCGACACGCCCCAGGGCTGGTCGATCGCGTACACGATCTGGTCCGCGAGCAGCTCCGGCGCCAGGGCGAAGTATCCGATCCGTTCGGGATCCGTGAGCTCGGCGGGCGGGTCGTCCCCGAAGACCTGCCCCATCGTCTCCATGAACTCCGGCGCGCCGCCGCCGAGAATCCCCGAGAACGCGGCGGGATTCACCACTCCGTCGCCGAGGGCAGTTCCCGGAACGCCGGTCGGGCGGATCGTAGTGACCTTGATCCGTCCCTGGGACTCCTGGCGCAGCGCCTCCGAGAGGAACCGGACCGCCGCCTTCGTCGCGCCGTAGACTGCGGCGCCGGGGACCGGCGCGTTCCCGTAGATCGAGGACAGGTTCACGATGTGGCCGCGACCCTGCTCGATCATCGTGTCGTAGACCGCGGTGATCCCGTTGAGCACGCCCTTCAGGTTGATGTCGATGCAGCGATCCCACGCGTCGGCCGCGTCCGCGTGATCGGCATAGAACGCGAGCGGCATCACCCCGGCGTTGTTCAGCATCACCTCGACCGAGTCGAAGCGCTCGACCGCAGCGTGCGCGAGGGCGCGCATCGCGGCGCGGTCGGTCACGTCCGCAACGACGCCGATGGCCTCGCCGCCCGCCTCCTCGACGGAGGTCACCGTCTCCTCGAGTCCCCCCGCGTCGACGTCCGACGCGACGACCTTCGCCCCGAGCGCAGCGGTCTTCTGCGCGACGAGGCGGCCGAAGCCGCTCGCTGCGCCGGTGATCACGATGACGCGCCCTGCGAGATGTCCGGCCATTTCGTTCCCTGCCCTCACGTTCGATCTGCGCGCGCGGAAGAGCACGCCGGCTGGGACGATAGACCGCTCCGGCACACGCGGTAGAGTCGATCCACGACGAGGAGGCGACGCCATGGCGCAGAAGGAGAAGGCCGGGAATCAGCGAAGGTCGGTCGTGATCACGGGCTGCTCGGTCGGCGCGGGCCGAGCCGCGGTCCTGCGCATGGCGCGAGCCGGCTGGGACGTATTCGCCGCGGTCCGCCGACAGAAGGACGCGGAGGCCCTCGAGAAGGAGGCGCCGGGCGCGATCCACGCTTCGCTCTGTGACGTGCGGGACCGCGAGCAGGTCTTCGCGATGGCGGATCGCGTGCGGGCGCATCTCGGTGACGCGGGACTCGACGGTCTCGTCTGCAACGCCGGCGTCGGCGCGAGCGGGCCGATCGAGTTCCTGGACGAAGACGAAATGCGGATCCCGGTCGAGGTGAACCTCTACGGCAGCATCCACTGCGCCCAGGCCTTCCTGCCGATGCTGCGGATGGCGATGGGCCGGATCGTCAACGTGACGTCGGGCTCGGTCCTGTTCACGATGCCGATGATGAGCACCTATCCCGCGTCGAAGCTCGGGCTCGAGCTGCTCTCGCGCCAGCTGCAGGCGGAAGTCGCCCCCTTCGGCATCCACGTCTGCGTCCTCGACCCCGGCCACATCAAGACGCGCATGACGCAGACCGCGGCGGAGGCGAGCGAGACCGCCCGCGCGAAGCTGCCGGCGCAGGCCAACACGCTCTACGGCGGGATGCTCGATCGCATGTCCGAGCTCTCCCGTGGCATGGAGGGCTCGGGTAAGGAGCCCGAAGAGGTCGCCGAGGTCTACTACCGCGCGTTGACCGACCCGCGGCCGAAGGCGTTCTACACGGCCGGGCGGGACGCTCCGCTGCTCCGTCTTGCCCATCGTTGGCTTCCCATGAGCGTCCGCCAACGCATCGCCGATCGCATCATGACCGGCTAGCGTGCGTGCGCGGGCACGACGCCCACGACACCAGGAGCACACATGCCTTTCCGGATTCTCTCGGGCCTGCTCGGCGCCTTCTTCTTCGTGCAGGGCGTCAACTGGATCTTCGACGCACAGGGCGCCGCCGAGGGGCTCGGCATGCCGCTCCTCGACGGCATCGCCCGCAGCACCCAGGCGGGGGACCTGACCGGGTTTTTCCTGTGTCTCGGCGGCTTCGGCCTCTACGGCGCCTACAGCGAGTCGCCGACCTGGCTGCGCGCGGCAGGATTCCTGCTCGCGGGCGCCGCGTTCGGCCGGACCCTCGCGGCCGTCGTCTCGGATGCGGCCTTCGCGACCCAGTTCATCACGATCGAGGTGATCTGCGCCGGGCTCTTCTTCTTCTGTGCGACGCGTGTGGGCGCCCCGGCCGCGGACGCTGCCACCGCCGACTGAGCGCGCGCGGGAGAGCTGGGCATCCCCTATCCTCACGCCGGCCGCGATGACCCGCGGACCGCTGGGGGGCAAGCCGCGTGGAACCGATCCGCCCGAACCGATCGGCCGGTGATCCCTACTCGAACCCGGACCTCGTTCAGTACCTCGATAGCCTCGAGGGCGCAGCCGACGTGCTCGGGCCGGGCGAGACCGAGGCCGAGCGCGAACGCTGGGCGCCCTGGCAACATCGGGGCAACGCGCTCTTCGCGCAGCTCGGCGACGTGCTCCCGGGACTCGCGCTGGCGCTCTCGATCGCCGCGATCGGCGGCGTCGTCGCCGAAGCCTTCTCGGACGGACTCGGCTTCAGCGGCGCACCCCTGTCCCCGATCCTCGTAGCGATCCTGCTCGGCCTGCTGATTCGCAACACGATCGGCTTGCCGGGGATCTTCGAGCCGGGCCTCGCCCTCGCGCTCAAGCGCCTCCTGCGAATCGGGGTGGCGCTCCTCGGAATCCGCCTGAGCCTGGCCGCCGCCGGCACGATCGGTCTCGTCGCGCTGCCGATCGTGATCGGCTGCATCGCGACCGCCCTGCTCCTCGTGACGCGCATCGGTCGCGCGGTCGCGCTGCCGCCGCGGCTCTCCACGCTGATCGCCGTCGGCACCGCGATCTGCGGCAACACCGCGATCGTTGCGCTGGCGCCGACGATCGAGGCGACCGACGACGAGGTCAGCTATGCGGTCGGGTGCATCACGCTCTTCGGCCTGGTCGCGTTGGTCGCACACCCGTTCATCGCGCACGCGCTCTTCGCCGGCGACCCGACCCTCGTCGGGCTCTTCCTCGGAACCGCGATCCACGACACCGCGCAGGTCGCGGGCGCGGGCCTGGTCTACGCCGAGCAGTTCGGAGCGCCGAACGCACTCGACGTCGCGACGGTCACGAAGCTCCAGCGCAACATGTTCATGGTCGCGGTGATCCCGGCGATGGCCTTCTCCATGCAGAAGCGAAGGCCCGACACGCGGCTCACGGCGCAGCTCAAGGCGGCGATCCCGTTCTTCGTGTTCGGGTTCATCGCCATGAGCCTGCTGCGAACGCTGGGTGACGCCGGCGGAGAGCCCTTCTGGGGGCTGCTCTCGAGCGAGGCCTGGCAATCGGCGATCTTCGCGACCACCGACCTCTCGAAGCTGCTCCTGACCGTGGCGATGGCCTCGGTCGGGCTCGGCACGAGCTTCGCCCGCCTGAGCGGACTCGGTCTCCGCCCACTCGCGGTCGGCCTCGCGGCCGCCACGCTCGTGGGCGGAATGAGCTTCGTGCTGGTATCGCTGATCGGGCCCTTCGCTTGAAGGGCCCGATCCTCGCCTAACGCGGTGCCGAAGCGGAGTGGGTGCGTCGCCCGCTCGATCGGCGGCGGCCGCCCGAATTGCGGTCGTTGCCGCCGGTCTTCTTCGCAGACGCGTCGCTGCGGGCGCCGCCTCGCGGGCGTCGCCGCTTGCCGCCGGAGCCGTCCGAGCCGCCGCGTCCCTCGGCCTTCGCCGAAGAGCCGCTGCGTGCCCGACCGTTTCCACGGCCGTTGCCGCGACCGTTGCCGCGACCCCGATTCCGGTTACCGCCTTCGCGCGGTCCACGGTCGAGGCGTTCGCTGCTCGCCTCGACCTCGGGCGCGTCGAATCGCTCGAGGCGCTCCCCGAGCATGCGCTCGGTGTCCCGCACCCAGCCACGATCTTCGCCGGTCACGAAGGTCACGGCCCGACCGGCGGCGCCGGACCGGCCGGTCCGCCCGATGCGGTGCGTGTAGGTCTCCGGCGTGCTCGGCACGTCGTAGTTGATGACGTAGTCGATCCCGGCGACGTCGATGCCGCGCGCGGCGATGTCCGTCGCGACGAGCACGTCGTACTGTCCCTTGCGGAAGCCGCCCATCGCGCGCTCGCGCTGGGCCTGGGACATGTTGCCCTGGAGCGCGATGGCGCTCCGTCCCTTGCGATCGAGCTGCTGCGCCAGGCGCTTGGCCCGGTGCTTCGTGCGCGTGAAGACGATTGCGGTCTTGCAATCGTCGCCCGTGAGGAGATGGTCCAGCAGCCCCGACTTCTGCGAGGGCCCGGTCTCGTAGAGACCGTGCTCGATCGCCTCGGCCGGCGCGCTCGGCGCGAGCTCCACGACGTGCGGGTCGTCGAGCAGGTCGTTCGCGAGCTTGCGGATCGGTCCCGGCATCGTCGCCGAGAAGAGCAGGTTCTGGCGATCGTGGGGCAGCTCCTTCAGGATCCGCCTCAGGACGGGCAGGAAGCCCATGTCGAACATGTGATCGGCTTCGTCGAGCACGAGGGTGTCCACGCCACCGACGTCGAGCTTGCGCTGACCCATCAGGTCGAGCACCCGACCAGGACAGCCGACGACGATCTCGGGATCACGCTGCAGGGCGCGCAGCTGCTTGCCCATCGGCACGCCGCCGATCAACGCCACGCTCTCGACGTCGACGTTGCGGGCCAGCAGATCGGTCTCGGCCTGGATCTGGAGCGCGAGCTCCCGGGTCGGGGCGAGGATCAGGACGAGCGGCCCGCGGCCGGGCTCTTCGATCAGTCGCTGCAGGATGGGCAGCGCGAACGCGGCGGTCTTGCCGGTTCCGGTCTGGGCCAGGCCCATGACGTCGCGGCCATCGAGGCACGCGGGGATCGTCTCGGCCTGGATCGGGCGGGGCTGTTCGAACCCCGCGGATTCGAGGCCCTTCTGAAGGGAAGGATGGAAGGAAAACTGGCCGAATCCCTCGGCCGTGGGGTGTTGGTGCGCGTGTGCGCTGGACAAAATGGTTCTCCGCCGTGGACGGCGCCCTGTGGCGCGCGCGCACGGCTGTTCTCGTATTCAAACCCCGACAACAGAACGGGGAGAGAAGGGAATTCCGGTGCGATCTGCCGTTAGGAGGGGCTCGTCCTGTCTTTCGACCGACTGGTTGGCGACGAGCGGAGGCAGATCCTGTTGTTCACCGGGAGGGGTCGAGGGCGCTTCTGATTGGCCCAGGACCCGGACGGGAGGTCCCCGTCGCGGCAATGTTTAGCCCTCTTCTCATCGACCGGCCACCCGAGGGACTTGAAGGCGATCTCGGGGTGCCGTCAGGCCTCGGCCCGCTGGGCCGCCTCGCCGTCGATCAGCACGCTGCAGGACGCCTCCGAGAGCACACGCTGGGCCACGCTGCCGAGCAGGAAGCGTCGCAGGCCGGTGTAGCCCCGCGTCGCGAGCGCGACGAGATCGGCGTTCGTCGAAGCGGCGTGGCGGAGGATCTCGTCCGCCGGCTGGCCGGACAGCACCTTGGACTTCGCATGGACCCCCTCCTCGGAGAGCCGATGGACCACCTCGGCGAGCCGGCTGGCAGCCGCTTCGAGACGCTCGTCTTCGAAGTCGCCTGCGCCGACGAGGGTCTCGATCAGGCCGGACGACCCGTCGCGGATCACGTGGACGACCTCCACCTGCGCGCCGAGGCCCGATGCCCAGGCCGCGACGAGCGACTCGACCCGAGCAGAGCGCTCCGTGAAGTCCGTCGCGAACACGATCGACTGGAAGGCCTTCGACGCGTCCTCGACCTCTCCCCGAACGATCAGCACGGGCTTCGGCGCGCCCAGCACGGCCTGCGACGCCACGCTGCCGAGCATCCAGCGATCGAAGCCGCGGCGCCCGTTCGATCCCATCACGATCATCGACACGTCCGCCGAACCCGCCGCGTCGTGGATCGCGTGCGCCGGGTCGTCCTCTTGAAACGAGGTCGCGAGGGGCGTCGAACCGACGTCGAGCTCCTCGACGAACCCGTCGAGACGAACCTTCGCGGCCCGCGCGAGCTCGACGGAGAGCGACTGCGAGACCTCGAGCTCGAAGCCGAGGGGCACCATCGTCGACGCGTGAACGAGGTGCACGCCAGCATCGCGGTCGGCGGCGAGGGCGAGCGCTCGACGCGCGGCGATCCTCGACGGCTCCGAGAAGTCCACGGGAACCAGGATCGTCTCTCGCTGCGTCACATCGGTCTCCTCGGTCGCCGCATTCGGGAAGCGACGAGCTCGGAGACTCGATACGCAAGCGGCGTGCCGACGCGAGGGCGCGTCAACGACCGCCTGAGGACGCAGCAAGCCCGATCTTCGCGACGCGTCGCGCGGATCAGTGCAAGATGAAACGCGCGGCCGTCAGGCCAATCCGCCGGTCTCGAGCAGCGGCCCGTCGTTGATGCGGACGATCATGTCCTCCTCCGCGGCCTCGTGCTCCTCGATCCGGCGCGCGAGCCGCTCGAGCTCGAAGCGCGCACGGTCCGTCTCGCTGGCCTTGAGCGCCTGTTTGAGGGCACCGAGCCCCCCGCGCAGCTCGTCGTGTTCGACGATCAGCTGATCGAGCTCCTCCGAGAGGTCGGGCCGAAGCCCGTGGAACGCGGGAAAGTAGATCTCTTCTTCGACCGTCATGTGCGCCTCGAGCACCTGATGGAAGAGCAGGAAGTCGTTCACCGCGGCGCGGGGACCGTCCTTGTCGAGGAGCGCGTAGATCTCGCGACACAAGACGTCGAGCTTCTCGTGCTGAGAAGCGATCCGACGCTCCTCGCCGCGCATGCGCAGCCGGAGCCCTTCGTCGTTTCCGATTCCGCCGGTCGTCGTCTCGGTCGTCATGGTCACGGTCCCCGTCTAGAGGTAGAAGCCGAAGAAGATCATCCCGACGATCACCGAGAAACAGAACCCGATGCCCAGCGCGAAGATCCGCGTCGCGAAGCCTTCGGCTTCGGGCATCGGCGGCTCCGCTTCGACGGCCGCTTCCGCGCGGCCAGGGGCTCGTTCGCTCGCTTGCACGACGGACTCGACCGCCACGTGTACGGCCATCGAGACCTCGCTCGACTCCGCTCTGAGTTCTGCCACCATCGATCTTCCTCCGTTCATCACGGCCTCATCGCCGTCGACGATCACGCTGCAAGGTGCCTGGGCCAGGACTCGCTGGGCCACGCTGCCGAGCAGGAAACGCTGCATTCCTGAGTAGCCGCGCGTTCCGACCGCGACGAGGTCGACGTTCGTCGACTCCGCGCGGCGCAGGATCTCCTCCGCCGGCAGCCCGTAGACGATCTTCGACTTCGCGTACACGCCGTGCTCGCCGAGCCGCCGGAGCACCTCGGCCATCCGGCACTCCGCTGCTTCGAACATCTCACCTTCGAAGTCGCTCGATCCGACGACGGCGTAGGGCGCGAGCAGGACCGAGGTCTCGCGAATCACGTGCACGACCTCGACCTCGGCTCCGAAGCGCCGAGCCCAATCAGCGACCAGCGGCTCGACCCGCTGGGCACGGTCCGAGAAATCCGTCGCAAAGAGGATCGAGCGGAAGGGTGCTGCGCAGGTCTCTTCGTCGCCCCGCACGATCAAGACGGGCTTCGGTGCGCCCTCGACGGTCCGCGCCGCGACGCTGCCGAGCAGCCAGCGATCGAAGCCGCGTCGACCATGCGACCCCATCACGATCATCGAGACGTCCGGGTCCCGCGCCGCCTCGTGGATCGCCCGTGCGGGATCGGTCTGCCGGAACGACGTCGAGACGTCGACCACGCCGTCGTCGACCTCGTTCGCGAAGTCGGCGAGCCGCTTCTCCTCGGTGCGGGCGAGCTCGCGGGAGAGCGACTCGGAGAAGCCGGGCTCGAGACCGATCGGCGGCATCGAACACGCATGCAGGAGCGCGATGCGAGCGCCTCGCGCGGACGCCAGCCCCAGCGCGCGCTGCACCGCGAGCCTCGAGGTTTCGGAGAAGTCGACGGGAACCAGGATCGTCTCGCGCTGTGCCATGGCGGCCTCCCGACCGCCGGATGGGGTCCGGTGGTCCTGGTAGGCACCATCGCAAGCGCCGTGCCGTGCCGAGGCGGCGCCTGTCACGCCTCGCGGCGAAACGCGACAGCGACGCGAGACACGTCGCCTCAGCTGCGCGACCTCTCGCCACGACCTCGCGATGGGGCGGCAGGAGACGCTATTCGGAGGCGGGAAGCGTCTCGGCGACGGCCCTGGGCGGAAATCGGAGGGTGAAGTGCGCGCCCTTCCCGACCTCGCTCTCGACGCCGATCGTGCCGTGGTGGGCGAGCACGATCGAGCGGCAGACGACGAGCCCGAGGCCCGTGCCCTCGCCCCTCGCCTTGGTCGTGTGGAAGGGTTCGAAGATCCGGTCGAGGGAATCGGGATCGATCCCCTCCCCCGTATCGCGCAACCCGACCTCGACCCAGCCGTCGGTGCCTACCTCGACGGACACGGAGAGCTTGCCCCCGTCTGGCATCGCGTCCGCCGCGTTCACGATCAGATTGAGGAAGGTCTGCTCGAGCCGGTCCTTGTCGCCCAGGACCTCGGGAGCATCGACGTAGCTTCGCTCGACCTCGATCCCGCGAGAGCGGAGCTTCTCCCGGAAGAACTCCAGGGCATGGTCGATCACGTCGGCGATCGCGAGCGGTCCTCGTACAGCCTCGTGGGGTCGGGCGATGTTGAGGAGAGTTTCGATCAGGTTCGTCACCCGGCGGACCTGCTCGGAAATGATCTCGGCGCGGCGCTTCGCCTTCGGGTCCGTGAGCGAATCCCGGAGCATGTCAGCGTAACCGAGGATGACGTTCATCGGCGTGCCGATGTCGTGGGCGATGCCGGCGGTGAGGAGCGAGAGCGAAGCGAGCTGCTCGGCGGCCTTCGCACGCTCCTCGGCGACCCGCAGATCGGAGAGGTCCCGCACGATGCCGGTGAAGACGCGGGCGTCTCGGTGGCGTCCCTCGCTGACCGCGAGATAGAGCGGGAAGGTCGAGCCGTCCTTGCGGCGTCCCGAGACTTCGCGCCCCTTGCCGATGATCTTCGCCACACCGGTGGCCACGTAGTCGGTGATGTAGCCGTCGTGCTCCTCGGCATAGGGCGAGGGCATGAGCATGTTGACCGACGCGCCGATCATCTCCTCGCGCGAGTAGCCGAACGTGCTCACCGCGGCCTCGTTGACCGACTCGATCGTGCCGCGCTCGTCGATCGACAGGATGCCATCGACGGCGGACTCGAGAATCGCCTCGAGGCGCTCCGCGGTTTCCAATGTTTCGCGGTCCATGGGGCTCAATGCTAGGCACCATCCTCGCGGTGTACAGACGTGGTCACCGATTTTTCATCGATTGGCCTGAGATGTCAGGGGCACCGGCGTGACGGCGAACGGGTGCATATCGCGCACGTGCGTGACCAGGCCACCCCGGGAAGATCTCGGATCAACTCGCCTGACGTGCGACGGCGTCGCGCTCGCGACGCTCCTCCCGTCGATAGAGCGTCCGGCGATTGACCCCGAGAACGCGCGCGGCTTCGCTCTTGCGACCATTGGTCGCTTCGAGCACCGCCTCGACGTAGAGGTCGCCGAGCTCGGCGAGGGTCATGCCGCGCTGTCGAGCCAGCTGCGCGATCGCTTCCTCGAGGGTCCCGTCGCCGCGGACCGGGTCGTCGGGAATCAAGATGTCGGTGGCGTGGATCTCGTTGCCCTCCGCGAGGGCGATGCTTCGCTCGATGCAGTTCTGGAGCTCTCGCCCGTTTCCGGGCCAGGCCGCGCGCGTCAGCTTGCGGATCGCGTTTTCCGACAGCGAACGCGCCACGCCATCGGCTTGACGAGCGACGAACGCCTGCGCGAGCGCGGGGATGTCCTCGGGCCGCTCGCGCAGGGGCGGAATGTGGACCGGGATCACGTTGAGCCGGTAGTAGAGATCCTCGCGGAAGCGCCCCTCGGTGATGTCGGCGCGCAGGTCGCGGTTGGTCGCCGCGATCACGCGCACGTCGACCTTGATCGCCTGGGTGCCACCGACCGGCCGGATCTCCTGGTCCTGGAGCACCCGAAGCAGCTTGCCCTGCAGCGTGGGCGACATGTCCCCGATCTCGTCGAGGAAGAGCGTGCCGCCGTGGGCCGCCTCGAAGAGCCCCTTCTTGTTGCTGCTTGCGCCGGTGAACGCGCCGCGAACGTGCCCGAAGAGCTCGCTCTCGAGGAGTCCCTCCGGCATCGCCGTACAGTTGATCGGAACGAAGGGCCCCTCGGATCGCGCCCCGGTCATGTGCACCGTCCGCGCGACGACCTCCTTGCCCGTCCCGCTCTCGCCGGTGACCAGAACGTTGCTGCGGTTGTTCGCGATCTTGCGGATCAGCGCGTAGATCTCGTTCATCGCGAGGCTCTTGCCGACGAGATCACCGAACGACGCCGTCCGCTCCGCCGCCGCGCGCAGCCGTCGGTTCTCGTCGACGAGCTCACGATTCTCGAGAGCCCGCTCGAGCGTGAGCAGGAGACGCTCCGACTGAAATGGCTTGGTCACGAAGTCGTGCGCGCCGAGTCGCATCGCCTCCACCGCCGTCTCGATCGAACCGAAGCTCGTCATCAACACGACCGGCGTTTCGGGGCAGCGCTCGCGCAGCGCCCCGAGCAACTCGAGCCCGCTCATCCCGGGCATCTGCACGTCGGACAGGACGCAGCCGAAATCGGGCGCGTCGTCGAGGGCCGCGAGGGCCACCTCGGCGGTCTCGGCGAGCACGGTCCGGTAGCCCGCCTCGTCGAGCAGCTCGGCCACCATCTCCCGCATCACGGGGTCGTCGTCCACTACCAGGATCGATCGCGTCACGGAGTCTCCTCTCTGGGCATCTGCACGTGGGTCCCGCCCGCTCCGATCCGCAGACGCAAGATCGTGAACGCAGCAGTTCCCCGCTCGTGACACCCGTCTAGTGCACGAGTCGTGCCTGATCTAACGCGATACAGCGCGTTTCAGAACAAGAATGGTGACACGAAGACTCATTATGAGTCAATATGCCCCAAACCCCGCGCGCAGTCACGACATGCGGCGGCGGCTCGAGGCCGGGCCGGATGCAGGCAGATCGCCCGCGATCCGAGCGGCGTACCCGCTACGCGGAGCGCGCTCGCAGCCGATACCGGATCGGGAGATGCTTCAGTCCCGGCACGAGATTGGACGCCGTCCGCTCGTCCGGCCCGGTCTGCTCGACCGACTCGACGCGCGAGACGAACTCCCGGAAGAGCGCCTGCTGGGACTTTCGCGCCAGGTGGGCGCCGAGGCAGAAGTGCTCGCCGATTCCGAACGCGAGGTGCGGATTCGGGTTGCGGTCGACGCGGAACTCGTCGGGTGCCTCGAAGACGTCGGCGTCCCGGTTGGCGGACGCGTAGTACATGATGAGGCGGTCGCCGGCCTTCATCTGACGACCGCCGATCTCGACGTCCTCGGCGACCGTGCGGGCCATCGTGTTGACCGGCGTCACATAACGCAGGATCTCTTCGACCCCCGACTTCGTGTAGCCCCCGGGATCGGTCTGCCACTTCGCGAGCTGGTCCGGGTTGTCCAGCAGCGCCTTCATGCCGCCGGTGATGCCGCCCCGCGTGGTCTCGTGCCCGGCGATGAACATCACCAGGCAGTAGCCCATCGTGTCGATCTCGTTCATCGGCGCACCGTCGACCTGCGCGTTCGCGAAGAGCGAGACCAGATCGTCCCGAGGCGTCTCGCGCCGGTCCGCGAGGATCTTCGCGAAGTAGCCCCCGAAGTCCATCGCGGCGGCCATCACGGACTCGCGCGCGTTCATGCCCGGACGCTGGAACTCCGGATCGTCGCGCCCGAAGATCTCGTTCGTCGTCTTGAGGACGAAGGGCTCGTCTTCTTCCGGAGCACCCAGGATCCGACAGATGATCGACAGCGGATGCTGAGACGCGACGTCGGTGACCCAGTCCGCCTCGCCTTCCTCGCCGAGCGCGTCGACGAGCTTGATCGCCATCTGCTCGATCGTGTCGTCCCAGCGCGAGAGGCTGCGCGGCGTGAAGAACTTGCTCGCGACGGCGCGGTACTTGCGATGATCCGGGTTGTCCATCTCGATGATGGTGCGCATCTGCATGTCGGCGTTCTCGCGATCGAGTGCGGAGCGGAGCGGCTCGAAGTTGATGCCGTCGGCGTTCAGGAACGACTGCGGATTCTTGGAGATCTGGACGATGTCCGCGTGGCGCGTGATCGCCCAGAACGGCGGCCAGCCCTCCGGCTCGAAACGTTCGACCGGGGCCGCCTCGCGCAGGCGCGCCCACTCCTCGTGGGGGTAGCCCCGGGTCGCGTAGGACTCCGGCTCGACGAGGTGGAGGGATTCGATCAGATCAGTGGCTGCAGCCATCTTCGGGCTCTCCTGGAAAGGTCGGGTTCGCGAGACGTGTGAATCGAAAGGAGTTTTTCGGCGGAACGGTCCGCCGACTCGAGTCGGCGGGGCTCAGCCCGCTTCGGGCGTGTACCAGATCGGTGACGTCCAGGCGCGCTCCTGCTGGACGTCCTGCATCAGGTCGTCGTCGCATGCGCCGGGGCGATCGCCTGCGGGCAGACCGAGACATTGCCAGGCGTGGTAGCGACAGCTCGGGTTCTCGACGGCACGCGCGTAGTAGACCGCTCGCCGCTCGGGATCGAAGTCTGGATCGCGCCAGACGCCGCAGAGCACGTCGTGCCCGGCACCACGCGGCGTGCACGTGTTCGGATCGACATCCGCGTCGTTCGGTCCACCCGCGACGTCGACCACCTCTTCATGGACGATGCCGTCGTCGTCGACCCAGCCCTTCACGATCTGCAGGCGCTGGAGCAGGCCTCCGGGCGCTTCGTTCGTGCCCGCGTCGCGGGTCGCCCAGACTGCGAAGGACGGGCTCCCCTGCCCTTCGCGGGGCGGCAGGTCACCCCCCATCGGAACCGCCACGCCTCCCAGTCCGAGCACGTCGCCGACGACGTCGGCGCCGCCGCAGATCCCCGTCTGCAGGCCCCAGCCGCCGTAGAAGCGAGGCTCGATCCGCGGCCCGCTGGTCCCGAAGACTTCCTTGCGCTGCATCGCGTCGAAGATCGAGTCCCGCGAGTTCTCCTCGGCCCACACCCCGATCAGACCGCCGGGTCCGTTCGTGTAGTTGCCCATGCCCTCGTCGCCGGGTCGAAGCCGCGCTTCGAGCGTGCCATCGGCGATCCCGAGGTGCCCCGGCCAGGTTCGCTCCTCGACGCCGCCGGCCATCGCGTTGTGCGTGTCGGTCGAGGCCATCAGGCCGAACTTGAAGGGGTTCACGCCGATGCGCGCTTCTTCGGCCAGACCGTCGGCCAGGGCGTAGCGGACATAGCTGCGTCGCGAGAGGCAGTTCGGGCCCATGTGCGGAATCGAGTCCTGCAGGAAGCCGTCGTAGCACTCGCGCGGAGGCTCGTCGCCGTTGCGATAGCGGAAGGCGCTGTTCTCGAACTTCTCGAACTCGCAGAGTGCGTCGTCGACGCCGATCACCCCGGGCAGGCCGCGGCGGCACTCCGAATCGCCCTTGTGCTGCATGATCTCGACGATCGGTTCGACCTTGATCCGCAGGCGGGCGCGCTCGGCTTCTTCTTCGACGGAGCTGGTCCCTGGGTAGTCGATATTGAACATCCGGCCGTTGCTGATGTTCGAGTTGTGCGGGATCGCGATGGCCTCGCAGCCCGTGTCCGACTCGTTGCACTGGCTGTCGAGCAGCGACCAGAGATCCCACTCGCGCTTCACGTCCATGTAACTGATGGGACGCTTCGGAACGACGCTGCCCCGGAAGATCACGTTGCGGTGGAGATTCGAGCCGAGGCGGAACGAGCTGTACTCGTACGCGATGAACGCCGTGCGTTCACAGGCCTCGCTCGTGTCGTTCCACTTCTCGGCGGCATCGATGACTTCCGACCAGATGCGGCTGAGCGCCTCGTCGCAGCGACTCAGGTCGTCGCCGCAGATCTCGGTTTCGCGCGCGGCGATCGGGTTCATGATCTTGAAGCCGAGGGGGGAATCCGTCGGCTGCGTCGCATCGCGAATCTGCTGGCACATCTCGGTGTAGTAGGCGGGCGACACCTCGTCGGTGCAGACGGATTGCTCGCCCATGAACTCGGCGTGGTCCGTGACCGCCGCGAAGTCGAGAGGCCGATCGATCCTCACGGTGCGCGTGCCGCGCCCGTGCTCGTCGTTCGGCGGCAGCAGAATCTCGCCGCCGAACGCGTAGCGATACGCGCCGTCCGGGCGGACCTGCAGGTCGTAGTTCCAGGCGTCCGTCGACAGCATCGTGTGGACGTGGAGGTCGCCCCAGAGCGCCATCTTCCGCTCGTCGCGATGGGCACAGGCCTCGCGCGGTGTGTCCTCGAGCCCCTCCGGCACCGCATAGTGGGAGGGATCCGGCGCGTCGGGGCCACAGGCGGACAGCAGCGCTGCGAGAGCGAGAAGGCCACCCGCCGTCGCGATCGAACATCTGCCCTGCACTGCCACTGACCCACCTCCTGGTCGAAACGTCGGCCCCCGATCGTAGACGACCCCCTCCCCGGGACAAGCGAGGCGATCGCCTCGATCGGCTCGTCTGACACGCCGACGTTCGCCCGACGTCGCGCGAGCTAGACGTCGCCTCGAAGGATGTGCCACATGAGACCGACCGCCGACGCCATCACGACGAGCGCGAGGGGGAGGCCGATCACGATCGACGCGGCCTGGAGTGCCGTGAGCCCTCCGACGACCAGCAGGATCGCGGCGACGGCGGCGACCGCGACGCCCCAGAAGACCTTCGCCACGGGGGCGTCGCCGACGCCCAGGAGCTCTGCGATCACGAGGGTCGCCGAGTCGAGGCTCGTGATCAGCCAGGTAAAGAGGAGGAAGGCGGCGACGGCGATCAGCGTCGTCGACAGCGCCTCGCCGCCCAGGGTCCGGATCACGGCGACGAGCCCGAGGGCGTAGTCCGCTTCGACCGCCCCGGAGATCACGCCGGGAAACGCCCGTTCCTGCAGGAGCGCCGTCCCTCCGAAGATGCCCATCCAGACGAGTGTCACAAGCGTCGGGAGGATCGTCACACCGACGACGAACTCCCGGATCGTGCGGCCACGGGAGATGCGCACGATGAAGAGCGAGACGAAGGGCGTCCACGCCAGCCACCAGGCCCAATAGAAGATGGTCCACTCCGCCTGCCAGGCGCGCTCGGCGGCGGTCGATCCGACGAAGAGGCCGAGTCCGGGCGCGGCCACCACGTAGTCGACGAAGGTGCTGCCGACGAGCGAGAGGATCTCGCCCGTCGGACCGAGCACGAGGAACGCGACCATCAGGCCGACGCTCACCCAGGCGTTCACGCTCGAGAGCCAGCGGATGCCGCGCGAGACCCCGGAGAGCGCCGAGGCGATCCCGAGCACCGCGACGACGGCGATGATCGCGACCTGCACCCGGACGTCGAGCGCCGTCTGGGTGTCCGCGCCGAAGAGCCCGGCGAGAGTCGCGTTCATGCTGCTCGCGGAGAGGCCGAGCGACGTCGCGACGCCGCAGATCGTCCCGAAGAGCGCGAGCAGATCGAGGGACGCGCCGACGGCGCCGCGTTGGCTGCACGCCCCGAGCGCCGGCTCGAGCACCGAGCGGAAACGGAAAGGCGCGTCGCGGCGATAGACCGGGATCGCGATCGCGAGGGCCGCGAGCACGTAGAAGCCCCAGCCGTGGATACCCCAGTGCAGCATCGTGATCCGCATCCCGAGCCGAACCCGCTCGTCGATCGACGCACCGGAATCGAGCCAGGGGTTCGCCGCCGCGTGCAACACCGGCTCGGCCGTGGCCCAGTAGAGGATCCCCGAGGCGAGGCCCGCCGAGAAGAGCATCGCCAGCCAGGTCGGACGCCCGAACTCCGGCCGCTCGTCGTCGGCCCCGAGCCGGTGTCGCCCGACCGGATGCACGGCGACGGCGGCGAGGATCACGAGGCAGAGATTCGCGACGATCACGAAGAGCGTGTCGCCGACGGAGACGACCGCGTCCCGGCTGGCGGTCAGGAGCGCGTGGGCACGCTCCAGATCGATCATCGCGCCGAGGACCACCAGACTGACGAGTCCGACGGCGATCCGCGCCGTGGCGTTGGGGAGGCCGATCCGCTCGAGCCTGCCTGTCGCCGGGTCGGACATGGGGCGGAACCTAGCAGGCGAGACCGTCCCCGGAGTTCCGGAAACCCCGCGCCCGATGCGTTACACCCTGAACGACGCACCTCCGCCCTGCGCCCCAGGAAGACCGATCGATGAGCAGTGCCGAATCCCTGAGCTCCCTTCCCCCCGAATTCGATGCCGCGGCGATGCGCGCCCGCTACGAGCAGGAGCGCGACAAGCGCCTCCGCGAAGACGGCAACGAGCAGTACGTCGAGATCGCCGGCCGCTTCTCCCACTACCTGGACGATCCCTACGTCGACGCCCCGATCGAGCGCGAACCGCTGGACGAGGAGTGCGAGATCCTGGTGATCGGCGGCGGCTTCGGCGGGCTGCAGATGGGCGCGCGTCTGAAGGAGTCCGGCCACGACGATGTCCGCATCATCGAGAAGGGCGGCGATTTCGGCGGCACCTGGTACTGGAATCGCTATCCCGGCGCCCAGTGCGACATCGAGTCCTACATCTACCTGCCCCTCGCCGAGGAGATCGGCGCGGTCCCGAGCGAGAAGTACGCCTTCGCCAAGGAGATCCTCGCCCACGCCCAGGCGATCGGTCGCCACTACGGCCTCTACGACGACGCCCTCTTCCAGACGAAGGTCGACGAGCTGCGCTGGGAAGACGACGCGAAGCGTTGGATCGTGAAGACCGACCGCGGCGATCGGCTGCGCGCGCGCTTCGTGACGATGTCGACCGGCCCGCTCAACCGACCGAAGCTGCCGGGCATCCCCGGGATCGAGGACTTCGCGGGGCATACGTTCCACACCAGCCGCTGGGACTACGAGTACACGGGTGGGAACGCCGAGGGCGACCTCGACCGTCTGGCCGACAAGCGCGTCGCCATCATCGGCACCGGCGCGACGGCCATCCAGTGCGTCCCGCATCTCGGCGCCGCCGCGAAGCAGCTCTACGTGTTCCAGCGCACGCCGTCGACCGTGGACGTGCGGGGCAACGCGCCGACCGACGTCGAATGGGCGCGATCCCTCGAGCCCGGCTGGCACAAGCACCGCATGGAGAACTTCAACGCGCTGGTCTCCGGCGTGCCGCAGCCCGAGGACCTCGTCGACGACGGCTGGACCGACCTGATCGGCAAGACCGTGAACCTGTTGAAGAAGGCCAGCAGCGCGGACGGCGACGGCGAGCTGGACATCGGCGGCCTCCTCGAGACCGCGAACTTCGAGAAGATGGAGGAGCTCCGCGCCCGGGTAGACGAGCTCGTCGACGACCCGGAGACCGCCGAGAAGCTGAAGCCCTACTACAAGATGTTCTGCAAGCGGCCCTGCTTCAACGACGACTACCTGCCGACCTTCAATCGGCCGAACGTCCAGCTCGTCGACACCGACGGCAAGGGGGTCGACCGGATCACGCCGAAGGGACTCGTCGTCGCCGGCACCGAGTACGAGGTCGACTGCATCATCTTCGCGACGGGCTTCGAGGTCGGGACCGAGTACGCGCGACGCTGCGGCTACGAGATCGTGGGTCGATCGGGCAAGACCCTGTCCGACCATTGGAAGGACGGCATGCGCACGATGCACGGCATCCTGTCCCGCGACTTCCCGAACTGCTTCATCATGAGCCAGACCCAGGGCGGCTTCACGGCGAACTTTCCGCACCTGCTCGAAGAGCTCTCGACGCACCTCTCGTACCTGCTCGACCACGCTCGCGAGAACGGCCACACGGTGATCGAGCCGAGCCAAGCCGCCGAGGACGCGTGGGTCGCGGAGATCGTCGAGAAGTCCGCGCTGGCCACCGGCGTGATCGGCGGTCCGGACTGCACCCCGGGCTACTACAACAACGAAGGCAAGGAGAACCCGCTGGCAGCGCAGAATGCGCCCTACGGTGGGGGCTCGATCGCGTTCTTCTCGCTGCTCGCGAAGTGGCGCGAGACCGGGGCCTTCGAGGGACTCGAATTCAGCGCCTAGTCGTGCGACCTGGGCGCTCGGAGGAAAACGCGATGTCCACGTTCGATCGATCGGAAGTCGAAGAGGCCTATCAGAACTTCGTCGCGGTCGGCGATTCCGGCAACTGGAGCGCCTGGGCCGATCTCCACAGCGAAGACGGTGTCTGGGTCGAGCACCACCTCGGGACCCTCGTCGGGCGCGAGGCGATTCGCGAGAAGATCCTCGAGGTGATGAAGCCCGTGCCGATGATGATCTTCCCCGTCGAGTGGCACGTGATCGAGGGCAACCGCGTCGTCTACTACCCGTGGCAGGTGATGCCCGATCCCAAGGGCGGGGACGAGGACTACCGCTTCAGCTGCGTCACGATCCTCGAATACGCCGGCGACGGCCTCTTCTCCTATCAGGAGGACCTGTACAACCCGCGCGAGGGCGAGCAGGTCATGAAGCGCTGGATGGAGGCGGGCGGGAAGTTCGCGGCGTGACAGCGCGGGCGACCCTCGCCCTGGTGGCTGCGCTCGCGACCAGCTGCGGCAGCGACGCCCCGGGCGTCGGCGATCGGCCGACCCGGGCGCGCGCCCAGGACGGACGCTTCGTGTCCTGGGTCGAGCATCGCATCGACGACTCGAAGCTCGCCGGCGTGCGGCTTCGCGGCGCGGACGGGCTCGCGATCGCCGATCTCGACGGCGACGGCTTCGAAGACCTCGTGGTCATGCACGAAGACAGCGACCACGTGCGGCTCTCCTTCGGGACCGGCGACCCGGACGTGTGGGCGTCGGTCACCCTCGCGAGCGGAAGTCTCGTCGCGGAGGTCGAGGATCCGGCCCTGGTCGACCTCGACGCGGACGGGGATCTCGACCTCGTCGTCGCGTGCGAGGACGCTCACCTCGCCTACTTCGAGAATCCCGGCGGAGCGCAGGCGCGGGCGGTCGACGCGTGGCGATCGGTGATCCCCACCGCTACGCGCGGGCGCGGCTCGTGGATCCGCGTGTACGCCGCCAATGTCGATGCCGACCCGATGCCCGAGATCGTCGCGACGAACAAGTCGATCCCGATGCCCAGCGGCAAGGGATCGATGGACGTGCCGAAGACCCCGGTGTCGATCTTCGACATCGAAGGCAACCCGCTCGATCCCGACGCTTGGCGCGAAACGAAGCTCGCCGAGTACACCGTTCCGGTGAACGGGCGACCGATCGACCTCGACGGCGATGGCGACCTGGACGTGATCGCGGGCTCCCGGGGCGAGTCGCGCATGGTCGTGCACGAGAACCGTGGGGGCGCCTGGATCGCTCACCCGATCGTGCGCGCGAATCCGCCGCTCCTTCCCCTGCCTACGCTTCCCAAGTCGATGTCCGCGTTCGACCTCGCCTTCGCCGATCTGAACGCGGACGGTCGCCTGGACGTGGTCGTCAACGACACGACCTGGAGCGTCGTCTGGCTCGAGCAGCCCGAACGTCTCGACGCGCCCTGGACCGCGCATCGCATCGGCTGGGTCGCGCCGGATTCGCCGAGTGGCCTCACCCTCGTCGACATCGACGGGGATGGCCGACTCGACCTCCTCTCCGGCGGCTACAGCGAGGACCCGCGCGAAACCGAGACTTCCGATCCGGGCTTCCTGCATCGTGGCGGCGGTATCTGGTGGTTCGCTCAGCCCGAGGATCCGACGCAGACCTGGACCCGCCACGACGTCTCCCGTCGTGTGCGCGGCATGTACGACGTCTTCGTCCCGCGCGACCTCGATGGAGACGGTCTCGTCGACTTCATCGGCACCCGCGGCAACAGCGGTGCCCTCGATGGTGTGTTCTGGCTCCAGCAGCGCCGAACGGAGACGCCCGTGACCGTCTTCCAGTCCGCGTGGGAAAGCGACAGCCGGCAGCTCCCGCCGTCCTTTCGTTAGGCGCGAGGTCGACGGCGCGCCGACATCACCGCCAGTCCGAGCCCGACGAGGAGCCCCGTTCCGGGCTCAGGAATCGCAGCAAGCATCCCGTCCGCGAGGATCGAGTTGAGCTCCGTCGATGGATGCACGGTATCGAAGAACGCGAAGTTCGAGCACGCAGGGGGCGAACCCTGGGTGAGACACGACCCCGTCACGTTGATGCCCGCCGGCAGTCCGTAAAGCGCGGGGTTCAGCTGCACGTCATCGAAGAGCGAGATCACGTCGAGCGTGTGGACGCTGGGATCGAGGACGGCGAAGAGCTGGCCGCTCAGATTCTGCGAGAACGCGCGGCCGTGAACCGGAGCGCCACCACCGAGGAGCAACGTCTCGGGAATGCTGCCGACGTCGCCGACGCCGTTCACCAGGATGTGCTGCGCGCCGGCGGACTGGAGGGCCGTCACCTGCGCAGTGATCGCGCCGAGCACGGCGTCGATCACCTGTTGGTCCGTCTGCGTCGCCGTTCCGGCTTCGACGGCCTGAACGTGGTCGCGAACGTCATTGCCACCGATGTTGATCACGTAGAGCGCGTTCGCGTCCGCGACACCGGAGACGTCCAACATGAACTGGCCGACCTGGAGCGACAGGTCCGGGAGCGAGCCGCCCAGGGCGCGGGCGCCGCCGTACGAGTAGTTGGTGCCGCCCTCGGTGGTTGCGACCGAGTTCCCCCCGGACACGGCCTGGTTCACGAAGTCTGCCGCGTTCGGGCCGTTCGTGAAGCGGCCATCGAAGTAGCCGAAGGACGCCGGAGCCGGATCACACGGGATCGCCCCGCCATTGATCAGACAGGGGGTCGCGCTGGGGCCGCCGAGCGCGTTCTGCGTGTTGCCGGCGTCGACGATGCTGTCCCCGAAGACGAAGACCTGGCTGAGCGAGCCGATCGGAACGGCGAGCGCCGGCGAAGCGACGAGACCGAGTAGCACGAAAAAAGTGACGAGGGCGAGGAACGCCCGACCGCCGTCATGCGATCGCATGAGGACACCTCCCAGGGATCGTCGAAGCGTTGAAAACACCTCGACCTCAGTTATCTCTACCATCTGCGGCCCTCCCGCCTCAAGCGTGGAGTTCCCCTCGACTACGACCGCGCGTCAGTTTCTGGGCGAAGACTCGTTCGCGTCGCCGCGCGCTACGCTGCGCCCGCCGGGGGATCCGCGATCGACCGATCCGTTCCCCGCCAACGTGTACCCCGCTGGAGATCACCATGACCGCCCGTCTGCGCCGCTCTCACATCGCCTCGCCGCTACGCGCACTGGTCGCCGCGACGATCCTTGGCTGTGCCCCCTTCGGCACCAACGAGGATGAGGCCGCGCCGGCCGGAGGCGTGGCGGCGGTCGATTCGAATCGCCTCGTCGAGGCGGAGCGCGAACCCGGGAGCTGGATGAGCCACGGCCGGACCTACGCCGAGCAGCGTCACAGCCCCCTCGCCGCGATCGACACCGACAACGTCGGCCAGCTCGGGCTCGCCTGGTCGTACCCCCTCGAGACCGAGCGCGGGATCGAGGCGACGTCGATCGTCGTCGACGGTGTGATGTACGCGACCTCCGCCTGGTCGATCGTCCACGCCCTCGACGCACGAACCGGCGAGAAGCTCTGGAGCTACGACCCGCAGGTCGCGAAGGACAAGTCGAAGCACGCGTGCTGCGACGTCGTGAATCGCGGCGTCGCCGTCTGGAAGGGGCGCGTCTACTTCGGGGCCCTGGACGGTCGGCTGATCGCCCTCGACGCCGCGACCGGCGAGGTCGTCTGGTCGGTCGCGACGGTCGATCCGAAGCTCCCCTACACGATCACCGGCGCGCCGCGCGTGATTCGGGACAAGGTCCTGATCGGCAACGGCGGCGCCGAGTACGGCGTGCGCGGCTTCGTCTCCGCCTACGACGCCGACAGCGGCGAGCTCGTCTGGCGCTTCTATACCGTCCCCGGCAACCCGGCCAGCGGCTTCGAGAACGAGGCCATGGAGATGGCCGCGAAGACCTGGAACGGCGAGTGGTGGGCCCTCGGCGGCGGCGGCGGAACCGTCTGGGACTCGATGGCCCACGACCCGGAGCTCGACCTCCTCTATATCGGCGTCGGTAACGGCACGCCCTGGAACCAGACGATCCGATCGCCGGGCGGCGGCGACAACCTCTTCCTCTCTTCGATCGTCGCGCTCCGACCCGACACCGGCGAATACGTCTGGCACTACCAGACGACCCCGGGCGAGACCTGGGACTACACCGCGACACAACACATCATCCTCGCCGACCTCGAGATCGAGGGCCGCGCGCGCAAGGTTCTCATGCAGGCGCCGAAGAACGGCTTCTTCTACGTGATCGATCGCGAGACCGGCGAGCTGCTGTCCGCCGAGAAGTTCATGGGCGCGACCTGGGCGAGCCACGTCGACATGGCGACGGGCCGCCCCGTCGAGACGGAGAACGCGCGCTACCTCGACGGTCCGCAGACGATCTGGCCTTCGTATCTCGGTGGCCACAACTGGCATCCGATGTCGTTCAACCCGGCGACGGGTCTCGTCTACATCCCCGTGCTCGACTTCCCCGCGAACTACGGTCCGCCCGAAGAGTTCGGCTTCGAGTACCGGCCCGGCGTCCCGAACCTCGGCATCGACGGCATCACCGGATCGCTGCCCGACGACCAGGCCGAGCGGGACGCCTACGGCGCCCTCGTGAAGGGACGCCTCCTCGCCTGGGATCCCGTGGAACAAAAGGAAGCCTGGCGCGTCGAACACGCGGGCACCTGGAACGGCGGTACCCTCACGACCGCCGGCAACCTCGTCTTCCAGGGCACCTCGGACGGCGAGTTCGTGGCGTTTGGAGCCGACGATGGCCAGCGCCTCTGGTCCTTCCCGGCGCAGACCGGGATCGTCGCTCCCGCCATGACCTACGAGGCGGGCGGCGAGCAGTACGTGTCCGTCAATGCCGGCTGGGGCGGTGCCTTCGCGCTGGTCTTCGGCGAGTTCGTTCGCGCCGAGAGCATGCCGAACGTGAGCCGCGTGTTGACGTTCAAGCTCGGCGCCGACGGCTCGCTGCCCGAGGTCGACTGGCAGAAGCACGTGGTCTTCGATCCGCCGGAGCAGACCGCGTCCGCCGAGACGATCCGCGCCGGCTACAGCCTCTACCAGGACATCTGCCTCGGGTGTCACGGCCTGAACGCGGTGTCGGGCATGTTGATTCCGGACCTGCGCGGCTCGGCCTACATCCATGACCAGACCGCCTTCGACTCGGTCGTCCTCGACGGGGCCCTCCGCGCCAACGGAATGGCGGCCTTCGGCGAGCAGATCTCCAAGGAAGAGAGCGCGTCGCTTCGGGCGTACGTGATCGACCAGGCCTGGCGCGCGAAGAAGCTCGCGGACGCGTCGCCTTGATCGAGGAAGGCATGCCGATCGTGGTCCCGCGCGGCACGGTCGTCGGGTAGACCGTGTCGAACCCGACGATCGACCTCGAGCAGCGGCGACGATTCGACGCTGCGGAGAAGACCCGCGTGCACGAGTCGCCCCTCGCGCGTCCGGCCCTACGGCCGACGGAGGCCAGCCTGCGCGCCCACTTCGCGAGCCGTGTCGGCCGCGAGGTCCGGGAGCTCGAGAACCCGCACGTCGAGCCGAAGGTGACCGACGAAGAGCGCGCAAAGGCGACCCCCGCGTCCGTGCTGCTCGCGATCGTGCTCAGGGAGACGGAGCCGACCCTGCTGATCACACAGCGCCATCACGGCATCTCGTTCCCCGGCCACTGGGTCTTCCCGGGCGGCCGCGCGGACCAGGGCGACGCGACGCCGATCGAAACCGCCATCCGAGAAGCGGAAGAGGAGATCGGGCTCGATCCGAGCGGCGTCGAGGTCCTCGGGCGGCTGGGCGACTACGTGAGCCACAGCGGCTTCCGCGTGGTTCCGACCATCGCCCTGGTTCAGCCGCCCGTCGATCTGCGGCCGCAACCCGGCGAGGTCGAGGCGATCGCCGAGATCCCCCTCGCCTCCCTCACCCGCCCCGAGAACTACTTCTTCTTCCGCTTCCGTGAGCGCCAGAATCGCGCGCACTTCGCCCTCGACTTCCCCGACGATCCGGAGCGGGACGGCATCCTGCTCACCGGCGTCACCGTCTCGATCGCCATCGGCTTCTACGGCGAGCTCCTGCGCGGCCTCGCGAACGGCGCGTAACCCTGGGCCGGATGCGCGCGTACTACGCCCCATGATCGAGCTGCCCCGCGTGAATCCCGTCGGTGTGTCAGAGATCCCGGACGAGTTCGTCCGAACACCGCGACGTCACCCACTCTCGAGCCGCGTCCTCGCCGGCGTGCTCGCGGTGACGTTCACCGCCGTCGTCCTCGCGACCGGAGTCATGAGCCTCGCGACCTGGTGTCTCACGAGCGATGCGGGTGCGCCCTACCCGTTCTGGACGCCCTGAACGCCGACGCCGCCCACGACCGGCGCTAGGGTCTCTCGATGCGCGAGGCTCTCCGGGACCACAAAGGTGTCGACGATCTCGACCGATTGCTGCGCGACGGGTGGGTCGTCCTCCCGGGCGTCCTCGATTCCACCGAGGTCGGCCGGCTCCGCGCAGCCCTCGACCCCGTGCTCGTCGCGAACGGCCGAGGCCGAACCGACTTCGAAGGCCGGTCGACCGAGCGTGTCTACGCGCTCCTCGGGAAGTGCCCCGAAGTCGCGGCGCTCGCCGAGCATCCGCGCGTGCTCGCGCTGGGTGACGCGCTCATGGAACCGTCGTATCTCCTGTCGAGCGTGCAGGCCGTCCGGATCCACGCCGGGGAGTCCGCGCAGCCCCTTCACGCGGACGACGATCCGGGCACCGTCGGTCGGCCTCGCCGACTCCACGGTTTCAGCGTGATGTGGGCGCTCACCGATTTCACCGAAGCGAACGGCGCGACGCGCCTCGTCCCGGGAAGTCATCGCAAAGAAGAGAACACGCCCCCCGCCGAGGCGGCGGCGATCTCCGCGACCATGCACGCTGGATCCGCCCTCGTCTATCTGGGCGGCATCGAGCACGGGGGCGGGGCCCACACGGGCGGACCCGCCCGGCTCGGCGTGTCCATCATCTATTGCCAGCCCTGGCTCCGTCAGTTCGAGAATCTGATGATGGCGGTGCCTCCCGCTACCGCGAGCGCGCTTCCCCGTCGCGTACAGGAAATGCTCGGATACAAGCTGCTCCACGGAGTATGGGGCAGCGTCGACGGGCGTGATCCGATGAGACTCCTCGATCGAACCTAGCAGCCCGTCATCGTCCGAATGGACCATCCCATCCGGCACGAGACGTGTCGGATCGCCCATTCGAGCCACGACCTCCGTGCGGTGGTCATTCGATTCGAGGATCGAATTCATGGCCGCCATCTATGTTAATTTGCCTCTGCGCCCGAGCCGGAGGAGAAGCGTCATGCCGTGGTGGGGATGGGTCACCGTTGGTGCGCTGTTGCTGGTCGCCGAGGCTGCGGTCGTCGACCTCGAGTTCTATCTCGTGTTTCTCGGGATCTCTGCGCTGCTGACGGGGCTTTCCGTGCTAGGCGGCGTCGCCCTTCCCGTCTGGGGTCAGTGGCTGCTCTTCGCGGGGCTTTCCGGCGCCTCCTTCGTATTCTTCCGCCGAGCCCTCTACGACCGGATCCGCCCGCCCCTCGAAGACAGGATCGGCGAGGGCGTCGACGGCGAGCGTGCGATCGCCAGCGAGGACATCGCGCCCGGCGAGCGGGATTCCACATTCTCATCCCCTTCATCGAGCGGATCGCCTACAAGCATTCGTTGAAGGAGATGGCCGTCGACATCCCCGAACAGATCTGCATCACGAAGGACAACGTCCAGGTCGGCGTCGACGGCGTGCTCTACCTGCAGATCCTGGACCCCGAGCGCGCCTCGTACGGAATCACGGACTACATCTTCGCGATCAGCCAGCTCGCTCAGACGACCTTGCGGAGCGAGATCGGAAAGATCGATCTCGACCGCACGTTCGAAGCGCGCGGTCATTCTCGAGTCCGAAGGCGTGCGCGACGCCGACATCAACCACGCCGAGGGCCAGAAGCAGAAGGTCATCAAGGAGTCCGAGGCAAAGCGCGAACAGCAGATCAACGAGGCGCAGGGCGAGGCCGCCGCGATCGAAGCAGTCGCGATGGCGACGGCCGCCGGCCTCCGCGAGGTCGCGTCCGCGGTGGAGGCGCCTGGCGGCCGAGACGCGATGCAGCTGCGTGTCGCGGAGCAGTACGTCGCGCAGTTCGGAGAGCTGGCGAAGGAAGGCAACAGCCTCGTGATCCCGGCGAATCTGTCGGACGTCGCCTCGATGCTCGCGATGGCGACACGGATCGTGAAGGACGGACACGTTCCGCCCTCGCGCCCGACGCCCTCCGCACCGGTGCGGCCGGTCGACTGAGATGGTCGGCGCTGCGCGCCTCTCGAAGCGCCCTTTTGGGGCGCGTCTTGCGCTGAGGGCTCCGGTGGGGTCGGCGCTGCGCGCCTCTCGACGCGCCCTTTTGGGGCGCGTCTTGCGCTGAGGGCTCCGGTGGGGTCGGCGGGGGCGCTTTTGCTGAGGGCTCCCGCGCAGGCCGATGGAGAGGGCTAGGACCGCAAGATGTTCTCGTTCGAGGCGATCGAGGCGCCGGACTTCTTGTAGCTCTCGCGGCGCTCCTTGCTCCAGGAGTCGATCTCGTCCTTCGGGACGCCGTAGGCGAGACCGCGTTCGACGCCCGGTCGCGCGCGCACGCGATCGATCCAGGCCATCACGTTCGAGTTGCCCGTGATGTCGACCTTGCTCCATTTGTAGCCACGCAGCCAGGGATAGGTCGCGATGTCGGCGATCGTGAGATCGTCCCCGCAGATGTAGTCGCGCCCTTCGAGCCGACGATCGAGCACCGCGGCGAGGCGTAGCGCCTCGTTGCCGAAGCGTTCGAGCGAGTGTGCCTTGGCGGCGTCGTCGACTTCGGGCATGTAGCGCGTATACGACAGCTTGTTGCCGAAAATCGGGCCGACCCCCGCCGCCTGCCAGTAGAGCCAGGGCAGGATGTCCCAACGCGCGTCGCCCTCCGGAAAGAGCGGCGTCGGAAATTTCTCGCCGAGATACTGCAGGATCGCGCAGCTCTCGAAGAGCGTGCGATCGCCGTCGACGAGCCCGGGGATCTTCTGGTTCGGGCTCACCCGCGTGAACGCTTCGCCGAACTGCTCGCCGTCCGCGAGGGAGATCGTCTGGACCTTCACGTCGCCAACGTCGATCCCCTCCTCGCGCAGCTCTTCGAGCATGATCGTGACCTTCCAACCGTTGGGGGTCGGCGAGGTCAGGAGTTCGAGGGCCACGGCGCGATCCTCCCGGTGTGAGCGCATCGATCAGCGTGCGCCAGAAGCCCGCGGCCGACAAGCTTTCGTCCGAATCGGCTAGTCCGATCGGACGATCGCGATCCCCCGGGCGGCACCTAGTCTGCCTGCGCTGCCGCGGCCGGGACTGGGCGCTGCGCGCGATACGTCCGAGTGGACGCAGCGCGCGTGGTCCCCGGCCGCGGTACGCCACGGGCGCGGTCGGTCGGTCGCCAGCGGGCGGACTCGATCCAGGCGACCGATCCGTCTCGCGGCGAGGGACCGATCAGTCTCCGGCGGGCGGACTCGCCCCGGGCGACGAACCGTCGCCGCGGGGTCCGCGACCGCGTCCGCGGCCGCCGCGACGGCGACGTCTCCGCGCGCCGGTCTTCGCCGGCTTCGACGGGCCGCCGCCCTCGGAGGAGCCACCCTGGGCCTTGCCTCCCCGGTTGCCGCCGCCGTTGCCACCGCCCTCGCCGCCCTGCGCCTGCGCTCCGCCTGAGCGCCGTCGCTGTCCGCTGCGACGACGCCGGCGACGTCCGGGCCGACCCTCCGGCCGGCCGCCTTCGGCGCCCGCAGGCGCCGCGCCGTTGGCCACTGCTTCGTCCGCGTCTCCGCGTCCGGATCGGTCGTTCGGGTTGCGCCGGCGTCCGCGTCCGCCGCGCGTTCGGCGACCGCCCCGCTTCTTCTTCGAAGCCCGCTTCTTCTTCGCGGCCTTCTTCTTGCGGATCGGATCGAAGAACGACGAGGGGCGCGCAGGGGAGCGTCGACACGCGTCGCAGACCCCGCACTCCTCCTCGATCGGAATTCCGAAATACTCGCCGAAGAGCTCACCGCGACAGCGCTCGGCGATCGCATAGCGATCGATCGCGTCGAGTCGTTCGGCGTCCTGCTTCCGGAGGGTCCGGAGCTGCTCGGAGAGGCGCTTCGCCTGCTGCTTGAGCTCGTCGTGATCGACGAGCGCCTCGATCGACTTGTCCGGATGGATCGTGACGAGACCGGCCGTCTCGAACATCGCGACCACCGCCTGCGTCACGCGCTGGGCGACCCGGGCTGCCGCCGCGAGCTCGATCGAGTCGGGCTCGCGTCCTTCCTCGACGTACTCTGCGAGGGCCGCGGCGACCTGGTAGAGCTGGGTCGGACTCGTTCGACTCTGGTTGAGCAGGAACTCGTGGATGTTCCGGTCGACCATGTCGTGGAGCAGGATGCAGTTGGCGCGCTTCCCGTCACGACCGACGCGACCGGCCTCCTGGACGTACTGCTCGATCGACGCCGGCGTCTGGAAGTGCACGACGTAACGGAAGTCCTGTTTGTCGATGCCGAGACCGAAGGCGCTGGTGGCGACCATGACGTTGCGCCGACCGCGCTTCATGAACTGTTCCTGCTGCGCCTTCCGGTCGCTGCCGTTCATGCCGCCGTGATACTTGTTCGCGGGGATCTTCATCTGCTTGAGCGCGCCGTAGACCGTATCCACGTCGCGGGTGGTCGAGCAGTAGACGATGCCCGGTCGCCGGAGTCGGATGACGAGGCGGCCGAGGGCGCGCAGACGCGCGTCGCCGGCGCACTCGATGACCTCGAAGCAGAGGTTGGCGCGATGCGGGGAGGCAACGACCTCGAGGGGATCGCGCAGCCCGAGAATCCGGATCAGGTCGCCACGCACGTTCTCGGTCGCGGTCGCCGTGAGCGCCATGATGGGCGGTCGGCCGTAGCGTTCGAGGAGCGTGCCGATCCGGAGATAGGCGGGACGGAAGTCGTGTCCCCATTCGGAGGCGCAGTGGGCTTCGTCGATCGCGAAGAGCGAGATCCCGCTCTGGAAGAGCGCGACCAGCAGCTCGTCGCTCGCGAGGGACTCCGGCGTCGTCATGACGAGGAGTCGTCCGCCCTCGGAGATGCGTGCGAGGGCGGCGGCGCGGGCCTTGCCGCGGACCGTCCCGTCGAAGCGAACGACCGGGATGCCCCGCGCCTCCATGTTCTTCACCTGGTCCTCGATCAGCGCCAGGAGCGGCGAGATCACGACGACCGGCTTCGGCATGAGCAGCGACGGGATCTGGAAGCAGGCGGACTTGCCGTAGCCCGTCGGCAGGACCACGAGGGCATCGCCGCCGTCGAGCGCGTGCTCGATCACTTCCTGCTGCTCGGGATAGAGCCTCTCGACGCCGAAGAAGCGGGCCGCGTCCTCGATCGTCTCCGGGGGCCAGACCGGTTCGGGCTCCGGCTCGGGCTCCGCGGCCTCGGCGTCACGCTTCGACGATCGACTCGTGCCGAAATCATCATCGTCGTCGTCGTCGAGATCGAAGACGCTGAAGGTCTCGAGGTCTTCGTCGTCGGACAGCGCGAGGATCGACATCGGCGTGTCGTCGTCCTCGTCCGGGAACGTGAGCTGGGCGGGCTCGGGCTCTTCGGCCGCTTCCGGTTCGGGGCCGTCCGCTGCCGCGAGGATCGCGTCGGCGGCGCGCTCGAGCTCTTCGGCAGCGTCAGTCGCTTCGACTTCGTCGGGCGTCTCTTCCTGAACGGGCGGCGCGGACACGTCCACCGCTTCGGGCGCGACGTCGACGTCGGCCTCGATGCTCGCCGTCTTACGGGTCGCGCTCTTCGCCGCCGCCTTCCTGGCGACGGTCTTGCGAGCGGCGGCCTTCTTCTTCGCGGCCTTCTTGGCCGCGGATTTCTTGGCGGCGTTCTTCGCAGCGCCCTTCTTGGCCGAGGCCTTCTTCGCCGCCTTCTTCTTCGCGGCAGCCTTCTTCTTCGCGGCCTTCTTGGCGGGCGCAGCCTTCGTCGATCGGGCAGTCAACGATCGTTCCTCGCTTGGCGCGACGCGGTCCTCGACGGGCGGATCTCGCCCGAAGCGTGCAACCACGACCCCCGCCCACACCTCCGGAGCCGTGTCTGGTCGATGCACCGACGTTCGGAGTCCGGTGCCGGCCCAGCGGCGGCCCTGCTCAGCGGGAGCAGGAGGCGGAACGGACGACCAGGGACAAGGGCGGCGGCGGATGGAAGGTCCGGCCCCAGAGAACAAGCGCCCCCGGTCGAGGGGAATTCTAGTCGGTCCTACGCCGGTTTGCAGCCGAAAGTGCGAATTCCCCGCCAAGCCCCTGAAACGGGTGGGAAAATTCCGCCGCCCGCGCCTCGATCGGCCACTCTTACCCACATTCGCGGCCGTTCCGCGTCTTGCAGCCGTCGCTTCGCGGCTGTACCAACCGGTTCAAATGCCTGAAGAGAACACGCGAGAGCGCATCCTCGCCAGCGTCGTCGACACGCTGGCCCGCTCGGGCATGGCCGGCACGGGACTGCGTGATCTCGCGAGCGCCGCCGGGGTGAGCCACCGCACCCTCCTCTATCACTTCGGCTCCCGCGACGCGCTCGTGCTCGAAGCGCTGCGTGAGCTGCGCGACCGGCAGTTCGCGCAGCTCACCCACACCCTCGGCAATCCCGGCGCGACTCCGCCGCCCCAGGACCTGGCCCGAGGCGTCTGGAAGAACATCAGCGCGAGCGAGTCGTCGGACTGGTTCAAGCTCTTCTTCGAGGCCTACGTCGCTTCCCTTCGTGCACCCGACGCCTACGAGGAATTCCTCGACGGCGTGGTACATCGCTGGGTCGGACTGATCGACGCGATCTTCGAAGAGCAGTGGCCGCACCTCGAAAACGACGAAGCCGGAACGTTGCTCCTCGCCGCGCTGCGCGGACTCCACCTCGACCTGCTCGCGACGGGCGACCGAGCGCGCGTGGAGCGCGCTCTCGAGACGTTGCTGCGTTTCTTCGCGCCTCCCGCGCCGACCGAGGGCGAACGCAGTCGATGACCTTCGAGATCGACCACGTCGTCTTCGCCGCGTCGGACCTCGAAGGCGCTTGCGAGGAATTCGAAACGCGCACCGGTGTCCGCCCCCACCCCGGCGGCCCCCACGTTGGGATGGGCACGCGGAACGCGCTCGCGAGTCTGGGGACCGGCACCTACCTCGAGCTGATCGCCCCGGATCCGGACACGGCCGGACCGGAAAATCTCGGCGGCGCGTTGGCTCGCCTCGACGCGACGATCCTCTTTGCCTGGGCCCTGCGCTCGAAAGACCTGCCCGGGCTCGCCGCCGATCTCGGGCGACTGGGCCTCGAGACGACTCGGATTCGAGCGGTGTCGCGGGAGACGCCCGACGGTGAGCGCCTGAGCTGGGATCTGATGGGTCTCAGCGGCGTGGGCGGTGCCTGGCCCTTCTTCATCGACTGGCGCGACGCGCCGCATCCGTCGCTCGGTGCACCCGCCGCGGGAGAGCGCCTTCGCCTCGAAGTTTCACTCCCCGTCGACGACGTCGCACGAATCCCCTTCGCGAACGTGAGCGGACTGGCTCTCACCGCCGGCCCTCCGAGCATGACCGCAGTCTTCGACACGAAGGCCGGCGAGTTCCGCCAATTCGCCGAGGACCCTACCGGATTCTTCCGCTAGACAGCGACGCGGGGACATCGCGGCGCGCTACCCGAAGGACGCCTAATGGTCGGAGACGCTCGCGTTCACCCGGTCGTCGCGGATGCCCCGCTCGATCAGGAGCGGCTCCAGGGCTTGCCACGCCTTCGGCGTGTCCAGCAGCGGAATCTTCGGATAGAGGTGGTGGATGATGTGGAACTCCATCCACAGCGAACCCACCCTTCCGACCGGAGACTTCCAGAAGCGCGTGTCGCGGTAGCGCCCGCGCTCGACCATCGGGTGGTGCGGGGCCCAGCTGAGGAAGGTCACCAGGTAGATGAAGCCGAGATGCCGCGGCAGCCACCAGAGCAGGCACGCTTCGATCGCGAAGCCGGACCAGGCGAGGACCGCGAGCACCGCGAAATGCGTCGTGCGCAGGATCGCCGCCTCGACGAGCGCTCGATCGCGACCCGGATCGTCGGTCTCGCGCATCGCCCTCGCGTAGCCGCCTTCGCTTCCGGGTTGCCGCTCGCGCAACGAGTTGTACGCGCCCTTCCACCAGGTTTCCCCGCGGCTCGAGATGTCCGGATCGCGCTCCGGATCGTTCGCGTAGGCGTGATGGCGACGGTGGGTGATCCAGCCGACGCGATACGGGAACACGAGCGGGATCGTCGAAACGTGTCCGACGACGTCGTTCAGCCAGCGGAGCTTCGTGCCCTCCGCTCCGATGATCGAGTGCTGCGCCTCGTGGGACGGCAGATAGGCGAGGGAGCAGTTGACCAGCGCGATCAGGAAACCAACCCAGAGCGGCAGGATGCCGAGGAACACGAGGGGCCAGAGCGACAGCCACACGAGGAAGTTGCCGATCCCCCAGGCGACCATCTCCCACGGCACGCGGCCGAGGTACGCCTTGGCGATCTCGCGCTCTTCACGCGTCAATTCACGGTCGCTGCGTCCGTTCGTTTCGACGGCGGCGCTCATACCCAGCTCCTCCGAGCCTTGGCGACGAGGCCCCCGGCGACTCCGACCATCAGGCCGACGGCGATCGGCGGCCAACCGAAGGGCGCCGGCACACCGGTCGCCTCCATCGTCTGCGCGATCAGCGGCGCGAGAAAGCCCACGCCAAAGAGCACTGCTCCCCAGTCGTTGAGCGACCGCAAGACTTCCATCCATTTCATGAGGCTCTCCTCTCGTCGTCGTCGCCCTCGGCACCCCCCGGCAGAGCCGTGGTGCGCGTGCGGTCGACGATCAGATCCAGGACGTCGTCCGCAAGAGCGTCGACGTCCGCCGCGTCGATCAGCGAGGACCAGCTCCCGTCGGAGAAGACCGACGCGGCGCCCATCGCCCCCGCGACGCTGAACGCGACGAGCGCCTCCGGCGACGCTTCGGGGTGCCAGCCCGATTGCTGCGCCCGGGCGGCACCGTCTCGGAGCGTCGTGAACCACTCGGACTCGAGCGTGCGCAGCTCGTCGTCGCGGATCGCGCGCACTTCGGGGTGGTTCATCGCGCGGAAGAACGCGGCGTCCTCGCGTGCGAAGCGCACGTAGCTTCGACCGAGAGCGCGATAGCGTGCGACCGGATCCGCCCCGGCGGCGTCCGCGCCGTCGTTCATGGCGTCGACCGCGCGGCGGAAGCCCTCCTTCGCGAGCTCACCGACGAGGGCTGCGCGATCGGGGAAGTGCCGACGGGGCGCCGCGTGCGACACCTCGAGGTCGCGCGCGAGCCCGCGCAGGCTGAGGCCCTCGAGCCCGTGCTCCGCGATCACTTCGGCCGCCCGCTCGAGCAGCGCCTGCTTCAGATTGCCGTGGTGGTACGCCATGTTTTCGGCGTCAACATATGCCAATCGGATGAGAGTTGTCAATGACAACATCGACCGGGCGTCGCAGGAATTCGCGTCGGGGCGCGACAGCCGTCGCGTATGCTGGCCCCATGCGCCTGCTCCACCTGCTCCACCTGCTCCCGCTCGCTGTCGCGCTCCTGGTGTTGCTCACGCCACTGGCTGCGACGGCCGGCCCGGCGAGCGTCTACCACAGCCCCGCGGACGACGGTGTCCCTGCGGTGGGACTTCCGATCGAGCCGGGCGTCCCGATGGTCACGCTCTTCCTCTACGTCGACGGCGGCCCAGCCATGACGACGACGGGGACGCCGTGTGTCGACGGGGACGGCGACGAGCTCTGCGCCTGGACCTTCACGCTCGTCTCGGGCGGCGATGCGACGATCCAGGCGTTCGTCCCCGATCCGGGCGTCGACGTCGTCTCGCGAGACGACGCCGGAGAGTTCGCCGTGATCGGCGGGGATGCGGTCAACGGCGTAGCCGGCCCGATCCGGGTGGGCGCCCTCGACCTGACGGTGTCGAGCACTAGCTGGAATCTCTCGCGCAGCGTCGGCAGCAGCATCGACGCCGGCTTCGATCTCTCGGCCCTCGGCAGCCAGCTGATCGCGGCCCCGGAGCCGTCGGGACTCGCGACCTGGGCTGCGGGCCTCGCGGCGCTCGGCGCCCTCGCCCGTCGGCGCGAGCGCCGGGCAGGCGCAAGGGCGCGAACGATCGCGATCGCCGCCCTCTCGACAGCGCTCTTCGCGGCGTGCGTCGCGTCGGCACAGGATGCCGACGGGGACGGCGAGCCGGACGCGACCGACAATTGCGTCCACACCCCCAACGCCGACCAGCTCGACGTCGGCGGCCTCGGCGGACCGTTCGGCGATGGCATAGGCGATGCCTGCCAATGTGGCGACCTCAACGACGACGGCATCGTCGACCTCCTCGACGCGGCGCTCTACCAGCGCGGACTCGCCGGCGTGCTGCCCGTCGCTCTCCCCGAGGACAAGTGCAGCGTGATCGGCGGCCGCCTGGACTGCGAGCCCAACGACCGCCAGGCGCTCCGCGAAGCGCTCATCGGTGCGGGACCCGGCCTCGCCCAGGTCTGCCAGGCCGATCAGCTCGTGCCGCCGCCCCCGACCCGGATCGTCGCCGCAGGTGACAGCATCACCCAGGGCTTCGCGGCGGACTGCACCTGCAACGCGGGAATCTTCGGGCTGCTCTGTCTCCTCTGCCCGGCCGGCGGCGACCAACCCGAACACTCCTGGTTCGACGGCGGGAGTCTCACGAGCAGCTTCTACGACTTCTACGGCGGGCCGGCCTCCGGGATCACATCGAGTCGGGTCTCCGTCTCCGGAGCCGAGATGACCTCCGGCGCCGACCGCTTCGCCAATCAGGTCGACGACATCCTGCTGCTGTCGCCGATCCCGGATCTCGTCGTCGTCGAGCTCGGCGGCAACGACGTCTGCAATCGCGACTGCGTCGACCCGGGGAGCTGCGGGAACCCACTCTACGACGACGCGACCTGGACCGCGGCGATCGAAGCCGGGCTCGACAAGCTCGTCGGGTTCGGTCACCCGACGTCGCTCCCGACGGACGCCACCGTGTACCTCCTCGGCGTCCCCCGCGTCCAGGACCTCTACGCCGCCGGTGTCGCCAAACAGACGGGGACCAGCAGCATCGACTGCGACTCCTTCCGCGACACCTTCAACGTGTGCGAGGTCGCGACGCTGGACGCGGTGATCAACGGTGAGGAGCTGCCGACGCGCCTGGCGGCGATCTCGACGCGCGTGGCCCGATACAACGAGATCCTGCGCGACCTGGCCCTCGCGTACACGTCGAACGCGAACGGTCGGAACCCGAACGGGATCGAGGTCGTCGCGGACTACGTGAACGAGACGCTCCCGTCCACAGGCACGACGGCGTTCGGCGCGAACGAGATCAACGGCGGCGATTGTTTCCACCCCTCGCTCTCGGGCCAGGGGCTGCTCTCGTCGGGTGCCTGGTTCTCGAACCCGCGTTAGTCGGCGTCGCCGCGAATCCGGTACTCCCAGCTGTGGGGCCGTCCGCGTCGCATGATCAGGATCTCCACGACGTCGCCGGCGGCGAAGGCGTCGAGGAAGCCGTCGTGGGCGACCGTCACGAACGCACCGTTCACGGCGACGAGCACGTCACCGGGCTCCAGCCCGAGGCGCTCGAGGAAGGGCTGCGTCGCTCCGTCGCGCACCTTGAGGAGGCGTTCTCCCGAGAACTCTCCCCGCGTCGGGCGGAGTTGCGCCTCGATCTCCTGACGCTCGGCGAGGGCCACGTCGACCTCGTCGCGCCCGAGCGAGATCACTCGTTCGGGCTCGGCCAGGACCCCGGGCGGAATCTCCGGCAGAGGCGACACCGCAGGCTCGGAGTCGTTGAAATCGACCGCCTCGGCAACGTCGCCGGCCTCGACGACCTGAGACAGCGGGACTCCGGCCCGTTCGAGCTCGCCCCGCACGATCGCGTCGAGGGCAGCGAAATCGGGCCGGCCGGCCACGTATCGACCGTTGACGAAGATCGTGGGCGCGCGCCGGACACCGATCTCCCGCGCCAACGCGAGGTCGTGATCGATCGCACCGTCGATCTCGGCGTCGTCGAGGCACGTCCGGAACGCACGCGGCTCGAGCCCGATGGTCGCCGCGAGCTCACGCACGGCCTCATCGGACTGGTCGGGCTGCGCACCGAGGAGCACGTCGTCGAAGTCGTCGAATCGCCCCTGGGCCTCGGCGCAGAGCGCCGCGCGTGCCGCGACCCGCGCGTGGCGATGATAGGCGAGCGGATGCTGACGAACGGCGAGGCGCAACCGTTCGCCGTGGACGTCTCGCAGCCGAACGAGCTCGGGCTGGAGACGGCGGACATGGGACGAGGCGTAGTCGGCGAAGACCGTGAGCGTGATCGGCGCGGCAGGAGAGCCCACGAGGATCGCGCCTTCGACGGGCAACGCGAACCGCGGAGGCTCGGGTGGGTCGAGGTGCCATTCGACCCGCTCTTCCCAGGTCGGGGAGTCGGGGGAAGGCCCGTCCGGACCCAACGCGCTGCGCACGAGGGATTCGAGGCGCCGACGACGCGCCTCCCAGGTCGCGAGCGCGAGGTCATGGAGCTCGATCCGGAGCGGCGCGTCGACCGATTCCAGCGTGATCGGCTCGCCGTCGACCGTCGCCGCGATCGCCACCGGATCAGAAAGGACGTGCGGATCGGGGTTGGCCCCGTCTCCTCGCTCGCACGCGAGCACGACGAGCAGCGACAGCGCGACCCGAGCAAGTAGTCGAACGCGAAGCCGCCGGGCGCGCGAACGCATCACGCGGCCCGCGGCGTGCCGACCAGATAGCCAATACCGACCGGCATCCCTGGCATCCCGATCTCCCCGATCTCCCACTCGAAGTCGTCGCCCCCTTCGAGCCCGTCGATCAGGGCGCTCAGCTCGGCCTCCGAGTAGACCCGCAGGCAGGAGACCAGCCCGTCCCACATGACGAAGAGGGGAATCACCGGGACGAGATAGGTCAGCGGGACCCAGGCCCAGCGGAAAGGGCGCAGAAACGGCAGGACCAGCATCACCGGGATGAACACGAGCAGCATGCCGAGGATCTGGGCCGGGTGGCGGCCGACCATCTCGAACACGGCGATCGGCTGTCGCGCATCGACCGCGCACTGAAGAATCCTACCGGCCGCCTCCGGACGGAAGTGGTGGAGCGCATTCGTCAGCGTCCGCAGCCCCGGGCGTTCGGCGCCGACGCGCGTTGCATCGGTCGGCGTCGCGATCGCCTCGATTCGCCCCTCCGATTCACGACAGGCCCGTTCGAAGGATTCGGCGTTCGGGTAGAGGTCGGTGAGCGTCGCCTTCGCGTCGCGCCCCTCGCTGGCGAGGACGTCGACGACGTCCGGGATCGGTCCGGACCCGCCGGAGCAGAGGTCGACGATCCGATCGATCCCGCTCTGGTCGAGCACTTCCGCGATCTTCGGCACGATCGCGGCCGCCTGACCCGACTTGCCCATCATGAAGCGGAGATAGGCGGTCCCCGCGTCGCGGATCACGTCGGGGAACCAGGCCTGGTCTTCGAGCTCGAAGAGATGGATGCGCCCCAAGGCCGATGCCCTCCTGCGTGGCGCGCCGCGAGCGGTCGCGGGATCACGCTAGCATCGGGCACGGGAGCCGATCCGCAACGATCCGGCGCACCACGAACCCCGCGCGAGCCCACGTCGCCGAAGACAACCGGGAGACCCGATCCATGCGCCTCGCAACGCCCCGCGTGCCCCCGCTCTCCGACGACGAGATGCCTGCCGATCTGCGCGAGCGCTTCGGCGACGGCCCGCTGCTGAACATCTTTCGCACCCTCGCCCACCACCCCGACCTGTTCAAGCGATGGCTGGTCTTCGGAAACCACGTGCTGGGCAAGAGCACCCTGCCGGCCCGCGAGCGCGAGATCGCGATCCTCCGTGTCGGACATCTCCGGAACTCGGGCTACGAGTGGACGCAGCACGTCCGGATCGCCCTCGACTGTGGCCTCTCCGAAGAGGAGATCCGTCGCATCCGAATCGGGCCCGACGCGTCCGAGTGGACCGACGCCGAGCGCGCAATCCTGCAGGCGACGGACGAGCTGGTCGAGGACGCGTTCGTCTCCGACGCGACCTGGAAGGCGCTGACCGAGCACTTCGACACGCAGCAGTCGATCGACCTCGTGTTCGCGGTCGGCCAGTACAACCTGGTCTCGATGGCGCTGAACACCCTGGGCGTGCAGGTCGAGGAAGAGAACCTGCGCTTCGCGCTCGACGATTAGTCCGCTCTGCTACTCGTCGGCTCTGCTACGCGCCGCGTCGCAGCCCGTGGACGCCAGGAACGCGTCGAGCTCCGGCGCCGCGCCGACGGGCGGCAGCTTGCCTCGGAGGATCCCGAGCGTGAGCGCCGGATATTTGAAGGTGCGCTGATAGTAGAGCCGCCCGTCCATCTCGAGCTCGGTCTGGGCCTCGCCGGCCGCGTTCGCGCGTTCGTTGGCCAGGTCCCAGGCGAGGAAGCGCGGGCCCACCTCGCGCGCAAAGATCGGCTCGAGGGTCGGACGCAGCGTATCGAGTGTCTCGAAGGCGCCTTCGACTTTGGGCTCGAGCATGCGCTCGATCCAGGCCACGACCGCGGGCCCGTGCTCGCGCAGGTGTTCGCCGCAGGTCGGGTCGAGGAAGGCCTGATGGAGCTGGCCCCAGAGTCCGAAGTCGCCGAACGCGGGGCGGCCGCCGAACACATAGGCTCGTGTCGAGAGATGCGCCTCGAGCATCTCGACGAGGTTCGCCCAGGATTCGACGAGCAGCGGTGCGTTGTTCGCGTTCGCGCCGGCGAACGCCATGCCCGGGATCATCCGGCGGACGACGAAGCGCGCCATCACCGGCGCGAAGATCCGCAGCGGGTGTCCCCCGAGCATGCCCTTCGCGAGGGTCCGACTGCGTGCCTTCTGATCCAGCGGGTAGCCCCAGCGGTGGTGGAACATCAGCTTGTTCCCCCACTCGTCCCCGTATTCCTCGAGGACGTCCGAGAGCGCACGCAGCGCGGGATCCTCCGGATGGAACGACGGCTCCGGAAATTCGCGTTCGAGCCGCTCGAGGATCGGCGTCGAGTCCTGGATCGCCTCGCCGTCGGGCAGGAAGACCAGCGGGATCAACTGCACCTTGGCGTGCGCCTGGAAGAGTGCGTCGTTCGCCAGACAACGATCGACCCACTCGTGCGGCACGCCCTTGAATCGCATCGCCGAGCGGGCCTTCATCGAGTACCCGGATTCCGGGCGCCCCATGATCACGTAGTGCTCACCGTCGCCGATCGTCAATCGCGCAGATCCACCGGGAGACTCGCCAGCCGATTCCAACCGGGAAGGCGCACGCGCTCGAGGCGATCGGTCGCGAGCGAGAGGTTCGGATAGCGATCGAAGAGCATCGAGAGCGCCATCCGCGTCTCCATCAGCGCGAGGGGCCGACCGAGACAGAAATGGGTGCCGAAGCTGAACCCGAGGTGCGGGTTCGGGTCGCGCGCGACGTCGAGCGCGTCGGGATCATCGAACACGAGCGGATCGCGGTTCGCCGCACCGAAGACCGGCATGACCGCGGTGCCCTTCGGAATCTCGAATTCGCCCAGCATCAGGTCTTCGGACGCGTAGTTCGGCTTCGTCCCATCGACGGGACCGCAGAACCGAACGAGTTCCTCGGCGGCGGTCTCCCAGGACGCCTCGCCGGCGCGAAGTCGAGCGAGCTGGTCCGGGTGTTCGATGAGCGCGACGGCACCGTTCGCGATCTGGTGGACCGTCGTCTCGAAGCCCGCCACGATCAGCAGGAAGGCCATCGCGAGGAGCTCGTCCTCGGACAATCGGTCGCCATCCTCTTCGGCTTCGATCAATGCGGTCAGCAGGTCGTCTCCGGGGGTCGCCTTCTTCTTCGCGATCAGCCCACGCAGGAAGCCCGCGACCTTGCGCAGGTCCCAGACCAACGTGCGCACGAGACTGAACCCCGAGAGGCCGTCCGTCAGGACCCGCATGCCTTGCTCGAACTCGCGCATCTCGTCGTCTTCGATCCCCATCATCGCCGCGATCACGCGGGTCGGGACGTCGCGCGCATAGGTCGTCACGAGGTCGACGGTCCCGGCCCCGTCGAGGGCCTTCAGCCGATCGCCGCAGAGGGACTCGACCTGCGACTCCAGCTTCGTGACCGACCGGGAAGTGAAGGCCTTGTTCACGAGGGAGCGATGGCGCTGGTGCTCCTCTCCATCCTCGAAGATCATGCTCTTCGAGAGCGCAGCGATCGACTTCGGGAGCGGAAACGGGAGGGGGCTCGCGTCGCTCTTGCCCCGGGCGCGACCGCGATTGCGGATGAACCGGGGATCGGTCAAGAGCTCTCGGCACTCGGCGTGACGCGACACGATCTTCAGCTTGATCAAGCTGATCTTCGCATCTCGGACCGCGGGCCCCTCGAGCAAGGCGTGGTAGGACGCGACCCGGTCTTCGCAGAACGCGGGGCTGATGAGGTCGACCGGCCGGGTCGGATCGAAAGGCGCGGCGAGAACGGGAGCGGCGGCCATATCCGGTTGCCTCCAGGATTCCCGGAAGGATAACGCTCCGATCAGCCGCCGCGCGGATCGAAGAGCACCTTCACGTCCGCCGCCGCACCGCCCGCCAGCTCGTCGAAGGCTGCCACCAATGCCTCGGGGCCGACCTTTCGGGTGTGGAGATCTCCGCGCACCCGGCCGTCGACCATCATCGCCATCGCCCGCTCGAACTCGGTGTGGTGATACGCGATCGACCAATCCATGCGGATCTCCTTCGAGAGGATGATCCCGGGCGTGATCAGCGCGTCACGATCCGACAGGCCGATGATCATGAGGGCCCCGCCGCGCCGCGCGAAGTTCGCGGCGGTCTGGATCGTCTCGGGTCGACCGACGCATTCGAAGACCGTATCAGCGCCGAGGCCCTTGGTCCCGTCACGCACGAGGGTCTCCGCGGCCTCGCCCGGCGCGACGACGTGGGTCGCGCCGAGGGTCTTCGCGAGCTCCGCGCGCGCCGGCGCGCCCTCGATGCAGACGAGGGTGCCGGCGCCGGCCGCCCTCGCCCACTGCAACGTGAAGAGACCGATCGGGCCCGCGCCCTGCACGACCGTGTAGTCACCGAGCCGCAGTCGGCTCCGACGTACGCCGTGATAGGCGACGGTCGCCGGCTCCACCTGCGCCGCCGCTTCGTCCGAGAGCGCGTCCGGGACGAGCGCGACGCGCCCTTCGCTCACCGCGATCGACGATGCGTACCCGCCGTGGAGCGATCCGCAGGGGTCGCCGCCGCCGAGGGAGTTCATCGCCGGGAGGCAGAACGCTTCGTGGCCGGCGCGACACTCGCTACACGCGCCGCAGGGCGGCAGGATCGAGACGCAGACGCGATCGCCCTCGCGAACGCGCGAGACCCCGGCGCCTGCCTTGCTGACGACGCCGCCCCACTCGTGCCCGCAGAGGGCCTCGGGATAGGGCCCACCGTGTTGATAGGCGTGGATGTCCGTCCCGCAGATCCCGCAGTAGGCGACATCGACGACGATCCCGCTCGCGCCGACGGGATCCGGCTCGTCGTACTCGCGCCACTCGAGGACGCCTTCCCTGCTGATGATTCCTGCTCTCATCGATCGCGTCCTCCGTCGGCGTCGCCGATCGCCTCGCGCGCCTTCAGGACGGGCACGGGGAAGGGCTGGCCCCACACGAGATTGATCAGGAACGAACCGTTGAACACGCCCTGGCCGTATTGGAGCACGACGCCTGCCTCGGCGCGAAGCGAGCCCGTCATCTCCGCGATCAGGGTCCCGCCGAGCTGGGTGTAGTCCGAGAGGCCGTAGAGCGGATCGCCTCGCAGCGCGCCGAACTCGTCTCCATCGAAATACGAAGCGTGGTACCGGAGCCCGACGCGATCCCAGGGCTGCGTCTCGAGGCTGATCTCGGCTTCCCAGCCCCGGCCGGTCGAGAAGTTCCCGTTCCGGCCGTCGTCGAGCACGTGGAAGTAGTGGCCGCCGATGCGCAGGTCTTCGATCCACGTGGCACCGAAGGGCTCGGCGCACCCCCAGGTCGCGCCGCCCACGAACGCGAGGTTGTGTTCGACCCGCTTGGTGTTGTTCTGCTGCCCGCCGACGTGGGACCAGAAGACCTGTCCATCGACGTGCAGCCCGCCGAAGGGCCGCAGCTGCCCGGCGAGGCCCATCTCGAACTCCTCGGGTCGGATACTGGTCTCCCGGATGCGCCAGTTGATCCAGGTGTCGAGCTTGAGCACCTCGCGGTCGACACGCACCTGGAAGCCCTGCTCGGTGCCCTGTAGCCGATGCGTGTCGTCGAGCACGGCGTCGTGGATCCAGTGCGTCGGCAGGATGGACCCACCGACCAGGAACACGTCGTCGACCGGCTCGGCGATGAGACGAACGATCGGCTCGGCGATGTCGAGCTCACTGTCGTCCCCGAAGTCGTGTCCGAGGAAGCCCCCGAGCTCGATCGTGACCGCTTCCGAGGCGCGGTATCGAAAACGTGCCGGCGTCAGAAAGCCGATGAACGTGCGGCCGCGCACGGTGTCGATCTTCTCGATGTTCTCCATGAAGACCGCGAGCTCCGGCACGAACTCGACGGTCCCGACGGGGGGATGACCCTGGTCGGGGGTGCCGCTCGCGTAGCCGATGTTGCGACCGACGACGCTGCTGTCCTCGAGGTGCGAGTACAGCTCGGCGGTGGCGGTCGTCGCCGTGCAGGTCGCGACGATCACGACGAGCCAAGCCGCGACCGGGATTCGAGGGCGTCCCCGCTCGTGTCCTCGACTCGGCATCGCGCGCGCTCCTGGCGTCGAGCGTCGACGGGGGCGCGCTCGCGTGGTGGCATCGTGGGGGTACGGGACGGGTAGCACGACCCTGCGTCCACGCGACGAGCGAGGGACCGGCGCTACGCTCGCCCGGCCCGATCCACCCGACCGGAAGGAACCTCATGCCCAGACTCTTCGTCCACGGCAACCCCGAATCCCCCGCGCTCTGGCGTCCGCTCCTCGACGCGCTTCGCGCACGAGGCGAAGACGATCTCGAAGCGCTCGCCCCGCCCGGCTTCGGCGCGCCAGTTCCCGACGGTTTCGCGGCGACGCGCGAGGCTTATCGCGATTGGCTGGTCGGCGAGATCGAGGCCCGCGGTGGCGCCGCGGATCTCGTCGGCCACGACTGGGGCGCGGGACACGTGCTCGGCGTGCTGGCCGAGCGTCCAGACCTCGTACGGAGCTGGGCGGTGGACTCCGTGGGTCTCGTCCACCCCGACTACGTATGGCACGAGCTCGCGCAGGCGTGGCAGACCCCGATCGTCGGCGAAGATGCCGTCGCCGCGATGCTGGACGCGCCCCTCGAGCAGCGGATCGAGACGGTCACCTCGTTCGGGATCCCGGAAGACGTCGCGCGCGAGCTCGCGGCGGCGCAGGGGGCGGACATGGCACGCTGCGTCCTCGCCCTCTACCGCTCCGCCGCGCAGCCCGTCATGAAGCAGCTCGGCGAGAAGCTCACGGCGTCGCCGCGTCGACCGGGGCACGTCTTCGTAGCAACCGCGGATCCCTTCTGCGGAACGCCGGAGATGTGCGAAGCCGTGGCGAGCTCCGTCGGGGCCTCGACCACGACGCTCGCGGACCGCTCGCACTGGTGGATGTTCGAAGACCTCGATCCGATCGTGGACGCACTGACCGCCCATTGGCAATCCGCCTAGCAGCCCATCCTCGGGCAATCGGGCGGACCGCGACCTAACGCGCGGCGGCCGGCACTCCTGACGCCTATCCTCGCAACCGAAATCCGTCCGGAGGTCCGATGTCCCGCTCGCGCTTGCTCTGCGTCATCCTGACCACGCTGTTCGCGCTCGCCTGCGACCCGATCGTGATGATCCCGGGCGGAGCCCTGTCCGGCACGGAACGTCCGGTCCCCGACAGTTGGGCGTTCACCGACGACGTCGACACGGTCCAGCTCGAGACCCGACCGAGCGACCCCTACTCGGTGAACATCTGGTGCGTCGCGATCGAGAGCGCGCTCTACGTGGGCGGGGCCCGCGAGAGCGCATGGACACAGCACGTCGTCGCCGATCCGAACGTCCGTCTGCGGGTCGGGGAGGACCTCTACGCGCTCCGCGCGACCGAGGCGACGAGCGACGCGGAGGCCGAGGCCTTCATGAAGGCCGCCTTCGCGAAGTACGAGACCGAGATCGACCCGGAGCTCCGGGCCGAGGCAATCCTGTTCCGGCTCGAGCCGCGCGTCTGACCGCGTCGGCGCGTCAGGCGCGCCAGGCGCGTCAGTCGATTCCGTTGAAGTCGGCGGCCGAGTGGCGCTCCGGGACGCGAAGCTCCTCGGGTCCCCACATGCGGTTCACGCGCTGGCCGCGCTTCACGGCGGGCCGCTCGACGATCATCCGTGCCCAGCGTCCGACGTGCTCATAGGACGCGACGTCGAGGAACTTCTCCGCCTCGTAGAGGTTGTTCAGGATCAGCCCACCGAACCACGGGCAGATCGCCATGTCGGCGATCGTGTACTCGTCGCCGATCACGTACTCGCGATCCGCCAGGTTTCGATCGAGCACGTCGAGGAGGCGCTTGACCTCCATCGCATAGCGGTTGATCGGGTACTCCCACTTCTCCGGCGCGTACGCGTAGAAGTGGCCGAAGCCGCCGCCCAGGAAGGGCGTGCTGCCCATTTGCCAGAAGAGCCAGGACATCGTCTCGGCACGCTTCGACGGATCCGTCGGCAGGAACTCGCCGAACTTCTCGGCCAGATAGACGAGGATCGCGCCCGACTCGAAGATGCGCGTCGGCGGCGAGGTCGAGTGGTCGACCATGGCGGGGATCTTCGAGTTCGGGTTCGCCGCGACGAACCCGCTCGAGAACTGCTTGCCCTCCTGGATGTTGACCAGGTAGGCGTCGTACTCCGCGCCGGTGTGTCCGAGCTCGAGCAGCTCCTCGAGCATGACCGTCACCTTGACGCCGTTCGGGGTCGCGAGGGAATGCAGCTGCAGGTCGTGCTCGCCGCGGGGCAGGTCCTCTTCGTGGGTCGCGCCGGCGATCGGCCGGTTGATGCTCGCGAAGCGGCCTCCGCTCTCTTTGTCCCAGGTCCAGACTTCGGGGGGCGTGTACGAGTCGCTCATCAGGGGGGGCCTCTCTCGGGATGGTTGTCGCGAAGGCGCGGGCGTCGCGCGGGAAGATACCGCGCGACGATCGGACGCGCCGTCGGCGTCGGCGACGCAGCTAGGCGTCGAGGGCGAAGACCCGACGCGCGTTCCCGGCGAGGAAGAGCGCCTGGACCTCGTCGTCCAGCCCGAGCTCGTGGAGGCCCGCCAAGGCCTTCGCCGGTTGGATCATCGGGTAATTCGTCCCGAAGAGGATCTTCTCGCGCCCGTTCGTCTTCATGAAGTCGACGAGCTGCGGCGGATAGCGGCGGACGGTGTAGGCGGAGGTGTCGATGAAGACGCGCTCGTGCTTCGTCGCGACCGCGATCGCTTCGTCGGTCCAGGGGTAGCCGATGTGGCCACCGACGATCGTCAGCTCCGGAAAGTCGAGGGCCACCTGATCGAGGTAGAAGGGGCGACCGACCTCGGAGGGCATGAGCGGACCGGTATGGCCGATCTGCGTGCAGAACGGGACCCCCAGGTCTGCGCAGGCGACGTAGACCGGGTAGAAGCGGCGGTCCGTCGGCGGCACCTCCCAGAGCCAGGGCAGGACCCGGATCGCCCTGAAGCCGAGCTCGTTCACGCAGCGGCGGATCTCGGCGACCGCTTCCATCGGCTTCGAGAGGTCGACCGAGCCGACGCCGACGAGTCGACCCTTCGACTCCGCGACGAAGGACGCGACCTCGTCGTTCGAGATCATCACGTTTCGCGGCGCGTACCACGCGCTCACCAGCGAAGTCGTGACGCCGCCGGCGTCCATCGCCGCCAGCGTCATCGAAACCGGGATCTCCACGTTCGGATCCGGATCGGGCATCTTCGTCCAGCGACGCAGCGAGGCGAAGATCGGGTCGGCGAGGTGTCGCGCGGTCGGGTGTTGGGCCCAGGCGTCGATGATCTCCACGGGTCTCTCCTCTGTGGCGGGCACGCTAGCAAGCGCCTCGCGCCACCTCCGACGCCAGGATCGCGATGTCGTCCCGCGCCTCGCGCACCACGCGCGTCATCGTGATGTAGCCGTGGGGCATCTCGGGCTGATGCACGCGTCGAACCGGCACGCCTTCCTTTTCGAGTCGGTCCGCGTAGGCGATCCCCTCGTCCCGGAGTACGTCGAAGCCGGCGGTGAACACGATCGCGCGCGCGACGCCCTCGAGCGTCGTTGCATGGAGCGGCGACAGCGAGGGATTCGTCGGCTCGGTCCCGCCCGCGATGTAGGCGGCGAAGCACGCGTCACAGTCCTTCTGCGACAGGCCGTAGCCCGCTGCGAAGGCCACCTGCGACGGACGGTCGCGGCGCGCGACATCGACGCACGGATAGATGAGCCCTTGAAGCCCGACCCGGCCCGCACCCGACTCGCGGTCGTGCAAGGCGACGACCGCTGCCAGGTTGCCTCCGGCGCTGTCGCCGGCGACCGCGATCGGCCCCGGCCGCGCGCCGAGGGAGGCTGCCGCCGCGTGCGCCCACGCGACCGCGAAGTCCGCGTCCTCGACCGCCGCGGGAAAGGGATGCTCCGGGGCCATTCGGTAGTCGACGCTGATCACGATGGCGGGGGCCTGGGCGGCGACGCCCCGGGTGACGGCTTCCGTGTAGTCCGGGCTGCCCATCACGAAGCCGCCGCCATGGAAGTAGACGAGGAGCGGAAGCGGCCCGGCGGCCTTCGGCGTATAGACGCGGACGGGCAGCGGCCCACCCGGTCCATCGAGGGTTCGGTCCTCGATCTTGCCGTCGAAGGCATCGAGCTTCGAGAGCGGCGCGGTCTCGCGAATGAACGCCTCGCGGATACCCGCGTTCGCCGCTTCGTCGACCATGGCGTCGGCGTCGAGGACGCCCTCGGCGCGCTTGCCGCCGAAGCGCCTCATCAGGCCGAAATAGAGCGCGAAGCGACGCTTCAGTCGACCGTGCGGCGTGCGGGACCAGAGTTCCGCCAGGGCGACGAGGCCCAGCGCGAGGGCGGCGAGGAGAGACGCGAAGATCGTCATGACCGGAGCGTATCACCGCAGGGCGCCCGATCCGCCGACGGCGAGTCGCGCTCGTCCGGCCCCGCCACGCGCCTTCCCGCTTCCGCTCCCCCGCCGTCCTCGTTACGCTCCTTGTTCGCGCGCTCGTCCCCCGAGCGCGGCGTGGAGGACCCCCCGCATGGCGATGCAACACACTCCGCTCCTGATGGCCAAGCTGCTCGATCGCGGCGCGGTCGTCGCGCCGAACGAAGAGATCGTCACCGCCACCAACGACGGCACGCGACGACAGACCCTGCGCGAGACCCGCGACCGGGCCCACCAGCTGGCCCACGCCCTCGCCGCCGCCGGCATCGGGATCGGCGACCGCGTCGGCACGTTCATGTGGAACGGCTCGCGCCACCTCGAGGCCTATCACGCCTGCGCGGGGATGGGCGCCGTCCTCCACACGCTCAATCTGCGCCTCTCGGACAAGGACCTCGAGTACATCATCGGCCACGCGCAGGACAAGGTGATCATCGCCGACGCCGACACGCTCCCCCTGCTCGCGCCGCTGGTCGGGCGGATGCCCTCGGTCGAGCGCGTGATCGTCGCGACCGAAGCCGGCTTCGAAGGCTGGGAGACGACTCTCCCCGATCCGATCGACTACGAAGCGTTCATCGAAGGCCAACCGACCGCCTACGACTGGCCGACCCTCGACGAGAATGCTCCGCTCGGGCTCTGCTACACGAGCGGCACGACCGGCAACCCGAAGGGCGTCGAGTACGAGCACCGCTCCCAGTACCTGCACACGCTCACCCAGTGCATGACCGACTCGATGAGCCTGTCGGCGACGGACACGCTGTGTGGGATCGTCCCGATGTTCCACGCGATGGGCTGGGGTCTGCCGTGGTCGGCGACGATGCTCGGCTGCAAGCAGATCATGCCGCATCGCTTCATGGATCCCGGCCGACTCCTCCAACTGATGGTCGACGAAGAGGTCACCCTCTCCGCGGGCGTGCCGACGATCTGGCAGGGGATCAAGTCGATCTACGAGGCGAACCCCGACGCCTACGATCTCTCGAAGCTGACGCGCCTGACGTGTGGCGGCTCGGCGCCGCCGCCGTCGTTGATCCGCTGGTATGCGGACACCCTGGGCGTCGAGATGATCCAGGGCTGGGGCATGACGGAGACGTCGCCGCTCGTGACGCTCTCGCGACGGGTCATGAAGCGCTCGCAACACGCCCTCACCGACGACCAGCAATTCGAGAACGTCGCCAAGCAAGGCCAGATCATGCCGGGCATCGACGTCGAGATCTTCGACGAAGACGGCAATGCCCTCCCCCACGATGGGGAGTCGATCGGCGAAATCATGGTCCGCGGACCGTGGATCTGCTCCGAGTACTACCACGATCCGCAGCCCGAGAAGTTCAACGGCGAGTGGCTGATCACCGGTGACGTCGGCAAGATCGATCCCGAGGAGTATCTGATCCTCTCGGATCGCTCGAAGGATCTCGTGAAGAGCGGCGGCGAGTGGATCTCATCCGTCGACCTCGAGAATCACATCGTCGCGCTCGACGGCGTCGCCCAGGCCTGCGTCGTCGCGCAACCGCATCCGAAGTGGGACGAGCGGCCGGTGGCCCTCGTCGTGCTGGCTCCGGGCGCGGAGGTCTCCGGCGACACGATCCTCGAACACTGCGCCAAGGCCTACGCCAAGTGGCAGCTTCCGGACGACGTCCTCTACGTCGACACGATCCCGCTCACGTCGACCGGCAAGATGGACAAGAAGGTCGTCCGCGCCGATCTCGCCGACCAGGGCTACCAGCTTCCCGACCTGCGCTGACGCGCCGGCTCACGCTTCCCATCCAGACTCATACCCAACCCACCCAGGAGAACTCCATGTCCATTTCCTTCTACGACGCGAGCGTCGGCAGCTACCTCCAGATCCTCGAAGGCACCGCCGGCGTCCTCGAGATCGGCAAGACCCACGCGAACGAGACCGGCCTCGACCTGCAGGAGATCGTCCTGACGCACCTGCGCGACGACATGATGCCCTTCCACTTCCAGGTCGTGTCGACGGCGCATCATTCCTTCGGCGCGATCCAGGGAATCCAGAAAGGCGAGTTCAGCCCGCCCTCCTTCGACCTCGACCTCGACTACGCGGGTCTCCAGGGTCTGATCGAGGAAGCGCGCACCGGCCTCTCGGGACTCGATCGCGCCGACGTCGATGCGCTCGCCGACGGCAACCTCACGTTCAAGCTCGGCAAGAACGAGATCCCCTTCACGGCGAAGAACTTCATCCTGTCCTTCTCCCTGCCGAACTTCTATTTCCACGCGACGACGACCTACGACATCCTGCGTCAGGCGGGCGCGCCGATCGGCAAGATGGCGTTCCTGGGGCAGATGAAGGCCGGCGTCTGACGCGGCGGGTTCGCAACATCGAGCCGATGAGACGTTTACTTCTGCTCGCGGTGACAGCAATCGCGGTCGCGCTCGCCCCGATCGCGATGACCGAGCCCTCGGGCGCGACCGCCAAGGACCTCGTCGGCGTCTGGCAGCTCGATCGCGACGCCTCCGACTCCGTCGCACCCATGCTCGAGCGGATGGATGCGCCGTGGATCGCGCGCCGGATGGCGGATTCGATTTCGCCGACGATGACCGTGACGGTGCTCCCAGGCGGCGGGCTGCGGATTCGGAACGAGAATCCGATCCGGACGACCGAGCAGGAGCTGCCCCTCGACGGAGTCGCGCGCGAAGCGCGGGACGCAATGGACCGGAGGGTCGTCCGGAGCGCGTCCTGGGACAGCGGACACCTCGTGGTGACGAGCCGGAACTACGTCGAAGTGGACCGGATCGTCTCGGTCGAATCGACCTGGACGCGTTCCGGGGACACGCTCGTGATTGCAAACCGACTCGATCCGGAAGGGGATGCCCTCGTCATCCGGCGGGTCTTCCAGCGCCAGACCGAAGGCGGTCGCTGAGCGCCCGAGCCTACCACTTCAGATACTGGCGCTCCGCGAAGCCATGCATCCCCTCGATCGCGTGCTCCCGCCCTTCGATGCGGACCACGCCGTCGAAGCGGCCGAAGAGTTGCGCGAAGCGCGTCGCGGTGATCCACGCATTCCGCTCGACGCGGTAGGCGCCGAGCGGCTCGAAGCGAAGCGACACGCTGGCGTCGTGGCTCGTGATCTCCCACGGCCGGTCGAGATCGTCGTCATCGAAGTCGAACAGGACGGTGTCGACCTTCACGAGGCGGCCGTCGACCCAGAGACAGTTCTCGGTCACCCCGGTCTCGTTCACGCCCGAAGACAGGTTGAACCCGAGCGCCTCCCCCGAAGGCAAGCGACCGCTCAGACAGGCCCAGTTCCAATACGTCTCCGGTCGCAGATAGCCCGCGGTGAAGTCGTGGTGCGCGAACGCTCCGAGCTCCGCGAGATCGAACGTGCCGAGTCGGCCGCTCGCGCGGCCGCGCGCCGGCACCCCCGCCACCTTCTGCGCGTACGTCCACCCTGTCGCCCCGGTCTGCGTACAGATCCGCATCGGCTCGAAGGGCGGGGCATCGTCGAACTCGAGCTCGATCGAGAGCCCCGAGGCGATCTCGACCTCGAGGCGCTTCGTTCGCAGCGCGCCGTTCTCCCCGCGCCGACCGCTCATCGACACGCGTCCGTGCTTCGACTCGAATCGGCTCACGCCCTCGTCGGGATCCGGGTTGTAGCGGAAGCCGCGTCCGAGGAGCGTCTCCCGACCCCGCTTCTCCATCCGGCGATCGCGCGGATCGAAGAGATAGGCGAAGACGTTCACGAGCAAGCCCGTGTCCGCGATCGCACAGCCGACGAAGAGCTCGTCGCTCACCGCGCCCATGTACTGGAAGTGCTTGAACCCGAAGCGGCGGCGCCACCACCCGGCGCGCCCTCCGAGCGGCGTCCGCAGCTCGAACCCGTCGCGCTCGATCGCACCGACCGGGGCGTCGAGGAGTCCGAAGGGCGGGCGACCGACGGCTTTTCTCGCCACGACTAGGGCACCAGCAACTTCGCGACGAAGTCCGCGTGGGCTTCGATCGCGTCGGGCTTGGTCGGATCGAGCCCGGTCAGGCGCCGCACCTCCGGCGCGTTCGCGAAGATCAAGGATCCCGCACCGACGAGCACGTACTGGAGGTGTGCGCGCAGGTCGTCGTCGACGATCGGGCCGAGCCCCGGACCGTGCAGTTTCTCGAAGACGGGACGTAGGTGGGTGTCGACGAGCCAGTGCAATCGCTCGTCGTCGTTCTTGCCCGCCTCGAGCATGAATCGGAAGAGCTCGGGATGCGCCGCCGCAAATCGCACGAAGAGGCGGACCGCCTCCCGCGCCTGCTCCCTCGGAGGGAGGCCTTCGAGGAGCGGCTCGCGTTCCTCGACCATGCGCTGCAAATATCCGAAGAGACGATTGGCCGCCGCCCGCCAGAGCTCGTCCTTGCTCTTGAAGTGATAGGTGATGAGGCCTTGATTGGCGCCGGCCCGGGTCGCGATCTGGCGCGTGCTCGCGGCGCGGAACCCGCACTCCGCGAAGCACTCGATCGCCGCTTCGACGATCCGTTCGCGGGTCTCCTCCCGCTGCTGCGCCCGCTTGTTCATGGGGGTTATATTATTCACTTGACAAGCGAAATGCAACCCGGAAGAATCCGGGACGATCACGCGCCCATTCGACTGCCACGGAGGACCCCATGGAAAACCCCCGCCTTCCCGAGTTCGACGAGAATTCGCCGCTCCGCCCTGCCCGCTTCGGCCACCTCGTGCTCCGCAGTCCGCAGTTCGAGGAGATGGTCGCCTGGTACAAGACGTTCCTGAACGCCGAGACCCTCTATGAGACCGCGAGCGTCAACTTCCTCACCTTCGACGACGAACACCACCGACTGCTGATCGCGAAGGATCCGACCGCGAAGCCGAAGGACCCACAATCCGCCGGCCTTGCCCACTTCGCATATCTCTACGACTCGCTCGACGACCTGATGACCGCGTACGCGCGCCTCCGCGACGCCGGCGTCACCCCCGCCTACTGCGTCGACCACGGCTTCCAGTTCTCCCTCTACTACCACGACCCTGACGGGAACGAAGCCGAGATCGGCTGCGACAACTTCGGGACGCGCGAGGAGATGCAGGCCTGGTTCGACGAGGGGCACTTCGCGAAGAACGTCTTCGGACACATGTTCGACGCCGAAGCCGTCTACGAACGACACAAGGCCGGCGCGTCGCCGAAGGAGATCTTCGCTTTCACCTATCAGGGCGAGATCTCCGAAGGCGCCAAGCGGATGAGCGCCAAGTGAGCGCCCCCCGACTCGTGCCCCTGAAACCGGAGTCCCTGGATGCCGAGCAGCGCGCGCTCTACGACGCCGTGCTCGCGAGCCCGCGCGGCCAGGGACCGCTCCGACCGATGATCGTGCGCGACGACGGTTCGCTCTGCGGTCCCTTCGACGCAGCGTTGCGCAATCCGGCGGTCGGCAGCCTGCTCGAGAAGCTCGGGATGGCGCTGCGTACGGACATGGAGATCTCCGGCGCGGCGCGAGAGATGACGATCCTCGTCGTCGGACGGGCCTGGGGTGCCGCGTTCGAGTGGTGGGCGCACACGATGATCGCGAAGCGCGAGGGCGTGACCGAGGAGGAGATCGACGCGGTCGGTCACGGGCGCCGCCCGGACTTCGCCGACCCCGCCGTCGCCGCGGCCCACGACGTCACGCTCGCCCTCGTGCATCGGCGCGAGGTCGACGAAGCCACCCTCGAGCGCGCTCGGGAAGCTCTCGGCGAGCGCGGCCTCGTCGAGGTCGTGACGCTGGCCGGCTTCTACCAGATGATCTCGGGCATCCTCAACGCGTTCGAACCGCCGCCGCCGGACGGCGACTTCGAGGTCGTCGGTCCGCCCACGAAGGGAGCACGCCCCTGATGGAATTCCAGGAAGTCGTCCGAACCACCTTCGCCGCCCGCGCGTTCACCGACGAGCCCGTCGAAGACGCAGCCCTCACCCGCATCCTCGAAGATGCCCGCTTCGCCCCGAGCGGCGGCAATCGCCAACCGTGGAAAGTCGTCGTCGTGAAGGACGCCGAGAAGCGCAAGCAGATCGCCGAATGCTGTGTCCCGGTCTTCCAGCAATACCTCGCCCAGCGCATGGCCGGCGAGAACCCCTGGAACTCGATCGAGCCGACGAAGCTGACCGCGGAGGAGATCGCTGCGGCGCCCGCCGGGACCGAGATGCTCCAGGGCATCATGTCCGCGCCGGCCCTGCTCACGATCTTCGTCGACCTGCGCGAGGTCGCGTCCTTCGACTCGCTGCTCGACCGGGTCGGGGTGATCTCCGGTGCGTCGATCTACCCCTTCGTGTGGAACATCCTGCTCTCCGCGCGGAACCAGGGCTATGCGGGCACGATCACGACCTTCGCCGCCGGCGGCGAGCCCCAGATGCAGGCGCTCTTCGACATGCCGTCCTACATGGCGGCGGCCGCGGTGTTGCCGCTCGGCCGACCGGTCAAGCAGCTGACGAAGCTGCGGCGCAACGCGGTCGAAGACTTCGCGACGATCGACAGCGCGAACGGCCCGCCGCTCGGTTCGTAGTCGTCCGCGCGTCCAGGTTCCCGGCCGCGATCCCCGAGAAACGAGCATGAACAAGAGACTCGCGCCGATCAGCTCCTTTGGGATGCTCGTCCTCGTCGCAGGCGCAACGCCAGCTCCACGAGGGCCATGACAAAGGATCGCTCGCGCCTGGCAAGCGGGCCGACCTGATCGTGCTCGACCGCAACCCGCTCGAGATCGATCCGACGACCCTCCGCGAGGTGCGCGTCCTGCAGACGATCAAGGACGGCCAGGTCGTCTACGAGGCCGACCGTTAGCGCGACGCCGCGCGCAGCGGCTCGAAGAACGCGAGCACGCGCCTCGTGTATTCGCCGGGATGCACGTCGTAGATCTGCGTGTGCTCGGCGTCCGGCGCGATCCACAGTGACTTCGGTTCGCGGGCCGCGGCGAATAGTCGCTCTGACTGCGTATAGTGGATCACCGAATCCGCCGTGCCGTGCATGATCAGGAGCGGACGTGGCGCGATCCGTCCCACCACGTCGATCGGGTGCGGCGTCCCACTCTTGCCGTAGGTGCGCCAGGAGGCGGCCGTCACCAACGGCCATCGAATCGGCAGCGGCACGTCCCGCGCGCCGTATTCGAGCAGCTCCTCGATCGTCGCGAAGCGGTTCTCCGCGATCACGGCGTCGATCCCCGGATCACGCGCACCCGCGAGGATCACGCTCGCGCCGCCCTGAGAAGTGCCGAGGACGCCGACGCGCGCGAAGCCACGCTCGTTTCGCAGCCACGCGACCGCGGTCGACACGTCGCGATGTTCCCGCACGCCGAAGGAAACGCCGATCCCCTTCCCGTCCGACGCGCCCTGCTCCCGGCAGTCGAAGAGCAGGACCGGCCAGCCGGCCGCGTGGAAGAGCGGCACGTGACGCAGGTAGTCGCGCCGGTCACCTCCGCCGCCGTGCACGAGCAGGATCACGCTGCCACGGTCGTCGATCGGGGTCTCGGGTGGAACGAACCAGCCGCGCAGGGTCTGACCGTCTTCCGCCGCGAACGCCACGTCTTCGAAAGCGATCCCGAACGCGCGCGCGGGATCCGTATCCGCTCCGTTCCAGCTCTCGTTTTCGACCAACGGCAGCGTGCCGTCCGTAGAGACGCCGGCATACCAAGGTGGGTTCAGCACGTACCCGGATCCGAGCCAGCTGATGCCCCCAAGGAGCAGGACGCCGGCGAGCGCCGCGCCGCCGGCGATTCGCGGCGCGCGGGTGCGCCCCGCGGCGAGGCTCACCCTCGGCGGTTCCCGCCGCGTTCGCGCAACGCCATGTACTGCTCGCGATCGACCGGAATCCCAGGCGGGATCACATCCTCCGGCGGGGGCGCGTGATCATGGGCCTCACCCCGAATGAGCGTGAACTGCCGCTGCGCCTCGTCGGGGGTCGTCCACGTCCGCACGCACTGCGTCGACACGTAGTGCCCCGAGATCGCCCGGCGAAACCCGTCGCTCCGGTTGCGCCCGGATCCGTGCAGCAGGACCGGATGGAAGAAGAGCGTGTCGCCCGGCTCGAGCTCGATGTGCACGCGATCCGGGTGGGCGCCCACGCCCTTCGCGCCCCAGTACCCGGCATTCGCGCCTTCCCACGGCAAGGTCTCGTGGTCGATCAGGCCGCGGTCGTGGGTGCCGGGCACGACCGACAGACATCCGTTCTCGCGGGTCATGGGCTCGAGCGCCGTCTGCGCCGCGACGATCTTGTCCGCGGGGCGGAAGCCGAAGTAGACCAGGTCCTGATGGAGCGGGTGTCGCCCGTCGACGTTCGGCGGCTTGTTGATGAGCATGGTGTGGAGCGTCTGGATGTCGGGACCGATGATCTGCTCGACGATGTCGAGGATCCGGTCGTCCTTCACGTAGCCGAAGAAGACCGGGTCGCCGACGAAGTCCTGGATCTTCGCGATCTCCTCTTCCGGCGTGGCCGGCTTCACCTTGCCGTTCACGACGAGCACGTCCCGCATCACGAGCATGCCCTTGGCGGTGGGGATCGTTCCGTGGGTCACGGCCTGGAAGCGATCGCGAAGCGTTTCGACCGTGTCCATGTCGATCAGGTCGCGCCGGAGGACGTAGCCGTTCATCCAATAGGACTGGAGTTCTTCGTGAGTGAGGGGCGCCGTAGACATGCATCCTCCGATCGGACGCAACCAGGCTAGCGCTTCGATCCCCCGGCCTCCCTCCCGAGCCAACTCGAAGCAGTAGACTCCCCGTCCTGCCACGAATCCGCGGAGGACCACCGAATTCCATGACCCGCTCCCGCCACGCTCGCGCGCTTCGCCTGCTCGGGGCGCTCTTTCTCCTCGCCTGTGAGTCGCCGGAAGACCCGACCCTCTTCCCCGTCTTCGATCCCGCCACCGCGGAACCGCCCCCGCCGAAGGCCGCGACGCCGCCGTCACGAGAACGCTCCGTCTTCTTCGGCGACCTCCACATCCACACGTCGTATTCCCTCGACGCCTATAGCTTCGGCGTCCGCGCCCTGCCCGACGACGCCTATCGCTACGCGAAGGGCGGCACGATCGAACACGCGATCGGCTATCCGATCCGCCTCTCGCGTCCCCTCGACTTCGCGGCCGTCACCGATCACTCGGAGTACCTCGGCATGCTCCGCCACCTCGAGCCGGATCTCCCGGTCGACGGCGCGGTCCTCCGCGAGGCGCTCCTCGGGCGGAGCCGCTTCGAGCAGACGCGGGTCTGGATCGAGGGACTTCGATCGCTGGTCCGGCCGAAGGACGCAGGTCTGGGGGACCCCGAGGTCATGCGCTCCACCTGGGCGTCGATCGTCGATTCGGCCGCGCGTGCGAACGCCCCCGGAATCTTCACCGCCTTCATCGGCTACGAGTGGTCGAGTTTCGTCGACGCTTCGAATCTGCACCGCATCGTCGTGTACCGTGGCGACGCCGCACCGGACCTCCCGTTCAGCTCCGACGACTCCAAGGACCCCGAGGACCTCTGGGCGGCCCTCGCCGAGCAGAGCGCGCAGGGCATGGAGGCGCTCGCGATTCCGCACAACCAGAACCTCTCCGATGGTCGCATGTTCGAGACGACGACCCTCGACGGCGGGCCGATCGATGCGGACTACGCAGCGCGGCGCACGCGCTGGGAGCCGATCCACGAAATCTTCCAGGTGAAGGGCGCCTCCGAAACGCACCCGCTCTTGTCGAGCGAAGACGAGTTCGCGGCGTTCGAGATCCACGACAAGCTGATGAGCACGGAGGGGGGCCGCAGCGAACCGAAGGGCAGCTACATCCGTGATGCGCTTCGCACCGGCCTCGAGCTCCAGGTGCGCGGGGGCTACGACCCCTTCGACTTCGGCGTGATCGGCAGCAGCGACGGCCACAACGCGAGCTCGCCGATGGACGAGGACACCTTCCACGGCAAGCTCCCTTTGATGGATGGCGCGCCGGCGCTTCGGCTCGGCGAAGGCATCTGGATTCCGGACAGCATCAACCAGGCGATCACGTGGGGCTCCGGCGGGCTCGCCGCGGTCTGGGCGGAAGAGAACACGCGCGCTTCGCTCTTCGACGCGATGCGCCGACGCGAGACCTATGCGACGTCGGGGACCTGGATCACGCTTCGCTTCTTCGGCGGTTGGGACCTACCCGCTGATCTGACGGAACGCGCGGATGCAGTCAGCGTCGCGGACGCGCGGGGCGTGCCGATGGGCGCCACGCTCGAGGGCGGCGGCGCGAGCCGCCAGCTGCGTTTCGCGGTCTGGGCGCGGAAGGATCCGCAGGGCGCGAACCTCGACCGGATCCAGATCGTGAAGCTCTGGGTCGACGAGAACGGGGACAGTCACGAGCGCATCTTCGACGTCGCCGCGTCGGACGGTCGCACGCCGGATCCGGAGACGGGTCGCGTATCCGCGCTGCAGAGCACGGTCGACGTCGCGAACGCCTCCTACGAGAACTCGATTGGCGCCACGCGGCTCGGGGTGGTCTGGCAGGATCCGGCCTTCGAGACGGATCGTCCGGCGCGATACTACGCGCGGGTACTCGAGATCCCGACTCCGCGCTGGAGCACCTACGACGCGAAGGCGCTGGGCATCCCGGCGCCCGATCCGGCGGAGATCCAGGAGCGAGCGGTTTCGTCTGCGATCACGGTTCGGCCGTAGGTGGGTTGCCCGCCAACCGGAGCCCCGTCCATTCGATGCCCAATGCCTCACATGCATCGCCCAGCCCCGGATCCTCGTCGGCGTTGATCACGACTGCGCCCTCGCGCACCTCGAGCCAGCCATCCACGTGGCTCTCGATTCCGAAGTGGAAATTCGGCGCCGTGACCATCGACTGATCATCGAGCGTCCCGATGCCGACACGCGCCACGTTCGGCCCGTAGGGTGCGACGGCGTAGCGATGCATCAGCGAGCTTCCGCAGTCGGCACAGAAATGGCGTTCGAGGAGCGGCGACGCCATGTAGACGCGCGGCTCGCCGCGCGTGAAACGGAACGTCTCGGTGTCGAGGGCGACGGTCATGACCGCGACTGCGCCCGTCCAGCGCTGGCACATTCGACAGTGGCACGCGCCGGCCATCTGCGGCGGCGCCGTGGATTCGTATCGAATGGCGCCACACAAGCAGCCGCCGGTGATCGAGGTCGAGGTGGTGGTCATCTCGTGGACTCCGCGCTGGGCGTGCGTGGAGAACGTACTCGACCGCGCGCGATCAGCCGGCGATCGCCAGCGCCTCTCGCCCGAGAATCGCGTCCGCCGCCCGCTCCGCGATCATCATCACCGGCGCGAAGATGTTCGCGTTCGTGATCTTCGGCATGACCGACGCATCGACGACGCGCAGCCCGGTCGTTCCGCGAACCCGGAACGAGTCCGGCTCGACGACCGCCTGCTCGCCCGTCCCCATAGCGCAGGTACACGACGGATGCAGCGCCGTCTCACCCTCGCGCGCGACCCAATCGAGAATCTCGCTCCGCGTCGACACGGCCGGACCCGGCGAGAGCTCCCCGCCATCGAATTCCTTGAAGGCACGCTGGCCGAGCAGGTCCCGCGCGCACTCGACGGCTTCGACCCACTCGCGCTGGTCCTGCTCGCTCCGCAGGTAGTCGAAGCGGAGCGCGGGCGCCTTGGTCGGATCTGCCGACCGGATCCGCACGCTGCCCCGCGCGTCCGAGAGCATCGGACCGATGTGCAGCTGGTAGCCGTGGTCGCGGGTCACCATCGTCCCGTCGTAGCGGATCGCGAGCGGCAGGAAGTGGATCATCAGGTTCGGGTAGGGCACGCTCGAATTGCTGCGCACGAAGCCACCGGCCTCGAAGTGATTCGTCATGCCGGGCCCCGCCCCGAACAACCACTGCAGCCCGACCCACGGCCGCCAACGTCGCTTCACGTTCGGCGTCATCGAGACCGGCTGCGAGCAGGCGTGCTGCACGTAGACCTCGAGATGGTCCTGCAGGTTCTCTCCGACGCCGGGCAGGTCGCGCACGACGGGGATCCCGAGGTCGTTCAGCAGCGCCGCCGGACCGATCCCCGACACCTGCAGCATTTGCGGCGTGTTGATCGCGCCGCCACACAGGATCACCTCGTCAGCAAAGACCCGTTCGACCCGCCGCCCACGCGCGTATTCGACGCCGATCGCGCGGCTCTGGTCCCGCTCGTCGAAGAGAATACGCCGAACGAATGCGTGACTGCGCACGTCGAGGTTGCTGCGCCCGAGGGCCGGGCGCAGGTACGCGCGCGACGCGCCCCAACGCAGGCCGCGCCGGACGTTGCGATCGAAGCGGCCGAAGCCCTCCTGCCGAAGGCCGTTGACGTCATCGGTCAGCTGATGGCCCGCCTGCCCCGCCGCCTCGAAGAAGGCGTCGTGCAGCGGTCCCTCCGCTGGCCCGCGCTCCAGCACGAGCGGCCCGTCGCGGCCTCGAAGTTCGGGATCGCCATCGGCACAGGTCTCCATCCGCTTGAAATACGGAAGACAGTCCGCGTAGCTCCAGCTCTCCATGCCGGGCTCCTCCGCCCAGCCGTCGTAGTCGGCTGGGTTGCCGCGCTGGAAGATCATGCCGTTGATGCTGCTCGATCCGCCGAACAGCTTGCCACGCGCGTGATAGATGCGGCGACCCTTCATCGCGGACTCCGGCTCGGACTCATAGCCCCAGTCGTAGTGGCGATTGCCGATCGGGAAGGAGAACGCGGCCGGCATGTGCACGAACACGTCCCACCACGCGTCGCGCCGTCCCGCTTCGAGCACCAGCACCCGGCGATCGCCGTCGGCGCTGAGTCGGTTCGCGAGCGCGCAGCCCGCCGAGCCGCCGCCGACGATCAGGAAGTCGTAGTGCGTCGAGACCGCCGGGACTTCAGCCACGCGTCGCCTCGACCAGCGCGCGCACGGTGTCGCGGCCTTTCGCGTCACTCGGCGCGTCCAGTCCGAGCAGCGCCGAGAGCCAGAGCCCATCCGCGGCGAGCCGGACGAGCTCGGCCCGCTGCGGATCGATCCCATCGTCCGCCAGACGCGCATGCCACTGAGCGAATCGATCCCGAACGACTTCCAGGTGACTCGAGTCGCGACCGAGCGTCGCGAGGATCCCCGCCATCAACTGAGCAGAGTTGTCCGCCGGCTTGCCCTCGCCGGTGACCGTCGAGGCGAGATACGCGCGCGTCCAGGCGCCGCGCTTCTCGGCGTCCGGGTCCGATTCGTAGAGCGCCTCCAACGCGCGATCGAAGCCCTCGAGCATCCGCTCGCAGAGGCCGCCGACGAGCGCCTCTTTGGAGGCGAAGTGATAGAGAAGGCCGCCCTTGCTGACGCCGGCCTCCGCAGCGACGGCGTCCAGCGTCAGGGAACCGGGGCCGCCTTCGAGCAGGCGATTCTCGGCCGCGTCGAGGATGCGGTCACGCGAAGAGGAACGGGGCGACATGGCGAAAATGTACCATCCGGACGGTATAGTCAGCGACCGCCGGAAACGACTCTCAGGCCCGCGGCGCGGATGGACACAGCCCCAGACGGCTGGCAGCCTTCGCGCCACCCGACGACGGCCGAGCCGTATTCAGCTGGAGGAAAGCCCAGGTATGCCCTCCTCTCCCGACCACGAAGTGATCCTGATCGGCGCCGGCGTATCCGGCATCTATCAGATCAAGCGACTCATCGACCTCGGACTCGACGCGATCCTGCTCGAAGCCGACGAGGACCTCGGCGGCACCTGGTATCGCAATCGCTATCCCGGCTGTCGCTTCGACTCCGAGAGCTACACCTACGGCTACTCGTTCTCGCGCGAACTCCTGGACGAGTGGCATTGGAAGGAGCGCTTCTCCTCCCAGCCCGAGAACCTCAAGTACCTCAACTACGTCGCGGACAAGTTCGACCTTCGCCGACACATGCGCTTCGACTCGCGCGTGGCAAAGATGGTCTGGGACGAGAATGATCGGATCTGGACCGTCGCGCTCACGAGCGGGACATCGCTCACCGCGCGCTTCGTGATCACCGGTCTCGGCGTCCTCTCGACCCCCACCCTGCCCCGCTATGACGGCATGGACGACTTCGCGGGCGACTGCTTCCACACCTACTACTGGCCCCAGGAGCCCGTCGCCCTCGAAGGCAAGCGGGTCGGCGTGATGGGCACCGGCGCGACCGGCATCCAGGTGATTGCCGAGATCGCGGACAAGGCCGACCACCTCACGGTCTTCCAGCGCCGGCCGAACTGGAGCGTGCCCCTGGGCAACTCCGAGATCTCCGACGAAGAGATGTCGGAGATCCGCGCACGCTACGACGAGATCTTCGAGCACTGCGCGAGCACCTCCGGCGGATTCGAGCACCTCCCGGACCGGCGCGGGTTCTGGAACGTGACGCCCGAAGAGCGGCGTGCGCTCTGGGACGAGCTCTACGACGCTCCGGGCTTTGCGATCCTCGGGCGAAACTTCCCCGAGATCTTCCTGGACGAGGCTGCAAATCGGGAGCTCTCCGAGTACATCGCCGAACGCACCCTCGAGCGGATCGACGACCCGGTCGTCGCGGAAAAGCTCATCCCGAAGGACCACGGCTTCGCGCTCCAGCGGCTCCCCCTCGAGACGAACTACTTCGAGGCCTACAACCGCGACAACGTGCGACTCGTCGACCTGTCGGAGACGCCGATCGAGCGTTTCACCCGGACCGGCATCCAGACGACCGGGGAGCAACACGATCTCGACCTGATCGTGCTTGCGACGGGTTTCGATGCCATGACCGGATCCTTCGACCGGATCGACGTTCGCGGCGCGAAGGGCGCGACGCTCGCGGACAAGTGGCGCGAGGGGCCCACCACCTACTACGGCTTCATGACGAGCGGCTTTCCGAACCTCCTGATGGTCGGCGGGCCGCAGAGCGCCTCGGGCTCCACGAACTTCCCGCGCGCGATCGAGGTCGGCGTCGACTGGGTCACGGAGTTTCTCGAGCACGTGACGAAGCGCGGCATCACGCGCTTCGAGTCCGCGGAGCGTTCGGAGAAGGAATGGGAGAAGGTCGTGATCGACGCCCACGAGAAGATGCTCGCGCGTCGCAGTCGAGGTTGGTTCACCGGCTACAATTCGAACGTCGCGGGCCACGGCGAGGGCAGCCTGCGCTACGTCGCTTACTTCGGCGGCGCGCACAAGTATCGAGCGACGATCGGACGGCTCGCCGATGCCGGTTATCCCGACGTCGACATGCAGACGGGAGCCTGAGAGTGAACATCGACTATACGGACAAGACCGTGGTGATCACCGGAGCCGGTGGCGGCATCGGTCGGGCGAGCTGCCTCCTCTTCGCGCAGTCCAGCGCCAACGTAGTCGCGACCGACATCGACGAAGAGAAGCTGCAGGTGACGATCTCGCAGGTCGAGGAGAACGGCGGCACGATCGCCGGGACCGTGTGTGACGTGACCGACGCGGACCAGGCCGCGGGGGTCGTCCGATTCGCCTGCGATCGCTTCGGCGGAATCGACGTGCTCTTCAACAACGCCGGCGGCTCGTTTCCGACGCCGATGGAAGCGATCGACCGCAAGGAATACGAGCGCCTGCGCTGCCTGAACTTCGACGCCGTCTACTTTGCATCCATGGAGGCACTCCCGATCATGGTCGAAGCCGGCGGCGGCGTGATCCTTTCGACGACGAGCGGGGCCGGGACCGGCGCCGTCAAGGGGCTCGCGGTCTACGGCGCCGCGAAGGCGGGCGTGAACAGCCTCATGCGCAGCATCGCCATCGAGTACGGCTCGCGCGGAATCCGCGCGAACTCGATCGGTCCCTCCGCGGCGACTCCGGGCCTCGTCGCCTGGCTCGAGACCCTGCCCGGCGGCGTGGAAGCGCATGCAGCGAAGCAGCCGATGGGCCGACTCGGCACGTCGGAGGACATCGCATCGTTCGCCGTCCTGCTGTGTTCGGAGCAGGCCGGCTTCGTGAACGGCGCGACGATCCCGGTCGATGGCGGAATCGAAGCGAAGCTCGCGACGATCTGAGCTTCCGCCTAGACCGGCGTCATCAATCGCATGAATGGCTTGAGCACCAGGCTCCGGTAGAAATCGCCGGGGACCGGCAGCTGGCTTCCGACACCGGTCAGGTAACGGACGTGCGGCTCGTCGTAACCGACGATTCGACAGGCCGTGAGATAGGCGTTGTTGTGGGCCGGCATGATGCCGAGGCCGTTGTACGCGGCGCTCACGTGGACGTTGCCGTCGCCGATCGGGCCCGAGAACTGCTTGAAGAGGGCCGTATGACCGGTCACGCCGTGCCAGCCATGCGTCAGGCCCACGTCTGCGACCGCGGGGAAGCGCTGTTCGAAGATCCGCTGTGCGAGCGACCGCGCGCTTCCGAGATCGGGCCATACGCAGGAATCGTGGCTCGCGTAGCCGAGCACGAGCCGAACGAAGAAGTGCCCATCCGGCGTCACGCTGAAGGTCACGGGCAACGTGCTTCGTTCGAATCGCAGCATCCAACGGTCGAGACCGAAGCGCTCGAGCTCCCCCGCGTCGAGTCTCCGCGTGGCAAAGCTGTACTGGTGAACGGGGAACATCGAGTAGCGGCCGATCCCGAGCCGCGGCGTGTGTGCGTTCGTCGCGATGACGACCTGATCGGCGACCAGCTCGCCACGGGGCGTCTCGATCCGCGCCGGGCGCCCCAGCTGGACCGTGAGCGCGGGGGAGTGAGCGAAGAGCTCGGTACCGACCCCAAGCGCGGCGCGCGCATGACCGACGGCGAGCTTCGCCGGCTGAACGTGGTAGTAGCCCGGTGGCGCCACGGCCCCGGCGTAGTACTCGGTCGCTGCGCGCTCCGCGAGCTCACCGGCGCTGACGAATCGGGCGCCCGTCGGGAGGTCGGCTTGCGCGCGCTCTGCGGCGCCCGGTGAGGTCAACATCATGAGCGTCGACGCGGGGCCGAAATCGCAATCGATCTCCTCCTCCTCGATGAAGGTCCGGAGTCGGGCGAGGCCCGCGTCCGCGAGGTCCGGGTCCGATTCCCCGACGTAGCTCGCGTAGACCGCGCCCGAGTTCCGGGAGCTCGCACTCGACGCGAGGCCGTGGGACTCGAGGACGACGACCTTCCAATCCGGACGGAAGCGCTTCGCGTAGTAGGCGCAGGCGAGGCCGGTATATCCGCCACCGATGATCGCGAGGTCGACCTTCCGGTCGCCGTCGAAGCGAGGCACGTACGGCATCTCCGGCGCCGAAGCGACCCAGACGGCGTCCTCTCGCGGGTCGAGTTCGACACCACCGCGACCGGCGGCGAGGCCCGCCAGACCCGGCGCCGCCACCGCGGCCGCGCCGCCTGCGAGCAGGAACCGCCTGCGCGTGATCTCCATCTTCCCCTCCGATGAACAGCGAATGCTAAGGCTCTGGTGCCGCGACGAACGCTTCGATTTCCTCGCGATAGGCGTAGAGCCCCGGGCTGCCGCCCGTGTGCCAGAAGAGCACCGGACCGTCCGCCAACCGTCCCTCCCGCGCATCGTGCACGAGCGAAGCCATGGCCTTTCCGGTGTAGACCGGATCCAGCAGCAGCCCCTCCGTTCGAGCACAGAGACGGACGGCCTCGAGCGTCGATGCGACGGGCACGCCGTAGCCTTCGCCGAGGAAGGCCTCCTCGAACCGGAACGACGCGGCCGGACCGTCGACGTCGAGCAGCGCGCGAAGCTCGGCAACCAGCGCTTCCGTCGGGGGGCGATGCTTCGCTTCGTCCCCGGAGACGCACACGCCAGTGAGCTCGACCGCCCAGGACGCGAGCGAGGCGCCGACCGCGAGTCCCGCCAGGGTCCCACCGGTTCCCACCCCGAGATAGGCCCGGGAGAACGCGGGCGCGCCGCCTAGCATCTGTTCGGCGAGCTCGATCGCGGCGTTCACGTACCCGAGCGCACCGATCGCCGTGGATCCGCCCGGCGGATGGACGACCGCGCGGCGCCCTTCCGATTCGGCGTCCTTCAGCAGCCGCTCGACATAGCGGAGCGCCTCGGCCTCGTCGTCGACGACATGCACTTCGGCCCCGAGCAGTCGGTCGAGCAGCACATTGCCGTTGCGGTCGTAGTCCGTCCCCGATCGAGGCACCACCCGCGGCAGCACGAGTTGGCATCGCACTCCGAGCCGAGCCGCCGCAGCAGCCGTCTGGCGGGCGTGATTCGACTGCACGCCACCGATCGTGATGACCGTGTCGATCCCTTCGGCCTGCGCCGCGCCGAGCAGGAACTCGAGCTTGCGCGCCTTGTTGCCCCCGGTCGCCAGGCCCGTGCAGTCGTCGCGCTTCACCCAGATCTCGATGCCGCCGAGCGCCTCGCCGAGCCGCGGCAGCGGTTCCAGCGGCGTCGGAAGGTGGGCGAGCGAGGCTCGCGGAAACGCGTCGAGGGGTCCGGGCATGACCCGACCTATCCGTCGTTCCAGACCGACGTCGGCGGATGTCGGTCCTTCCAGGGTCGCGCGGCCTCGAGCTCGTAGGCGAGGGACAAGAGCGTCGCTTCCTGCCCCACCCCGGCTGCGAAGTGGATCCCGATCGGCATGCCGTCGTCGGCCCAGTGGAGCGGCACGGACATCGCCGGATCCCCGGAGACGTTGAACACGGTCGTGTAGCTCACGTAGCCCTGGTTCCGCCCGAGCATCTCGTCGAAGGAGATGTCGCCCGCCGGCGACAGGTACCCGATCTTCACCGCCCGCGTCGCGAGCACCGGCGAGAGCAACACGTCGAAGTCCTCGAACATCGCCCGCGTATCCCGCGCCATCCCCTCGAGATAGGCGACGGACTCCGCATGCCGCTCGTCCGTGATGCCGCGCGCGTGCTCGATGATCTGGAGGGACCAGGGCTCGAACTCTCGTTCGTCGACGGGGCGGCCAAGACTCGCTTCGGCGCGCTTCGCGATCCCGAGGATGCGCCTCGAGGTCGCGTCCATCAGCCGATTCCCCATGCCATGAACGCTGTCGGGAAAGCGTGTCTCGACGACCGTGTGTCCCAGCCCTTCGCAGAGTCGTGCCGCAGAGACCACTCCCTCACGAACCTCGTCCGAGGGCGCCACGCCGCCGACCCCGTCGAAGACGAGCCCGATCGTCAAGCGACGCTGCGCAGGCCCGGTCACCAACGGCGTCGGCGGGAGATGCGCATTCGCTCCGGTCTGCTGTGTCACGTGAAGATGCAGCGCCGAGTCGCGCACGCTGCGACTGTTCGCGCCGCGCACGCTGAAGCTCGTCGACCCCGCGCCGGCACCGACGTTGCGTCCGCGGCTCACCTTGAGACCGAACACACCGCAGTTGCAGGCCGGGATCCGGATCGAGCCGCCGCCGTCCGAGGACAACGCGATCGGCACCATCCCGGACGCGACCGCTGCGCTGGAGCCACCCGAGGAACCACCCGCGCTGTACGCGAGGTTCCACGGATTGCGCGTCGGACCATGGACTAGGGGCTCCGTCGTCGGGAGCTGGCCGTATTCGGGAGTGCTCGACTTACCGAGCGGGATCAAGCCGCTGGCGACCGCGGCCGCGGCGACCGGCCCCGTCGTCGTCGACACGTTCTCCGCGCTCATCCGCGACCCGAAGGTCGTCCGGAAGCCGGCGTAGTCGGACAGGTCCTTGATCAGGTAGGGCACACCCGCGAAGGGCTGCGCCGCATCGGACTTCTCCGCGAGCTCGAAGGCGTGGTCGTAGAACTTCGTGACGACGGCATTGATCTTCGGATCGAGCCGCTCGATGGCGTCGCGCGCCGCGGCGACGAGATCGTGCGGATGGACTTCACCGGCTCGCACCAGCCGCGACATGTCGGCCGCATCGAGCTCTCGGAACGCGAAGGTCGATTCCGCGTGCGCCCGGAACGGCATCGGAACCGCGAGTGCGGCGCCGGTGGTCGCAGCGAGCGCGAGAAATCTTCGTCGATCGAGCTCCAGGCCAGCCACCGAGTCCCCTCCCGCGATCACGAGGCTAGTCGATTTCGAGCGCGCGTGACGCTCGAGGGGTGCGCGAGCTCCGCGCCTGCCCGATTCTCATCCCGGGACGTTGAAGGGAGGCTTCGAGTGGAGAGAGACGTTGAGCCCAGGGGTCGAAGCATCTTGATCGTCGGCGGGGGCACCTCGGGCGCCGTGCTCGCCGCGCGTCTGAGTGAAGACCCCGGAATCGCGGTGACGCTCCTCGAAGCGGGCCCCGACCACGACGCCTACGACGAAGCCATGTTCGACCCGATGCGCGCCGCGGAACGTTGGCCCGGCGAGGGCGAGCACATCGTGATGCAGCGGATCACGAGCGAGACCGGCCCTGTCTCGATGATCCAGGGCCGAATCCTCGGCGGCACGTCGGCGGTGAACGGCATGGCGACGCTTCGCGGACAACCGGCCGACTACGACGCATGGGCGAAGGCGGGTCTCGAGGGCTGGGGCTGGCGCGATGTCGAGAAGACCTTCGCCGCTGCGGAGCGCGATCTCGACTTCGGCGACGCGCGGATCCACGGCGCCGACGGTCCGCTCCCCGTCCGGCGTTGGCGCGAGGACGAACGGAGCCGAAGCCAGAACGCCTTCTACCAGGCGATGATCGAGACCGGCGCATCCGAAGCAGTGGACATCAACGACCCGAGCCAGCTGCCGGGGATCGGCCCCTTCCCCGTGACCATCGACGAACGAGCGCGAAGAGTCAGTACCAGCCTCGCCTATCTGAGTGACGACGTGCGCTCGCGCGCCAACCTGCAGATCCGCACGCGCGCCGAGGTCGCGCGGATCCAGATCGAGCGGGGACGCGCACGCGGCGTCGTGTTGGTCGGCGGCGAAGAGATCAAGGGAGACGAAGTCGTCGTGACTGCTGGAGCGATCTGGTCCCCGATCCTGCTGATGCGATCCGGCGTCGGCCCCCGCGAACACCTCGCTGAATACGACCTGCCGATCCACGTGGATCTCCCGGTCGGATCGGCGATGAGCGACCACCTGGGTCCGGGCCTTGCCTACACGCACGCGGGGCCCCGCGGCGGGATCGCCGGCCCCGCGCAGGTAGTCTACGTCGGCGCGTCCGATGGCACGACGGTCGACTACCACCTGATGCCGATCTCGCTCCACGATCCGGCGCGCAGCCCGCTCGATCTGTCGGGGCGAGTCGGCCTGCTCGGCACCTCGAGAGCCGGCGACCACCCGACGACCTTCCCCGGCTGGAGGGCGGCGATGGGCGCCTTGAAATTCCTGGTCACGCCGCGTCGCAAAGCGACGATCTTCGTGCTCGCCGTCTTCATGTTGCGGTCCAGCGGTCGCGGCAGCGTCCGACTCGGGGAAGCCGCGGACGATGCACCGCGCGTCGTCGCCCCGCCCTTTCCCGACGACGCTCCCGCCCGCTTTCGTCACGCGTTCGAGCGCGTCGCGCGGTGGGAGCGTTCCGCCGCATTCCGTGATCTCGGCGCGGCGCCGCTCGTCCCCCTCGATCTCGCAGCGCGCGATGCGGTCGACGTCGCGCTCGAACGCAACACGATCAGCTACGGCCACATGGTCGGCACGTGTCCGATGGGCCCCGTGCTCGACGCGGACTGCCGCGTCCACGGGATCCCGAATCTTCGGGTCGCCGACGCCTCGGTCATGCCGACGATCCCGGCCGGCAACACCTACCTCGGCTGCGTGATGGTGGCGGAGCGGATCGCACGGAAGATGGTCGGGGGCGGCTGATCGGGCATCGATCCCTCGATGCACGCGACGATGTGGTCCGCGATTGGACTACGCTCATCCTCGCCGAACGAATCCACCCCAGGAGACCCGATGAAACGAATCGCCCTCGCCCTCGTCGCACTCGTCGCCCTCTTTCTCGCGGTCGTCTACTGGATGGGCAGCGGTGCTGCGGGCGATTTCTGGGAAGAAGGCGAAGCCGTGGCGACCCCGAGATCCGCAGAGAGCGTGTCTGCCGGTGACGCCGCGCAGTCGGAAGCGGCCCTGGACGTCGGCGTCGCGCGCCCGAAGCAGATCCTCTTCGGCGACCTCCACGTCCACTCGACGTTCTCGCCGGACGCGTTCGGAATGGCGCTCCCGACGGCCGGCGGATCCGGTGCGAAGCCGATCAGCCACGCCTGCGACTACGCGCGCTACTGCTCCGCCCTCGACTTCTGGAGCATCAACGACCACGCGGTCGGACTCACGCCCTGGAAGTGGGAGCAGACGGTCGAAGCGATCCGGCAATGCGAGGCGATCTCGGGCGGCGGAAGCGGAGCAGATGTCACGCCCTTCCTCGGCTGGGAGTGGACCCAGATGGGCACGACCCCCGATAACCACTACGGCCACAAGAACGTCATCTTCCGCAACCTCGACGACGTGCCCGAGCGACCCATCGCCGCTGCGAGCCCGATCGCCGGCGACAGCCTCGACGCCCCCTCGCCGCTGCTCACCGGCCTGCTCGGCGTGATGGACCCGTCGAGCGCGACCTTCGACAACCTCAAGTTCATGCGGGACATCATGACCTTCCCGGACTGTCCGCCGGATCTGCCGGTCCGCGACCAGCCGCCCGGGTGTCGCGACGCGGTCAAGACTCCGGCCGAGCTCTACACGCGCCTCGACGATTGGGGCTTCGAGTCGATCGTGATCCCGCACGGCACGAGCTGGGGCATGTACACGCCCCAGGGCTCGTCGTGGGACAAGCAGCTCGTCGGCGAAATGCACGACCCCGAGCGACAGACGCTGATCGAGGTCTTCTCGGGGCATGGCAACTCCGAGGAGCACCGCGCGTGGCGCGCGGCCCTCGTCGACGCGGAAGGCATCGCCACGTGCCCGGAGCCTTCGCCCGGCTTCCTGCCGAGCTGCTGGCGGGCGGGCGAGATCATCGCCGAGCGCTGTCTCGCCGCAGGGGAGAGCGACGAAACCTGCGATGCTCGCGCGGAAGACGCGCGGGCGAACTACGTGGCAGCGAACGTCGGGGGCGCCGTGACCGTCCCGGGTGCGACGCTCGACGATTGGCTCGACGCCAATCAATGCACGGACTGCTTCCAGCCCTCCTTCAACCACCGACCCGGCGGCTCCGTCCAATACATCATGGCGATCCGCAACTTCGACGACCCTGCGAATCCGCGGCGCTTCGAGTTCGGATTCATGGCCTCGAGCGACAACCACACGAGTCGCCCGGGCACGGGCTACAAGGAATACGCTCGCCTCGAGATGACCGAGGCGCGCATCAGCCGTGCGTTCGAGAGCATCGGACTGCGCGCCGATCTCGAAAAGGAGAAGCTCCCGCGCTCGTTCACGATGGCCGAGGTCGAAGAGAGCGTTCCGATCTTCGCGCGCAACGAACAGGAGCGGTCGTCCTCCTTCTTTCTGACCGGCGGACTGATCGCGACCCACGCGGAAGGCCGCGGGCGCGACGCGATCTGGGAAGCGATGGACCGCAAGGAGGTCTACGGCACGAGCGGACCGCGGATCCTCCTGTGGTTCGACCTGCTGAATCCGCCGGGCGCGTCGTCGCGTACGGCGCCGATGGGTTCCAACGTCGCCCTCGCCGAGACGCCGATCTTCCAGGCCCGCGCGGTCGGTTCCTTCGAGCAGAAGCCCGGCTGCCCCGAGAGCAGCCACGCCGCCCTCGGCCCCGAAAACATCGAAGCGATCTGCGGCGGCGAATGCGATCACCCGAGCGACACGCGCCGCGCGATCACCCGGATCGAGGTCGTGCGCATCCGCCCACAGAACCGGCCGGAGGAGCCCGTCAGCGAGCTGATCGAAGACCCGTGGCGGGTCTTCCCCTGCGACGGGGACCTCGCCGGTTGCAGCGTGACCTTCGCCGACCCCGAGTTCGCGACGGCGGCCCGTGACACCCTCTACTACGTGCGCGCGATCGAAGCCCCGAGCGAAGCCGTGGGCGCGGATGCGCTCGGATGCACGCGCGGCGAGGACGGTCGTTGTCTTTCCCTCGATGCGTGCATCGACCGCCCCGAATCCGACGATTGTCTCGCGGAGACCGAGGAGCGGGCGTGGTCCTCGCCGATCTTCGTGGGGTTCGGACGGTCGTAGGCAGCGGACTCAGACGGATCGCCGGCGGCCCGTCGCACCGAACCACGTGGCGAGGGCCAGGAGCGTGACCGTGAGCAGCCCGCGCCCGAGCGGACCGAAGGCCGGGACCGGCGGCGGGCCCGCGACCGGTGGTCCGCAGGGCCCGATGACCTCGAGCGCCTGCTCGACCGGCGTCGGGCCGATCACCGTCGACGCGCCCGTGGTCGGATCGACGATCGCGAGTACCCCGTCCATCACGACGTAGAGCGTGTCGGTCGCGTCGTCGAACTCCATCCCGCCCAACGTGATGCCGGGCGGGAAGCCCGAGACCGGCACCATCTCGAGGACGCTCGCATCGCTCGGATCCAGCCGGTAGAGCTCCGGCGCCGTCTCCGTCTTGAGCGTCCAGAGCGTCCCCGCGGCATCGAAGGCCAACGCCGACGCATCGATCGCCTCGCCCGACTCGTCGAGGACCGGTCCGATGACCGTGGCTGCACCGTCGTCGTGTCGATCGTGAAGAGTCGGCTGTACCCGTCTCCGTTCACGCCGTAGAGCACGCCCGAGGTCGGGTGGAAGTCGAGTCCGCCTTCGATCTGCTCGATCAGGAGCGGGCCGACCCCGGTCACCTCACCCGTCGCGATGTCGACCTCGTAGAGCGCGCTGTTACCTGCATTGAGCGTCGCGTAGAGCGTGCCCGTCGACGGTGACATCGCGAGGCTGCCCAGGTTCCAGCCCGTCGCACGCGCGTTGGTCGACGTGCCGTCCGCTTCGTTCACGTCGTAGAGCGTCGCCATCGAGTCGAAGCCGATCAGGCACCCGCGGTCGGGACCGAACGAGAGTCCGGAGATCAGCTGGCCATGCGGGCCGATCGCCGTCGCCGTGCCCGTCGTCTCGTCGACCGTATGCAGGTCCACGCCGTCGCTCATGTAGTAGGTGCCGGAGTCGGGATCGAGGGGGACACCCCCGACCGAGCTGCCGGACGAGAATCCCGTCGGACCGATCACGGTCGCGGCGCCCGTCGTCGTATCGATCGAGAGCATCCGATCGGGGAGCGCGGACACGGCGTCCCACGCGAGCAGCGTCGTGGGGCCGAGCACCTCGAGGCCGCTCGGGTCCGCCTCGATCTCGACGAGCCCCATGTTCCCGATCACGCTCGCTGCGCCGGTCCCGGGGTCGATCTGGATCAGATCGACGAAGGGTCCGCCGCCGGAGATGGGATTCGATTTGCTGTAGAGCACGCCGGCGGCAGAGCTCCACGCGAGGGCGCCCTCGCCGGCGGTCGTCCCCGTCGTGCCGATCGCGGTCGTGGCACCGGTGCCGGGGTGCACGACGAAGAGCGTGGTCGAGCCGAAGTCCACGTCGATAGCAAAGAGCGTACCGTCGTCGTCGAAGGCGATCCCCGCCAAACCGCTCAGACCCGTCGGCCCGATCAGACTCGCCGCCCCGGTCCCCGTATCGATCTCGTAGAACTCGGAGACGCTGAAGTCGATTCCGTAGAGCGTCGCGGCCCTGGCCTACGGGGCCAGCGCGAAGAGCGCCAATGCGAGGATCGCGAGGGGGAATCGGATTCGCGTCATCCCGCGAATCCTATCAGGATCGCGTCGGCCTGTGTGGAAGGATGATGCGTTCGTCTTCGAACGGCGCATCGCCGCCTAGTGCAGCACGAACACTTCGGTGCCGGTCTCGAACGCGTCGTGCGTCCAGGCGCTGTAGACGAGCTCTGCGGTGTTGCAGATGTGGCTGCTCGCGGTCCTCAGGTCGCGCCAGTACCGCTCGAGGGGACGCGTGGTCCAGACGGCGGCCGAACCGGCGCGAGAGAAGAGCTTGTCGACGCCGAAGAGCACGCGCTGGACGGCGCGGACCTGATTGCGGCGGAACTCGAGCCGTTGGCCCTTCGTGATCGGCTCGCCCTTCTCGAGCTGCGCCATCCATTCGGCGACCATCGTATCGATGTGCAGGATGCCCGCCGCCAGATCGGCTTCGACTTCGCCGAGCGCTTCGTGCTGGAAGGGGTCGTGCTTGCCCACGACGCCCAGTGCCGAGACGCGCGTCTCGAGATACTCGCGATATCGCTGGATCGCACCGCCGGCGATCCCGAGCGCTGACGAGCCGATCGCGGCCGAGAAGATGGAGCCCCAGGGAAGGGCGTAGAGCGGGTTGTCGGATCTTCGCGCGGCGTATTCCCCCATCATCAGCGGGATCTGCCCGAGCGTGCGGTGCTCGGGCACGAAGGAGCCGTCGATCTGGATGTCCTTGCTGCCGGTCCCGCGAAGGCCCATCACGTTCCACGAATCGGGGACGATCTCGTAGTCACCGCGGGGCAGGAAGAAATGTCTCGGCTCGGGCGGCGCGCTCGGGTCGTCCGAGTCGAGGATCATTCCGCCGAGCACGACCCAGTCGCAGTGATCCGTGCCCGTCGAATACTGCCATCGGCCCGAGAAGCGGAAGCCGTCGCTTTCGCGCGTGGCCCGGCCCTCCGGCGCGTACGGCGACGCGACCCAGGCATCGGGATCGCTGCCGTAGATCTCGTCGAGGAGCTTGGGTTCGCAGAGCGCGATCTCCCACGGATGCACGCCGACGACGCCCCCCACCCAACACGCGGAGGCGTTGTAGCGACCGACGGCGCGGATCCACTCGAGGAAGTCCAGCGGGTCGGACTCGAATCCACCGTGGCTCGCGGGCTGCAGCAGGCGCATGCCCCCGGACGCCTTCAACACGTCGCGGACGGGATCCGAGAGCTGGCCGAGCTCGTCACAGGCGTCCTGCTCGTCGCGCAGCAGGTCCCCGTGCTCGTGGATGTACTCGACTGCCTGGTGCATGGCTCCTCCTTCTGACTCAGCGTAGTGCAGCCACTCCCCAGGCCTGGCCGTCCTGCATGCCGGGCCAGGGTTCCGGGGTCAGTCCGAGGGCGTGTCCTCGACATCGGCCCTGTCGACCCCGCCGATCCCGAGTGGCGCGCTCTGACCGCCCGCGCGCGCTTTCGCGACGACTTCGCGAAGCGTATAGGGCGCCTCGAGCTCCTCGCGCGACGAGTCCGGGCCGAGCTCGCCAACCCGCAGATACTCGCCGCGGTCCGCGGCGCGACGGAAGTCCACCAGTGCACCGGCCGCTTCACCGACCCGCGCCCGGGCACCGAACCCATGACCTTCGTTCGTCCCGCCGTAGGTCGCCGCCTGGAAGCCCATTCGATGGAGCAGCTTCGGGCTGGCCCGTTCGAGGACTTCGGGCCGAACCGACAGCATCCAGTTCTCCTGCTGCCGGAACCAGCCCATCTGCATGCCGTTCAGCATGACGATTCGCGGCGTCTGCGTCCGGTTGATGCCCGTGCCGTGCAGGATCCGCCCGTCCGTGATCACCATCGTGCCGGCCTCGGCGTCGAGGTTGATCGCGGGCGGAAGCTTCCCGACCGGCTCGCCCTTGCGAACGGCCTCGGAGATAGCGCGATGGCTGCCCGGGATCAGCAGCGTCCCGCCGTTGCGCTCGTCGACGTCGGTGATCGGCGTCAAGACATTGATCGTGAGTGGATGCCGGGAGTCCATCGCGATCCCCTGATCGTGATGCAGCGCCTGCGGCACCCCGCCTTCGAGCGAGATCGCCGCGATCAGCGACGTGCAGATCCAACTCTCGCCGAGCGCTTCGGTCACGAGCTGCTCGACCAGCGGTCCGCCGCGTACGACGGTCGGGTCCTGCTCGATCAGCGCCTCGAAACACCGCCCCTTGTTGACGCAGCAGTTGATGTTCTGCCCGCTCTGGGTCTTCTGCGCGATACCGGCGAGCCGCTCGCCTTCGGCTTGATCGAGCACGCGCTGTCGCAGGATTTCGACCTCGTCCGAGGCGATCGCGCCCTCGACCTTGCAGTAGCCCCACTCGACGAAGTCGCGGCGGAGACGCTCGATGTCCCGGGTCGCGATCGGGAGGTCGACGTCCTTCCAGTCCGGGTGCTTCGCGCCGGTCGTGGTGTCGTAGTAGGCGCCGGGCCGGTACTCCCACTGACCCCATTCGGCGCTGCGCTTGGGCGGGACGAAGTAGATCTCGGGATTGTTCGCGAGCACGGAGGCCATCGGCTCGCGCGACGAGACTTCCGCCTGGTACATCCGCGCCTCGGGTTCGGAATGCGCGCGCACGGAGTCAGGATCGAACTCCTGCGGGACGGACGAGGATCGCGACATGAAGCCAGTCTCCCGAAAGCCGCTATCGAGAGCAACCGGAGGCGGCTCGGGCCGATGCCCTCGAGGATCGCCCCCTCTTCCGCCGGTCGGATTGACGAGTGCCGTCAGGCGGGAATATAATGACACTCGACGTGCCAATACCAACACCAGGGAAGACCCAAGACATGAACGTCCAAAACGCCGTGAATCCGACCCCCGAACAGATCGCCGAGCTGGGCGCGGACGGTCACGACCGCCCCATCTACATGGTGAACCTGCTGAAGTTCAAGGAGCGGGCCGAGTACGCGGATGGCCGTGCAACCGAGATGACCGGACAGGAAGCGTACGCCGTGTACGGCCGCGAAGTCGTCGCGCACCTCGCGAAGGTGGGCGGCAAGCCCGTGATCGGCGGGCAGGTGACGGGACTGCGGCTGGGTGAAGTCGAGGAGCTCTGGGATTCGGTCGCGATCGCGATGTACCCGAATCGCAAGGCGATGCTCGAGATGGTCATGGATCCCGACTACCGGAAGAGCGCCGAGCATCGCGCGGCCGGACTCGCCGGTCAGCTCAACATCGAGATGGTGCTGCCCGAGCAGTGACGGACGCCTTTCGCCCGACTAACGCGTGTCGAGATAGCCGCGAATCCGTTCCTGCCGATCCTCCGTGAACACGGGCGCGAGACTCGCGATCGACACCGGCTTCCCGCCGTAGCCCCAGGCCCCTTCCGGCACTTCAGTGATCGTCATCCAGAAGTCCGCGCCGGGTTCGTTGCGCGGCATGTCGATCTCTTCGCGGATCACGCCCTCGATGTCGCGGAAGAGCTGGGCCTTCATCTCGTCGGTCCATGGCCCGGCCATCACCTGTGCCGTCACGACCGCGGCCCGGCCCGAGTCACCAGCGTCGGCCATGGGCTGGCCACCCATGTAGAGGTCATCGGGCGCGACGTCCTCGAAGTGCACGAGGAAGCCGGCGTGCGCGGCGGGCGCGTCCTGGCCGACCTCGACGAGGGAGAAAGCCGAGATCAGTCGTCCGGCCAGGTGCTGCTTCTTCTCGGACGTGAGCGAAGCGCCCACGAGGCTGACGCGCATGATCGTCATCCGATCCCTCCGGTGGCTGGCGCCCATGTGTCTGCCGACTCGCGAGCAGACCTCCGGGCGCCTCGTTCTCACGATTCTCGCAGAGTGGGGATCGAAATCAGGGCGGCGGCGGCTCCGAGCCGTCGGCTCGCTGTCGCGGACGAGTTTCTCACCAGGGCGGGACGGATATCACCACTACGCGCTCCGGCCGGCTGAACGAGCAATCAGAGACACGAGAGGGCTGATTTCCCAATTTTTTGACTTGTCACTCATTTTTGGGTACCAACTCAAAAACGTCCCGAGGCTCCCTCGTGAGTAGTGCCCCCCAGCCCCGCCTCCCCAAGGCCGAGCGCACGCGCCGCCAGATCCTGGCCGCGGCCGAGCTGCGCTTCGCGGCCGGCGGCTTCGACAAGACGCGACTCGACGATGTCGCGGAAGACATCGGGATGGTGGGATCCGCGATTCTCTACCACTACCCGGACAAGCGGGAGCTCTATCGCGCGGTCGTGGCGAATCTGACCGCCGACCTGCTCGGGGCGATCGAGGTCGCGATCGAGGAGCCCGCGCCGCCGCGGGAGCGACTCGTAGCGCTGGTGCGCGCCGCGGCGCGAAAGATCGCCGCCCGGCCGGCGATCGCGACGATCGCGCTCCGCGAGGCGGTCTCCGAGGACCAGGAGCTCACCGAAGGAACCGGGCCGATCCTCGAGCGTGTCATCACGCTCTTCGAAGAGGGCGCCGCCTCGGGCGAGATCCGTCCGGTTCACGCCGAGCCCTATCTCTTCTTCACGTCGCTGGCCGGCGCGATCCTCTACACGGTCGCGGTCCTGCCGACCATGGCCGACGACCACCCCGACGCGCCGAGCGCGCGCGACGCAGCGGACCGACTCGAACGTGACGCCGTCGCGATGGCCGGGCGACTGCTCGGTCTGAGCGAGCCCCGACCCGTATAGCCGACGCCTCGCGCGTCGCGAATCTGCGCCCACCCGAAAGGAACGACATGAGTGAAGCCGCGAACCTCGAGACGATGTTCCCCTCCAAAGGACAAGCCGGTGCCGACCCGTACTCGATTCCGCTCGAGAAGATCGACGTGACCGACAGCGAGCTCTGGGCCACCGACACGCACTGGGGCTACTTCGAGCGCCTGCGCAAGGAAGCGCCGGTCCACTACTGCGCGGACAGCGAATTCGGCTCCTACTGGTCGGTCACGACCTTCGACCACATCGTCGAGGTCGAGAAGGATCCGGAGACCTACTCGTCGGAGCCCACGATCACCGTCGGCGACATCCCCGAGGACTCGGTCACGCAGAACGCGGGCTTCATCACCATGGACGGCCCACGACACACGGCTCACCGAAAGGTGGCGCAGCCGGTCTCCTCGCCGCGCAACATCAAGGCGCTCGAGCCGCTCGTGCGCGAGCGCTCGATCGCGATCCTCGATTCGCTGCCGGTCGGCGAGACCTTCGACTGGGTCGACAAGGTCTCGATCGAACTGACGACCGCCATGCTCGCCACGATGTTCGACTTCGACTGGGAGACGCGACGCAATCTCACCTACTGGTCGGACATGGCGACGATCAGCGACGAGCAGCTCGCCGAAGAGGGGCTGACCAGTCAGGATCGCGAGGACGCGATGCTCGAATGTCTGCAGGCATTCACGAAGCTCTGGAACGAGCGACGCGGCAAGGAGACCGACACCCTCGACTTCGTGAGCGCCCTCGCGAACGCCGACGCGACCAGCGACATCGACCCCGCGGTCGATCCCGTCACCTACATCGGCACGCTGATGCTCCTGATCGTCGGCGGCAACGACACGACCCGCAACACGATCTCCGGCGGCGTCATGGCGCTCAACGAGTTCCCGGAGCAGTACGAGAAGCTCCGCAACGACCCGAGCCTGATCCCCACCTTCGTCGACGAGGTGATCCGCTGGCAGACGCCCCTCGCCCACATGCGGCGAACCGCGACGCGCGACACCGTCCTCGGCGGACAGCAGATCAAGAAGGGCGACAAGATCGTGATGTGGTACGTCGCGGCGAACCGCGACGAGACCGCCATCGAGCGCGCGAACGAGTTCCTCATCGACCGCGCGGATTCGAAGCGCCACCTCTCCTTCGGCTGGGGCGTGCACTTCTGCATGGGCAGCCGAATCGCCGAGATGCAGGTGCGGGTGCTCTGGGAAGAGATCCTCGCGCGATTCCGCAAGATCGAGGTCGTCGGCGACCCGCAGCGCGTGCGATCCTGCTTCGTGAAGGGCTACAAGTCGCTGCCGGTTCGGGTGCATCCCTGGTAGCGTCGCCCCGGCGACCACTGCGACGACTCCGGCCGACGCGTGACCCAGGAGGCCTGATCGATGGATCTTTCGGGCAAGAGACTGACACTCAGCTTCGACAACGGCCCGTTCCCGGACGTCACGCCCGGGGTGCTCGACGCGCTTCGCGAGCGTGACCTTCGGGCGAGCTTCTTCGTCTGCGGCAAGGACGCGGCCGCGCCCGAACAGCGCGAACTCATCGAGCGGGCCCGCTCCGAGGGGCATCTCGTCGGCAACCACACGCTGACGCATACGATCGAGCTCGGGACCACGAACGACCCGAGCGTGGCGGAAGCCGAGATCGGCCAGGCCCAGGACGCGCTCGGAGACTTGTGCGAACCCGAACGTTGGTTCCGCCCCTACGGCGGCGGCGGCATCATCGGTCCCAAGCTGCTCAGCCGATCCGCCCTCGACTACGTCCGCGAGGGCGAATACTCCGTCGTTCTCTGGAACAGCGTGCCTCGCGACTGGGAGGAGCCCGACACCTGGCCCGAGCGAGCGATCGGAGACATCGCCGCGCAGGACTGGACGCTCGTGGTTCTCCACGATGCGCCGACCGGTGCGATGAAGGCGTTGCCGGGCCTCCTCGATGCGGCACTCGAGTCGGGTGTGGAGATCGTTCAGGAGTTTCCGCCCGAATGCGTCCCGGTACTTCGGGGCGTCGTACGGCAGGAGATGGCGGCCTTCGTCGCCGACGCGAACTGAGCGGCGATCTGCATCGACGGATCACGGATGCCGCCGCCCCCATGTAACTTCTTCGTCAGCGAGCTCCGGCGAACCTCCGACGAGGTCCCGCCGCAGCGAACGACGCATCAGCAAGGGGATGACGGATGAAGATGGCGCTACTCGTTCTCGCGATCGTGGTCGTCGGGGCCGCCGTCTGGCAGCACGCCCGATACCTCGACACGCGCCGGAACTCGGCCCACGACATGCAGCCCATGCTGTACGGCGGCGATGCCTTTCATCTGATCGTCTATCTGCGGACCGAAGAGGACTCCGACGAAGCCGTCCTCGACGCGCTCCGCAAGATCAAGGCGGAGACCGAAGCGGAGCTCACCTGGGTCTACGCCGGCCGCGTCGCCGCCAACGGCGGTCACTCGTCCCAGCTCGGCGACGTCCAGTGGACCGCCTGTCTGCTGCTGCAAGCGCCTTCTCGTGCGATCGCCGACAAGAGCCTCGCAGGCCCGCTCGGCGCCGCGCTCGCGTCCATTCCTCGAGTCCACGTCCATGGCTTCGACCGACCGGTCGTGCCCAACCTGGGGTTGCCGCAGATGCTGGGGCTGCGACGCCTCCTCTCGGTCGTGCGCCGCGAGCCCTCGAACTTCCCCTTCGTACCCCGGGAAGGCGACTTCGCGATGCCCGAGGCCCGCGAGCTGGGGAAGCGGATGCTCCGCGGCGAGAGCCTGAACCGGGACGCAGCGGTCGTCTTCAACATCTCGATCCCGGGCACGCCCGAGCAACAAGCGCAGGACGCGGCCTACGTCGGCACCATGCTCGGCTCGATGGCCGAGGGCGGCTACGGCCCCATCCACATGGGCCGCGCAGTGCGCGTCTCGGGTGAAGCCGAGTTCGAGAACGTCGCGATCGTCTACTACCCAGGCGTTCGCTTCTTCAGCGAGATGATCCAGAGCGACTTCTTCCAGCGCATCATCGGCCGCAAGCAGCTCGAGGAGTACCAGTCGACCATCACCGTGCCGGTGCTCGATCAGCTCTAGCACGCAGAAGACCGGGGCCCTCGCGCATCGCGCCCCGAGCCGGCGCTTCGATCTATCTCAGGCGCAACGGCAATTCGATCGGCCCGTTCACGAACCCCGTCCGCTTCCATCGCGTCTCGCCCGCGTGTTCGATCGACGTGAATCGCCCGCCCAAGACGCGCAAGGCCTCTTCGAGCTCCGCGGTCGCGAGGTTCGCCCCGAGACAGAACTTTTGTCCGAAGCCGAGCCCGAGATGATCGATCGGCTGGGGGCGGCCGAGATCGAACGTGTTCGGGTGGTCGTGGAGGGCGGGATCGCGGTGCGCGCCGCCGATGTCGAGGATCACCATCGTGCTGGCCGGCACGTCGACACCGGCGACCCGCGCATCCTCTTCCGAGATCCGGAGCAGGACGTGGGAGAGTGGGGAGAACCGCAGGATCTCGTGGGGGGCCGCCGCGAGGCGGGATTCGTCCGCGAGCGATTCCCACTGCGCCGGATGATCCGCAAAGAGATGCAACCCGATCGCGAGTTGGTTCCGGGTCGTGTCCGTCCCTGCGGTGATGACGGACACCGCAGTGTTCAGCACTTCCTCGGCGCTGAGCGTGCCCTCTTCGGTCTCGGCCTGAATCAGGTCGGTGATGAGGTCCGCTCCCGGACGCGCCCGCTTCTCCCCGATCAATTCGAGAACGAACGCATCGAGCTCATCGTGCGCCGCGAGGGCTTCGTCCATCACGCCCGCGACGCCGGTCATCGCGTTCAAGACGATCTCGACGAGCGCACTGAACTTCTCGATGTCGTCCTCGGACCCGCCGAGCACGTTGATGATCACGCGCGTCGGATATTCATGCGTCAGGACCGGCACGGCGTCGCAGATCCCGTCGCTCGGAACGCCATCCGCCAGCCGCTCCATGATCGACCGCATCATCGGCCGGAAGCGATCGCTCTTGTTCGGGCTGAAGCTCGACTTCGATGCGATCCGGCGCATGCGGAGATGATCCGGCCCGTCGCGCAGGAGCAGGCTCTTCTTGCGACGCGCGACGAAGCGCGGATCGAGGCCCGGCATGAGCTCCATGGCCTTCCGAGCGCCTTGCTGAAACGAGCGGTCGCCCAGCACCGACTTGATCGCGTCCAGGTTTCGAACGACGACGGCGCCACCGAAGCGGTACACCGGCGAATCGTGCTTGGCCCGCGCGTAGCGCTCCCAGGGGCGCTCGCCTTCCGGCAACTCGCCCGGGTTTTCGGTGAGGTCGGGCAGCTCGCTCACGCTTCGGGGGCGGTCGGGATCGTTCGATGCCATGGGCCGAGCGTAGCGGCGTGCGCGGTCGCCCGGCGAGGCCTCGACGGACGACCTCGGGACGCGGACTCGGGCCGAACCCGTTCCACGAATCGGCCTAGTCGCCCGCTTCGGTCGGCTCGATGTCGTCGTAGAGCGCGCGCTTCTCCGGCGGCATCGCTTCGACGTACGCCCGCGCTTCGTCGACGGGCATCGTCTCGATCGTGCCGTCCTCGCGCTGAATCGTCACGCCACCCTGCAGCCACATCTTCATCCGCTTCGCACGGACCTTCTTCTCCGGATGACACACGAGGTTGCAAGCGCTGCAGAGCGGGGCTGCCGCCATCCGGCCCGTCATCTCACCGTCGGGATAACCCGACGGCACCTCCGGTCTCGCCTCCAGGTCGCCGAAGAGCTCCGCCATCTTCGGCATCAGCGCGTCGTCGTCGTCGGGAAGCTGCTTGCGCGCCGGACCCCACGAACTGAACTCGCCGGTCCGGGAGAGCCCGGTCGCGCCCATCATGTGCGAGGCGCAGCGTGCATGATGTTGCCGGGCCGAGTACTTGTGGTGGTCGTGCTCGCCCATCTTCACGGTGGTGAACTCGGTGGTGCTCATGTACTTCGTCGGGCAGACGTTCCCGCACCAGTTGCATTCGTCGCAGTAGTTGACCTCGGGCGGAAGCACCGGCGTCGGCGGGAGATCCGCCGTCGTCACCAGTGCGCCGAGCGTCACCGTCGCGCCATGGCTCTCCGTCAGGATGTTGCCGGACATGCCGAAGAACCCGACGCCGGAGGCGGCCGCGAGGTGTCGCTGTGAGAGGAGCGGGAGCGCGCCCATCATGAGGTCGGACGGCGACGCCGGATGACGCTCGGCGGCCTTCGTCTGCCGCTCGTTCCGCGGCATCACGCCCTCCGCTCCGTCGGTGATCGTATTCGCCGGGTCGACGTTCTCCGACGTGTACCCGAGCGCGCTGAGCTCGGTCGCCATGTCCGCCAGGAGCGCGTTCACGAGCTTGTTCGTCCGCGTCGTATCCGACTTGAACGGATAGTGGTCGATCTTGCCCATGTAGAGGTCGATCGTCTCCTCGGCGATCGGATACGCGACGACGATCGCGGAGCGCGCACCATCGACCTGCCGCGTGAGGTCGGTGGAAGGGGGCCCGCCTTCGAGACCTTCCTGGTTGCAGACGCCGACCGCAATGCATCCGGCGCTCCGGGCGGAATCCAGGAGTCGGTCGCGTAGCGCCAGGAGGTCGTGTTCGTTGCTCATGTGCATTCCTCTCGACCGTGGCCGGCTCCTACGCGACGGCCAAGCTGTCGCCTACGCTAGCCGCCGGGGGCCATCGATCCCAGCCCCTCAGCCCGGCGTCGAAGCGCCCAGCTGCGGAAAGAGCCGCAGCGCGTTTCCTCGCCGCATAGCGTTCCTGGCGTCATCGTCGAGCTGCGGGAGCGTCTCGAGCCGCTCGGCGAGTCCGCCGATCGCGGGCGTCGGCGTGAAGGGCCAGTCGCTTCCGTAGAGGAGCTGGCTCGGCTCGACGAAGTCGAGGAGGCCACCCAGGGTGCCCTCCGTGACGAAGCCCGCGAGGTCGTAGTAGAGCTTCGCCAGCTCGGCGAGGGGGTCGATGCCCTGCCCGGCGGTCTGCGGGATGACGTGACTCATGACGTTGATGCGAGAGGCGACGGAAGGAAGGGCGCCGCCGCAGTGCGGCACGATCACCCTGAGATTCGGGAAGCGCTTCAGGGTCGCCGACAGAATGAGGTTCGTGACGGCACGCGTCGTGTCGAAGAGGAACTCGATCATCGGACGCGGATAGCCGAGCGCCGTCTCCTGATGGCACGCCGGCGAGGTCGGGTGGATGAAGACCGCAGCGCAGCGCCGGTCGAGCTCCTCGAAGACGGGATCGAGCGCGGCATCACCCAGGTAGACACCGCCGCTGTGGGTCAGCAGGACGACGCCGTCCGCATCCAGCTCGTCGAATGCGTAGCCGATCTCGGCGAGCGAACGGTCCACCGAAGGCATGGGCAGACTCGCGAAGAGTCCGAAGCGGCCCGGATGGTCCGACGCCAGCTGCGCGCCCTCCTCGTTCACATGTCGGGCGAGATCGGCGGCGCGAGCGTCATCGCCGAAGTGGACGCCCGGCGAAGAAACGGACAGCAGCGCGGTCTCGATCCCCGCCGAGTCCATCAGTGCGAGGGCAGCCTCCGGTTCCCACTCGGGGAATTGGGCAATCCCGTCCGGCTGTTCGTGGCCGCACGCGACGGCCTCGTCGCGGTAGCGCGGCGGAACGTAGTGATGATGCACGTCGATTCGGCCGAGCTGCGCCACGCGAGGTCTCCTGAGAGGGTTTCGAAGGCGCTTCCGAAGAGCGGCGCGGGCGGATCAGACGACGACGATCCGGTTGTCGACCCGCCCCACGCACGTCGTAAGCGGCACGGAAATCAGATCCGCAGCGACGCCTTCGCCCAACATCTCGAGGACGCCGGCCTTGTCGTCGTCACCGAGCGCCACGAAAGCCCGTTGCGCACGTTGAAGGATCCAGACGTGATAGAGGTTCGCGATCGCCTCTCTCTCCTTCCCGCGATACGAGACGGTTTCCGCAGGCAGGACGGCATCGATGTGCTTCGGATCGAACACATGCCCCTTCTCCGGAGCAAGCCGTTCCACCGCCTCGTTGAAGGCAAGTGCCCCCAGAACGAACCGTTCTCCGTAACGGTTCGCGATATGGAGCAGGATCTTCAGCGCGGTCTCGGGCACCTCGTCATCCGCGGGATATTCGATGGCGCGGTCATGAAACTCCGGAGACTGCACTTCGGGAACGAGCATGTGCTCCACCCACCGGAAGACCCTAGGCGCGTGGGCTTGCATCAGCTGCAACCCGGCAGGATCCCGACCCATGTGCGCGTGCAGCGCGCCCATGATCGCGTAGTCCGCGGCCGAGGGATGCCCGCCGAGGAACCAGGGGTGTTCGACCAGGTGCGCTTCCACGAGCGCGAGGAGATCGCGATATTCACGGTCGAGTCGCGCCTTGAGCTCGTCGCCGCCCGTGCCACCGACCGCCGCAGCGAATTCCTCGTACCCCCGATCACCGCCGACGACGCCCTTCACCTTCCCGCCGAGGATGCTGCCCCCGATGACGTCGCCGTATTTCATCAGCTCTTCGTCGGTGCCCTGCGGCGCGAACGAACGGCCGAAATCCATCAGAACGAAGAAGCGGTTCTCTTCGGGGAACACCCATCGATGCTGGAAGGCCAGGGACAGCAGGCCTTCGCTGGCGAGCAGCTCCATCAGATGAACGAAGATCTTCTGGCGCGGGGTCGTGGGGATCGCCGGCAGATCCGGAAAGCGCGCCTCGAGGTAGTCGAGAATCTCGACCGTGTCCTGAACGACCTCCCCTTCTGGCGTCAGGATCTGCGGAATCTTCGCGGTGCCGGACGCGGGCCTGACCCTGGCCCGAAAGTCAGGATGACTGGGCAGGCGTTCGACGAACGGGATGCCCTTCTTCCGCAGATAGCTCCGGGTCTTCGCGGTGAAGTAGGACGCATGAGAGCCGAAGAGCGTGTAGGGGTCGGTCATGGATGGTTCCGATTCATGGACGGCGGCGTCATTCTACGCCCTCGACGCACGCGTCGGCAGGGAAGTCTACGAAGCAGACGCTCGTTCCGCAGTCGTCCCGCAACGGCCCCCTGTCCGTGGGCGAAGGACCGCGCGCACGAGAAGGTCTCGGAGAAGTGCGCGCCGCTCCGACGCGCCCTCGTCGTCTCGCAGGAGCACGACCGCCTGCACCGTGACGATGAGTTCCATGATGCGCTCGTCGGCGAGGCCCGGTCACGCCGGTGATCTCGACGCAACGCCACCCGAGACCGGAACCCACCGCGCGCCTTCGGTCGCCTCAGGCGTCGATCCGGTAGTCGCTGATCTGCACCTCGGGTCCGACGTCCGCGTAGTCGCCGTCGGCTCGCCGGTCGCGGAACTCCTTCCAGGAGATCTCCCGGTAGCGCGGCGAGCCCTCCGCTCCGGGGAGCGGCGCGTAGCTCGCGGTGTAGCTCGGGTTGAGGAAATACGGCGCACTCGTGCGCGCGCGCCCCGCGCTGCACCGGACCCGGTGGACGGGAGCCGGGTAGCGATCGTTCGACCACACCTGAACGACGTCGCCGATGTTCACGACGAGGCTCTCGCTGGAGGCTGGGACCAGATGCCATCGCCCGTCGTGCAGCACCTCGAGGCCGGGTACGTCGTCCTGGATCAGCACGGTGAGGATGCCGGCATCGGTGTGATGGTTGACGCCCTGGGGCCCGTCCATTCCGGTCGGATAGTAGTTGAGCCGCAGGAAGCTCGCGTGCGACGGAGCGAGTGCATCGGTCAGCAACGCCGAAGGCACGTCGAGGCACGCCGCCAACGCGCCGACGAGGTCGACCGCGAGCGCTTCGCATCGAGCGCGGCACTCCGTGACCGCGTTCCGCAGACCAGGTCTGCCGTCGGGCCAGGGTATCGGGCGCCCGGACTCGTCTTCCGGGCCGCAGTCGAAGATCTCCTTGCAGTCGCGGATGTTCTTCGTGAGTTCGCGGTCGTAGAAGCCCCAGGGATTCTCCGCGGTCCGCGTCGACGCGAGCTTGGTCTCGAGCGGCAAGGCAAAGAACGCGTGCATCTCGTCGCGCAGTCGCGAAAGCGTCGCTGCGGGGATGCCGTGCCCGGCGACCTCGAACACGCCCCACTCACGGCAGGCGCGCTCGATCTCGGCCAGAGTGGCCGAGTCTGCGAGCGAAGAAGCATCGATGCGGGGCAGGCGGGGTCCAGCGGTCATGGGCTCTCCCGGAGCCTGAAGGTAGATCGCTCGCGCGGATCCGCAGCGGTGGATCTCAGATCAACGGGTGGGTCGGCTCCAGCCCGAGCCGACTCCGCCCGAGCTGCTCGCGACATGCGGGCCAGTCCCAGAAGGCGTGCGTCGCCAGCATGTTGAGATCGCGGAAGTGGCGCTGGATCGGCGAATCGGTCTTGAAGCTCGTCGTCCCCGCCTCGCTCATGATGTCGTTCACGGCGCGGCGGCAGTGGTCGATCAGGTGTCCGGCGTGGGCCTTCAATCGAATGCGGTCGGCCATCTCGAAGCCCGCTCCGCCCATGAGCTCCTCGGTCAGCCGGATCTGATCGCGCATGAGTCGCTCGGCCACGAGTGCTTTGGCTTCCGCCTCGCCGAGCTGGACATGCGAGTGCTGGCTGTCACGCACGGCCGCGCCCGAATGCGTTCGAACCCGCCCGCGCACGGTCTCCTCGAACGTCGCCGTCGCGCCGCGCAGCCCGCCCGAGAAGAGTCCAATGACCTCGCAATAGATGAAGGGCAGGAGCGGAAGACTGTAAAGGGGATTGTGGGCGTGGAGCGCGGCGCCGGCGCTCTGCCCGCTGCTGAACTCGCGGTGTTCGACCGTCCGATGCTCGGGAACGAAGACATTGTCGAGGGAGAGGTCGTTGCTCCCCGTCCCCGACATGCCGCTCATGTGCCAGACGTCGTGGACCTCGACGTCTTCGATGGGCACGTTGAAAAGGAAGCCGCCTTCGCCTTCGACGATTCCACCGACCATCACCCAATCGGCGTGCATGATGCCGGAGCCCCAACTCGCCTGACCGGTCACCTCGAATCCGCCCGCGACCTGCGTGGCGCGAAACGTCGGCGCCGTCGTCGCGGGAATGAGTCCGAACGGACGATCGGCGAAGATCTCGGCCTGCGCCTTCTCGCTCAGCCGCGTGGCCATCCAGTTGTGACCCATGTAGAACGCCGCGATCCAGGCCGTCGAGAGGCAGGCCTCCCCGAGGATCTCGACGATCTCCGCGTGGGTCGTCAGGTCGAGCTCGTGTCCTCCGAAGCGCTTCGGCACGAGCACCTGCATGAGTTCGGCGTCGATCAGCTCCTTGATCGTCTCGTCCATCGGCGCGCGCAGAGCTTCCGTCTCCTGCGCTCGCGCCGCGATTCCGGGCGCGATCGCGCGGGTGCGTTCGATCAGTTCTTCTCGAGTCGTCGTCATCAGACCTTCCCTCGCAGCCTCGCGTGCGGCGCACGCTTCATTCGTAAATGACCATCTGTTTATTTACAAATAGCCACTTGGCCATATAATGCAAGCGATGTCCATCGATCCGGTCCAGACACCGCCCCGCGGCCGCGGGCGCCCCCCGGCCGGCGAGGAGCCGATCGCCTCCAACGAAGCCCTCCTCGACCAGGCGCTCGAGATCTTCGCCGACCACGGCTACGAGGGCGCGTCGGTCCGGGAGCTCGCTCGCCGCCTCGGTGTGAGTCACGGGCTGCTCCATTCGAAGTTCGGGTCCAAGCGCAACCTCTGGGAGGCGGCCGTCGACCATGCGATCCAGAGGCTCGAACGCATCTCGACCGACGGTCTGCGTCGCATCGATCCCGACGCGGGTGTGGTCGAGCGTCTGCGAATCGTCTGCGTCGGATTCCTGCTCGGCGTCGCAGACGAGCCGTCGATCCTCCGGATCATGAATCACGAAGGCACGCGGGAGAGTGACCGCCTCGACTACATCGCGCGGAACTACTTCGAGGCCGGCGCCGTCCCCCTCGGAGAGCTGCTCGCCGAGGGCCGGCGCGAAGGCGTGCTCCGCCCCATTCCGATGGCGACGTTCTTCTTGCTCCTCGCCCACGGTGGCGGCGCCCTCTTCGGACTGCGGCCACTTGCGAAGCATCTCGGCACGCCGAGAGGCCGGAGCCAGGCGACGCTCCGCGCGCAAGCCGAGGAGGTGGTCGAGGTGCTGCTGAGAGGAATCGAAGTTCGCTAGGAACGGACACCCGGGCAGCGCGAACCGGGTACGCGACCGTCCCGCACTCGAGACCATGAAGTCTGCAACGCGAGGCCCCAATCGTGACATCGCAACCTCATCGAATCGACGTTCACCACCACATCATTCCCGAGCAGTACGCTGCGACCCTCGACACCGCACTATTCGAACGTCGCCGGAGTCGCGCGCCCTCGAAGCGTCGGCAGAGCTCGTCGCGAAGCATCCGGCGCGCTTCGGCGGATTCGCAGTCCTCCCGCTCCCCGATGTCGCGGGAGCGCTCGAAGAGCTCGAGTACGCGCTCGACACCGTCGAGCTGGACGGCATCGTCCTCTTCGCGTCACAGAGCGACGGCCGCTACCTCGGCGACCCGGACCTCGACGAGCTCCTCGCCGAGCTCGACCGGAGAAGCGCCGTCACCTTCATCCATCCCGCGATTCCGGCGAGCCTGCCGCACGTTCCCGTAGACATCCCGGTGTTCGCGATGGAGTTCACCTTCGATACCACGCGCGCCGTCTTCAATCTGGCCTACACCGGTGCACTCGAACGCTACCCGAACATTCGCTTCATCCTCTCGCATGCGGGCGGCACCGTGCCGTACCTCGCCAGGCGCTTCAGTCTGCTGTGGCTCACCGATCCGGAGCTCATGAAGCGAGCGCCCAAGGGAGGCATGCACTACCTCCAGCAGCTCTACTACGACACTGCGTTGTCCGCGAACCCGCACGCGCTCCGATCTCCCGAGCGGGTGCGGTCTCTCGTTCTCTGCAACTCGCCAGTCGGGATCGCAGAGCCCCTCGCCGTCGAGGGCGTGATCAAAGGAGCGAGCCGGATCGTCGAACTCGGCGCGGATGGAATCCGCGCGACCTTTGCCCCCGCCTCCCTGGAAGACGCGAAAATGATGCAGCTTTACGAGACGACAGCCTCGTTCCACCCGAGGTCATGCACCATTTCGCATCGTTGATCCCGGGTGCGAAGTGCGTCGAGTTCGAGCAGTCTGGCCACTCTCCGTACTTCGCGCTCGTAGAAGCGAACTGCGTCGATGCCGATGCTGGCGGCCTTTGCGACTTCGCCGATTTTCATGCCGCTTGCCTCCATGGAAGTAGGTTACACCCTGGAGTATGGTCCAGAGTCAAGAGTATCCGCACCGGTTGTTTCGATGACGAAAGCGCGCCGAGACGAGCGCACCCAGAACTGGCGCTGCGCCGGCGCGAGTGCCGCGCTTCCTATCCGGGTGTGCGCCTGGGTGTCTACCCGGCGTTAAGCGCCCGCGCCGTGTCTCACCCACTGCGCCTGCGCGAGCTCGAAGGCCTCAGCGAGACTAAGTGCTGAGACGGCGTTTCGGCCGCTCACCCACGCATCCGCCGCCTCACGGGCGCGGAAGAAGTGCATCTGGCTTCAGGTGGGGCTCGCTGGCCCGAGCTGCCGTGAAGACCGGCCGCCCGGAAGAAACACCGAAAGCCAAGTCGAGGAAGGTTCCACTGCCTCGATGCGGTCCGGCGAGACGGTGAGTCGGATGCGCTCCCCGCTACTTGGGCACGTCGATTCGATGTCGGCCGCCTCCCCGAGAAGCCCGGGGATGAACAGCGTGTCTAGCGCGCACCAAGCGTAGAGCCCCTTCCCCGCGACGCGAATCTTGTGCGGCGTTTCGCGGGTGGTAAGCGCAGCGCCGACCACGTTGCCGCTCTCATCGGTCTGCATACCGGCTGCCGAGAGTCCGTCTAGCATTTCGCTCGCGGCAGAGAGCCCGAGACCCGTTCGTTCCGCGAACCGCTGAGGAGTGACTACGCCATCCTCCGCGATGGCCCGGACCATCGCCGCGAACCCGCGAGCACGACGCGTGGCGTCTTCGGCAGAGAGCCCGTCGTACTCACCAGCCCAGGCACGTTTCGCGTCATCCAGTGCAGACATCGTGTCTGTCTTCCTTCGCCCCATCTCGGCGCCTGCGAACGACCGCGTATATGACCAGCCCCATAAAGAACGCCAGAGCTGGAAGGAGGACGTAGTCGAGCCACCCAACGACCGCCGAGAGGCCTACGGCGCCGAGCAAGACCACGAGAATCGGCGTGAAGCAGCAAAGAGCTGCAACGACAGCGCCGATGATTCCTACTCCAAGGAGACTTCGCTCATTCATCCGCTAGCTCCGCGCGGTATCGCCCGGCCGACTCGATGGCTTGCTTGACTGTGTCCGCATTCGTGCTCTGTCTAGCTGTGACCCGCGCTCTCTTCTCGCGCAAGCCGACTTCTGCTTCTGTCACGCCCTCAACACTCAGAGCGGCCTCACGGACCGCTTTAACACATCCCCCTCAGGTCATGCCCTCGACGCGAAAAACCCAAGTCTGAAGTGCGTCGGGCGCATCAAGAGATTGCGCGTTCACACCGAGCGATACCATGGCGACGACTAGGATTGCCGCAGCTGAGTGGATTAGGTTGCGCAACACGACAGCGACTCCACATCCTTGTCGAAGGACAGCATGGCGAGCTTCATTGCTTCACCTTGCGTTAGATACGGGTGGAAGTGCTTGGCGACTTCCGAGACTGGAAGCCCGAACCGAATCATGAGGCTCGCTTCCATGATTTGCTCCGAGCCTTCCGGAGCCACGATCCGAGCTCCGACAAGGCGGTCCGTTCCGCGCTCACGAAGCAGTTTGACGAATCCGCGCGTGTCGCGTGCGGCCAGGGAACGCGGAACGTGCTCCATCGGAAGGACCGAGACGTCTACCTCGATTCCGCAGTCATCGGCCTGGCGCTCCCCAAGGCCCACTCCCGAGACCTGTGGGTCAGTGAATACCACCCACGGAATCGCGGTGTAGTCACGCTTCTTGTCCGTTCCCAGTATTGCATTCTCGGCGGCAAGCGAGCCCTCATAAGCTGCCGCGTAGACGAAGGCGGGCTCACCGACGACATCGCCCGCCGCGTAGATACCGGCCTGGGTCGTCTCGAGACCGTCGCCCACACGAACGAAGCCGTGAGCGTCGAGCTCCACGCCAGCGGCATCGAGCTCGAGCGCTTCGGTATGGGCGCGACGTCCGAGCGCAGACACCACGGCATCCGCTGCGAACTCCTCGACCTCTGCATCTCCCGCCGAGCGCACGACGAAACCGTCACCCAGCCGCTCCACCGACTGAAGCTTCTGTCCCGTTCGAATCCCGATTCCCTCTTCACGCAGGAACCGCGTCACGCCCTCAGCGACGTCGCGATCTTCTCCCGAGAGCACATGCGCACTGCGTTGGAGAATCGTGACCTTGCTTCCGAGGCGGGAGAACATCTGACCGAGTTCGAGCGCGATATAGCTCCCGCCAAGCACGATGAGGCGTTCGGGAAGAAACGGAGCATCGAGCGCCTGGGTGCTGTCCCAGACACCCGCGTCGGCAAGGCCAGGGACATCCGGGAGAACGGGACGCGTGCCGGTGGCGATGATTATCTTCCTCGCCTCAAAGCGCTCGCCCGATACGTCGAGCTCCGCCGGTCCCGTGAGCTTCGCCTTGCCCTCTAGAAAGCGGACGCCAGAGAGGCCCGAGAGAACATCTTCATACTTGGCGGACCGAAGGCTTCCAACGAGCTCGTCCTTCTCTTCCATCAGCGAGTGAAAGTCGATGCTCCCCCGATTCGGCTTCACCCCCCGAAAGCGAGAAAGCTGATTCCAGTGGAAGTTCTCGGCAGCTCGAATGAGAGTCTTTGAGGGGACACAGCCAGTGTTCACGCAGGTACCACCGATGGTGCCCTCGTTCACGAGAAGCACAGTGCCTCCGAGTTCGGTAGCGCGAAGGGTTGCGGCAAACGCTGCGGAACCGCCGCCAATGACCGCTAAATCGAACGACTGCTCACCGGCAGCGTCGTTGTCGCAGCAATCGCTCATCCTTCATCCCTCCCAGCAGAAGCTGCGAGGACTGCGGAGTATCCGGCTCGGTGTACGGCTGCTAGAAGCGCATCGGCGCTCGGTGGGGCGTCGGTCTGAACCAATACGATTGCCTTGCCGGCCTCGAAGTCGACCTCCGAGCGAAGCACGCCGGGGACGGTGGCAAGTTCGTTCTGAACACTGACCGTGCACGCCTCACAAGTCATTCCGCTGACTTCGAGAACGAGCTCCTTGGACTCGATGGATTCAAAGCCAGAAACCGCAGGCGTCTTACTACCAGCGAACACAGACGCGTAGGACGGGAAGAAAGCGAATGCGGCGACGGCCAGGGTGGCGAGCCAGAGCATGGTCCTGCTCGTTCGTTGGGGACCGCGCCGCGGGGCCTCGCATGCGTCGCCAGGCTCACAGGAGGACTTTCGAAAATAGCTGTAGTAGAAACCGAGCCCGAGAAGAACGGCGGTGACGCCAAGCACGTAAGGGCGTGCGGATTCAAACGTGCCGGCGAGCGCGACGGTCGAAATTCCAGCAGCGCCGAAGACCAGGGGCAAGATGCAACATGACGAGGCCACTACGGCGGCCGCAATCGCCCCGCCTGTCGCCCATCGTCCGCTCGGTTCCGCTTCGTTGTTCATTAGGTCCGTTCCTCTCTTCGCGCTGGCGTTGGCCGCACAGACCCTCAGGCTGCCGCTTGTGGCTCCAGCACAGATTCCCACCGCTCTCATAGACTTTACGGCTTACACCTGGGTGCAAGGTAAAGGGCTTTTTCGAAGAATCCGAAAAGCCAAGCGATTGCCCGCACTTACAGACTCGGCTGCTGCGCCAAAGCAGCGGCTGAGAGAGTAGAGCTAGGCAGCGTGGACGAATTTCAGCCCGTACCGCTCTGAGGCGATGTGCAGTATGGATAGGGCGAGGACGACCAACATGCCCACCTTCGCCGCCTATATCGGCGCAGCCATCGCCGAAATCGCCGGATGCTTCGCATTCTGGGCGTGGCTTCGCCTCGACAAGCCAGTTTGGTGGCTACTTCCGGGAATGGCGTCACTGGCCTTGTTCGCGTACCTGCTCACCCTGGTCGACAGCGCCGCGGCCGGACGTGCATATGCCGCCTACGGAGGAGTCTATATCGCGAGTTCGCTCGCCTGGCTGTGGCTGGTCGAGGGTGTGAAACCGGACCGCTGGGACGCGGTCGGCGCTGCCGTCTGTCTGGTCGGAGCCGCCATCATTATCGCCGCGCCAAGGACGTCCGGCTAATTCTTTCCGCGGCCCTAGGAGTTTCGGCGGTTGGACCCGGCAGCGGCACTTAGCGTCTCGATGACTCGGCAGCGCCCGCTTTCCTCGTGCTCGAGGCACTCAGCCAGAGCGCCTTTCAGAACACGCTGCACGCGCCGGAGCTCGGACATCCGCTCAGCAACCTGCTCGAGGCGCTGCTCGATTAAACCCTGGACCCTGCCGCAAGCTGCGGGCCGAAGAAGTGCCTTGATGTCGTCAAGAGTGAAGCCAGTCGCCTGTGCCGCGCGAATGAACCGCAGCCGCTCGAGCTCGGCCGCGGAGTAGACCCTGTAGTTCCCAGCGCTTCGTCCGCTTGGTCGAAGGATGCCCGCGCGCTCGTAGTAGCGAACGGTGGAGGTGGGCACGTCTGCTGCCTTGGCGAGCTCGCCGATTTTGAACTCAGTAGCCATGATCTGGTTCTACCCAACATTGAAGCTCAATTCAAGGTTGCGTTCCGGACGCTGTCCGCAACTCCACAACCTACAAACGCGCGAAAGAGCTCGACCACCGGTTTCGTCAGACGCGTCCGATGCGCTGGTCCCTGGCCTCTACGACCAGAGGTCGTCGCGCCTGGCGAATCGGAGGATTGTCCCGGGCCCAAGCGCAGCACTCACAACCTGTTGGATCTGCTTGGCTTGATCCTGGCGGATGCGGGTCTTCGAAGCACTGCAACTTCGGACGTAACTATTGGAAATTACTTCATAAATGGTGGAGGCGGCGGGAATCGAACCCGGCTCCGATCAAATGAAATCAGGGACTTACACGGAAAAATCGGTGCCCCTCGGGCACTCCGATCGTACCACCCATATTCGAGGTCATATAACCCAATACTTAGGTTATCGTGCGGATCTTCCGATGGGGTCGGTTCAACATGCTCGAAGGCATCTTCGGAAACGCCAGCGCAGAGAAGGTGCTGCTCTACCTCGAGCAGTACGAAGAGGGCTATGCGACCGCGATGGCCCGGACCTTCGACGACCTCTCCCTCAACATGGCGCAGCGGCAGCTCGAGCGATTCGAGCGGGCGGGCGCGCTGGTGAGTTCGCTTCGGGGCCGCACCCGCCTCTACACCTGGAATCCCCGCTATCCGTTCAGGCGCGAGCTGCGCGCCCTCCTCCGCAGGGCGCTCGAACAGCTGCCGGCATCTGAACGTAAGCGCTACTTCACCGAGCGCCGACGGCCGCGCCGAGCCGGCAAGCCGCTTTGAGCAAGAAGCCTCGGATCAGCGAGCGTACCTCTCTGGAAGATCTGGCCGCCCTCGTCTGCTCCACGCTCGAAGCGCACGGCATCTCGGTCGTTCTCTCCGGCGGAGCGGTCGTCTCGATCTACTCCGACGCGGAGTACGTCTCGTACGACCTCGACTTCATCCCGACCGGGCTCGCGCGAAAGGTCGATGCCGCCATGGAATCGCTCGGCTTCGAGAAGGCCCATCGCCATTGGACGCATCCCAAGAGCCGGTACTGGGTCGAGTTCCCACCCGGTCCCGTCGCGATCGGAGATGAAACGATCCGCGACTTCGCGGAACGCGAGACGCGGTTGGGAACGCTGCGGCTGCTGGCTCCGACCGAGTGCGTCATGGATCGGCTCGCCTGGTACTTCCACGACGCGGACACGCAGTGTCTCGAACAGGCGGTCCAAGTCGCAACGCGGCATCCCGTCGACCTGAAGCGCATCGCGAAGTGGGCGCGTGGTGAACGGCCTCATGGTGAGGCGCGCTACCCGGCGTTCGAGCGCCGGCTGCGCGAGGCCGCGGGGCGGTAGCCACTCTGCCTCGGAAGCCTTCGAACCCCCGACCCTCGGGTTCGCGGGCGAGCTTTGCTTGCCAAGCGCAAGGCCAGCTTCGGTGGCCGGAGATGCCCGGCTGAGGCGTAAGCGCAATCAATGAGTCGCGGCTGATGAACCTCGCAGCCGTATCGAGCCTTGCGTCGCGCGGCCGACCGCGAGATCCGGCGAGGGATTCGAAGGGCCAAGAGGCCTATCGATTTGGCGCGCCCTCGCGCCAGAGCGCTCGCCCGAGTCCGGCACAAACGGCCAGCAAGATCACGCAGAACGGGAGCCCCGTATTGATCGCGGCCGATTGAAGCGCGGCCAACCCCCCGGCCAGAAGAAGGACGGCAGCCACGACGCCTTCGCTCACCGCCCAGAAGACGCGTTGCCAGACCGGAGGGTCCGGGTGGCCGCCGGAGGTCAGCATGTCGACGACGAACGAGCCCGAGTCCGAGGACGTCACGAAGAAGATCGCCACGACGAGCGCCGCGAGCAGCGAGGTCCACTCGGCGGCGGGGAGGCGTTCGAGCAACGCATAGATCCCCATCGAGATATCGCCCTCGACGGCAGCTGCGAGTCCCGGGCTCTGTGCGTCGAGCGTGAGCGCCGACCAGCCGAAGACCGTGAACCACAGACAGCTGATCAGCGTCGGCACGATCAAGACCCCAAGGACGAACTCGCGGATCGTCCGACCCCGCGAGATGCGCGCGATGAACATCCCGACGAAGGGCGACCACGCGATCCACCAGGCCCAGTAGAAGAGGGTCCATCCCTTCTGCCACTCGACCGGGCCGAGGGTCTGGTAGCCGGTTCCGAGTGGGACGAGCGCTGCGACGTAGTCGAAGAGGCGCGCAGGAAAGGCCTCGAGCAATGCGCTCGTCGGGCCCGCGAAGACGACGAAGAGCAGGAGAAGGGTCGCGAGTGCGACGTTGAGCTCGGACAGCCGCCGGATCCCGCGATCGAGGCCGAGGACCACCGAAGTGGTCGCGCCCGCCGTGATCACGGCGATCACCCCGACTTGCACGCTGGACGACAAGGGGACGTCGTAGAGTCGAGCCAGGCCGGCGTTGATCTGCATGGCGCCGAGTCCGAGCGACGTGGCCAGCCCGAAGAGCGTGCCGAACACGGCGAACACGTCGACGCCGTGGCCGATCCATCCGTGGATCCGATCGCCCAGAAGCGGATGCAGCGTCGACCGGATCGCGAGTGGCAGCCCCTGTCTATGTCCGAAGTACGCGATCGCGAGCCCCATCACCGCGTAGACGCCCCAGGCGTGCAGACCCCAGTGGAAGAACGTGATCGTCATCGCCCGTCGCGCGGCTTCCGGGGTTCCGCCGACGAGGACGGGCGGGTTCGCGTAGTGCGTGACCGGCTCGGCAACGCCGAAGAACATGATGCCGATGCCCATGCCGGCGCTGAAGAGCATCGCGAACCAGGAGGGGAGCCCGAAGTCGGGGGGCTCGCCTTCGGGGCCGAGCCGCAATGCGCCCCGCTTGCCCAGCGCGCACCAGATCGAGAAAACCAAGAACAGCGCAGTCGAGCCGACGAAGAGCCAGCCCCAGGTGCCGACGATCCAGTCCTGGAGTCCGACGAAGACGTCTTTCGCCCGCTCCGGATCGGCGACGCCGAACGCGAGTACGGCCAGCACGACCGCAGCGGACGAGAAGAAGACCGCCGGCTCGATGCGCGACGTGTCCGCTCTCACTTCGACGCCTTCACCCGGGCGCTCAGCCGGCCTTCCGGAAGTGGAAGATCCCCCAGGTCAGGTGCCCTCGGTCGGCTCCGTCAACCCAATGCCCCAATCCCTCGAGCATCCGCGTCACGTAGTCGATGCCGCAATGCTCGATCATCTCATCGCGCCGGGCTCCGAGTACTTGTCGTACCCGGTCGTAGTGGTTGCGCAGCTGGATCGTCATTTCGGCGAACGCGACTTCGTCGAAGCCGAGTCCGTCCAGGTTCTTGCGGTAGAAGCCCGGCGAAGCGAGGGAGTCGAGATGGATGCGGTCGAGGACCGGCTGCAGTACATCGGGTGGACAGTCGTCCGTCTGCATCGGGTCCGTGAAGACGAGGTGGCCGCCCGGCTCGAGAACGCGCGCAACTTCGGCGAGGACACGCTCGCGCGCCCCGCTATGGAGGATCGCGTCCTGAGACCAGACCACGTCGTATCGAGCGTCGGGTCCCGGGACCGACTCGAAGTTCGCGTGCACTACATGAACGCGGTCGGACAGTCCGGCGTTCTCCGTGAGGATGCGGTTCCGTTCGTTCTGGACGTCGCTCAGGTTCAGGCAGTCGACCTGGCAGCCGAACTTCGTCGCGAGGTGCCGCCCGGCGCCGCCATAGCCCGCCCCGAGGTCGAGCACGCGATGTTCTGGCTTCAGGAAGTCGACGTGGCCCGCCATGGTCTCGACCGTTCGCGCACTCGCAGAGGCGACGTCCTCGTCCGATCGCTCGTAGACGCCGATGTGGATGTCTTCGCCGCCCCAGATCTCGGCGTAGAACGAATCCGCCTCGTCGCTGTCGTAGTAGGCCTCGGTCGTGGCCGTCACAGAGGCGGCGGCTTCATCAGGCATCGGGATGGTCCATGTGCTTCTCGGCGACGTGGACGAAGAAGTCCGGGTCGGCTTCCTGGTAGGTCTCCTGGAAGTCGCCGTAGGTCTTGACCGAAGCGAACCCCGCCTCGCGGATCAGCTGCCGCGTGTAGTTCTTGCGAAGCGGGAACATGTTGAGTCGGAACTCGGAGCCGTCCGGGAACGAGTACAGGAAACCGGCGAGGCCCTCGTCGACATGCTCCGGCTCGGCGCTGACGTCGTCACCGCAGTAGTAGTACCTGTGCTTCGACGAGAAGCCGTGATCCAGGATCGAGTCGTAGTTGCGCTGGTCGAGGATCAGGATGCCGTCGTGCTTCAGCGCGGCATAGAACTCGGCGAGGGCGCGCCGGCGGTCCTGCTCGTCGAAGAGATGGGTGAACGAGTTGCCGAGGCAGATGATCGCGTCGAACTTCCCGTGCACCTCGCGGTTCAGCCATCGCCAGTCGGCGTGGATCGTCTTGAGGATCAGGTGCCGGTCGGTCGCGTTCTGGAAGGCCTTCGCGAGCATGACGGCGTTGCCGTCGACGCTCGTCACCTCGAAGCCGGCGTCGGCGAGCTGGATCGAGTGGAAGCCGGTCCCGGTCGCGACGTCGAGGACCTTCATCTTGCCGCGGGCCTTGAGCTGCTCGATGAAGAAGCGCCCTTCGCTCTCCGCGCGGGATTCCCAGTCGATCAGCTCGTCCCACTTCTCGACGAAGGTCTGGACGTACTCGGCCTGGTAGTGATCGGTCTCTCGAATGGCGGTCGGGGCGTCACCGAAGTCCTGGCTGACCGCGCGCAACGATCGTTCGGCCTGCTCGCGGAGGATCTCGGTCGGATTCGACGACATGGGCCCCTCTTCTGACGAAGACTGCGGGGCCGAGCGCCGGCCCGCTGAAGGGCCGCACGGTAGTCATCTAATACATTCGATGCAATGAATTTTTCAAGTGAGCGCTATGTATTCTGAGGTCGATATTCGCGTTTCGTGGCCGTACAGGGCGGATAGGCCGAAAAATCGGTGAGAACACAATGAAGTCGATCGATAGTGTTCGACGCGATCAATCCCCTTCGGGGTCAAAGCTACCCGGCGTAGGCGACTCCTCGACGGGTTGCGCAACCGGGCCCGTCTCGAGAATCGGCGCGGCGTCGAGGTGCTCCGCGTCCATCATCGACGCGATCCGCTCGAGCGCGGACAGCATCCAGTGCCGCTCCCAGTCTTCGAGCCGCGCCAGCTCGGCGCGGAAGTCCTCCTGCAGGAGGGACGGCGCCTCGTCCAGAACGTCGAGCCCGTCCTTCGTGACCTCGATGCCCACGCTCCGTCGATCGCCCTCGGATCGCTTCCGTACGACCAGGCCTCGGCGCTCGAGGCGAGTGACGATGCCCGACACCGTGGGCTGGCTCAGATGGACGGCGCGGGCGAGCGCACTGATCGACGGCTGGCCGACGCGCTCTGCCTCGCGAAGGGTCGCGAGCTGGGGCCCCGTCAGCTTGTGACGATCCTGCAGGCGCCGGGACTGGAGATCGATCGCGCGGATGATTCGGCGGATCGACGCGACGATCTGGTCTTCGACTTCGCTGGGTGTGCTCATGGGTCTCGACGTCCGCTCGAAAACGCCGTGGCGGGTGCCACGCTTGCGATCGCCGGAATACTAGCGCGGTGTGTTCGCGAGATGATCCCGGCCAGTTTTGCGCCCCGATCAGGGGAGCCCAGCCGGGATCGTGCTTTCATTGACAAATTGGTGGAGGCGGCGGGAATCGAACCCGGGTCCAGAAAGCGTAAGTCCTCGAAATCTAGGAAGTCTCGTTCGTGACTTCTTGTCCCGCGTTTGTCCCGCGGAACCCGTCAGCGTCGTTCGATGTCGCTCCCAGTCTCGGCATAGTACCCGAGCGAAAACACTGAACAGGTCGCGGGGGCCCAAGGCGATCGGCCGCTTTTTCCCGCCCGAAACCGCAGCCAGGTTTCGCGGCTTCGGATACAGAAACGGGACCTATTCGAGGTCGCGACGCCCCAATAGCAAGGCTCCGTCAGATAGATCGAAACGCTGGAAATAAAACATACGTTTGGTATCCTTTTTCGATGCAATCAACCAGATGAGCCTTCCCTCATGTCCGAGCCCAATTTTCCTGCCCGGTCCGCACCTCCCGGCGTTTTCGCACCCAGACAGGAACGAAGCACCCGCACCCAGGCCGCCATTCTCGAAGCCGCGCGCGCATTGATGTCCGAGGGCGGAATCGAATCACTCACCATCTCGGAAGTCGCATCCCGCGTTGGCATGACGAAGGGCGCGTTCTATGCGCGATTCCGAAATAAGGACGCCCTACTCCATGCGCTCTTCGAGGAAACATTCGAGATCAATCGAAAGGCGATCGACGATCTGACGTCTCGCGTCCGAGCTGCTGACGCCGACCTCGCCGAAATGATCAAAACATTCGTTCCGCCCGCCCTGGGACTGGTCCGCGAGAGCAGCGCCCTCTTTCGCCTCTTCGGAAGCGACCACAGCGGGCCGCCAAACGACCAGGATCGCGCCGTACTGCTCCTCGAAGACGCAATCAAAGCAATGCGCAGCCTTCTGCGGGAACACGCGCATGAGATCCCGGGTCGGGAACCAGACACATGCGCGGCAATGCTTGTCGTGCTGGTTCAGGGAATGGTCGACTGGTCGATGCTGCTACGTCACTCGAAAAATCCCGTCGTACCCATAGACGACGACGCGCTCGCAGCCGAGATCACTTGCGCGGCGCTCGGCTACCTGGGACTCGAGTCCGCCCCACTGGCAACCAACGCCGATTCGACGTCAAGGTGAATCCTCGTCGCGTGCGCTCAACCCTGAACACTCAATCCAAAGACGGGCTCACCTCGGGCGCCTCGCGCCGAACGCCCACTCCCCAGGAATCAACACTCATGAAGCCTTTCTTTCTGTTTACATCGCCGATCCTCGCCACGCTTATCTTCGTGTTTAGCGTTCTCTCCCTATCAGCCAACCCAGCGTCGGCCTTCGAGCGCGTTGGTGAGTACGAAATCACCGGCGTCATCCTCGAGCAGGTCAAACACAAAGGTCGACCCGCGACGGCGATCGAATACGAATCGAGGGGCTTCACGGATTGGTGGGGCATGGCAAAGGGTGCGCTCGGTTTCCCCGAAGACCCGCCGAACCCGATTGCTCGCATTGTCGGTTCCGAATTCTCCGACGGAACCATCGAGGTCGAAGTTTCGAGCACGATCGTCGCGAGTGTTCTCGGGATGGCAAGAGGCTTTGCCGGCATCGCCTTCCGGACCTCTGACGAGTTGGAGACCTACGAGGTCGTTTACGTTCGGCCAGCCAACGGCCGCGTCGACTCCGAACTGCGCAGGTCCAGGGCGCTCCAGTATGCGGCTCATCCGGGCTTTCATTTCGATGTCTCCAGAAAAGAAGCGCCAGGCGTCTATGAGGCCGGAGCGGACATCGGCCTCGGCGAATGGATCAAGTTGCGCATCGAAGCGCAGGGCGAACACGCCCGGGTCTTCATCAACGACGAGCTCGCGCTGACCGTAGACGACTTGAAGTTAGGTGCAGGTCGCAGCGGCGGCGTGGCCCTCTGGGTCGGCATCGGCACCAAGGCCTATTTCTCGGACCTGAAGATCACGCCATCGACAGCGGAACGAATCACCCCCGAGAAGAAGGACTGACTATGGAACCGAAAATTCCCACTTGGATCATGGTTTGGACATTCATCATCGCGATGCTCCCGCTCGGCTTCGTCGTGCAAGGCTATCTCGACCCTGGAGCGCATTTTGGTGAGGAGGCTACGGCAGCCGGCACCGCAGTGTTTGCCGGCCCGATTGGCCTCTACCTGGCACGGAATGCCGCGTCCGTCGTCGTCACGCTCTTCGCGTTCCAGCAACGATCGGCGCCGATGCTGATCGTGATCCTGATGCTGCGCGCAATCACCGATGTCTTTGACGTCATCAACAACACTATCGCGGGAACCGTGGGGGCCGAGCTGATGATCTTCGCCACGCTCTGGATCACGGGCTCCTCGATTGCAATCCACAGACTATGGAACTGGCCGATCCCCTCGAAAGGAAGGCGAAATGAAGCGCTTTGAGATTGCAATGATGCTCGCGATTGCATCGTTCGTCTCGGCCACCATCGCACGACCAGTGGGAGCCGACGAAGCGAATCGAAAAGACCTGGGCGATCTCATCACCCTCGACCTCTATGGCTCGTATGAAGAAATGGGACGTCAATACGTCGAGCTGATGAGGCCCGAAGTCCAGGCGATCTACGACTTCGAGATTCCCGGGGTCCGGCGACTGAAGACGGGGCCGGCTGGCCAGGCATTGATTCAATATTCCGAGGCGTTCAGCGACAACAGCGGGCTGGCCGAGGAATACGCCGGCATGGCCGAGGTACTCAATGTCCCCAAGGAGAGCTTCATTCTCTCTCTGCTGGGCCAAGCAGGAGGATCGACCGTCTTCGCTTCGACGCGGAGTGCGACCGCAGATGGCCACGCCTTGATCGGGCGAAACGTCGATTGGGATGACGCGTTCGGACGCCGTCGGCCCGTCGTCACGATCTATCACCCTGACGGGGATGACCTGGACTACATGTCGGTCGGTTGGCCGCTGATGAACGCGCCGACAGCCGGTCTCAATGAAGCCGGCCTCGGGTTCTCGCTCAATTTCTTCTTTGCAAAACCACAGGTCGGCTTCGACTTGCCGGCGAACATCACCATGCGCCGCGTGTTGCAGCGGGCGAAGAACGTGAGCGAGGCGATCGAATTGATCACCTCCGCCAAGTCCCATTTCTTTGCGGCGTATTTTGTATTGGCAGATTCAGGAGGAGAAATCGCCTTGGTCGAGTTGACCGCCGAGAAGGTTGCCGTTCTTCGCCCCGAGGCCGATTGGTTTGCCCATGCGAATCACGCATTGATACCCGAGATGGTCGACGTGGACATGGCACGACAGCCCGATACGTACGATCGACAGACCTTCATGGAAGATGCGGTCCGTGAGAATCTCGGAAAGTTGACGCCCGAAGTCGCTGCCGAAACTCTTCGCAACCGCAGATCGGAGCTGCCCTTCGCGAATGAATGGAATGTCGCGAACCTACATGCGCTCAACTCGCTGGTGATTCATCCGAAAACACTGACGCTTTGGCATTCGACGACGATGATTCCACACGCACCGTTCGGCGAGTATGTCCCCTTCACTTTTGCGAAGGACGCGGCCCCTCCATCGATCCCTGCAAGCAGCCTGCTGACGGATGGCGGCCTGGATCTCGAGCGTCGAGAGATCCGCCAGGTGCGTAAGGCGCAGCGACTCCACCACGAGCAGAAGTACACGCAGGCTCAGGCCGCATGGGACGCCGCCTTCGCAATGGACCTGAAGACTCTGAATGTTCCGCGGCTCATGTTGGGTAAAGCGCTGACATCAACCCGTCTCGGAAACTTGGAACAGGCCTATGAAGAGCTGTCCGAGTCCTTGAATCCTGATGCCGAATACAGCGTACGACTGACCGCGCTTGCATTCCGAGCGATCCTCGCCGACGAACTCGGCCAACGAGCGAAAGCAATTTCTCTCTACAACAAGGCACTAGCCCTCCTCGAGCCGCATCCAGACTACTCGGGCTTCGCACGCATTCGTGCCACGGCAGAGGCAGGGCTCGCGAGCCCTCAGACCCTGGAGCAGATTCCTGAAATCCGGGTCGGCGTTTGACTGGACTCGATCTCGGGCGCTCGATCTGACGGGCAAGCCCCCCCCGTTGATCGAGCAGTCGATCAACGAGTGCGACTCTTCGGGGATCGGGTAGTTGCGAACCATCTCGTTGGAGCACGGTGTAGCGAGCCATCAGGAGGAGTCGAACCTGGGTTGTCTTGCGATCGGCCATGCCTCTCCCGATTTATCCCCGAGAAGCGAATTGCGAATCACCCTACTCCCATGGCACGCATTCCCGTGAGCGTCGACTAGGCTGTGCCGATGCCCATCGATTGTTCTCGATCTGTGTCCCCCCGAACGAGCCCGGACCTCGCAACGCGCGGTGCCGCCTTCCAGAACCATCGCGAACGAACCACCGGATCGATCGAAGCCCGTAAACTGGCTGAGCTGGCGGTGCTCGACCGAGATCTCTTCTCGGTGGCGGCGACCGAGATCAGCGAAACAAAGGTTCTGATGACCCTGATCCAAGGTGAGATCGTCTATCGATCCGACGAGCCGAGCCCATGACCGCGACACGAAATGGGACCCACGCAGGGCGGGGTTCAAGGAAGCCCCAAGCCCGAGGCCTCGCCACGCGAGCCAAGTTGCTCAGAGCCGCAGAGTGGCTGTTCGTTCGGCACGGCTACGCCGGGACTTCCCGCGCGGACATTGCCAGGCGGGCAGGCGTCGCGTTGAGCTCGGCCTATCACCACTTCCCCGACAAGCAGGATCTGCTGCTGGAACTCATCGATCGATGGGCGGAGCAGCGATCATTCGCGCAGCGCACCCGGATCGATCTCGAGCGAGCCACGTCAGGAGACCCGCGCGCCGCCACTCGGCAGTACCTGGCACGCTCGTTCGAGGATCACCAGAAGGGTCGGTCGTTGCAGCGGGTCTTCGTTGGTGAAGCGGACCGAAACGCCCGGGTTCGTCGTCGCTACGCCGAGGCACAAAGGCGGGTCACCGGTTGGGTACGCGATCTACTCGAAATCGGAATGGAACGGGGGCTGGTGGTTCCCATCGCCAGTACGGAGTCCGCCGCGTTCCTGATCCAGAGCCTGATCGAGAACGCGCTGACCGATTTGAGTGGGCGTGGCGCTCCGGATGCGGAGACAACACTCGACGAACTGACCGAGTTGATCTGCAGCTACGTGTTCGGCGCGCAGGCGGGGAAGCAGAAACGACGTTGAGCTTGGGACGACCTTTCAGCCGGGCAGGATGGGTTGGTAGAGCTCGATCCGGTTGTGGTCGGGATCCAAGCAGAGCGCGCTGCGATACCCAAAGCCCGCAAAGTCGGTCGGATCGAGGGCGATCCCCACATCTCGCTCGCGCAGTCCCGTGATCACCTTGTCGACGTCATCGACCCACACGGCCAGGATGAACAACGGCGACGTCGTCGCCGCGGGTTCGCGAAACTCGCCGAACAACTCCGGGCGCTTCGAGCGATCGAAGATCCCCAACCGGGCGTCGCCGGACGAGAAGACCGCCATCGGTCCCCCGCGATCACCCGTCACGACCTCGAAGTCGAGGCAGTCGGAGTAGAAGTTGAAGCTCGCTTCGAAATCCCGCACGAGCAGCACTGTGTGGGTCAAGGGCATATCGATCTCCGCGACCTACTAGCAATACAAATTGGAAGAATATTCCAATTAGTGTACGGTAGCCGCTGACCGCACGCCCGTCGACGTCGGGCGGATCGCACAAGGCCGGAGGCATCGCAATGACGAGCGAACCCGCACCCCCCACACGTGACTTCACGAAGACCCTTCGAGATGTGAAGGAGCGCAGCGCGAGCGAGATTCGAGCCCCCGGTGACGGGATCCGCGAGAAGCACGAAGCACTGCGAGCGCTCGGTCTCGAACGCCACTGCGCGGAACTCGACGCCCTCGGCTACACGGTGGTGCACAACGTGGCCCCACCCGCCTTCATCGAGAGCCTCGCCTCCGCGACGCTCGAAATTTTCGAGGAGGCTCGCGGTCGCCATGTCGACTTCGACACGGGCGAAGAGGGCCTCTTCCAGATCATCCCCTTGATGCTCGCGAAGGGGCACATCTTCGAGGAAGTGGCGATGAATCCCCGCGTGCTCGCGCTGATCGATCACCTGCTTGGTTCCAGCTGCCGCATCAGTGACTTTCACGCGATGCTCAAAGGTCGCGGCACAGCGAAGACCGACCTTCATTGCGACAGCGCGTTCATGCCCGACCCCTTGCCCCCCTACGCGCAGGTCGCCAACGCGAACTGGTTGCTGTCCGACTACTCGAGTGAGAACGGCGCGCTTTCTTTCGTCCCAGGCAGCCACAAGCTCTGCCGCCACCCCACCGCGGCGGATCGCGATCTCGAGACTGTTGCGATCGAGGCCCCGCGCGGTTCGGTGGTCGTTTTTCACGGCAATAGCTGGCACGGCACACATGCCCGAACCCAACCCGGACTGCGAATGAATCTCGTCTGCTACTTCGCGCGGATGTACGTGCAACCTCATGCCGATTACTCGCGGATCCTCTCGCGCGAGGTGATTGACCGCAATCCAGCGCGCTTCAATCAGCTGGTGGGCGGCCACGTTCCCTGGGGCTGGAGCAACCACGCTGAATTCACCGCTGGGATGTTGAAGCTGGCGGATGTCGGGGTGGCAGGTCGTTTTCAACACACATAAGGACTCGCTCGCTGATGCTCTCGCTGAACATGCTGCTCACTCGCACCGTTATCCTGATGTCCCTGGTCGTCCCGATTTCGACCGCGAACTTGGCTGCTGCCCAGACCCCGGGCACCGATGCGTTCATTTTTGCAACCATCGATGCGCACCGACCGATCGCCGAGGCGATCCTTGTCGACGGGCTGGCGGGGGATTGGAGTGGGCTTCCGGTCTACGGCGACGTTGATGGAGACGTCGGCAGCGCGCCTCTCGACATCGTCGGAACTGCGATCGCAGCGCTCGACCAGGAAGTGCTCGTCAGAATCGAGACCAGCGCCACCTCGAGTGTGACCCCCTATGCGTTTGGGATCCTGCTCGACCTCGGTGGCGATTCGCCGGCTCCGCAGATCCAGCTCGCGCTCGACCCCGTGGGTGGCGCCCATCTGCTGAACACGCTCGATGAGGAAACGTCCGCTGTCCTGTCGACGGACCCGATTCCCGGGCTCGTCGTCGCTCAGACCGGGACCACGATCGAAGTTTCGATTCCGTACAGTGTGCTCTCACCGCTGCTGCCGACGCCGCTCGCAAATGAGATTCAATCCGCAAGCCACCGTCCGTGGGTCAGGGCATTTACACTGAGCACCCTCTCGGGCGCCCCCTACGACCGGGGGCCGGCCGCGGCAACCTATCGCTTGCTTCCCACTCCCTATCCGCTCGACCCCGATCTTCCATCCGGTCTCCCCAATGCTGGGGATACACCGCTCGCGTTGAGTCTCCCGTTGGATGGCGAGTGGTTCCTCGCGCAGGGCGCGGACGGAACCTTCTCGCACAATGGTTGTTGGTGCTTCGACTTCATCCAGGTCGATTCGCAGTTCGCTCCGAGTGATCCACCGGAGAGCTCGAGCAATGCCGACTACTACGCCTGGGGGCAAGTCGTGCGCGCTCCGATCTCAGGGACGGTCACGACCGCGACCGATTCCCACCCCGATGCGACACCGGGAACACCAGCTGGCACCAACAACGTCGTCGCGATCTCGAGCAGTGGCTTCGTGATCAGCCTTTTTCACTTCATGCAAGGCGGTGTGTCGGTCTCACCGAGTGATGTCGTCTCGCGCCAGGACCCAGTCGGGCTGGTCGGCAATTCTGGCTTCTCCGTACAACCCCACCTCCACCTCCAAGCGCGAAGCGGCGGATCGTCTCGTCCGATCTCGTTGGACGTTGCGGTTCGGCTGAACGCCGAGCCGGATCTTTGGGAGAGGCAGATCTCGAGTTGGCAACCACGAGAGGGTTTCCTGATCGAGCGCCTCGATACAGCGACCGGTCCCCCGACCGTTCCGATGCTTTCGCCGCTCGCCATTGGCCTGCTCGCTGGCCTCGTCGCCGCAGTCGGCGGGCGCAAGGTTCGCGGGCGGGGCCCAATCACGGATGCCGTTCGACGGTGAGAGCCATACGCCTGGACGGCACGAGTTGCAGTGCCGGTTCGAGATCGCCCAAAACTTGTGTTTCACCCAATTGAGGATGAGCGCAGTGGAGTACGGACGCTAAACGCGTCCTCTGGCGCCCGCCGAACGCGATTTTCGCCGAGGCGGTCTGACGCTTTAGGGCTAGTCATGGACAAATTCGACCAGGGAGCCTCGCAACGGCTGGACCGCCCAGTTGCTGGGCCACTGTTCGAGGTTTCCGCGATCGATCACGGTTTAAGGCGTGCGTGTGATTCGCCGGTCCGCCTCAATTGCGCGACGCAGTGCGGAGAACGGAGTCCATGTGCCGCCCGACTCGTCATCGACGAACGGCTTGGCCATCCTCGGCACGATGTCGGCTGTGAGTCCGATGAACCCAACGCGCGCGCCACCCCGTTCGATCATCATCGTCGGTGGGAGCAGCGGTTCACCGATCACGACCGGGATGGTCTGTTTCATGTTGGCTGCAAGGTTCGGGAAGTCTGGCGAGCCGACATTTCCGATTCATTGCCAGAAGCTGGTTGCTGGATCGGGGGTTTACTCTCGACTGTCTCACGATGTTTCCTGTGATACATACGGAGACGTCTTCTGCAAAAAAAAGGGGACGCTCACGTGGGTGCAATCATGCGCCCAAGTCTCAGTCTCGTTGAGAAAACTCCTCCAAGCCAGGCTGAGACACCGAGTGTCTCCAGCTCCTCTTGTTGCCTGGGGCCGTGGTGCCGCGACCGGCGATACGGCCCCAGCGCGGGTCCGCCGCTGTCCTACGGCGAGCTTCTCGACGAATTTGTGTCTTTTACAAAATTTGCGTAGATTCTACAAAGTAGAACAAAGACGGATACGAGGATCCACGACCATGGCCCGAGCCGCCGAACCCAGGATCGATCGACGCGCCAAGATCGCGAAGGCCATGTACGCGTGTATCTGCCGTCAGGGCTACGCAGCAACCACGCTCACCGACATCGCGAACGAAGCAAAGATGTCGATCAGCCACGTTGGTTACTACTTCGACAACAAGGCCGCGATCCTCGAGTTCTACGCGACTGGCTTGTGCGAGCAGATCCTCGAAGGGCTCCCCGATCTAGAGGAACCCGATCTGGAGCGACTGACACAAGCCATCGCAAACTTCTGCTTTGGCGGCGGGCAGCAGAATCGTGCCTTCCTCGGTGTCATCCAGGAGATCACCGGGTTGGCGGTGCACGACCCGCGCATCAAGCGAATCAAGTCGTTTCATTCAAAGGCTTGGAAGCAGTACCTCGAGGCGTACTTCGAACGCGTGGGTCCTGCGGCGGGGATGGGCGTACGTGACTCGGCTCGAAGGGTGCACGCGATGTTGGTCGGGCTCGATACGAATCTGCTCTTCGATCGAACGATGCGGCGAGAAGACGCCCACCAGATCTTTCTAGACACCCTGCAAAGTGCTTCGGCCGACGCCACGGCTCGACCGACTGGCCGGCGGAAGACAAGTGGGCGGAGGTTCTCAAAGTGAAGTTCGGCGTTTTCTACGAACACCAGCTTCCGAGGCCGTGGCATGAACGGTCTGAGTACGATCTGCTTCAGAACTCACTCGAGCAGATCGAGCTGGCAGACCGGCTCGGCTACGACTACGCCTGGGAAGTCGAGCACCACTTTCTCGAAGAGTACTCCCACTCCTCCGCGCCCGAGGTTTTCCTCGGCGCCGCGAGCCAGCGGACAAAGCAGATCCGCCTGGCGCACGGGATCATTCAGCTCACGACCAATCATCCAGCGCGGGTCGCCGAGCGGGTGAGCACGCTGGACCTCCTGAGTCATGGGCGGGTCGAGCTGGGTATCGGCGAAGGCTCGAGTATCACTGAGCTTCACCCGTTCGACCGCAAGTTCCGCGACAAGCGGAGCGTATGGGAGGATGCGGTCCGCGCATTGATTCCCATGTTCGGCGACAAAGCTTGCGAGTATCACGGCGAGCACTTCGACTTCCCCCTTCGCAACGTTCTGCCCAAGCCGTATCAGAAACCGCATCCTCCCCTCTGGGTGGCCTGCTCTCAGCTCGACACGATCGAAATGGCCGGGCGCCGTGGCATGGGAGCGTTGGGTTTCCAGTTCCTCTCGGCAGGTGCCGCACACGCCTGGGTGAACGCCTACTACAACGCCTACGTGAAGCAGCTCGACCGCCTCGCGGACTACGACACGAACCCGAACATCTCCCTTGTCAGCGGCTTCATGTGTGCGGAGACAGACGAGGAAGCCCTTCGCAAGGCCGATGGTTGGACCTTCTTCCAGTTCGCGCTCCGGTTCTACGCTTCCCACGGCCCTGTCGAGCCAGAAAGCGTGGGCCTCTGGGACGAGTATCTGGGCTGGAAGGAGACGCCCAAAGCCCAGGAACAACTTCGCGGTGGCTTGATCGGATCTCCGGAGACGATTCGCCAGAAGCTTCGGAAGTTCGAGGAGTCGAACATCGACCAGGTGATCTTGCTCAATCAAGCCGGAAGGACCACGCACGAGGACATTTGCGCGAGCCTCGAGCTCTTCGCCCGTGAAGTCATGCCGGAGTTTCATGCGCGCGAACCCGAGCATCAGAAGTGGAAGCAGGCCGTTCTGTCCGGCGAGATCGAACTCGAAGAGATCGACACGGCGTCGCACCAGTACCGCAACGTGCCCGCCAACACGATTCCTCCGAACAAGGGCGAAGGCACAAACGCTTCCGGCAAACCCGAGACGGCCCGATGACCTCCGCCGTTCGCATTCCGGGCCACACATGAACACCGAGGCAAACCAACACCGCGTCAAGATGATCGTCGGTTGTAAACGCAAACCAGATATCTCTCTGGCGGCGTTTCAACAGTACTGGCGAAACGAACACGCCCCGATCGTCGCGCGCGCGAGTCGGGGTCGCGGTATGGTTCGCTATGTCCAGAACCACGTCGTTTCCGAAGCCGGAGCCGCATCGGAGCCTGCGTTTGACGGCGTGGCCGAGGCCTGGTTCGACAGTCCCAAAGCCGCCGGCTCCCTCGCCCGCTCCGCCGACTACGCCGCCGTACGCGAAGACGAGGCGTGCTTCGTCGACCGTTCGAGCTTATTCGCCTTCCTCACGGAAGAGGTCGTGAGCCATTCAGACGAGGCTTCGCATCCCGAGATCAAGCGCATCCAATTCTTCAAGAGACGGCCGGATACCAAGAGCGAGTACTTTCACTTTCATTGGCGTGAACTCCACGCTCCGCTCGTCGGAGCGCTCCCCGGTTTGATGTTGTATGTGCGCTGCCGTCCGTGTGTTCCCAAGGCGTCGAATGGCCAACAGCATCCGTACGACGGCGTCGAGATGATCGGCTACCGCGACCGAGAAGCGCTCGCTGCAAGTGAGCTCTCACCGGCCTTCATTCGGATACGCGAAGACCGCAGCCTTTTCCTGGATGAAGAGCGAGTCGCGAGCGTGCTCGCGCACCCGGTCGAGATCCCCCTCGAAGCCGCCCCCGCCGCGCATTCGATGCAAGCAAAGGAGATCACATGAAGATCAGTGTCCAGGTTGCATTCGACAGCACGACGCCACCTGACTTCATCGCGGCCACGGGTCGACTGGTCGAGGAGTACGACATCCATTCGATCTGGGCGCCCGAGCATGTGCTCTTCTTCGAGCGTTACGCCGCCCACTATCCAAGCTTCGGGGATCCGAGCGTCTCGGCCGCCACCACGGGGCTGATCGATCCGTTCGTCGCACTGACCTACCTCGCCGCACACACCTCCCGCGTGCGCCTGGGCACGGGCGTTTGCCTGGTTCCCCAACGCCATCCCGTTTACACAGCGAAGCAAGTCGCGGATCTAGACTATCTGTCGAACGGACGCTTCGACTTTGGAGTGGGCGTCGGGTGGCTCAAAGCAGAGTTCGAAGCCATCGAGATGCCTTGGAAGCGGAGGGGCGCGCGTACGAGCGATGCCTTGTCGCTGATGAAGTCCTTGTGGTGCGACGAAGTCTCGAACTATCGAGGTGAGTTCTACGAGCTGCCGGGCTCGCTGATGAACCCGAAACCGATTCAGGCTCCCCATCCTCCGATCTACGTGGGCGGCGACAGTGCCCCGGCCCTCAAGCGAGTCGCCGAGTTCGGTCAGGGTTGGTACGGATTCAATCTGAAGCGTGACGCGTTCGATGAGACGCTGGGGCGCCTCGACACCCAGCTGGCGCGGGTCGGCCGCAAGCGCGCGGACATCGAAATCGTTCTATCGCCGTATGGGCTGCGGTGCGACCGCGATGAAGCCCTTCGGCTTCGAGAGAGCGGTGTCGATCAGCTCGTCGTCGCGTTGGCGGCGGGAAACATCGACAAGATGAAGGCCTCGGTCGAAGCCGTCGCCGAACTGCGCTCTCTCGACTGATTCTCAACCACCTACCTCGAGCGATTCGAGCACAAGGAACCATCATGACCCATTCACACCCACGACCTGCCCGCGCGCGGAACCGCACCATGATCGCCTGCATCACCCTGTTCGCACTCGTGAGCTTGCAGGGTTGCGCCACCCAGGGCGCATCGCGCGACAAGGAGACTCAGCTGATGACAGAGAACAAGGAACTCGTGTCGACCTTCTTCAGACACTTCAGCGCTGGCGAAGTCGATCAGGCGTTCGCTGTTGTCGCGGACGACGTTCGATGGTGGGTGCCCGGCGACCTTCCGTTCTCAGGAACGAAGAACAAAGCGCAGTACATGCAGGTGGTGGGCAGTATCCAGCGCGGCTTTCCCGACGGCCTCAGCCTCGACGCCACCGCGATGATCGCCGAAGGCAACCAGGTGGCCGTCGAAGTCGCTTCGAACGGAAACCACGCGAACGGCAAGACCTACACCAACGAGTACCACTTCTTGATCACGATCGAGGATGGCAAGATGGTTGAGGTCAAGGAGTACATGGACACTCTTCACCTGTTTCAACTGATCTCGCCGTAAGCGGGCATCGCGCAGCTGATCTCAGGCAGGATCAGTGCCCGACCTCTACTACGAGATCCGACGCTGACGGCCTCCACGTTTTCGTGTTTCAGGACGCGCGGAGCTACTTTCCGCGCCCACAGGCTCACCGGAGCGCCCGTCTTCGTCGTTGTCCACTTCCCACTCTGTTCCAGCATCCTCGCCTTGGCCGGGAGCACCGTCGAGCGCTCTCGACGCCCGTCCCAAGCCAGGAGTTCCCGTCACGATTCTGATTCCGGCTCGACTTCTCAGCGCGTCGCCCACGGCCTCACCCGCTCCACCATCTCTCTCAGGAAGCGCTCGGGCTCTTCATACGGGACCAGGTGAGCCGATTGTTCGAACTCCACGAACTCCTTGTGGGGGGCTGCGATTCCATCGAAGTAGCGGCGAGTGAGCGCGGTCACTGTTTGCTGGTCGTATCTTCCTTGAAACATGAAGAGCGGTACTTCGAGGCTCGTGACCTCGCTCATCAGATTCCCCGCGAGCAGATCGTCCTCTAACGCGGCCATCGACCGCGACTCTGCCTCGAAGTAGTTCCACTTGTCCCGGAGGCGATACTCCCGGAACGTTGCGATCGGCCACCCAAAAACCAGCAGCGCGCCGAGATTTCCTTTCCTGTGAGCAGCCCCGCCGAACTCGCGAACCCAGCACCTTTGCACACCCAAACCCTGCAATCCCCCGCGGTAATTTCCGCCCACATCGGGAGGGCCCACCTCCTCCAGCTGGCGAACGGCATCGCTCCGCCCCCTCTGCTTTGCCTCTTCCAAGGCGTAGCGGAAGCTGAGCGCCTCGCTCTCCGGTTGATTCGAAACTTGACCCATTCCTACATACGCCGCGTAGTCCTCGGGGTGGCGGTAGGCAAGTCGCATTCCGAGATACGAGCCCCAGGAATGTCCCGCGAGAAGGACCCGGCGATCGCCGAAGCGTTCTCGGAGTAGGAGTGTCAGCTCGTGTGCGTCGGAAAGCAGCTGATTCTCAGTGAGCGCGCTCGTCTCCACCGCTGGGTCGAACGACCTCCCCGCTCCTCTTTGGTCCCAGTTGACTACGACGAAGTGGTCTTCGAGCGCAGAGTTGTAGTGTCGAAACAATGCGCTCTGCGCATCGCCGGGACCGCCGTGCAGGAACAGGACCACCGGGTTCGAGCGATCGCGACCACGAATGAGCACAAACTGTCTCACCCCGCCGACTTCCACCATAGAAGCTTCGGCGATGGACTCGGGAAGCGGGTTGCCGTTCTCATCGCTGAACGGTTTTGTGGTTCCCGGGCTCACTGCTACCGCCGCGGCCACGGTGAGGACAACACCGATGGCACTCAGTGTGCCAACGATCCGCGCGATCAGGAGTGCCCTACTCACGAACCAGAGATCCGGTCGCGCGTCCACCCATCCGGATAGCGTCCGAGATGCTCGATGGACTTCCCCCGGAATCGTGGACACCGGGAGGGCAAGCTTTGAGCTACCCGGAGGAGCCCCATGGGCCAGAAGAGATTCACTGCTGAATTCAAGGACGAATCCGTCTGCCTGGTGACCGAGAGAGGTCATCCGGTGACCGAGGTCGCCGCCCGACTCGGCGTTTCGAGCCACAGCCTCTCCTGCGGGACGAGTCGAACGGCTGTCCCGCGCGCGAACGCCCCGGCCCCATCTCGTTGAATTCGCTCGGTTTCGAGCCGGCGGATGCGGGTTTTCGGACGGACGCAATTCCAAAGGTAAGTCACTGAATTTGCAACAAAATTGGTGGAGGCGGCGGGAATCGAACCCGCGTCCGCTATTCCCGTTCCAGCCGGATGATCTCCAACTCCGCGATCGCTTCGAGATCCTTCGGCCGTCCCGCCGCCCGCTTCACCTCGATCAACTTGTCGAGCGAGAGGCATCGGCATCGCACTCCGAAGAGCTCGATCTCGAATGAATGCACCTCGAGATCCACGAAGCCCCCCCCCCCGGCGATCTCTCCGAGCAAATCGACTTCTCCGAGATTCGACGTGAGTGTGAAATTCAGGCCGGCGGCGAGCGACGCGGCGTCGAGTTCGAAAGGCAACCAGGCTGGCGCTCCGCGCAGGTAGGGCTCGTGAGGACCGAGAGCGGTCGCGAGACGATCGAGGTTCGCGGGATCGCGGGAATACACGACAGCGAGATCCTGGGTGAGTCGCGCCGAGCCGTGCGCGGTCGCGGCGGCGCCGCCGATGATGATGAAGTCGACGCCTCCGCCTACGAGGGCCCCGAGCAGCCCGGGGAAGTCGATCACGCGCTATCCCGCCGGCGACGAGATTCCTGGAGTTCGTCGGCGAGCCGCTGAAGCTCCATGAGCTGAAGGAACCGATCTTCTACGCTGAGCTCTAGATTTCGCGTGATCAACGTTCGATCGACGTCGGGAAGGTAGGCCGTCACCGGGTCCTGTCGATTCGCGCTCGCCATGATCTCTACTCTCGTTGTGTCAGCCATCCCGATTCGTACTCGAAGCGACCGATCGAGCGACACCTTTCGGCCGTGGAAAATTGGTGGAGGCGGCGGGAATCGAACCCGCGTCCGCATGGCGTCTTCTGGACGCGTCTACGTGCGTAGTCTCCGCTTGATTTCGGGGTTCGGCCGGCGTGGAGACGGGCCAACCGATCCCTAGCTCGACGTGGTTCTCGCTCCCGGGTACGGCCGAGCAGCGCTCGGGAGCCAGTCCTCGTATCGCTACCGCGACCCACTAGAGGACGTCATGGACGGTAGTCGCTAGTTCCTAAGGGTTAGTTAGGCAGCGAGAGCGTAGTTGTCATCGGCAGTTATTAGCTACCAGACTGCAGCTGTTTAACGAGGTGGCTACGACCTCGACACGCAACGCCCAGCCTCAACCACCCGTCGAAGCCAGATCGCCCCCTTAAAAAAGGCGCCCCCACCGGGGCCGACGCTCTGAAGCGCCGAACCGGGAAGGTATCGCCGATGGATCGGCGCTTCCAATCGGAGACATCGGCGCCCGAGAGCGCGCGTCAAGAGCCCTTCGGAACGCGCGGCGGCTGCGCAGCACCTTCCGCACGCTGCAGGCTCTCCAGGTACACGACGATCGGATCGAGGGTCGCGCCGACGAGCCGGTCGGGGCTCGTGTAGCGCCAGTACTCCGCGGACAGCCGGTTGCCCCAGACGGGCATCTCGCCCGTACCGTGCTCCGGCGGCGTCTCGCCGCCCTCGATCCGGCGTGCGATCTCCAGCCGGTCGAAGCGCCCGCCGCGACGCTGCGCGATTTCCGACAGGTCCGGCGCCCGCGGATGCGGGGCGGCGACGCCCGTCTCCGGCGCTCCGTGACAACCCGAGCAGAGCCGCCGGAACGTCCGCTGTCCCTCGGCGACGAGCCAGGGTTGCTGCAGCGGCTCTCGCACCAGGCACGGCTGACTCACCCGGACGGGTCGGTCGAGCGCGCAGTCGAGCTGGACGCGCCCGGTCAGATCGCGACGGGAGAACTCGGCGCGCCAGATCAGCTGATCCTGATCGCCGTCGCGATAGTGCAGGAACACGCGGTAGAACTTGCTGTACTCCTGCCCCGCGATCTCCATCGCGACGGGCTCGAAGTAGAAATGCCGGCCCTCGCTGAGTCCCACGCGCTGGACCTCGAAGAGCTCCGGGTTCTCGCGGTGCATCACGCTGAACACGAGCTCGACCGCCTCGGAGTCGGCCGGGATGTCGTCGAGCGTTCCGGTGATGGGCGGCGAGACGCGGTAGAGCTGACCGGGGATCGCACAGCTCGCGAGAGCGATCGCGAGACACGACACGAGGCCGATCCCCCATCGGACGCGGCCGCCTTTGCCGACGGATCCGTTCATTTCGTCGCTCGCCTGCATTCCGTTCCCTCCGATCGTCGCGTCGCCGCAGCGACCGAAAGTGCAGAACTCGTGCCGGTCGCGCTGCGACCAGAGGCCACGCGACGACCATCGCGGCGCCGCCACGCCGCATTCCGGGGCCGGACGCCACAAACCGTGCACCGTACGGCGTCCGTGGCGCGCGGCGCGGTCCGCCGCTTCGAGACCCTGCGAACGCAACGGCCCGCCGCCGATCAGGGCCCCACCGTCATGCAGCACGCTGGGGGCTCCGGCGCCGCGACCTCGGCGTTCAAATTCGGGAACACCGCCAGGTCCGTCAGATGCACGAACGTCGCGCCCGCCCCCTGCAGGTTCGAGACGACCGCCGGGAGCGCCGCGACGGTCGTCGGGTGGATGTCGTGCATCAACATGATCCCCCCGCCGTGCTGCTGGTACTCGACGAGGGCCTTCGCGGCGAGGTCGTTCACCACCCAGGGCTCGATGTCGGGGATCACTGAAGGCGGGCAAGAGCCGCCGTTCGCCGCATAGCACCAGTCGACGGTGTCCATGTTCACCCCGGCGACCGCCTGCCCGCGCCGACGGACGATCTCCATCGAGGTGCAATCGCTCGCGCCGAAGGGGAACCGGAAATAACGCGGGAACCAGCACGGGTCCCCGATCGCCGTGCGCAGTCGCGCCAGCCCTTCGTCGACCTGGTACTCGACGTCGACCGCGGACAGCCCCGTGAAGTCGGGGTGGTCGACGGAGTGGGACGCCACGCGAAAGAGCGGATCCTGATGGATCTCGAGGGCGAGGGCCTGCTCGGCCGCGGTGGTCAGGTTGTCGCCGACCATGAAGAAGGTCGCCGGGATCGAGTTCGCACGCAGGATCGCGAGGACCTGCGGCGTGGTCACGAGGTCGGGACCATCGTCGAAGGTGAGCGCGACCGGTCCCGCGAAGGGGCTCGGGTCGAGGGGCGGCCACATGAAGCAGCTGTAGCCGGTCCCGGGATCGACGAGCACCCAGTCGAGGCAGACCGGTGGACCGAACGCGACGTCGACGCGCAGCCAGAGCTCGCCACTCGTGGCATCGACCGCGGACGAGAGACCGAGCAGGTCGGCGCCCACCGGCGCATCCGCGGCGGGGTCGGAGGACACGAGCTCTTCAATGGACCACGCGCGGTGGACGCCCTCGCCGAGCAGCGCGCGGGCGATGTCGCTGGCCCCGAGGAAGCCCGCCGAGGTCACCAGGACGAGGGCGACCCCGCGACCGACGCGTGAGCGAACGACGAACACGGCCGCCGCAGTGAGGGCGAGGAGCCCGACCCCACCGAGGCCCGGCACGGTCAGGGGAACGAGGCCCAGCTCGAGCACGCCGCCGCCGCCGTTCGTGAGCAGCGCGTCCGCGGCCCCGCCGGAGTCGAGGGCGACGTAGACCCGCGCGCGGCGAGCCGGCCCGAACACCGAGAGGGGAACGTGCGACTCGACGAGGGTCGAGCCCTCGATGCCGTTTCCGGTTTCGACGCTCCAGCCCGGCACCGGGAGCGCCGAAACCGGGACGTCCGGGCCGAAGACTCCGAGGAGAGGATCGACGCACGGCGCGTGTTCGATCGACGAGACGACCTCGGTCGACAGGTCGACACGCGTGCGCAGCCGCAGGTCGACCCCGGACGCGACGCCTTCGACCGTGGCGACGTCACAGCCCGTCGCCCCGTCGCGATCCGTATCGAAGAGAACGTCGATCGTCGCGATCTGCGCGAACGCGAGCGACGGCAGGAGCGAGAGTGCCACGGCGAACGCCGCGCCCCGCGCGCCTCGGATCACGCCTCGTCCACCGGCCGCTTCGCCACGAGCACGGCGATCTTGTACCGCGCGATGATCGAGCCGTCGTCGCGCAGGACCTCGTTCTGCATCGTGACGACGCCACGATCCGGCCGACTCCCCGAGTCCCGCTTCTCCGCGACCCAGCTGCGCGCGCGCACGTGATCCCCCGCGAAGAGCGGACTCACGAGCCGGACCTCGTCCCATCCGAGACCGGACAGGACGGCCATGTCCATCTCCTCACCCTGCCCTTCGTGGGCCAGCTGGGAGCCGATTGCGAGGACGTGCACGCTCGACGCGCAGAGCCGACCGAGGACCGACGCCTTCGCCGCGGCCTCGTCGACGTGAAAGGGCATCGGGTCGAACTCGAGCGCGAAGCGCTTGATCTCCTCGGCGTCGACCACGCGACCCGGCCCGTGGTCCCGGATCTCGCCGATCTCGATGTCTTCGAAGTACTGCGACGGCATCGCTACGCCTGCTCCGCGCCGGCGCCGCGGCGTCCGGACCAGATTCGGAAGGGCTCGACCAACACGCGCGCCATCCCCGCGTCTCCCGGCAGGTCGTCGGCGCCGGTCGGCGGGAACTCGCCCTTCCCGGGGCGCGTGAACGAGCCGAAGACGCGATCGAGGCAGGGGAAGTACTGGGCGAAGTTCGTGTCGCGGTGGCCCGGGAGACGGGAGTGGTGGATGCGGTGGACCTGCGGACCGATCAACCAGGCGGTGAGCGGTCCCATCGAGAGGCGCAGGTTCGCGTGGGAGAAGATCAGGAAGAAGAGCGAGCACGCGAGGACGATCGTCGCGTGGCGCGTCCCGAGGCCGCCAAACACGACGAGGGTCGGCGTCGTCACGAGCATGGACTGGACCGGAATCTCGAGCCAGTACGTGCGGTAGCTCGACGTCGCGTTCAGCTCCGTGTCCGAATGATGCAGCTCGTGGATCGCCCAGAGGAACGGATAGCGATGCTGCGCGCGGTGGTACCAGTAGTAGAGGAAGTCGACCGCCAGGAGATTGACGACGACGAGCCCCGCGCTCGCGAGTGCGCTCGGCTCGAGCGCGATCGGATGAACGCGCGGGCCGTACATGAACCACAGGGCCAGCGCCGCCGTCCCGAGCAGCTTGAACTGCACGAGGATGAGCAGGTTCCGCCCCCTGCCCCGCCACGTCTGCCCCGACTCCGCCGGCTCCGCGAGCTCGAAGAACGTCAGCAACGCAATGCCCCCCAATCCCCAGGCCGTCACCTCGACGTCGGTTCGCAAGATCTGCTCCCAGATCCCGAGCCAGCGCTCCATCGCTCCGTCTCCACTCATCCATCGATCCGAACGAGAACGCCCCACTCACCAAAGGAGCAGGGCGTCCATCCAAAGAACCACGAAGGATTCGAACGAGCGAAAGCCCCTCGTCCTATCGGGCGCAGCGTTTCAGCCGGCAGCCCCAAGCCGCACGACTACGCCCCTTCCTCTCGGCTAGAAGTCGATGACGCTGCGGATCACCTCACCCGCTTCCATCGCGCGGAAGGCGTCGTTCACCTCTTCCAGCTTGATGCGGCGGGAGATCATGCTCTCGAGGTCGAGCTTGCCGGTCTTCCAGAGGCGCAGCAGCTCCGGCATGAACGTGCGCACGTTCGCCGAGCCGTACATCGAGCCCTTGAGCGTCTTGTTCGCATAGAAGAGCTCGAAGGCCGAGAACTGCACCATCTGCTCCATGCGGCCGACGCCGACGATGACCGCCGTGCCGCCGTTCCGGGCGGCGTCGTAGGTCGCGCGAATGGTCGCCGGGTTGCCGATGCACTCGAGGGCGAAGTCGAATCCGTCGCCACCGGTGATCTTGGCCTTCGCGTCGTCGAACCCGTCCGGGGTCGTGACGGAGGTCGCGCCGAAGTGCTTGGCCTGCTCGAGCTTCCCTTCCATCGTGTCGACGGCGAGGATCTCGGCCGCACCCGCGATGCGGGCGCCCTGGATCGCGGAGATACCGACGCCGCCACAGCCGAACACGACGACCGAGGAGCCGGGCGTAATCTGCGCGGTGTTGATCGAGGCGCCGACGCCGGTGGTGACACCGCAGCCGATCAGGGCCGCGATGTCGAGCGGAACGTCGTTGTCGATCTTCACGCAGGCGGCCTCGCCGATGATCAGCTCTTCCGCGAAGGTGCCGAGGCCGGTCATGCCGCCGATCGGGTTGCCATCGAGGCGGAAGTTCTGGCTCATCGCCTGCGGGCCCGCCTCGGCGCAGAGGTAGGACTGCTGGCGGAGGCACGGATTGCAGTGGCTACAGGCCGGGACGAACGAAAGGATCACGTGATCCCCGACCGTCAGACCGGACACGGCGTCGCCGACTTCTTGCACCACGCCGGCGCCCTCGTGACCGAGGACCGACGGCGGGGGCATCGGGATCGTGCCGTTCACCGCAGAGAGATCCGAGTGGCAAACGCCGCTCGAACCGATCTTCACACGCACGTCCTTGGGACCGACTTCACCGAGGGTGACGTCGTCGCGGATCACGAGGTCCGCGTTGTTCTCCATCATGATCGCAGCCTGCATGGGGGCTCCTTCTTCCGGTCGCCCGTCTCGCGCGACGGCGGACCGGGTGATCTCTTGAGTGGGTTGGAATCTGGCGAGCGGGAACGATAGCGCCGGGACCGGCGCCTGCCGCGTGCCCGTACGAGACCGCTAGGACAGGCTTTCGAGCTTTCCGCCCTCGAAGAACCGCCGCGGGTTCTCGGTCACGAGGCGGTCGAGCTGGCCCTGGGTGACGCCGCGCTCGAGGAGCTGCGGCACGATCTTGCGGTCGAAATGGGTCGGGTCGAACGCGTCCGGCACACTTTCCAGCATGCCCGGCGGAAACGGCTGGCCCTTCCAGCACCACACCGAGTCATGCGACACGACGCAGCGGTCGCCGGCGCCGGCCTGGATCACCTTCGCGAGCGACCCCACGCGCTTCTCGTCCGGGAACACGATGTCGAGGCCGAAGCGGTCGAAGCCCAGGTACGATCCGCCGCGCGCGATCTTCATGTGGTAGTCGTGATCATCGGTGCCGCAGGAGTGTCCGATGATGATGCGGTTCGCGGGCACGCCGTTCTCGGTCAGGATCTTCTGCTGCTCGTCGCCGACGGTGCCCTGGTCGGTATGCGTGTTGACCGGCGCGCCCGTCGCGACCGATGCCTTCGCCGCGGCGACGAGGACCTGGTTCTCGTAGTCCGTGATTTGTCCGGGGCCGCTCGCGACCTTGATGATGCCGGCCTTGATGCCCGTGTCGCCGATGCCCTCGGTCAGCTCGTGCACGAACTGCTCGGCCATCACCTCGGTCACGTCGCCGAAGTTCGAGCGGAAGTGCCAGTAGGGAACGCCGCCCTCTTCCTGCTTGTAGAGCCCGGTCGCCAGGACGATCTGGAACCCGGTCCGCTGCGCGACCTTCGCGGCCAGCTCGACGTCGCGACCGAGGTCCGAGGGACACGGATCGAGCATCGACGTGTATCCGAGCGCCTGGATCTCCTGGATCTTGTCGATGCAGATCGCGAGCTCGTCCGCGGACGACAGGGTCCCGACCTTCGTGTGGGACTCCCAGCCCGGGTAGCCGATCACGAGGTGCTCGTGCATCAGGGTGCGACCGAGGTTCTCGGTCGTGGTTTCGCCGCTCGCCGTCGCGATCGTCGTCTGGGTCATCGGGGGGCCTCCAGCATGCGGCGGACGTTCGCCGCGAAGGAGGCCAGTGTAACCCGATCCCGGCGCGCCTCAGCGCCCGATCGCGACCCGCGCGCGATCCGGCTGCGGCGAGTACAGAAAGCGCTCGAGCACCCCCTCGCCGTCGAAGACGAGCTCGAGGCGATGCCGCGTCACCGGCATCGTGCGCATCTTCGGCCCCGCCGGTTGACGCGGCGGGTAGTAGAGGAGCTGATCGAGGAACTCGCCGGTGGCCTTCAGGCCGTCGAGCACGCGCTCCTGGATGGTCAGCGGCGGGGCTTCGACCGGCCGGCCGTCGGCGGCGACCTGCGGGCGGTCGGGATCATTCGCCGCCCAGTGCACCTCGGAATAGGCATAACGCCAGGCGAGTCCGCCGCCGCGGTGTTGTTCGATCTCGATCGGCGCGCCGAACACCGCCTGGATCTCGGAGATCTCCGTGACGCCCGTCTCGAGATGCGAGACCCAGCGCGGGAACGGATGCGCGGGAACGGCTTCCGCTTGCACGGGCGGCTTCGTCGCGCAGCCGAGCAACACGAATGCGAGGCAGGCGCCAACGAGCGCCCCTCGACGAATCAACAGGGTCATGACGGAGGCTTCTCCGTCCGGGAAGCGTCGCCGCTCCCGGATTCGCGCGGCAGGACCACGGTCACCCGTGTCCCCGCTCGCGCCTGGTTCTCGATCCGCAGCGCGCCGCCGTGGCGCTCCGCGATTCGCAGGCAGACCGGCAGGCCGAAGCCGCCGCCGGCCCCCGGCGGACGATCCCCGAAGAAGGGGTCGAAGACTTCGTCGACCGCCGTCGATTCGATCCCGACGCCGCGATCCTCGACGGAGAGCTCGATGCCTGCGGGCGTCTCCCGCAGGCCGACGACGACCTCGGGCGTGGACGACAGCTCGACCGAGGCTTCGACGGCGTTCTTCACGAGCTGGACGACGACGTGTTCGATCTGGACGGGCTCGCAGGCGAGGGGCGCGAGGCCGGGCTCGCATGCGACGCTGATGCTCGCTTCGCCCGCGAGACCGGGACGCGCCGCCGCCACCGCGCGCTCGACGAGCCGCGACAGGTCGACCGGCATTCGCCAGGCCGTGCCTTCGACCTGCTCGGCGATCCGCGCGGACCATTCCCGGATGTCGCGCACCCGCCCGCGTTCGTCGCTCACCTGCGAGCCGAGACCGCGCTCCTTGTCGTGCGCGTCGAAGAAACACTCGAGGTCGCCCGCGGCGGCGTGGATCTCGTGCGCAGCGTGTCGTAGCGCGCGCTCGTCCTCTTCTGACCGACCGCCCGTCGCCGGTGCGTTCGACCGGACCGGGCTCGGTTCCGGGTCGGCATCGAGCTTCGCATCCGCGCGCGCGAGCGCGTCGAGCTTCGCGGCGAGGGCATCGTCCACCTGGTCGAAGAGCGCGAGGTGCCCGCGCCGCGCCCCGGCGACCGCTTCGAGCTGACGCCTCAGGTCGAGGGCCGCGCCGAGGCTCGGTGCGGTGAGCAGCGCACAGCCGGCGATCACGCCGATCGCCGTCACGCCGCTGCCGGCGACGAGGGGCAGCCCGCCGAGAAACGCCGAGGCAGCGACGGTTCCGAATGCAACTCCGGCGCCGATCACGGCGCCCGCGAACGCGCCACGCCGCGGCGTCACCTGCCATCGCACCGAATAGCGACACGCATCGTCTCCGCGCGCGAGGCACGTCTTCTCGTCGATCCCGGCCGGCAGCAATCCGTACAGGCCCGGAATCGCTTCGAGCATCCCGCGCCGAAGCGCGCAGAGGGCACGCGCCGCGCGCGCAGAGGCCGCGGCGTCGCAGCCCGCGTGGTAGGCGAGCTCAGCGCCCCGCTCTTCGATCGAATCCACTTCCCAGCGCGCGTGCATCGTCTCCCGAGGCAGTAGCGACTGCACCCGGCGATAGGCCTTCTCCGGCGTCGCGAGTCCGAGGCCGTAGAGCTCGAGGCCCGTCACGTCGGGCGCGACCAGTCGGTGACCGATCGCCCGCGCGAGCCCGGGCTCCACCTCCGCTGCACCGAAGAGCGCGGCGATCACGTCGTCGCCCAGCCAGGCGGAGGTGGCGGCGAGATCGGCGTCCGCTTCGGCGAGCGCGCGGGTGGCGCGGGTATGGACGGCGCTGCGCCCCCGAACCGCGAGCGCCTCGAGGAGCGTCGTCGCGATCACCTTGTTGCCGGGCCCGCTGGTCCCGTGCGCATGCCCCGTCGGCTCCGCCATCCGAACGATCTGCCCCCACCCCTGCGGCTCGGCGCGCGTCGCGGATCGCTCTTCGCACGCACGTCGGCTCCCCGTCCCTATCGGCAGATCGGGCGCAAAATGGAGGCAGTGGAATTCCAGTCCGACCGGAATCGTTCAGGTCGTGACCGGAGCGCGCTTGAGGTGTACGCCGGAGACGCCGGGCGACGGCGGACTAGGGGTAGGCCTCGCTCCACCGATCGGCTTCCGAGACCGCGTCGAGGCGGATCACGACGGACTCGTAGGGGTTGCGCAGATAGGCGAAGGCCAAGTCCGCGCGGCCGTACTTCGCACGCATGCCCTGATCGATCCGATCCTGCACGCCGTCGACGATGAGCGCCCGCCGCTGGGAGCGCTCGCCCTCGCGGATCAGGGTCACGTTGGGATCCTCTCGCAGTCGAGAGAGCCACATCGCATCCGGAAAGCTCGCCCGGATCCAGACGTCGCCGGACAGGTCCACGACCCAGACCGACGTCTGCAACGCGCCGCCCCGTACGTCGCGGGTCTCGACGGTGGCGACCTCGCTCGCGACGAAGCTCACACCGACGCTCCCGAGCACGTACACGACCAGCAGGGCCAGGGCCCATTTCGCGAACTGCATGTCCGACCTCGCTGATTCGAGAAGACGCCATTCCGGCGCCCCATGGCAGCCGGACCTACCTCGTGTGTCGTCGCATCGCGCGGCGCGCTTCGCGATCTCCCTCACGTCGCTTGATCGTTTCGCGCTTGTCGTGGCGGTGTTTGCCGCGCGCAAGTGCGAGCTCGACCTTCGCGCGCCCACGGCGGAAATACACCGTGAGTGGAATCAGGGTGAATCCCTTTTCGGTCACCCGGCTATCCATCCGGTCGATTTCGGTGCGGTGGAGCAGCAACTTGCGTCGGCGCTGCGGATCCGTGGGATTCGCGCGCGTCGCGGGCTCGTAGGGCGAGATGTGCAGCTTCTCGAGCCAGGCCTCGCCGCGATGCACCTGGGCGAAGGCGTCCCCCAGGTTCGCGCGACCGTCCCGGAGGCTCTTCACCTCGGGGCCCATCAGCTGGATCCCCGCCTCCCAGGTATCGACGATCTCGTAGTCGAAGCGCGCACGCCGGTTCGTCGCGACGACCAGCCTGCCTTCGGGATCGACCTTCTCCGCCTTCTTCTTCTTCTTCGCCGGGGCCATGGGGCCGGCAAAGTAGCGGATCCACCCGCCGGCGTTCGTCGAACGGCGAGGGAGCTCGAATCGACCGGCGATCGAAGTCTATTGGCTGTCGAATGCGCGGATGACGTTCTGGCCGTCGACGAAGACGCGCTTGGCGTCGTAGGTCGGGACCTCGCTGTCCGGAACGTCGGCCCAGCTCGCGATGATCACGAGGTCGCCGGGCTTCATCAGGTGGGCCGCGGCGCCGTTGATGCAGATCTGTCCCTCACCGCGCTCGCCCTCGATCACGTACGTGGTCAGGCGATTGCCGTTCGTGCAGTTCCAGATGTCGACGCGCTCGTACTCGACCATGTCGGCGGCATCGAGCAGGTTGCGATCGATCGTGACCGAGCCTTCGTACTCGATGTTCGCCTCGGTCACCGTCGCGCGGTGGATCTTGGACTTCAGCATGTGACGCATCATGGGTGGGGATCTCCTGGGTCGCAGCGTCTGCGTATGCGCCGCTCATGATCACTGTGAAAGCGACTGGACCAACGCATGTCCAGTACGCGGTGTCGTGGACTCGGCTTACGTGTTGGCGCCGAGAACGGTGTTGTCTATGAGTCGGACGTCGGCGCCCTGCCCGTCCGGGTCGGCCGTGAACTGCAGCGCGATCGCGAGCAGCGTGGGGCCTTCGAGGATGTCTCCGGCGAGCTCGAGCGTCGCCGGGTCGCGGAGCTCCGCGTAGTCGATGCGCGCCTGGGTCGCCTCGCCGAGCTTCTTCTCGACCGCTTCGAGCACGACGGCGCGGCTGCGCTCTCCGCCGCCGACGAGGTCCTCGGCGAGGGCGAGGCTCTCCGAGATCCGCAGCGCCTGCTTCCGCCCGACCGGCCCGAGATGGACGTTGCGACTGGACAGCGCCAGACCGTCGGACTCGCGAACGGTCTCGCCACCGACGATCTCGATCCCGAAGCCGAGGGCCTCGGTCATGCGCCGGATCACGGCGAGCTGCTGCCAGTCCTTCTGCCCGAAGACGGCCACGTGGGGCCGCGCGGCGAGGAAGAGCTTCGTCACGACCGTCGTCACGCCCCGGAAATGCCCGGGTCGGTTCTGGCCACAGAGCGGCTCGGAGATCTCCTCGACGTCGACCCAGACCGGCGCGCCATCGGGATAGAGCTCCTCGACCTGTGGCGTCCAGACGACGTCGACACCCGCCTCGCGGCAGGCCGCGAGGTCGTCCTCCATGACCCGGGGATAGCCCTCGAAATCCTTCGGATCGTTGAACTGGGTCGGGTTCACGAAGATCGACACGACGACGCGATCCGCGTTCGCGCGGGCCGCCTCGACGAGCGAGAGATGGCCCGCGTGCAGCGCGCCCATCGTCGGCACGAGGCCGACGCGCCGTCCGGCGGCACGTTCGGAATCCGACCACGCCTGGAGCTCGGCTCGGTGGGTGATGATCTGCATCAGGTTCTCCTCGAAGTGCGCTCGAGGCCCGCCTAGCGGTACGAGTGCTCCTCGTCGGGGAACTTGCGATTCACGACTTCGTCGACGTAGTTGCGGGCCGCCGTGGAGGCCTGCGCGCCGAGGTTGCCGTACTGCTTGACGAAGGACGGCGTCCAGTCGTTCAGTCCGAGCAGGTCGTGCATCACGAGCACCTGCGCGTCGCAGTGGACGCCGGCGCCGATACCGATCGTCGGGATCGAGAGCTGCTCGGTCACCGCGCGACCGAGATCGGCCGGGATGCCCTCGAGCACGACGGCGAAGGCGCCCGCCTCCTGGACCGCCAGGGCGTCGTCGATCACCTGGTGGCGCCCGTCGTCGCCGCGACCCTGGACGCGGAACCCGCCCATCTGGTTCACGCTCTGCGGGGTCAGGCCGACGTGGCCCATGACCGGGATCTGCGCCGCGACGATCCGGCGGATCGAGTCCTCGACGTCACGCCCGCCTTCGAGCTTGACCGCGTGTGCCCCGCCGTCCTTGACCAGCTGGACCGCGGATCGGACGGCCTCTTCCGAGGAGATCTGGAAGGAGCCGAAGGGCATGTCGGCCACGACCATCGCGCGGCGCACGCCGCGGGCGACCATCCGCGTGTGGTAGGTCACCTCGTCGAGGGTGACCGGCAGGGTCGTGTCGTGCCCCTGCACGACGTTGCCCATCGAATCGCCGACGAGCAGGACGTCGACCCCCGCCTCGTCGAAGATCCGGGCGAATGTAAAGTCGTAGGCCGTGAGCATCGTAAAGGGCTCGGCCTTGCGCTTGCGCGCGGCTAGGGAACGGACGGTGACTCGATGTTCTCGGGAGGCCGAAGCCGTGGTGACGGTGGACATGGGGGAATGTCTCCTGTCTCGAGCAGTCAGCGGTCTTTGTTCTGTCTGCTCTCCCGGTGGCCCGTGGTTCCGGCGGCTTTCGAGGGTGAACTCGGCGGCCTGGCTCTGGAAACGAAAAAACGCCTCTCGGATGGCATCCGGAGGCGTGTCGGGGGAGGTCCGGGGCGGCCACAAATGAGCGGGTCCGTCGCCGGTGGCGCTGCTCTCGATCGGAGCCCGTTACCTACCGCAGATGAAAAGAAGCGGATCGGAAACCAGGATCGTCTCGGAGGGCAGTGCTTCGTACCTTCCCGTCACCTCCGTCTCGGCCCCAGCGAAGGGATCCAAGCGAAATCGGATGACGTCGAGGAACGCTTTCCTGTCTCTGCGGGCCCCTACCGGAATCAGGTCGGGTACCCGGGCGGTTGATCGATGGAGCCCGCGACTTGCGGTGCCCCTCGGCGGCCATGATTCTAGGATCAACGTTCCTGGGGGTCAACGCGATCGATGAAGTCCCGTAAACCGGGGGGCACGAATCGCTCTTCGAGGAACTCCGAGCGGTGCTGAGCGAGGGCGTCGGCAAGCACCCGGGCCTGGTGGTCCGGCGGATCGTTCGGGGCAAGAACGACCCAGATTCGGGTACCTACGCGTGCAGCTGCACTCTGGGTCGGCGCGTTCTCCGCGGCAGCGGCCGAAGCGGAGAGGATCCGAACCTCGAGCTCGGCGTCGTGGGCGAGCTCGAGGAGTGCCTCGAGTCGCACTTTCGCAGGCATGCCGCCGTCAGCCATCGAGGTCGACCCCTGTCTCGGACGCGGCCACCTCCTGCCTGACGTCCGGAGCCGATACGTCGCCGTCCGAGAAGACCCGCGCGAGGGCGAGCCAGGCTTCGGGCTCGATCCGCTCGGGCCGCAGGCCGGGATCGATGCCCGCTTCCTTCAACGTCGCCTCGAGCGCCTCGCGCCGGCCCGGCTTGTCGAGGTCCGGAAAGGCGCGCTCGGCGATTCGGGCCAGCCCGTTGGTCACGCGCTTGCGGCGTTGGCCGAAGGCGGCGCGGGCGAGCCGTTCGACGCGCTCGAGCTCCCCGGCTTCCAGCGGGCTCGAACGTCGCGGCCACACGCGCACGAAGCTCGAGTCGACCTTCGGCTGCGGAAAGAACCGGCCGGGCGCGACCTTCGCGATCGTGTCGACGTCGGCGACGAGCGCGTGGAGCACCGTGAGCGAGCCGTAGGCCCGCTGGCCCGGCTGCGCGACCAGCCGCTCTGCGACCTCGGTCTGGATCATCACGCTCCAGTCCTCGAGCGCGTGACGCAGATCGAGGAGCGTCCGCAGCAGCGGGGTCGCGACCGAATACGGCAGGTTGGCGATCACGCGAACGGGCGCGCCGGCGGCCTCGATCCAGCCGGGCCAATCGATCTCCCGCGCGTCCGCGTGCACCAGGTCGACGTTTTCCGGCAGGAGGGACTCGGCTTCGAGGGCGCGCACGAGCCCCGAGTCGACCTCGACCGTTCGGACGCGATCCGCCAGCGAGGCGATCGCGCGCGTCAGGACGCCGAGACCGGTGCCGACCTCGATCACGAAGTCGCCCTCCCGCGCCCCTGCGCGCCGAGCCAGATCGAGGGCCAGATCGGCGTCGGTCAGGAAGTTCTGACCGAGGTCGCGGGAGAGATGGAGCCCGTGTCGGTCGAGGACTTCCCGGAGCGCGCCCGGGTTCACGAGGTCGCCTGCGCGGGAGCGCGCCAGGGCGCCTCGCCGATCGGGACCCGCGAGAAGGCTTCGAGGGAGAGGTCGTCCCGGACACCGCGGGCGAGCAGGCGGGTGCCCGCCGCAGCGATCATCACGGCGTTGTCGGTGCACAGGTCCATCGGCGGGAAGATCGCCTCGAAGCCCTCGCGCTCCCCCGCCGAGTGCATCTCCTGCCGGAGCCGGCGATTCGCCGCGACGCCGCCGACGACCGCGATCCGCCCGATCGACTCCTGACGAATCGCGCGGACGGAGCGCGCGACGAGACTCTCGGCGACCGCCGCCTCGAACGAAGCGGCGAGGTCCGCGCGCTCGGCATGAGACAGGGCATCGAGGCCGCCGCGGCGCTCGAGCTCGACCGAGACCGCCGTCTTGAGGCCGCTATAGGAGAAGTCGAGCCCCGGCCTCTTGCTCATCGGCCGCGGTAGATCGACCGCGGTCGGGTCGCCCTCGGCGGCGAGCTTCGAGATCGCCGGACCGCCCGGGTACGCCAGGTCGAGCAGCTTCGCGACCTTGTCGAAGGCCTCCCCGGCCGCGTCGTCGCGGGTCTCGCCGAGCAGCGCCGGCAGTCCCTCTTCGCCGACCCGGTAGAGGGCCGTGTGTCCGCCGGATACGACGAGCCCCACGTAAGGCGGCGCGAGGTCTTCTCCCGGGGCGTCTCCGGTTCCGCGCCCGGCGACCTCCGCGGCCACGAGGTGGCCCACGAGATGATGCACGCCGACGAAGGGCAGCCCGTTCGCGAAGGCGAACGCCTTGGCGAAGGACAGGCCGACCAGCAGCGAACCGACCAGGCCGGGCCCCGCCGTGACCGCGACGCCGTCGAGATCCGAAGGCGCGAGGTCCGCCTCGGCGAGCGCGGCTGCGACCACGCCCGACACCACGCGCACGTGATCACGACTGGCGAGCTCCGGCACGACCCCGCCATAGGGGGCGTGCACGCTCTCCTGACCGTGTACCGCGCTCGATACGATCTCGCGGCCGGAACGAAGCACCGCCGCCGCCATCTCGTCGCAGGAGCTCTCGATCCCGAGCACGCGCCCATCGCTCGGGAAGTCCGTGGCCCCGAGCACGCGCCCATCGCTCGGGAAGTCCGTGGCCCCGAGCACGCGCCCATCGCTCGGGAACGCCTCGGGCATCAGGCGTTGCGCCGTTCCAGCGCCTCTTGCTCGGCCTTGCAGTCGATGCAGAGCTCCGCGACCGGGCGCGCCTGGATGCGCTTGAGCGAGATCTGCTCGCCGCAGCTCTCGCACTCGCCGTAGACCCCGTCCTCGATCTTCTGCAGCGCCTGCTCGATCTTGCTGATCAGCCCGCGCTCGCGCTCCCGGAGGCGTCCCTGAAACGCGAGGTTCATCTCGGAAGAAGCCGCGTCGATCTCGTCCGGAAAATCGTCCGGATCGAGATGGATGTCCCCGGACAACGTCTTCTGGGCGTTGCCCATCAGCTCATCGCGCTGGCCCTCGAGGAGTTTCTTGAATTTCTGCATGTCACGCTTCTTCAACGCATCGCTCCATCGTCAGTCGTTATGCGGTTCCCAGTGGCGTGCGCGTGGCAAGCCTCCCGCAGATCGTTGGGGTTCGGGCCCTTCAGCCTGAACCGAGTCGTTCGAGCTGCTGCGCGGCCTCCGCGGAGCGCTCGGAATCCGGATAATCCCTCTGGACGGTCTTGAAGACGGTCCGGGCTGCTTCGTGAAATTTCGGTCCCAGCTTGAGCAGCGATTCGCCCTGCCGATACAACGCGTCGGGCGCCTTCGGGCTCCTGGGGTAGACGGTCACCACGGCGTTGAAGCGCACGACCGCACGCTTGAACTCGCCGTTCTTGTACGTGCAGTCCGCCAGCCAGTAGGCGGCATCGTCCGCGCGGCCGGACTCCGGCCAGCTCTGGAGGAAGCTCGTGAATCCCTCGATGCAGGCGGGGAAGTCGTCGCCGCGCCAGGAGTCGAGCGCGCCCTGATACGCCGCGAGCTCCTGATCGAGGCCGGTCTCGACGCTCGTCGCCTCGGCCGTCCCGGCGTCCTCGGGTTCGTCGGCGCCAGCCGACCCGGCTGCCTCGCCGTCGCCTCGCGCGATCACGGATCGCGTCTGGCGCGACGCCTCGAGGGCATCCGCGGCTTCCTTGCGGGCGAGCTCGAGCTCGCCCTGCAGGTCCCGCACTTCTTGACGGAGCGCGTCGACGTCGGCGGAGAGCTGCGCGATGCGCGCGAAGGGATCGGGCTCGTCACGCGTGGCTGCGTGGTGCTCCGACACGCGCTCCTGCAGGCGCAGGAAGTCGCCCTGGCTCACGCACCCGGAGAGGAGAAGGGAGGCGATCGCAAGCGCGATCGACGCGCATCGCAGCGCGCGGCTGCGGCGTGCCGCACTCGCGCCGCCCCGCCACTGCGCTTGCAGCCGCTGGCTCTTCGTCTGCCTCTGCATACCTTGTCGTCCCCCCGACTCGCACCCCCGCTCCCGGCCGGGCCGGTCCAGAGGGGCGCGGAGTCTAGCAGCCTCCCCGGCCCGTCACTCCCGCATTCGCCCCCGCCGGACGACGGGCGTCCGGGCCGCGCGAAAGCCGGCTCAGCGGAGCCTCGGGCCCCAATCCGGCTGGATGTTCTTCCCGGCCCGCATCGTCATCCGCTGCACGTTCTCCCCGTTCCAATCCATCACGTAGAGGTCGAAACGACCTCGCCGAGACGAGCTGAACGCGATCTTCCGGCCGTCGGGCGACCACGAGGGCGCCTCGTCGCTGCGCGCGTGCTGGACGATCGGAAAGTTGATCTGTCCGGACGGATCGATCAGCCAGATGTCGAATTGTCCGCGGACCCGGGTCTCGTATGCGATCCAACGCCCGTCCGGGGACCAGACCGGAGAGGCGTTGTAGGCGCCGGTGTAGGTCAGGCGGCGCAGGTTCCCGCCGTCGCGATCCATGATGTAGAGCTGCGGCGCGCCGCTCCGGTCGGAGCAGAAGACGATCTGGCGCCCGTCCGGCGACCAGCTCGGCGAGATGTCGATCGCGGGATGGTTCGTGAGTCGGCGGGGCTCGGTGCCCTTCCTCCGGACGCGGAAGATCTCCGCAGCGCCATCGACGCTCGACACCATCGCGAGCTCCTCCCCGCTCGGATCGAAGCGGCCGCGATATTTCGGGAGGCCGCCGAGGAGAGAGCGCAGGATCGGCCCGGCCTTGATGTCCGGGGAGCGCGAGATGATCGTGAAGCCCGGTGCCGCTGCGTCGTAGTTGGTGAAGAGGAGCGCGCGCCCGTCCGGCGTCCACTCCGGGAACATCTTGAGCGTGCGGCTCGCGGACGCCGGGCGCTGGTCGCGACCGTCCGCGCTCATCACGTAGATCTGGCGATCCCCCGTCCGGTCCGAGACGAACGCGATCTCCGTCGCCGCCACGCCCCGGATGCCGGTCAGCGCCTCGACGACCTCGTCCGCGATCGTGCGCCCCGCGGACGCCAGCTGGTCCCGATCCGCGAGGACGTTCCCGGTCTTGAGGTCGGTGCAGCGCGCGACGTCGACGATTCGCAGGTCCGCGCGAATCTGTTTGGCGTCGCGCTTCGCCTCGCCAATCACGAGCACGTCGGCCCCGCTCTGTCCCCAGGACGCGCAATCGAGGGGCTCACCCTCCTCCGGCGTCGTTTCGGGGCCCAGGTAGGCCGCGTGCGAGAGCGGCAGCACTTCGCTCGAGAAGGTGAGCCCGCGCTCGATCTCGTCGCGGAGGGTGTCGATCCGCTCGTCGCCGACCGGCGACCCCACCTGCCGGAAGCGCAGCACCGCGGCGCGATACGACTTCGCGCCGCCGGGCGTGATCTCGAGCGTCGGCAGCGGGCCCTGCTCATTCGACAGGTCCTTCGCTTGCGCCCCGCCGCCTCCGAACAACGCGACGGCGACAAGCAGGGAAGGAAGGAGACGATGCATGTGTCGAAACCTCATGAACGGGGAGCCGCGCCTAACGCGCGAAGTCCTCGGAAGAGAAGGAGAGATCCACCGGTCCCGGCTTCAGCGGCGGCGGATAGGGGCCTCCCAGAAACACGGCCGCGAGCGCCGAGCGATCGAAATCGAGATTCCCGGAAGTCTTCAGCAGCGAGGGTTCCCCGCGCACCGAACCGTCGGCGGCGACCACGATCCGAAAACGGACGTTGAGCCCCTGTCCCCGGTACCGAGGAAGGTCGACGAAGCGGCGTGACATCTGCTGCTCGACCTTTCGGTTCCAGGCGAGCTGCTCCGGAGACACCTGGATCCCGGGACGGGGCGCGCCGGCGGACTCCGCTTCGGCGTCTGCCGCGTCTTCGGGGCGCCGAAGCATCGAAGTAGCCTCGTCCGGGCCTGCTTCCGCGAGCAGATCCTCGAGGCTGACCTGCTCCTGGGGCTGGCCGCGACGCCGTCGCGGCGCCGGTTCGGACTTCTTCTCGGGCACCGCCTTCGACACTTCGGGCTCGGGCTTCGCCTCGCGGATCTTCCCGGGCGTCTCCTCCGGCAGGACCTGGACCGGCGCCTTGGCGATCGGCGGCGGGGGCGGCGCGGGCTCTGCGGCGGGCGGTGGTGCGGGGGCCGGAGCGGGCGCGGGCGCCTTCGGGCGCGGGGGCGCCGGGGCGGGCGCCGCGCGCGGAATGGCGACGAGGTCGACCGCCAGGACGGCCGGCGGCAAGGGCATCGGCGTCGGTGGCGCGGCCGCGAAGATCGCGAAGAGCAGGCCGTGGATCGCGAGCGACACGAACATCGCGGTGCGCAGTCGCCGCTTGTGATCGAGCAGGTGCTCGTCGTGCCACGACGCGAAATCCGCGGTCATCGTCCGGCTCCGCGCGTACTCATCGCGCCGCCTCGGTCACGATCATCGTTGTTCCTCGCTCACGATCATCGTTGTTCCTCGGTGACGATCCCGAGCCGGGTCGCGCCGGCGCGCCGCGCCGCGGCCATCGCCTCGACCACGACGCCATAGGGCGCGGCCTCGTCCGCGCGGAGGAAGACCTCCCTCGAGCCCCGGGCCTCGAAGACCGCTTCGAGCTTCGCCTCGAGCTCGTCGATCGGGACCGTCTTGCGGGCGAGCGAGTACTCGCCCTCCTTCGTGACCGTCAGCACGAGCGGCGCGTTCGGCATCCGGATCGGCTGCGTGGTCGTCTCGGGCAGGTTCACGTCCATGCCCTGCAACATCAGCGGCGCCGTCACCATGAAGATGATGAGGAGCACGAGCACGACGTCGACGAAGGGCGTGACGTTGATCTCGCCGTTGCCACGCCGGCCGTTCGCGCGGGTGAGCTGCACGCCCATGGAGCCGGCCCTCAGCCCTGCCCCGGCGCGGGCGGCGCGGCGGGACCGACCGAGGTGCGGGTCTGCACCATGCGGCCGATGTCGTCCTCGAACTGGCTCGTGAAGCGTTCGAGCATCTGGAGCAGACCGTCGATCCGGCCACCGAAGGCGTTGTAGGCGATCGTCGCCGGGATCGCGGCGAGCAGGCCGACCGCGGTCGCGACCAGCGCCTCGGCGATGCCCGGCCCGACGACGGCGAGGGAAGCCTGACCCGCTTCGCCGATCGACTGGAAGGCGGCGATGATGCCGACGACCGTGCCTAAGAGGCCGATGAAGGGGGTCGCGCTGCCGGTCGTCGCGAGGAAGGGCATGCCGCGCTCGAGGCGGCGCACCTGGGCGGTCGCGTTCCAGGCGATCGAACGCTCGAGCTGGGTCACCAGCCGGTCCCGGGACCGGTCTCCGCCGTCCCGCTCGCGGGCCTGCTGGAGCTCACCGCCGGTCGTCAGGAAGACCACCGCCAGCGGACTGCGGTCGAGATGGCGCGCCGCATCGAAGGCTTCGCCGAAACCCTCGCGTCGATAGACCTCGAGGAAGGCCTCGCTATCCTGATCCGCGGCTCGCAGCTCCCACCACTTCACGACGATGATCGTGAGCGAGGAAAGGGAGAACACGAATAGAACGAGAAGGACGAGCTTGACGATCAGACCGGCCTGCATGATCAGGCTGATCAGGTCGAAACTCATGGCGAAACCCCCCTAACGCCACGAAACGATTGACACCACGACCGCGCACCCTCGAAACGGGTCCAGGTCGATACGAATCCGTGCCACGCGACCCACTCGGGGTCACATGAATTGCGGGCCCGGAGCAGATCCAAAGGACACCGCCCGACCGCCGCGGTGCCGCGAAATTAGGGGAGAAGCGAATCCATGACCATGCGAATCCAGATCGACGCCGGCGGCGCCGGCGAGGTCAAGGCCGATACGGTGGTGATCCCGATCACGCGTCGGGGTGACAAGCCGAAGGCGCTGCCCCAGGGCCTCTCGGGGCTGGATCGACGCATGGGGGGCCGACTCTCCGACACCCTCGCCAGCGGCGACTTCGGCGCCGGGGTCGGCGACCGCCAGGTCGTCCACGGCCCGCGCAGCGGCGACCTCGTCCGGGTCGTCTTCATCGGGCTCGGCGAAGCGGACGGCGTGGACGAGGCGCGGCTCCGGGAGCTCGGCGGTCGCGTCGGGCGCGAAGCCGCCCGCGAGAGCAACGGACGCGTGGCTTTGGTGGTGCCGCCGGGGGCGGGTCTCGCGCCGGAGCGCGCGGTGCCGCTGCTGGCCGAGGGGGCGCTACTCGGAAGCTATCGCTTCGACCGCTACAAGAACCGCAACGGCAAGAAGCCGGCGGTGAAACGCCTCAAGATCGTGACGGTCCGCAAGGCGAAGAGCCTGGCCGGGCTGCGGGCCGAGACGAAGCGCGCCGGCCAGATCGCCGAGTGTCAGCTGATCGCCCGCGACCTCTCGAACGAGCCACCGAATTCGCTCTACCCCGAGACCCTGGCCCGCGAGGCCCGCAAGATGGCCCGAGCGAACGGACTCAAGTGCCAGGTCATGAACGTCGCCGAGATGGAGAAGCGCGGCATGGAGGCCATCCTCGCCGTCGGCCAGGGCAGCGAGCGACCGCCGCGGATGATCGTCCTCGAGCACGGCGCGACCGCCGTCCGCAAGCGCAAGGGCACGATCGCGATGATCGGCAAGGGCATCACCTTCGACTCCGGTGGCCTGTCGCTCAAGACCGCCGCCGGCATGATCGAGATGAAGCACGACATGTCCGGCGCGGCCGCGGTCTTCGGCGCGATGAAAGCGATCGCGATTCTCGACCTGCCGATCCATGTGGTCGGCATCCTCGCGGCCGCCGAGAACATGCCGAGCCACATGGCCTATCGCCCGAGCGACATCATCGGTTCCGGCTCGGGCCAGACGATCGAGATCATCAACACCGACGCCGAGGGCCGACTCGTGATGGCGGACGCCCTCGACCACGCGGTGAAGGCCTACAAGCCCGACGCGATGATCGACATCGCGACCCTGACCGGCGCGGCGATGCTCGCGTTCGGTGCCCATGCGACGGCGGGCCTCGGTAACGACGACGACGTCCTCGCCGAGCTGCGGGCCGCCGGGGACGTGGTCGGCGAGACCGTCTGGCCGATGCCGCTGCTCGAAGCGCATACCAAGGCCATGCGGTCGAAGGTCGCCGACTGGAAGAACTCGGGCGGACGCGACGGCGGCGTCTCGACCGCCGGTGCGTTCCTGCAGGGCTTCGTCGGCGACACACCCTGGGTCCACCTCGACATCGCCGGCTCCGGCATGACCGCGAGCCAGACGCCGCTACACATCGGCGGCGGGACGGGCGTCGGTGTCCGGATGCTGACCGAGTGGGTCCGGAGTCGCGCCGAGTAGCGACCCGTCGGGCCGACACTCCGGTTTCCTTCGGACGCGCGCTCCACGCTTTCCCCGATCGCGGCGCGTCGTCGTCGGGTCGATGCGTGTGCCGAATCGGGCGACACCCGCATTTGATGGGACATGCGGTCACGCGACGCGATTCGTCCGCGCGCCGTACCGACGCCCACGTACGCAACCTTCCGTTGCACCCCTCGACGATCCGCCCTTCCGGAACCATTCTCTCCCGCGCAACGACCCAGCGGACGACGCGACGCTTCGACCCTCCGGCCACGCGCCAGAGCCCCCCCCCCCCCCCCCCCCCCCCCCCCCCCCCGACCGACGACTTCGCGCCCTTCCCTCGAACCGCGCCCACGACAAGTTCAACACCGATCCTCGAGATCGGCTGCGACCCGGATCCGGATGCGCTCTCGCACGAGCGCTGGACCGGGATCGCCGCAACAGGAGAAACCCATGCTTCGTATCCTCTCGATCGCGATCCTGCTCACCGCCCTCGTCCTCCCCGGCGTTTCCTTCGCCGGCGACGCCGCGGCCGGCAAAGCCAACTTCGGCATCTGCGTCGCCTGCCACGGCGAAGGCGGCAAGGGCGACGGCCCGACCGGCAAGGCGCTCGCGGCCGCGGGCCAGCCGGCGCCGCGCGACTTCACGGTCGGCGAATTCAAGTTCGACACGAACAAGGACGGAGAGGTCGGGACCGACGCGGATCTCGCCGAGGTGATCAGGAACGGCGCGGCGCCCTACGGCGGCAACCCCCTGATGGCCCCGAACCCGAGCTTCTCGGACGACGACATCGCGAACCTCATCGCGTTCATCCGCTCCCTGAAGGAGTAGCCCCGCGGCGCTCCCACCGAGAAGCCGGACGAGGCCCATCCGGTCCGATTTCGACGCGCGCGGCCGTTCCTTCTCGGGACGCCGCGCGTTTCGCTATTTTGGGGCCTGCGCGTCCCTGATCGGGGCCCACACGACCGCGCGCCCCGCCCCCGGCCGACGGCAGACTGGAGAACGTGAACGGTGAAGTCGAAGTCGAAGCGTCCGTTCCGAGCCCCGACGACCGCGCCGATCGCCGCGCTGCCGTGGATCGGGCTGGCGACACTCATCGGGCTGGCGACACTCATCGGGCTGGCGACACTCATCGGGCTGGCGACACTGCTCGCCGTTCCCGTCGCCTCGGCGGCCGACGCGGATCGAGGTGGCCGCCTCTACGTGAAGGCCGAATGCGGCAAGTGTCACGGTCCTTCCGGCCAGGGTGACGGCCCGGTCGGCAAGACCCTCGAGCAGCTCGGCAAGCCGCCGGGCGACTGGTCCGACCCGACATCGTTCAAGCTCGACACCGACAAGGACGGCCAGCCCGGCAGCGATCGCGATCTCGCGAACGTGATCACCCGGGGTGCGCTGGTCTTCGGCGGCTCACAGATGATGGGTCCGACCAGGGGGCTGACCGACGACGACGTCGCCGACATCGTCGCGTTCATCCGGTCCTTGTCTCGATAATCGGCGCGTGCGCGCCTCTCGACGCGCGCTCGGCGCGCGCGTCTTCCGCTGAGGGCTCGGCCCGCGCGCTATCCTCGTCCTCTGGAAGCCATGTCCCCTCGTCCCGTCGATCCCGATATCCCGTCGAACCCGTCCGATGAAGACGGCGTGTCCGATGACGCCGTGATCGAGGCGGAGGCGATCGAGATCGAGGCCCTCGCCCGTGAGCAGGCGGACGACGATTCGGACGAGCAGGACGGCGCGCAGACCCGCCAGGCCGTCCTCGTCTCGTCGGAGTCCTCCGAGGAACGCGACGACGATCCGGTGCCCACCGCGCCGAGCGGAAGCCTCCCGATTCCTGCGGATCCGAAGGCCCCCGGCGTCGCCCAGGCGAGCGCCCTCACCGCCTACATGTCCCAGCTCCGGCACCACGCGCCGATCACGCGCGAGGAAGAGCACGAGCTCGCGGTGCGCTGGACGGAAGAGGGGGACGTCGACGCGGCGAAGCAGCTGGTGCTCTCGAACCTGCGACTCGTCGTGAAGATCGCGATGGAATATCGGCGCGCCTGGACCAACACCCTCGACCTGATCCAGGAAGGCAACGTCGGCCTGATGGAGGCCGTCCAGCGCTTCGACCCCTACCAGGGCGTCAAACTTTCTTCGTACGCGGTCTATTGGATCCGCGCCTACATCCTCAAGTACATCCTCGACAACATGCGCAGCGTCCGGCTCGGAACCACGCGCGCATCGCGCAAGCTCTTCTTCCGCCTGAACAAGGAGAAGCGCGAGCTCGAGCGACAGGGCTACGAGGTCGAGCCCCGTCTGCTCGCCGAGCGGCTCGAGGTCTCCGAAGACGACGTGATCGACATGGAGGCGCGGCTCTCCCGTCCGGACGTGTCGTTCGATGCGCCCTTGCGCAGCGACGAGGCGGACGGCATGACCTTCGGCGATCGGATGGTCGCCCCCGGCATCAGCAGCGAAGCGACCGTCGGCGCGAGCGAGCTCCGAACGGTCTTTCTCGAGAAGATCGCGGAATTCGCGGAGAGCCTGCCCGAGCGTGACCGGCAGATCCTCGACGAACGCATCCTAGCGGAGGAGCCGCGCACCCTCGCCGACCTGGGCGAGGAGTTCGCCGTCTCCCGCGAGCGCGTGCGCCAGCTCGAGGCCAAGCTCGTGAAGCGCTTGCGCGCCTACATGGAAGAAAACCTCGTCGACTTCGAGTACTACGGACCCGGAGGCGGCGCATGAGCACGATCCGATTCGGCGCGCTCTGCCTCGGGCTCGTGTTCCTGCTCGGCTGTCCGGCGAGCCTCGACTCGCCGGCCGAAGAGCCGCCGGAAGGCTGGGTCACGATCGGTTCGAAGAAGATCGCGGTCGAGGTCGCCGACACGCCGGCCAAGCAAAACCGCGGGCTCGGATACCGCGACAGCCTCGACTGGGACACGGGCATGTACTTCCCGTATTCGCAGCCCGCGATTCCCTCCTTCTGGATGAAGGGCATGCGCTTCCCGATCGACATCATCTGGATTCGCGGCGGCCGGATCATCGACGTCCACCACGACGTCCCCTTCGAACCCGGTGGCAACGGCCCGACCGTGCGGCCGCGGGAGGCGGCGGACGCGGTGCTCGAAGTGCCGGCCGGGTACACGCGCGCGAGCGGGTGGCGAATCGGGGATCGGGTGGTGTTCGAGCGGGGGGGTTAGGGCGTCGGTCGATCGGAGCGCCGTACGGCCTTGCCGGGCGGTTGTGGATGGGGGGTGGTGGGCGAGCGGCCTTGGTCGATCGCAGCGCCCATTGATCCCGTTGGCCATGCCAGGCGGTTGTGGACAGGGGAGTGGTGGGCGGTGGGCTTGGATTGCTCTTGGCGCCGTTCGGGTGCGTTGGCCGTGCCGCGGGGCCGGACTAGCCCGGGACTTCCGAGAGGGAAATGCGGCCGTGCCGTCTCCATCCCTTTTCGAGCAGCCAGGTTCGTGGAGGCGCGACGTCTCTCGCCCGGTTCGCACGCGCTAGCCGCTCCTTCCAGCCATCGAAGAAGCCGCCGGACGAGCCCGGATCGGGGGATTCACTTCTCTCGAGACATTCGCCGCGCTGTCGCGCGTGCTTGCGACTGTTGAGCAGCACGTAGCGAATCGCGTTCCTCACCTGCCGTGGCGTCGAGAGCACCACCGAATGAAACCGCCCGTCCAGGACGGGTCCCTTCCTCTTGAAGACGCGGTTCACCGCCAGCGCTATGCGAGCGCCAATGCTCTTCATCCCCCGCGCCAGCGTCTTCTTGCCGTCCGCCTCCACGATCAGATGGACATGGTCCTTCTGAACCGAGTAGTGCACGACCCGGAAGCAACCCCGCTCGCTGCCGCGCGCAAGGGTCTGCCGAAACGCCACCAGCCACCGCTGATTCCGGAGCGACGGCACGTCCCGACGCATACGGAGCGTCACATGGACGGGCTGGCCCTTAGGCACCGCCGCGCGAAGCCGATGCCGCACTCGAGCACGCGCCGCGGGCTTCCGCCCGGGCTTCGCGCGCTTGCGCCGCCGGGCGACCGAAGCATCGGATCGGTGCACGAAACATCGATCGAATGACAACTGCTGGGGGATCGTCATCGCCTAACGAATATAGGGGCGATGGTCTACCCGAACAACCGCAAACCTAACATCTGATCGAAATCTGATCTTCGATCGGGCCCAACGGCAGAGCGCTCGCCTAACACACCACCACCCCCATCAACACCGAGGGCAAGGCCGGCGAACGAGCACCGCCCTACGGGGCGAGCTCCCCCTTCGCCGGCAGCTCCCACTCCGGGAACTCCCGCCGGATCTCCGCCTGGACCGCCGCGTCCAGCCCCTCGGTATCGACCCCCATCACTTCATGCAGCGCTTGATCGATGGAGAAGCCGCCTCCCAGGCGTTCGAGCAGTCTTCGGCGTTGGTCCACGGTGGTGTTCTCGTGGAGGTAGCCCACGGTCACGACCGACTGCAGATAGGCGTTGCGGGCTTCCTCGTCGTCGAGGCCGGCGAAGCTCTCGGCGATGGTGTCGAGGGGGATCCATGCGCCCATTTCGATGTTCGCGCGGAGGGCGGCTCGCTCGCTGCGGGTGGAGACGGCGCGGCGGCGGGAGGCGCGTTCGATCTGCTCGGCAAAGCCTTCGTTCAGCCAATAGGGACGGTCGCCGCCGGTGACGTCTCGGAAGACGGCGTGGGTGTACTCGTGAAAGAGGACGCCGCGGAGGGACTCCGTCGGGTGGGCGGAGGAGGCGACGTGGATCCGGCCGTCGAAGAAGCCGATCGTCTGGAACGAGAAGCGGTGGGCGTGGGCGCGTACGTAGGCCGCGCGCCCGTAGAGCACGACGCCGAGCGGCTCGAGGGGCTCGACACCGATCGAGCCGGACACGTCCTGGCGCGCCTCGCGCAGGAAGCCCATGACCTCGTCGGCGTAATCCCGGGAGACTTCGCCGAGGCGCGAGTCGACCTGCAGCCGGAAATGTTCTCCACGAACCGACCGCAGCTCGAGGGGTCCGTCGAGGGAATCGGGGTCCGCGAGCCGACGCTCGTCCTCGATCGCGGCGAGGCGGGCTCGCGCGCGGGCCCGCCAGGGCTCGAGCTCCGGCCCGGCGCCGTCGAGGAAGCGCCGCAGATGGCGCTCGGCCGTCGCGAAGCGGCCGCGTGCTCGCGCGAGGCCCGAGAGGTACCAGTGCGCCTCCGGGCGCCCGGGCGCAAGGCGCACGACGCCGCGCAGGGTCGAGTCCGCGCGGGCGACCTCCCCGCGGCGAAGGTCTTCGATCGCGCCTCGCAGCAGCCGATCGACCCGGTCGCCTCCGAAGCTCGATTCGCCTCCGCCGTCGACCGGCGGACCGATCAGGCCGTCGTCCCAGACGGACTGCAGCGTCTCGAGCGCGCCTTCCCCGAAGGCGGGGGTCGCGACGTCCGGGGCCGCTTCGGGGTCGTCACTGAAATGTGTGACGCCCTCCGCGTCGACCCAGACCCGGATCTCCGCCAGGGCCGGGCCCGCCACGAGCCCGAGGGCGAGCCCGACGGCGACGGCAGCCAGCGGGAACGGCGGGCGGACGGTCGGGGAAAGTCCACGTCGGGATCGGACCGGCAGGGGCCGGTGGCGGCGATGCATGTCTCTACATCGGACCGCGGGACGACCCGCTTGATGCCGCCCCACCCCGCCCGAGGGCGCTCAGCGGGTCTTGACGGCTTCGCCCGCGAGATGACCGAGCTCCGGCACGATCAACTTCTCCATCGCCAGGCGGACGGCGCCCCGGGAGCCCGGGATCACGAACACGACCTTGCCGGCGCGAAGCCCCGCCAGCGCGCGGGAGAGGATCGCCGCGGACCCGATGTCTTCGTAGGAGAGCATGCGGAAGAGCTCACCGAAGCCGGGCACGATCCGCTCGAGCTCGGGCTCGATCGTGTCGGGCGTGACGTCGCGCGGAGCCACCCCGGTGCCGCCGGTGAATACGATCGCCCGGCAGGCATCGTCGGCGAGGGCCTCCGCGAGGGCCGCTCGGATCGCGTCCGGCTCGTCCTTCACGATCTGCCGCCCGGAGATCGGCTGCCCCGCTTCGCCGAGCATCTCCTCGACGAGCGCACCGCCGGTGTCGGTCTCGAGGCTACGCGTGTCGCTGACCGTCACGATCGCGGTCGGGACCTTCTCGGGCGCGCCGGTGCGGTGGTGGTGCTTGTGATGGGACGGATCGTGTCCCGACTCTTCGCTCACGCGACGACTCCCTCGACGATGCCAGGCGTGACTGGATTCTTGCAGACGACGTCTGCGCTAGGCGTGGTCGTCGACCCAGTAGGCGCCGTCCGTCGCGACCTCGCGCTTCCAGATCGGCACGGTCACTTTCAGCGTGTCGATCGCGAAGCGGCACGCCTCGAAGGCCTCGCCGCGATGCGCAGAGGCGGCCACGACCACGACCGCCGCATCGCCGATCTCGAGCCGCCCCACCCGATGGGCGATCGCGACCCGCGTTCCAGGCCACTTCTCGGCGGCCGCGTCGACGATCTTCTCCATTTCGCGCTCCGCCATCGCGGGATACGCCTCGTATTCGAGATGCTCGATCGACTGGCCTCGGGCGTGGTTGCGCACGCGGCCGATGAAGGAGACGACACCGCCGGCGTCCGGCCCTTCCACCCGGGCGGCGACCTCCGCTTCGTCGAGGTCGTCCTCCGAGATCGTGCAGCGCTCGACCGCCCCGTCGCCGCCGGCGACCGGGGGCAGGAAGGCGACCTCGTCGCCGTCTTCCAGGACGTCGTCCGCGTCGGCGACCTCCATGTTGATGCTCGCCGCGAGGCGATCGCCGAGCTTCTCGACGATCTCGCTCCGCTCGGCGAGCCAGGTGCGCAGGGTGGCGACCGTGGCGCCGTCCGCGAGCTCGACTTCGAGCCGGGACTCGCCGACGGATTCGCGCAGGGAGCCGAAGAGGAGGAGTTGGATCTTCATGATGGGGCGGCGAAGCCTACCCCGAGGCGCAGCCCCCCTCAAACACCCGGGGCCGGCGCCGAGAATCGGGGGATTTCAGGCCCGATGTCGAGAATTTGACGTTCCTGAGCCCGGTTGTGATCAACGTCACATCGACTACGAGGGCGCTTTCCGACACTTCCTGAAAACGATGATCCACCACGCGGTTACAGCGTTCTGCGGGTTCGGACGTCGCTGCCTATCGGATACGTTCCAACGCCATCAGATCTTCTGAAATGGTGGAATCGATCCGAGCTGCCCGGCCTGTAATGGGGGGACCGTGCACTTCCGTCCGCTGCGCTCTGCGCACCACGTCACGCCTCCGACGTCGATCCCGACGCCGGATCGCACCCGCTCTCGAGGAGTGGGTGCCCGGCTGTTGCGTTGGGGGACATTCGCGCTCGTGCTGGTCGCGCTCACCGCGTGCGGCTCGACGGGCGGCGGAAGTGGCGCACCGGCTGCGGCGGCCGTCGCGGTCGACCCGGTCTATCTCACGCCCGGCCAGACGGTGGCTCAGCTGCAGTGGGAGCCCTCCGCGGGACCCGTCGACAACTACCTCGTCTTTCTGTCGCGCAACGGCGGACCCTACGCCTTCTCGGGCCTGTCGCTGACCCCGAGCATCGACGTCGTCGGCGATCCCGGCGACAGCGTGCGCATCACGGTGGTCGCGATCAGCCCGCTCGGTGAGATGAGCGAGAATTCTCCGGCTTCGCCGCCGATCATCTTCCAGGCGCCTGTGGCTGCGGCCGTCGCGCAGCGCGCGCCGGCCGGCCTGCCAGCTCCGACAGCGGCTCCCGCTCCGACACCGGAAAGCGTCACGCCCGACGAGCCCGTCACGGAACTCGCTGCCGGCGACGCGACGAGCGGCCCGACGAAACAGCCCGACGCGATGCCCGCGGACGACGGCGCCAATGAAGAAGCGCCGATGCTGACCCAGCTCGTCGAGTCCCTGCGCGCCCTGCTGCTCAGCGGCGACGCGCGCCTGCCCGAAGCGGGCCTCTCCACCCCTGCCGAGGATTGGCTCCAGGCGCAGGTGGACCACGAGATCGCGGCGGGCGTCGCCCTCGCCGGAACGGGCCAGGCCAACGGAGACGACCTCCGCGAGCTCGTCTGGCAGGACCCGGCCGGTCAGCTCTTCGTGTCCGACGGGGAGACCTTCCTGGGCGCCGACGACCTCCCGGCGACCCTGGCCGAGACGCTGCGCCTGAACGCCACCGAGCGCTTCGTGGGCCTCGACGACTTCGACGGGGACACCGTCGGCGACTGGCTCCTCGAGGACACGGCGACCGGTGAAGTCTGGATCGTGAGTGGTCTCGATGGCGCTGCTCAGCCGCCGGCCGCGGCCGTGGCCGGCGCGACCCTCGCCGGACACGGCGACTTCGACGGCGACGGCGTGGCCGAGCTGCTCTGGATCGACGGAGATCGCGTCCTCTCGCTCTCGAGCGCGAGCCTCGCCGCCCCGTCCCTCGGCGCCGGCACCGGGCAGCCGGACGACGTGACCCTGCTCGCGATCGCGGACCTCGACGGCAACGGCCGGGACGATCTCCTCGGCCTCGCGGACGACGGTCAGCTCGTGATGGCCCTCGCCCAGGACGGCCCCGACGGAGCGCCCGTCGACCTCGTCTGGCAGAACGGCGCCGGCGCGAGCGTCGATGGCCTCGACCTGGTGGCCACCGTCGACGTCGACGCCGATGGCGCGGCGGAGCTCGCGTGGCTGAACGGCGACGCCCTCGAGATCTGGACCGCCGCGGACGGGCTGCAGCAGCGGCTCTGATCTATTCGGCGCTATGCGCCTCTCGACGCGTCCTTTGATGGACGCGTCTTGCGCTGAGGGCTCGCTTGGTGCCCGACGCGCGCGCCTGTTGGTCGACCGACGCTCCAGCCGCCTTGGCGCTCGGCCGATGCTTGTTTCATGAGTGAAGCTTGGGATACGCCGCCGCCGGCGCTGGCGGCGATCGAGGCGTGGTTGGATCGGTTGCGGCCGGCGATCGTGGCCGATGGGGGCAACGTCGAGCTGCTCTCGATCGAGCGTGACGGGACGGTCCGGATCGCGCTCCAGGGCGCTTGTGTGGAGTGCCCGGCACGCCTGGCGACGTTGCGCGTGGCGATCGAGGAGCCGCTCAAGAAGGCGTTCTCGGGCGTGCGCGCCGTCGTCGCGCACTAGCCGCTCGCCCTTCGCGGGCGCCCCAAAAAGAGAGTGGCCCCGCCCCTCGCGTGCTGTACGCGAAAGACGGGGCCGGCCCCCCTAGCTCACTGCGCGCGTCTCGATCGACGCGACTGAATACTCTCTGCGGGCGCTAGCTGGACGCTCCGCCGCCGTCGGTCTCCGACCCGGCGTCGTCCTTCGCCTGCGGCGTGCTGGGCGCCTTGCTCGCGCCGCTCGCCGCCTTGCCCATCTTCACGCTGCCGTTCAGCTGCGCGCCTTCTTCCATGATCACGATCGGGCTCTCGAGGTCGCCGTTCACGACCGCGGTCTTGTGCAGCACGATCTGCTCACGCGCGATGATGTTGCCCTCGACGAGGCCGCTGATGACGACGCAGACCGAGTGGATCGTGGCCATGATCTGACCCGACTCACCGACGATCAGCGTGTTGTCGCTGGAGATTTCGCCGCTGAACGTGCCGTCGATCCGGACCGTGTCCTTGAAGGACAGCTTGCCTTCGAACTCGGAGCCCTGGTCGATGAAGGCGGTCAGGTTGCCGAAGCCGCCGGCGGCCGGTGCCGAGCTCGTGCTGCTGCTCGTGCTCGCCGACGCGCCGCCTTTGTCTCGCCCGAATCCGCTGATTGCCATCGCTGGGGTGCCTCCGTGAATCGCCCGACATGCGCGTTATCGACGCAGGCGACCGGCACCTTGAGTGCAAACCGGCGGAAAAATCGTGCCCCTCTCGTGGGTTGAAGCCGCCGCTGCGCGGCCGTGACGCACGTGAGAGCGGCCCGCTAGACTGAGCTGCGATGGAACGCACGGCCCACGGGGAAAACGATCCGGCGGAAATCCTCCGGCGATCGGCGGAGAACGGTCGAGTCCACTCGTCCTATCTCTTCACCGGCGGTGGCGACCTTCCCCGGACGACCGCTCGGGCCTTCGCCCGAGCCCTCGTGTGCGACGCGCCGAACGCCGGCGTCGCGTGCGAGGTGTGCAGCGCCTGTAAGCGCTCCTTCGAAGACGAGGAGAGCGAGCCGATCGTCCTCGACGGCAAGGGCAAGCGCGGCCCGACCCATCGCCACGTCGGCGACCACCCGGACCTGCTGTGGGTCGAACGCGGCCCGGACGACACCCGGATCACGATCGGCCAGATCCGCGACGTGCAGACCGCGCTGCGACTCGGCGCGAACGAAGGCGGCCGGCGCATCGCGATCATCGACGGCGCCGAGTGGCTGAACCCGCAGGCCCAGAATGCCCTGCTCCGGCTGCTCGAAGAGCCGCCGGCCGGCACGAGCCTCGTGCTCGTCGCGAGCCGCGCCTCGGCGATCATCGCGACCATCCGCTCGCGCAGCGTCCGCCTCCGCTTCCCGAGCGATGCCTCGACCGACCTGCGTGGCCACGGCGTGACCGACGAGGTGTCGGAGATCGTGGCGATGCTCGACGACCTGCGCGGCCGATCGGTCGGTGACATGCTCGACTTCGCGGAGCAGTACCGCGGGGCCCGGGCGGTCGCTGCGGAGCACGTGACCGAGCTGATCGACGTGTCGGCGGAGTGGCTGCGGGAGGACGTGAAGGCCCGCGTCGAGCGGGGCGAGACCCCGCCCGTTCGCACCCTCGATGCCCATCGCAGCCTCCAGCAGCTGCGTCGCGATCTGATCCAGCGGAACGCGAACCCACAGATGGTGGCCGAGCGCCTGCTCCTCGGCCTGCGCGACGCGACGGCCTGAATTCGTCCCGGCGCCGGAGGATCGATGCGTACGTTTCGCCGACTGGCCGCCGTCCTTCTGATCGCGCTCGCGGCGGGCCTGCTCTCCCAGCTCTACACGCGTCAGCGCGAAGCACGCGACCAGGAGGAGGCCGCCCAGGCGCCGCAAGGACGGCTGCCGGAGGGCGTCCGCCCGCTCCGCTACGACCTGACGCTCCGCGTCGACCCCGATCGCGACACGTTCAGCGGACGGGTCGCGATCGACATCGAACTCGACGCGCCCCAGCCCGAGCTCTTCCTCCACGGCGAGCGACTCGTCCCCGAACGCATCGAGGAGCTGCGCGCCGATGGGTCACGACGAACGCTCGACTACCACGAGATGGGCGGCTCCGGCGTGGTCCGACTGCGTGGCGACGGAGAGTTCGCTGCTGGCGGCACGCGACTGGAGATCGACTACGAAGCACCCTTCGACGAGACCCTGGAGGCGCTCTACCTCGTCACCGCCGACGGCGAGCGTTATGCGTTCACCCAGTTCGAGCCCCTCGATGCCCGCCAGGTCTTCCCCGGCTTCGACGAGCCGCGTTTCAAGGTTCCCTTCGACCTCACCCTCGAGGTCCGCAGCGATCACGCGGGCGTGACCGCGACCCCCGAAGCCACGCGCACCGCGATCGGCGACGGCTTCGATCGCCTCGAGTTCGAGACGACCCCGCCGATCCCGACCTACCTGCTCGCCTTCGCGGTCGGTCCCTTCGACATCGTCGAGGGCCCGCCGATCCCGCCTTCCGCGATCCGGGACCGCGCGATCCCGTTGCGCGGCATCACGACGCGCGGCAAGGGCGATCAGATCGCCTTCGCCCTCGAGAACACCGCGAACACGGTACTCGCCCTCGAAGCGTATTTCGGAGAGCCCTACCCGTACCGCAAGCTGGACCTCGCGGCGGTCCCCGACTTCGCCTTCGGCGCGATGGAGAACGTCGGGCTGATCACGTATCGCGAGACCCGGCTCCTGCTCGGCAACGATCCGGCCATCACCAGCCTGCGCGGCTTCGTGCACGTGCACGCCCACGAGCTCGCGCATCAGTGGTTCGGAAATCTGGTCACCATGCCGTGGTGGGACGACATCTGGCTGAACGAATCCTTCGCCACGTGGATGGGCAACGCGATCGCGGACGAGGTCCGGCCCGACCTCGAGTTCGGCCGCGAGACGAAGCGCAACGGTCACTACGTGATGGAGATCGACGTCTATTCCGAGTCGCGCCGGATTCGCGAGCAGGTCGAGGGGCGTGAGGAGATCGCGTCGAGCTTCGATTGGATCAGCTATGCGAAGGGCGGGGCCTTCCTGTCGATGCTCGAGTCGTGGCTCGGGCCGGAGCGATTCCGGGACGGTATTCGCGCACATCTCCTGCGACACGCCTGGGGCACCGCGACGGTCGACGACTTCATCGCCTCGCTCGAGAGCGTTGCTCCCGAAGAACCGATCGCCGAGGTGGCCCGGAGCTTCCTCGAACAGCGCGGCGTGCCCGAAGTCCGCCTCGCTTCGACCTGCGAGGACGGCAAGACGCGACTCGTTCTCCATCAGGTCCGCCACACCGAGATCGGCTCCCGGGTCGATCCGGACCAGCGCTGGACGCAGCCCCTCTGCCTGCGTCTGCTCGGAGCCGACGCGAGCAGCGGCTCGGAGGTCCACTGCGCCGTGCTGGACGCGCCGTGGACGGAGATCGAGCTGGCCACCCCGAGCTGTCCGGCCGCGATCCTCCCGAACGCCGAGGCCGCCGGCTACACGCGCTGGCAGCTCGACCTCGACGGCTGGACCGCCCTGGTCGCGCGTCTGGGAGAGCTCTCCCCCGCCGAGAAGTTCTCGGTCGCCAACAACCTGTCCGCCGCCTTCCGCGCCGGACACGTCGCTGTGTCGGCGTACCTCCGGCTCGTGCCCGCGGTGATCGAGCAGCCGGAGTGGGACGTCGCCACCCAACCGATCGGCACCCTGCGCTTGCTGTCGGACTACGTCGCGAACGAAGCAGAGCGCGCATCTCTCGCCCGCTTCGCGGCGGCGCACTATCGAAAGCGTATCCGGCAGGACGAGGCGTCGCCCGAGCGAAGGAAGTCTGCGGACGCGCGGCTGCTTCGCAGCGAGGTGATGCACCTCCTCGCGCTCACCCTCGAGGAGCCCGACGAGCGTGCGCGCATGGCCGAGCTCGGGGTCGCCGCGATCGGATTCGGCGGATCCGGCGAGATCGACCGTTCGGTCGTCCCCGGCGACCTGCTCGGGGTCGCGCTCGCCGCGGCGATCGCGGTCGAAGGGCGGCCCTACTTCGACGCGCTCCGGGACGCGGTGGACGGCTCGAACGACCTGACGTTCCGCGAGAAGGCGCTCTCGGCGATCGGCACGACGCGCGATCCGGATCTCGCGGAGGACGTGCGCAGCCTCACCTTCCTCACGTCGCTCCGGCTGAACGAGATCCCGATGATCTTCTACAATCAGGCGGCCCAGCGCGAGCAGCTCCCGGCCCTGCTCTCGATGATGGAGCGCTGGCTGCCGGTCTTCCGTCGGGTGGTGCCCGAGACGTACTTCGCGCGCTTGCCCGGGCTCTTTCGCGGTTTCTGCGACGATGCGAACCGCGACCGGGTGGAAGCGCTCTTCGACCTCTACGCGGGCGACACGCCGGGGCTCGCGCTCACCCTGTCCCAATCCCTCGAGCGGATCGAGCTCTGCCAACATCTCGTCGACGCGCAGACCGGGCTCGACGTCCCGACGACCGGTCTCTGATCCGCGACGCGTAGCCTCTTCGCCTCCCCGACCCCGGAAAGGTCCTTCCATGTGGCTCGACAGCCATTGCCACGTCACCGCCGACCGCTTCGCCGAAGATCGCGCCGCCGTGCTCGATCGCACGTTCGAGAGCGGCGTCGACGAGATCGTCAGCATCGGCTCCGGCTACGGGATCCGCGGCAACGCGGACGCGATCGCCCTCGCGGAGACCGACGAGCGGATCTGGGCGACGGTGGGCGTTCATCCGCACGAGGCCGCGCAGCTCGATGACGACAACCGGACCGCGATTCGCGAATGGCTCGCGCATCCGCGCGTCGTCGCGCTCGGGGAGTGTGGTCTCGACTACCACTACATGAACTCGCCGCGCGAGACCCAGCGCGCGGTCTTCGCGGAGCAGGTCGCCCTCGCCCGGGAGCTCGATGTGCCGGTCTCGATCCACGTGCGGGGGGACGAGCCGAACGCCTACGAGGAGCTCCTCGAGATCTGGATCGCAGAGGGACGCGACGCGCTCGAGGGCGTGCTCCACTGTTATTCGGGCACCCTCGACTTCGCGCGTCGCGCGATGGAGCACGGATTCTACGTCTCGTTCTCCGGGATCGTGACGTTCAAGAGGAGCGACGACCTGCGGGCGGCGGCCGCAGGCGTGCCCCTCGACCGCCTGATGGTCGAGACCGACGCGCCCTTCCTCGCGCCCCAGGGCCATCGCGGCCGACGGAACGAGCCCGCCTGGGTCGCCGTCGTGGGCGAGACCCTCGCGCAGGTCCACGACGTACCGGTCGAGACGATCGCCGAGCACACGACCGCGAACGCGCGCCGCTTCTACCGACTCCCGGCCGCGGCCTGACCCCGCCCGCCCGCTCCTCTCTACGTTTTTCGGAGACACCGATGCCCCTCGTCGCCCGCGACGCCACTCTCGCCGCGATCCTCGAACTCGCCCGCGACGTCGCGGGCCGCGCGGCCACGATCCAGCGCGAGCGATACGAGACGGGACTCACGATCGACACCAAGAGCGCCTCGATCGATCTCGTCACCGAGGTCGATCGCGCTTGCGAGGCCGCGATCGTCGAGGGAATCCAGGCCGCCCGGCCCGAGGACGCGATCCTCGCCGAGGAGGGCCACGGCGAGGACGGCGACGCCGAGTTTCGATGGATCATCGACCCCCTCGACGGCACCACCAACTTCGCCCACGGCTTCCCGCGCTTCTGCGTGTCGATCGGCGTCGAGCGGCGCGCGGACGACGGATCCTACGCACGCGTGGTCGGCGTCGTGCAGGATCCGCTGCTGGACGAGCGCTTCGAAGCGGTGGCGGGAGAAGGCGCCTGGCTCGGCGCGCGACGCCTCGCAGTCTCCGCCGAGGCCGAGTGGGGACGTGCGCTCGTCGCGACCGGCTTCGCCTACGACGTCCACCGGAGCGACGACGACAACCTGACCAGCTTTCGCAATGTCGTGAAGAGCGCCCGGGGCATCCGCCGCGACGGCAGCGCCGCCCTCGACCTCTGCTATGTCGCCGCCGGTCGCGTCGACGCCTACTGGGAGCTCAAGCTCCACCCCTGGGACGTCGCCGCCGGCATCCTGATCGTCGAAGAAGCAGGTGGCCGGGTCAGCGACTACCGCGGCGGCCCGCCGGACCGGAGCGGCCGCGAAGTCGCCTCCTCGAACGGGCACCTCCACGCGGCGCTGCTCGAACGAATCGAGCCTGCGAGCTGAGACCGGCCTACCGGCTCAGGGCGCGCCGGCGCCTCCCTGAGGATCGATCTCCGGGGGTGCGTCGGCGGCTTCCTCGGTCTCGAACTCGAACGCGAAGCGGTAGTGGTCCGCTGAATACGGGAGCGCCTCGGCCGCGTCTGGGTCGATCAGGAAGACCGTCGACTGGTCGGCACGTTGCACGAAGAGACCGCGCCCGGACACGAGCCGCCCGAAGCGGAGGTCCGCCAGGATCTCGACCGGACGCTCCGGGTCGTCGCCGCCCTCGACGCGCAGCCTCCCCCGCGGCGGCGAGAGACCGAGGCTCGCGAGCTCCGCCTCCCCCATCTCGTCGGCCACGATCGCGTCGGCGCCGAGGTTCGAGAGATCGCGCACGAGGCGCGTCGCCCGGTCCGGGTCGAGAGCGCGCCCGGCGCTCGACCAACCCGTCTCGCCGAGCTCCGCGACGACGTCGAGCACCGCGGTCTGGTCGGTCGCCGCCTCCACGAAGTGCAATTCGAGTCGCCGGGCCGAGGCCAGCTCGAAGTCGGCGAGGCGCTTGAACCGATAGTCGTCGACCTCGCTCGGAAACTCCGCGAGGCGCTCCTCGGCGATCCAGTAGAGCGCCCCGTCCGAGGGATCGATCAGGCGACCGCGATCGTCCCCACCCGCGATCCGCGCGCGCCGGTCGCTGTCCTCACCCGCGAGTCGGAACCCGATCTCGAGCGCGGTCTCCTGGCGCAGGCCCGCGTCGATCGCGTCCGGATCGTCGACGAAGTCGCGCACCCGCAGGTGCGCCAGATTCGAAGCGAGATCGCGCAACACCTCCGGGTCCGCCTGCGCATCGATCGGCGACGAGATCCGCCACGCACGATCTTCTTCGTCGTCGCCCGCGCGCTCGAGCGTGATCGCGAATCCGCTCGAGGGACGCGAGAGGTCGAGGCGTTCGAGGGCATCCGGGACGAAAGCGAAGAGGCTCCGGTCGCGCAGGTCGGCCAGGTTGCGCTCGAAGGCGTTCACGCGGTAGCTGGCGACGTAGGCGACCCTGTCGTCCGCGACGGTCGCGACGTATCGGTGGCCCCCGACCGGGCTCGTCCGCCCGACCCGCAGCCCCAGCCTCTCACCCGCGACCTCGAAGTGAATCAGCCGGCGTGCCGTCTCCCGGCCCAGCTCGAAGTCCTCGGCACGACGATCGCCCGTGACACGTCCCTCCGTCGGCAGGTTCGCGAGGGCGCTCGCCATCGCGTCGAGGGCGGACGCGTCCGCGCGCGCGAGCACCGGCGAGACGAGCCACCAGCGCCCCTCGCGTCGCTCGAAGCGCGCGTCGACGCCGTCGAGGGTCGTGAGCGAGAGCGCGTCGACGTCGGCTTCGGTGAATCCCGCGAAGACACGCTTGCCTGCGTCCTCCGCCGCGCGGTCCGCCTCGCCCTCCGTCTCGCCCCACCAGACGAAGGCGCCGAGCAGCAGCGCGACGACGGCGAGCACGCCGGTCGTGCGCGGATTCATGCAGCGCCCGCCTTCCGGCGCAGCCACCAGGTCAGCACGCCCGCGACCGCGATCGCTTCGGGCAGGACGAAGAGGGAGAGGAACTGGATGCGGCGGAACTCGTCCTGGGACATCTGGAAGCTCGACGAGCGGGACACGTTCGGGCGCACGGTGATCCCGGCCGCCTCTCCGGCCAGCCAGCTGATCGAGTTCACGAACAGGTCCTTGTTCCGGAGCGTGTCGAAGTACTGGTTCGTCGCGAAATCCGAATCCCCGACGAGCACCACGCGACCGGTCGGCGGTGGTGCCGCATCGCCGTGGGGATCGTGCGCGCCGGCTTCGGAGGCGCCGGGCGTGCCCGCGACGGCGATCGGGACCGGTCCGAGCAGATCGAGGTCGTCGTACTCGACGCGCCCGGACTCCCGGGACGCATCGAGGCTGCGCTCTGCCCAGGAGGCCTCCCCCGTTTGCACGAGCACCGTCAGGCCGGTCGCTTCCTCGGCGAGTTCGAGGCTCCGCGCCATCGGGAAGAGCGTGGGCTCGGCGAAGAGCGCCGTAATCGGGTGGCCCTCCGCGTAGTCGTCCGCGATCGGCGTCGTCGCCTGCCCGAAGAGCGCCGCCTGTCGGTCGATGATCGCATCGTCTCCGAACGTGACGCCCCAGCCCGAGGTCAAGTCGTAGAGGTTCGTCTGCGCCCGGGGGTCGATCGCGACGAAGAGCCCCCCACCCGAGGACACGTAGGCCTCGAGCGCAGCGAGCTCGTGGGGCAGGAAAGGACGCGTCGGCCCCGAGACCACGACGGCGGACGCATCCGCGGGCACGGACTCCATCGTCGCGAGCAGGAACGGCTCGACCGCGTAGGTCTCGTTCACGAGGGCCGCGGCAGCGCGGCCATAGCTCTCGGGACCTTCGTCGAAGGTGCCCTCGGTCGCGCCCGTGACGGTTCGTTCGTTGTGGCCGGTCAGGAAGTAGACCTTCTTGCCGGTGCTCTTCAGGAGCTTCATGAGCGCGTTGGTCACGTCGGGCTCGAAGTGCGCGCCGGTGAACTCCGAGAGGTTCGTCTGTTCCCCGGACGCCAGCTCGATGTGGATCACGCCCCGCGAGAGCGACTCGGTGTCGAGACCCAGCTCTTCGACGAGCAGCGGATCGTCGTTCGGATCTTTGTACCGGACCGAGACGCGCTCCGATTCGAACGCATAGCGATCGAGGAGCGCCGAGACTTCCGGCGACTGCATCTCGCTGAAGAAGCCGGTGATCGCCACGTCCTCATCGAGGTCTGCGAGGAGATCCGACGTCTGTTGCGAGAGGGTGTGCACGCCGGCTTCGCTGACGTCGAAGCGGTGGTGGTAGCGCGTCGACAGGAACCCGAGGAAGCCCAGGATGACGATCCCGAGCACGGTCCCCACGATCGCGGACGTGCCGTATTTACCGGCCCTTCGCCCGCCCCCGGACCGCATCCGCTCCCGGAGCGTGTCGAGGCTCATGAAGACGGCCGCGCCCAGCAGGACGAAGCCGACCACGAGGTTCGCGGCGATCCAGAGCGGATCGGTGAACGGCTGAAGGAGGGCCAACAAGGCGGACAGCAGCCCGAAGCCGATGGCGACGACGCCGAGGCCGGCGAGGAGAGCAGCGATGCCCTGCATCTATCGCCACCTCGCGGATTCGATCACGGTCTTGGACAAGAGCAGGAACACGGCGCTCGCAATCGCGAAGTAGGCGAGGTCCCCCGTGTCGACGAGGCCCTGGAGCATGCGGTCGACATGGCTCCCAGTCGCCATCCAGCCCACGACCTGCGCGACCGCGGAGTCGCGACCGACCCCGCTCCCGGCCAGGGTGATGTCGACGATGAACGGAAGCATCATGCCGAGCATCACGAGCAGGACGAGGGTCAGGACGAACGCGATCAGCTGGCTGCGGGTGACCGACGAAGCGAAGACCCCGACGGCGACGTAGGTGATGCTGACCATCAGCAGGCACACGACGCCGGAGAGCGTCTTGCCGACCTCCGGCTCGCCGTAGACGAAGAGGAGCGCCGGGAAGAAGGCGACGATGGCGGTCATCAGGCCGACGAAGCCGGCGCCGGCGAGCCACTTGCCGAGCACGATGTCCCAGATCGAGATCGGGCTGGTGAGTAGCAGCTCCTCGGTCCCGTTGGCCTTCTCACTCGAGACCAGACCCATCGTGACCGCGGGCAGGAGAAAGAGCAGGATCACCCACATCGAGCCAATGAAGGGCTCGATCAGCTGGTCGTTCAGGTTCGTCGCCTCGATCTCTTCGAACATCTGGAACTGCTGGAGCTGCAGCATGCGCTCCTGGAAGCCGATCAGGCTCGCCAGGAAGAAGGTCCCCGCGATCACGCTCCAGAGTGTCAGGACGACGTACGCGACCGGCGACACGAAGAGCGCGCGCAGCTCGCGGCCGGCGATGGTGAAGACGTGCATCAGGCCGCCTCCCCAGCGTCGTCGCGTGTGAGCACCCGGGTGAAGACCTCTTCGAGGGAGCCGCCGTCGGCGGTGATCTCGGCGATCGGCTGGTCGAGGACCTTGCGACCGCGGTCGAGCAGGATGACGCGCTGACAGATCGCCTCGACCTCGGCCAGGATGTGGGTCGAGAGCAGGACCGTCTGCTTGCCGCTCGCCGCCAGATCACGGATCAGCGTCCGGATCTCGCGGATCTGGATCGGATCGAGGCCGACGGTCGGCTCGTCGAGCACCAGGACGGCGGGCTCGTGCACGATCGCCTGGGCGAGACCGACGCGCTGGCGATAGCCCTTCGAGAGCTGACGGATCTCGCGGTCGCGGACGTCGTCGAGGCCGCACCGCTCGAGGGCGCGATCGACCGCCGCCGCCCGCTCGGCCCGGGGCACTTCCTTGATCTTCGCCACGAAGGCGACGTAGCTCGCCGGGGTCATCTCGGGATAGAGCGGCGGCGTCTCGGGCAGGTAGCCGATCGCGCGCCGGGCCGCGGTCGCGTCGTCGAAGATGTCGTGCCCCGCGATCGAGGCTTCGCCATCCGTCGCGGGCAGGAAGCCGGTCAACATGCGCATCGTCGTGGTCTTGCCCGCGCCGTTGGGGCCGAGAAAGCCCACGACTTCGCCCGCAGTGACCTCGAAGTCGAGACCCCGCACGGCCTCGAAATCACCATATCGCTTCGCGAGACCGGCGACGCGGATCGCCGGCTCGTTCGCTTCAGACAATGGATTCCCCCCTGGTCTCGATCGTCCAGTCGATGTCGTTCGGATCAGTCGCGTGCGCCGAAGGCGTCGGGCGCGGCCATGCCGCGGATGAAGAGTTCGACGACGGTGCGCGACAGGTGCTCGAAATGGGCCTTCTCGTCGGGCGGCCCGTCGTCCCCGCTCCGGATCATCGCAAGGACCCGGCTGGTGACGATGGTATCGATCCCGCCGACGAAGATGGTACTCGCGATCTCGGCATCGAGATCCGCCCGCAGCTCGCCGCGCTCCTGCCCCTCGCGCAGGATCCGCGCGATCAGCTCGAAGAGCTCGGCGACGATCTCCAATCGCTCGCGGTCGAGCATCCGCTGGCTGCGCTGGATCTCGGAGATCAGGATCTTCACCCACTCGGGGTCGTGCTGGCGGGCCGAGAGGACGGCCTCGGCCACGGCGACGAGCTTGTCCTCGACCGTGCGGTCGCCGTCGGCGATCGCGCGGACCGCCGCGATGAACTCGCCCCAACGTTCGAGGAAGATCGTGTCGAGGATCTCTTCCTTGTTCTTGAAGTAGTGGTAGACGAGGCCGTACGCGATCTCCGCGCGCTTGGCGATGTCCGAGATGCGCGTGTCGTGGTAGCCCTTCTCCGCGAAGACCCGGATCGAGGTCTCGAGGATGAGCTGTCGCTTCTCGGCGCTGGTGCCGCGACGCTCCCCGGCCGTCCCGCCGGCGCCCTTGGGCTTGCGACCCGACGCCGACGGCCGTCGCGCGCCCGAGCGGTCGGGAGCGGACTCGCTGCGCTCGGCGTCATTCGGACTGCGTTCGGTCTGGGCCATCGGTGCGTCGTTCCAGCGGGCTGCTTCGTTCGGATCTGGTTGGAGCACGGCGCGGAACCACGAGGAGTGTCCAGCCGGCCCGAAATTCTTGCGAATGCCCCGCCCGATCGCCACGCCTGCAAACCGACACCGCGAAGTTCCTTCGGTTCCTTCACCTCGGCCCTGCCGGAGCCTGGAATGCGCGCATTCGCTCCCCGATCGGCGGACCGATACCCTCTGAACCCCAGCGGAGGCGCTCGCCTCCCGCGCCGCGGCCTCCGGCCCCGCCGCGACGAGGAGGCGCCCTTGCGCATCGCGATCGTGATCGAACGCTTCGTGCCCGGCGTCGGCGGTGTGGAGAACGTGGCCTGGCAGGTGGCGCACGAGCTCGCGCGTCAAGGCGAGGACGTGACCGTGCTCGCGCGCGAGATCGATCCCACCGCCGCCGTCGCGACCGAGGCGATTCCCGCACCCCGCGCCTGGCAGCCGATCCGGATCGAGACCTTCTCCCGCCGGGCGGCACGACGCCTCGCGCGACGGGACTTCGACGTGGTGCACGGCTTCTCCCACACCCGCACGCAGGACCTCTTCCGCGCCGGCGGCGGGAGCCATCGCGATTGGCTCCGCCGCACCCACGCGGGTTTCGGATACCGAGCGCGCCTGCTCTCGCCCCGCTACCGCGTGCGCTTCGCGATCGAGCGAGACGTGTTCGAAGGCAGCCGCCAGCGCATCCAGTGCAGCTCGCGGCTCGTGGCCGACGTGCTCGAGCGGGACCACGGCGTGAGCCCGGATCGAATCTTCCTGCTCCCCAACGGAGTCGACGCCGAGCGCTTCGACCCGGGCCTCCTCGCGGACGAAGCTCGCGGGTTGCGACGCGCGCATGCGCCGCACGCGAGCCAGGTATGGTTGCTCCCGGGCTCCGGGTGGCATCGCAAGGGTCTCGACACTGCCCTCCGCGCCCTCGCTCGGGGCGACGCGGGCGCGTGCCTGTGGGTGGCAGGGCGGGACGACCCGACCCGCTGGATCGAGCGCGCCCGCGATCTCGGCATCGCGGATCGTGTGGACTTCCTCGGCGCGCGGGACGACCTGCCGGCGGTGTACGCCGCCGCGGACGCGGTCGTGCTGCCGACGCGATACGACCCCTTCGCGAACGTGACGATCGAGGCGGCGGCGGCCGCGCGACCGGTCGTGACGACGCGCGCGAACGGGGCGAGCGAGTGGCTCGGGGACGACCTGATCGCCCTCGACGACGCGAACGACGACGTCGCTCTCGCCGCGGCGCTCGCGGCGCTCACGCAGCTCGACGAGCGGCGACGCCGGGGCGAATCGCTCGCCGCCCGGGCCCGCACCCTCGACTGGTCGAGTCACGCGAAGGCGCTGCGCGGTGAGTACGAGGCGATCGTGGCGCGCCGGGCGGAGGCGCGGTCGTGAGCGACTCGGGCGCGGTGAGCGCGGTGAGCACGGTGCGATGGATCGAAGGCGCCACCGAAGAGCGCGACCGGATCGATCGCGCGCTCGCGACGGGGGGCGAAGCGCTGCACGCGAGCGCGCACCGCTCCGTGGTCGCCTACGACGGAGGCGACGCCCTCGCTCCTCGAATCGTGGTCAAGCACTACCATCCCCCGGCCTCGCGGATGCGCGCGCTCCGCGACCGCGTCTTCGATCGAGCGCCAGCCTGGCGCGAGTGGCGCGCCCTGCGCACGCTCCACGTGCGGGGCCTGCCGGTCGCGCGGCCGCTCGCGTTCGGCATCGACGCCGCGGGGCGAGCACTCGTCGCGATGCAGCGCGTCGAAGGCCCGGACTTCGCGACCGCCCTCGATCGAGCCGACGCCGACGAGCGCGCCCGACTCGTCGAGCGACTCGCCGCGTGTGTCGCCCGCCTGCACGAGGCCGGATTCGTTCATGGCGACCTCCACCTGGGCAACCTTCGGATCAACGAGGACGACGACCGTGTGATCCTGCTCGACGTGCAGGACGCCCGCGGAACGACGAGCCCGGCGGCTCGGCGGCGCGACCTCGCGCGGCTGCTCTTTGCGCTCGAGCGCGCCACCGGTGATTCTGCGACGGGGGCCCTGCTCCTCGCTGCGCTCCCCGACGACCCCGGGCTCGACCGCGCGCGATGCGCGTTCCTGCGCGACCACGCACGCGGGCGCCAGCGCCGACATCTGCGACCCGGCGCAGACTGGCGCGCCCTCGAGACCGGCCCACCGCCGCGGCGGGGCCTCGGGGTCGCGGGAATCGAGGCGAGTCTGCTGGACGAGGCGCTGCGGGATGCGAAGCCGCTCCGCTCGCTTGCGCCGCGGCGGAGCGGCCGCGTCCAGATCGACGTGATCGAGCTCGGAGGCAGGCAACAGGTTCGAAAGCGCGTCGCCGCGGGCAACCTGCGACGCGGGGTCGCCGACCGGCTGCGCGGCTCGCCCGCGGCCCGCGCGTTCCGTCGCGGCCAGCGTGACCGCCTCGTCTCCGACCGAAGCGCGCCGGCCCTCGCCTTCCTCGAGCATCGCGCATGGGGTCGCCGCCCCGAGAGCACCCTGCTGCTCGAACACGTGGGCGAGATCGACCTCGACGCCTGGCGCCCGGCTTCGCCCGAAGCGGCGCGCGACGTCGCGATCGCCGTCGCGACCTGGCTCGCCGAGCAGCACGCGGTCGGTCTCGGACATCGCGACGCCAAGGCGGGCAACATCCGTATGACCTGGCGAGCCGGCAACGCGCGGTTCTGGTGGGTCGATCTCGAAGACCTGACCGGCCCGAGGCCCCTGCGCGAATCGAAGCGACTGCACGCGCTCGTGCAACTCAACGCGTCTCTTGCCGATGAAGCGTTCGATGCCGACGTACGGCGCGCGGCGCTCGACGCCTATCACGCGCGCCTACCCTTCCGGCGCGCGATCGACGCGGTCGCGTGCGAGATCCACGAACGGAGCATCGCGCGGGACCACCGCTACCGCGGTCGCCCCACCGGTCCGGTCACCGCCCGCCAGACACCGTGAGCCACTGGTAGTAGCTCGAGGAGCCGGGGACGCTCCCGCTCTCTCCCGGCTCGTAGCCCAGCACCGCCGGGCTCGGGGACGAGCCCGCGATCTTCTGGAACGCCTGGATCTTCTTCTGCGGATCCTCGGGATTCAGTCCGTGGAACACGATCTCGACCTTGTCCTTGGTCGCCAGGACGTTCAGGACCAGGGTCGCGAGGGTGAAGAGCTTGCCGATCCCTTCGACCGCTTCGACGGCGAAGCGTGGGATCTCGCATTCCTGGAGTTCGAAGCCGTATTCGAGGCGCATGGGGTCTCCCGGGCCCGAATCGGGCCACGTATGGACGGAAGAGGCGCCGCAGATTGGCCTGCGCCCCTCCGAAAGTCAAGCTGGATGGGTTCTCGAAAGCGCTGGGCGCTCAGCCGTCGAGGGGTTCGAGGTCGTCGACGTCGCCGTCGTCCTCGCTCGTGGCCTTGAGCAACGCGATCTGCGCCTGCAACTCTTCGAGACCGAGCACGCCCTTCTCGACGAGCAGGGTCGCGATCGCCTTCGCGACGATGCGCGTGCGCTCGGTCTCGTCGACGGCGCACGCGACGTCTTCGAGCAGGCCGTCCGGAATCACCGGCGCAGGCGGCGGGGCCGCTTCGACCGGAGCCGGCGCGGGCGGCGGAGTGGTCTCGACCGGAGCGGGCACGGGCGCGGGCGCCTCGGCCGGCGCTTCGCTCGCGGGCGCTTCGACGACGGTCGCTGCCGGCTCGACGACGGCGGTCGTCGCGTCGGGCTCGACCGGCTCGTCGAGCTCGATCGACGCCGGGGCCGCCGGGCGCGGCGCGGCCGCGGCCTCGATCTCGTGCTCGATCGAGGGCTCGATCGGTGCGGTGCCGGGCTGCGGGGAATCGTCGGTGACGATGCGCAGGCTCTCCGGGTTCATCGTGTCGCCGCCCTTGAAGGGATCCTGCTGCGGCGCGCCCCCGTTGCGGGCGTGGTAGTAGCGGTCGATCGCTTCGCCGAGCTCCGTCGGCCCGACCATCACCGGGTGGATCTCCATCCCGGTGCGGAAGCTGAGGTCGTCGAGGACGGCCAGGTTGGAGGGATCCTCCATCCCGAGGAAGAGCTGACCGTTCGGACCGTCCTGCTTCGTGAAGAGCGGGATGACGCCGTGCTCCGACGCCACGCGGGCGGGCACGAGCGCGATGACTTCGTCGGGGATGCGCTTGCCGGCGAGGCTCGCGACGGGCAGGTCGAGCTGCTTCGCGAGCGCGCGGATGAGATGGCCCTCTTCGACCATGCCGAGCTTGATCAACGTGACGCCGAGCCGGCGTCCCCACTGCTGCTGCTCTCCGAGCGCGGCCTGAAGCTGCATTTCGTCGATGATGCCGGCGGCGACGAGGATTTCGCCGACTCTGGGTCGATTCTGCATGGGTCCCCCACTGGGATGCCACATCGACCGATCCTCCGAGCAACCTGAGCGCCAACTCCCCGGAACCGCTCGGGGTCCGCGAATCGGAAACCGCTTCCCCTCGACGAAAACGAGGAGCTGCGCTGGGAGGATCACCGGATCGTCGCGCACCGACGGTCGCGGGGTCTCAGCCGCCCTCGCCTTCGGCCGACAGGAAGCAACGACTCGCGCCCCCCTCGATCGACACGAGCGTCGGCGCCTCGGCGCGACAGCGATCCATCACGCGATTGCAGCGGGTGTGGAAATGGCAGCCCGGCGGCGGATTCGAGGGCGACGGCACGTCGCCGAGCACCGGCGGCGCGGCCCCCCGGCGCGTCGGATCGATCGACGGGATCGCCGCCAGCAGGCCCTGCGTGTACGGATGGGCCGGCGCCTCGAAGATCCGTTCGGTCGGTCCCTGCTCGACGATCTCGCCGAGGTACATCACGGCGACCTCGTGAGCGAGGTACTTCACGACCGACAGGTCGTGGGTGATGAACAAGTAGGAGAGGCCGAACTCGTCCTGCAGCTCGCGCAGCAGGTTCAGGATCTGCGCCTGGATCGAGACGTCGAGGGCCGAGACCGATTCGTCGCACACGATCAGCCGCGGTTCGACCGCGAGGGCGCGGGCGATGCAGATGCGCTGACGCTGGCCCCCGGAGAACTCGTGCGGGTAGCGATCCATCGCGGCGGCATCGAGCTGCACGCGTTCGAGCAGCGCGGCCACCCGGTCGGTCCGCTCCCCCTCGTCCGCACCGATCCCGAAGCTCTGCATGCCCTCGGCGATCTGGTCGCGGATGCGCATGCGCGGGTCGAGGCTCGCCATCGGATCCTGGAAGATGATCTGGATGCGCTGGCGCACCGCCCGAACGGCGTCCGCGTCGAGGGCCAGCAGGTCGCGCCCCTCGAACAGGACCTCGCCTTCCTGGGGCTGCTCGAGGCGCAGGATCGATCGGCCGACGGTGCTCTTGCCGCAGCCGGATTCGCCGACGAGCGCGAGGGTCTCGCCGGGGGCGATCGTGAAGCCGACGTCGGTCGCGGCCTGCACCCAGCCGACGGTGCGCTGCATCAGGCCCTGTTGGATCGGGTACCAGGTGCGCAAGCCCGACACGCGCAGCAGCGGTTCCGTGTCGTTCATGCGCCCTCTCCCGTCGCCGGCGCGTCCTGCACGTGACACCACACGCGTCGCCCCTCGCCCGGCGCCGTCTCTTCCGGGAAGTCGGCGGCGCAGCGCTCGATCCGCTTGGGACAGCGCGTGGAGAACCGGCAGCCGGCCGGCCACTGCTCGGGCGACGGCACCACACCGGCGATCTCGGGCAACGGTTCGCCAGGGGTGGCGAGGGCCGGAATCGATCGCAGGAGCCCCTGCGTGTACGGATGACGCGGGTCGGACAGGAGCGCCTCGCGATCCGCGACCTCGACGAGTCGGCCCGCGTACATGACGGCAACCCGATCGGCGAGCTCGTTCACGATGCCCAGATCGTGGGTGATGAGCAGGATCGCCGCGTCGAGACGCTGCTGGAGGTCGCGCAGGAGCGACAGGATCTGCGCCTGGACCGTGACGTCGAGGGCGGTCGTCGGCTCGTCGGCAATCAGGATCTCCGGTCGCGTCGAGAGCGCCATCGCGATCATCACGCGCTGCTTGAGACCGCCGGAGAGTTGGTGCGGATACGCGTCGAGGCGCTGGTCCGGATCCGGGATACCCACCTCGGCGAAGAGCTCGAGTGCCCGCGCCCGAGCGTCCGCGGTCGAGACCGGCTCGTGGAGCTGGATCGCCTCGATCACCTGCGTGCCGACCCGGACGACCGGATTGAGACACGTCATGGGCTCCTGGAAGATCATGCCCATGCGCCCGCCGCGGACCTTGCGCATCTCGGTCACCGGCAGGTCGAGCAGCTCTTCGCCGTCGAGCTTGACGCTCCCCGCGACCACGCGGCCGGGCTTCGGCACGAGCCGCATCGCCGACAGCGCCGACATCGACTTGCCCGACCCGGACTCGCCGACGAGAGCCAGCACCTCGCCCCGGTTCAGATCGAAGGACACGCCATCGACGACCGGGAGCGGCCCGCTTGCGGACGGGAACGCCGTCCGGAGGCCACGCACTTCGAGCAGCGCCGTCATTCGGAGGTCCTCGCCGTGCGCGGGTCGAGCACGTCGCGGATCGCGTCCCCGACCGAGTTCACCGCCAGGATCAGGCCGAAGAGCGCCGCGCCGGCGGCGCCGATGTTCCACCAGATGATCGGGTCGCGAGAGAGCTCGTTCCGGGCGCCGTCGATCATCTGTCCCCAGCTCCCGTCGACGCCGATGCCGAGCCACGAGAGCACCGCTTCGGACAACACGAGGGCGGAGAAGGTCAACACGAACGTGATCACGATCAGGTGCGCGAGGTTCGGCAGCACGTGGCGGAAGATGATCCGGACCTCGGACACGCCGAGGGCACGCGCCGCCTCGACGTAGTCGAGCTCGCGCAGCTTGAGCGTCTCCGCTCGTGACAGACGACAGAAGCCGACCCAACCCGTCACGCCAAGCGCCAGACAGACCGAGAACGTCCCCTTCCCGAGCGCCATGATCAGCGCGATCAGGAGCAGCAACCCGGGCATCGAGGCGAGGGTCGAGATCAGGAAGAACACGAAGTCGTCGAAGCGTCCGCCGAAGTAGCCCGCGGTCACCCCGAAGAGCAGCGCGAGGGGAATCGAGATCAGGCTCGTGAGCCCGCCGATCAGCAGCGCCACTCGTGCGCCCTTGAGCGCGAGGTAGAGCACGTCCCGGCCGAGGATGTCCGTCCCGAGCACGTGGCTTCCCGGATGGCGGAGCGCCTCGCCGCCCGTCCACTCGAAGTCCGCGAAGGGCGCGGAGTAGCTCGCCTCGCGCGTGTCGAGAAAGAGCCGATCGAGCACCGAGAGGGACTGGTTCGGCAGCACGTCCGCGACGCCTTCGGGCACGCCGCCGACCCACGCCACCGAGTCGAGCAGGGCGATGGAGAGGTAGGCCGCGATCACGACGATCGCGAGGCGCCGGCGCTGCCAGATGGCCTGCGCCGATTCGAGCCAGATCCGGCGTCGACGCACCCAGCGGCTGAGCCCGAGCAGCCCGACGAGCAACGCCAGGACCACGAGATTCGAGAGCATGTGCGGCGCGAGTCCCATCATTCGAAGCGCACCCGCGGATCGACGAAACCGTACGAGAGGTCGGTCGCGAGCTGGCCGAGCACGAAGAGCAGCGACCCGATGAAGACCATCGTACGAAGCGTCGAGAAGTCGTTGGCGCGGATCGCGTCCACGGTGATCGAGCCGAGGCCGGGGATCCCGAAGAAGGCCTCGAGCAGGATCGACCCGGTAAAGAGGAAGGGAATCGCGAGCACCACCCGGGTCAGGATCGGGATCAGCGCGTTGCGCAGCACGTGGTGGCTCATGATCCGCGCCTCACCCGCTCCCTTGGCGCGCGCGGTTCGGACGAAGTCCCGGGCGCTCTCCTCCAGGAACACCGTCCGGTAGAAGCGCACGTCACCGCCGATGCCCGACATCAGACCGACGATGATCGGCAGCGCGAGGAAGCGCGGCAGGAGCAGCGGATCCGCGTCGAAGCCCGAGATCGGATACCAGCGCAGGATCTTCCCGATCAGGAACTGTGCCCCGATGATGTAGAGGAGCGTCGAGACGCTCATCGCGAGCACGCAGATGAACACGCCCATCCGGTCGATGTAGGTCTCGCGAAAGAACGCGACCAGGAGCGAGATCGGGATCGCGACGATCAGCCCGAGGAAGAGCAGCGGCACGGTGAGCGAGAGACTCGGACCCATCCCGGCCTGGATCCGATCCATGATCGGCGCATCGTCTGCGTCGGAGAGCCCGAAGTCGAAGGTCAGCATCTTCGTGTAGTGATCGAAGAGCAGGTTGTCGTCCCAGTCCTGCCAGGGCCAGAGCGGCCGGTCGTAGCCGTGGTTCGCCTTCCATTGCTCGACGGCGACCTGGGGGGCCTTCTCACCGAGCGCCTTGCGCGCGATGTCGTCCGGCGCTGTGACCGTGAAAAAGAGCACGAAGAGCAGGAAGAGCACGCCGAGGGCGACACCCACGCCGTACCCGAGTCTGCGTAGTACGTAGGCGCCCATCTATTGACGCTCCTTCCAGTAGGTGACGATGCCCGGTGCGACGACGGCGACGAACGCGAACAGGAGCAACCAGGCCGGCCAGGTGATCGGCGCGTTCCAATCCGCCCGCTTCTCCGTTCGGAGCGCGGGATCGACGCTCCGGAACTGATAGGTCGGAATCGAAATTCCGTAGTCCAAGCTCTGCCCGATCCAGCCGTGGTAGAGCGCATAGGTCTCCCGGTGGAAGATCGGGATCCAGACCGCCTCCTCCTCGACGATCTCGATCAGGCGGCGAATCTCCGCGAGGCGCTCGGGACCGTTCGGTCGGGTCTTCATCGAGACGAAGAGCCGGTCGAACTCCTCGTTCGAGAAGTTCGTCTCGTTCGGACCACCGTGGCGAACGCGACTCATCTCGGACCAGAACAGGAAGAGAAAGTTCTCGGGATCCGGGTAGTCGGCGCCCCATCCGAACTCGAACACCTGGAGGGCGCCGCGCCGCACCTTCTCCTGGAACTGGTTGTAGTTGGTGGCCTCGATCTCGACGTCGATGCCGAGCTGACGCCAGGCCTGCGTGTACCACTGGTACTGCAGCAGCCCCGCGGTCGTCGTGTTGTAGGAGCTGAACACCAGACGAAGCGCCTCGCCGGTCGAGGGATCCAGGCCGCCGGGATACCCTGCCTCGACCATCAACTGCTTCGCCCGCTCGACGTCGACCCGTCGGTAGGCGTTCTCGTAGTCGGCGTCGTAGCCGTAGATCGCCGGTGGGAGCGGCGACTGCGCCGCCATCCCACGACCGTTGGTGAAGATCCGCAGGAACTCCTCGCCGTCGATCACCAGCGACATCGCCTGTCGGAGCTTGCGGGACTTCTCGCCGTCCGCGCTCCCGACGATCTCGTCGTCCATGTTGAAGCCCAGGTAGAAGACGACCGGCTCGATCGTGCGAGAGAGAAAGACACCCTTGTCGACCATGTCCGGCGAGAGGGCGCCGTCCTGGATCACCTGGTCGAACGACTCCTTGGCGATCCCGGAGCCGTCGTAGTAGCCCTGCAGGAACTTCGTGAAGCGCGGAATGCTCTCCTTCTCGCGCCGCACCTCGACGCGGTCGATGAGGGGCAGCGGCTCACCGGCGCGATCCAGCAGCCCGAGCGCGCGCTGCTCGTCGGTGCCGTCGGAGGGATAGACCGCGGCCGGGGCACGCCATTCGGGGTGACGCACGCCGTACCAGTTTTCCGACTTCTCGAGCACCCAGCGCGCCTGCTTGTCGTAGACGGTGAGCTGGAAGGGTCCGCAGCCGACCGGGTGATCGGCGAAGCGCGGCCGCCCCTCCTCTCCGTCGTAGTACTCGATCGCCTCCCAGGGCACGGGCGTCGTGAACTCCATCGCGAACCAGTAGACGATCTGCGGATAGGGCCGCGCGAGCTCGATCTCGAGCGCGTACCGATCCGGCGTGCGAACCCCGGCCATCCCACCGATCGCCGCGTACTGCTCATGCGCACGAAGCGCCGCGAACTCCGGATCCGCCCCGCGGCGCTCGGCGAGCGCCTCCGCGAAATCCATGAAGCCCAGTACGTTCGAGAAGGGTTCGATCACCGGGCTGCCGACCTCGGGGTCGGCGAGGCGCGCGATCTGGTAGGCGACGTCCGCGGACTCGATCTCGCGCGTCCGCCGCCCCTCGCCGCCGAGCTCGAAGCAGGGGTCGTCGTGAAAGAGCAGGTCTTCACGCAAGCGGAAGCGGTAGAGCGAACGCCCTTCCCCGAGATCGACGACCTCCGGGAGCGACTCCACGAGCCCAGGGATCAGCTCCAGAGGCCGCTTGAGGTAGTGGTACTTGAGGAGCGTGTCGTAGACCGCGCCCGTGACGGCATGGGCCCGAGACGAATAGGCGGTCGCAGGATCGAGGGTGCGCGGCGGGTCCACGAACGAGCTGTAGTAGACGAGCGCGCCTTCGTCGCCCGGCGGGTAGGGATCATTCGAGCACGCGACGAGCGCGCACACGACCGCCGCGAGCACCGCGGCGCCGCGCCCTCTCCTGGCTTCGAGATGCCCCCCCGACATCCGTTCCCCCGTCTCTTTCCTATGCTCGCCGGGGCGCGCTCACGACCTGCGCGGCTCCGGCAGCTGGAACACTCCATCGGCCATTTCGTTCGCGAACCGGACCCGCTTCCAGTCGAATCTCGCCTCGGAGGCGTTCAGGGGCGACTCGAACGTCACGCGCCTCGGGAAACGCGGGCCGGCTTCGCCGTCGATCGCGGCGTACTCCTCGAAGCGCACCCGGTAACGGATCACGCCCCCGCGCTCGAGCCCGCGCACCTCGACGAGGTCGACATCACCGTCGCCGTCGCCCGCGAAGAAATACACTTCGCCGCCCATCCCGTAGAGCGCGCTCTCCGCCGAGTGACAGTCGGACCCGACGCCTGAGACGAGCGGATCCAGCAGAACGCATCTGTCAGGGGCGTGACCACCGGGCCCCGCGAACGCAACGGCGACGCGGCCCGAAGGCTCGAGCCAGGCCGCGGCGCGCAGGCTCCCGAGCTCCGGGCGTGGCGCCGCGAGCAGGAGCCCGACGAGCTCCTCGGGCGAGAGGTCGATCTTCGCGAGGTTCCAGAGCAGCGCGCTCGACACGCGGCCGCGCGCGACCTCGCCGGTCGATGCGTCGAAGAAGGCGTATTGCGCGCGGTCCGTCACGAGGATCGCGGCGAGCTGGTCGAAGAGGCCGAGGATCTCGAAACGCAATCGCGCGGGTCGTTCGAGGGCGATGCGTTGCGGGCGGTCGAGCTTGAAATCGGGACCGGAGAGGGCCACGCGCGCGGTGCCCTGAAGCCCCTGACGTCCCGCTACGCGCGCGCCGTGGGCTTCGAGGATGCGCTCGACACGCTCGTCGACGAGGGACAGCGGCTGCCCCTGCGACACGACGGGGATCGGCGGCGACCGGTCGAGGCAGCCCGCGGTCGCGATCAGGATCCCACACGCGACGACGACGTCCAATGTGCCGCGACGCGCTCGCGTCCGGGTCACGGCGATCCGCCACCCGCGCGGCCGAGATCACGGCGCAGGGACTCGAGCTTGTCGAGGAGGTTCGGCTGCTCCTCTTCGCGAACTTCGAGGGTGACGGCCTCTTCGTAGTAGTCGAGGGCCCCCCGCTTGTCTCCGCGCAGCAGCCGCACGTCTCCGAGATGCTCGGAGATGACGGCATCACCGCCGGTGAGCTCCGCGGCCTGGGTCAGCTGCTCCTGCGCCTCTTCGAGGAGGCGCAGCGCCTCCTCCTTGCGCGAATCCGCGAAGAGCTGCTCGGCCATCTTGTAGTAGACCCAGCCGAGGGAGTCCGTGATGTAGCCGTCGTCGGGAGAGAGCTCGATCGCGCGGCGGATGAGCCGCTCCGCCTCCTCCAGGTTCTCGCCCCGCTCGGCCCAGGAATATCCGATGTAGTTGAGGGCATTCGCATTGTCGGGGTCCAGGGCGAGGACGCGCTGCATCATCCCGATGGAGCGATCGACGTCGCCCGCGACCCCGTACTGCACGCCGAGCTGATAGAGGACGTCGCGATCCTCGTCGCTGCCGTCGAGCAGGCCCTCGAGGAGGGCCACGCCGCCCTCGAAGTCGCCGAGCTCGATTCGCAACGCGGCAGCGTGATAGTCGAGCTGCCGGTTCGGCCGGATCGCGCGCAACCGCTCGATCTCGGCGAGGGACTCGTCGAGACGGTCTGCCTGCTCGTGGATGGCCGCGATCTGCAGCCGCGCGTCGACGTAGTTGGGCGCGGTCGGGTCGATCCGCTCGAAGACGTCGAACGCGCCGTCGGCATCGCCGAGCGCGCGCTTGATCTGGCCGAGTGCGAAGATCAGCTCGGGCTGATTCGGGTCGCGGTCGAGCACCGCTTCGAGGCGCTTGGCCGCGGACTCGTAGCGGCCCGCGGAGAACTCGATCGACGCGAGGCGGCGGAGCGAGTTCACGTCCTCGGGATAGTGGTCGACGATGAGCGAGAACGTGCCGATCGCGGCGTCGACGTCGTTCTCTTCGAGCTGCGCCTGTCCGAGGCGTTGCAGGATGCCGTAGTGGTTGGGATGGGCCTCGAGGACCTCGCGGTAGACGCCGATCTCCGCCGCGCGGTCGCCGCGCTGGCGCTCGATCTGGACGAGCCGCATGTAGAGAAGGAAGTGGTCGGGGAAGTCTTCGAGGGCCCGGCGCACCACGTCGGTCGCGGCGTCGAAGTCGCGGCGCTGCTCGTAGACCGTCGCGAGACTGAGCACACCGCGAAGCTGCTCCGGCTCCATCTCGGCGACCTGATGCGCGAGGTTCTCCGCTTCTAAGAGGTCGCCGCGTTCGAGCGCGACCTGGAAGAGCGCAGCAGCCGAGTCGGCATCGAGGGGTCGCCCGTCGCTGTCCCGCAGCACCCGATCGAGGCCGTCGAAGTCCTGTCGCAGGCGATAGAGCCGCCCGAGAAAGAGCCGAACGTCGACATCGTCGGGCGCGAGTTCGAAGGCCCGCTCGGCCTCGCGGACCGCGCCATCGACGTCTTCGAGCTGCCAGAGCAGACGCGCGAGGCGGTCCGCGATGAAGGCGGAGTCGGGATCCTTCTCGGCGGCCCGGGCGTAGGCTTCGCGCGCGACGACGAACTCGCCGTCGGCCTTCGCGAACTCGGCCACGAGCACGTCGTAGTCGGCGGCCCGTTCCGACCGCACTTCGCGCAGCTCGGGGACCGGCCGCTCCTTGCGGACCTCGGCGTCGGAGGACCAGGGGGGCGTCGAGAAGGAGGCGCACCCGGTCGCCAGGAAGAGGAGAAGGAAGAGGCACCCGCCGCGCGGGCCCGGACCCGCCGCCACGGTTCGCGCCTTCGGCGCGGCCATCGCCTCCGATCCGCTCACATCACCCCCTTGGCCACGGCGCGCGGATTCGCGCGCCGTGCGCTTCCCGGAGGAAACCCGCCAAAGGGCCCTCCGTTCCCGAGAGAGTCACCCTTCGACCCTCCGCTGTCGAGCGGGCCGCAGGGAATCCGAGGCGCGGGGGTTCGCCCCTGCCCCAGCCCCGTGGCCCGATCCCTTCCATCATCGACGGAATCGAGCCACGACTGGAGTCACGCTGCCAGGCAGAGCCTTCAGCGCAAGAAGCGGACCGAGAAGGGCCGCTTCGAGAGGCGCGCAGCGCCGACTATCCGAGATAACCAGCCTTCTCGAGGAACTCGACCAGCTGCGCGACGCTCTGGTCGACGGACTGACCGTTCGTGTCCAGACAGATCTCGGCGTTCTCGGGCTCCTCGTAGGGCGCGGAGATACCGGTGAACTCCGGGATCTCGCCCGCGCGGGCCTTCTTGTAGAGACCCTTCACGTCGCGGCCCTCGCAGGTCTCGACGGTGGCCTGCACCCAGGCCTCGACGAAGTCGCCTTCGCCCATGATCTCGCGGACCTGGTCGCGGTCAGCACGGTAGGGCGAGATGAAGGACGTGAAGCAGATGATGCCGGCGTCGGTGAAGAGCTTCGACACTTCGCCGATCCGGCGAATGTTCTCCGTCCTGTCCTCGGGCGTGAAGCCGAGGTTCGAGTTCAGTCCCATCCGGATGTTGTCGCCGTCGAGGATGTAGGTGAGGTGTCCGCGCTCGGCGAGCGCCTTCTCGGCGGCGACGGCGATGGTCGACTTGCCGGAGCCGGAGAGGCCGGTGAGCCAGATCGTGCAGCCCTTCTGTCCGAGCTTCTTTTCGCGGTCGTCACGACTGACCTGACCTTCGTGCCACGTGAGATTCTTTCCCTTGGGTTCCGCCACTTGTTTCTTCCTTTTTGCGTTCGGTCGGTTGATTCAGACGGGACCGCGCGCCAACCACCGCGGGGATCGGGGCTCGGACTCGGTCGCTGCGTCTGGTGCGATCGTCGGGGCGCGCGCTGCGCCGACCCGACCCGCGCGCGACGGCCCTCTCGGACGGGCGCCCCTGCGCGACGCGCCGGCGGGAGCCGCAGGGCGTCGAATGCGCGGGGGGCGCCGAGGCTGACCGGGGGTCGCGCTGCGGCGGCGGCACTATAGCGGACCGGATGCCGCCGGCTGAGCAGCAGGGCGAAGCACACCCCGCGGGCAGCCACCCGGCGCGCAGCGGCCTCAGGCGCCCGTCCGCTGCCCCTCGACCGCGGCCACGATCCGGTCGACCGCGAGGGTGACGTCTTCCTGTGTATTGCCCCGGCCGAGGCCGACGCGGAGCGAGGCCTTCGCCAGAGCCGGACCCAGCCCGAGGGCCAGGAGCACGTGGCTCGGCTCGGACGTCGCGGAGCTGCATGCGGAGCCCGACGACACCGCCAGGCCACCGAGGTCCGCGAGCAGGCGATCTGCGTCGATGCCGTCGAAGGACACGTTCAGGTTCCCCGGCAACCGGGGCGCTCGCGCGCCGTTCGAGCGGACGCCGCCGGCGAGCCGCGCCTCGAGCTCCTTCCACATGCCGTCCCGGAGCGCCGCGAGTCGCATGGCTTCCGACTCGCGCTCGTCGGCTGCGATCTCGAGCGCCTTCCCGAGGCCGACCACGAGCGCGACGGGCAGCGTGCCGGACCGCAGCCCGCCTTCGTGGCCGCCCCCGAACTGCCGCGGCTCGAGTCGCACCCGCGGCATTCCACGCCGTCGCACGCGCAGCACGCCGACGCCCTTCGGCCCGTAGACCTTGTGACCCGACACGCTCAGCAGGTCGAGTCCCTGCGCCGCGCAGTCGAGCGCGATCTTGCCCGCGGCCTGCGCGGCGTCGGTGTGGAACACGACAGCCCGCGCGTGGCAGCGTTCGGCGATCGCCTCGATCGGCGCGAGCACCCCGATCTCGTTGTTGGCGGCCATCACGGTGACCAGCCGGGTGTCGTCCCGGAGCGCGGCGTCGACTTCGTCGGGGGTGATCCGCCCCTCGGCGTCGACCGGCAGCTCCGTCACGGCCCAACCGCGGCGCGCGAGCGCACGACACGGATCGAGCACCGACGGGTGCTCGGTCGCGACGGTCACGACGTGGCCGGGCTCGCTCGCCGCGTCGGCGAGGCCGAGGATCGCGAGGTTGTTGCTCTCGGTGGCGCCGCTCGTGAAGACGATCTCTGACGGGTCCGCAGCGAGCTGCTCGGCGATCGACTCCCGCGCGAGTTCGACCGCCGCTTCCGCGCGCCAACCATAGGCGTGGGTCGCGCTCGCAGCGTTGCCGAACTCCGCGCCGAGATACGGCGCCATCGCCTCGCGCACGCGGTCGTCGAGGGGCGTCGTCGCGTGATGGTCGAGGTAGGGAGCGCGTGCCGAGGCTTCGGAGGTCTCCGAGGTCACGACGCCTCCGCGGCTCAGGCCGCGAACGACTGTCCGCAGCCGCAGGTGTTCGACGCGTTCGGGTTCTCGATCTTGAACCCGGACTCCTGCAGGGTGTCGACGAAGTCGAGCACCGAGCCGACGAGATAGAGCGCGCTCTTCTCGTCGACGATCACCTTGACGCCCTCGATCTCGATCTCGGCGTCGATCTCGCGCACGACGTCGTCGAAGGAGAGCTGGTACTGCAGGCCGGAGCAACCGCCTCCGACGACCTTCATCCGCAGGCCGTGGGAGTCGAGCTTGCCGTCCTCGGACAGGAGGGCATGGATCCGCTCCGCTGCTTCCGACGTGACCTCGATCATCCTTCGTCTTCCTTCACTGGGCCAGCCCCGGGCAGGGCGGCTCGCAGGCCGGGAACGTAGCAGCCCCGCCCCTGCCCTTCCTATTCGTCCCCCGAGCCCGAAATCCACAGGAAGATCTCGCGGTTTCCCTTCGGGCCCACGACCGCGCTGTCGACGCGCCCGCGCTCCGAGCGCCCGAGGGCCGCCGCCGCCGCCGCGACGTCCTCCACGGCCTGCTCGCGCAGGGCGTCGTCGCGCACGACGCCGCCCTTCCCCACCTGCTCGCGCCCCACCTCGAATTGCGGCTTCACGAGCAGCAATCCGTCGGCAGCCGGCGCGCAGGCGTGGAGCGCGGGCAGCACCAGTGTGAGGGAGATGAACGAGACGTCGACCACGAAGAGGTCCCAGGGGCCGGGATAGTCCGCGGGCTCGAGGTGGCGTGCGTTCACGCGCTCGCGCACGTCGACCCGCGGATCGAGTCGCAACCGCGAATGCATCTGGGAATGGCCGACGTCGATGGCGCAGACGCTCTCGGCGCCGCGCTGGAGCAGGCAGTCGGTGAAGCCGCCGGTCGAGGCGCCGACGTCGAGACAGCGCAGGCCGCTCGGATCGAAGTCGAAGGCATCGAGGGCCGAGGCGAGCTTGTCGCCGCCGCGAGACACGAAGGCCCGCGCGCCGCCCTTCAGGCGCACCTCCTTGTCGGCGCCGATCCGCGTGCCCGCCTTGTCGACGGGCGCATCGTCGACCAGCACCCGGCCCGCCAGGATCAGCGCCTGCGCGGCGCTCCGGCTCTCCGCGAGTCCTTCGCGTACGACGCGTTCGTCGAGGCGTTCAGCGCTCTTCACGCCGCGGGTCTCGATCCGCGCTCGGGCCGCGACACCCGGGCTGGCTCAGTCCGCGCTGCGGGCGAGCGCGCGCGCCGCGGCGGCGATGTCCGGGGCAGCGAGGCCGAGGGTCGCCGCGGACTCGCCGTGCTCGATCAAGCGATCGGGCACACCGAGGGTCCGCACGGGCGTCGACACGCCCTCTTCCGAGAGCAGCTCGAGCACCGCGCCCCCGAATCCGCCCATCGCGCTGTGCTCCTCGATCGTGACGACCGCGCGGCAGCGCGTGGCCAGGTCGATGATGCGTTCGCGGTCGAGGGGCTTCACGAACCGCGCGTTCAGGACCGCGCAGGAGAGTCCGTCGTTGGCGAGCTCGCCGGCGGCTTCGACGGCGGGATGCACGGTGTTCCCGACTGCGATCAGCGCCACGTCGTCGCCGTCGCGCAACAGCTCCGCTTCGCCGAGCGGGATCTCCTTCACGTCGGGATCGAGGTTCGCGCCGATGCCGGCGCCGCGCGGGAAACGGATGGCCGCCGGGCCGGGATAGTTGACCGCCGTCGCGAGCAGGTGCTGCAGCTCGTTCTCGTCCTTCGGCGCCATCACGACCGCGTTCGGCAACGTCCGCAGGTACGCGTAGTCGAAGAGGCCTTGATGGGTCGCACCATCGGCGCCGACGAGACCGCCGCGGTCGAGGGCGAAGGTCACGTCCAGATTCTGCAAGCAGACGTCGTGTACGACCTGATCGAAGGCGCGCTGCAGGAACGTCGAGTAGATCGCGGCGACGGGCTTCATCCCCTCGGCGGCGAGGCCCGCGGCGAAGGTCACCGCGTGCTGCTCGGCGATCCCCACGTCGTAGAAGCGCTTCGGGAGCTTGCGCTGGAACTTGTCGAGGCCGGTTCCGGACGCCATCGCCGCGGTGATCGCGACGATCCGCTCGTCCTCCCGGGCGAGACGGATCAGCGTGTCGGAGAAGACGTTCGTGTAGGTCGGCGGCGCCGCCTTCTTGGGCGCGAACTTCCCGCTCTCGACGTCGAACTGTCCGACCCCGTGGTACTTGAGCGGATCCGCCTCGGCTGGCGCGTAGCCGTGACCCTTCTCGGTCATCGCGTGGATGAGCACGGGCCCGCCGCCGTTCGCGACCAGCTCCTTCACGTTGTCGAGGGTCTCGAGCAGGACGTCCATGCGATGGCCCTGGATCGGACCGACATAACGGAAACCGAGGGCCTCGAAGAGCATGCCGGGCGTGAAGAAGACCTTGACCGACTCCTCGGCCTTGCGGGCCCAGTGGAGCATGTCGCCGGGCATGCCGGTCAGGAACTCCCGTGCCCAGCCCTTCATGCGCCGCACCATCGGCGCCGACAGCTTCCGCGACAGATAGGAGGAGAGCGCGCCGACGTTCGGGTCGATCGACATCTCGTTGTCGTTCAGCACGACGATCAGGTTCTGCTCGCCGAGGTCGCCCGCGTGGTTCAGCGCCTCGAAGGCCATCCCGGCGGTCATCGACCCGTCGCCGATCATCGCGATCACGACGCCGTCCTCGCCCTGATGGAACTTCGCGCGCGCCATGCCGAGGGCCGCGGAGATCGACGTCCCCGCGTGGCCGGCTCCGAAGTGGTCGTACTCGGACTCGGTCCGGCGCAGGAACTTCGACATGCCGTCGCGCTGGCCGATCGTGTCGAAGTCCTCGCGGCGGCCGGTCAGCATCTTGTGCGGATAGCCCTGATGGCCGACGTCGAGGACGAGACGATCGTTAGGCGTGTCGAAGGTGTAGTGGATGGCCGTGATCAGCTCGACCGCGCCGAGGCTCGACGCGAGATGGCCGCCGGTCTGCGACACCCGGGAGAGGATCTCGTGTCGGATCTCTTCCGCGACCTGCTCGACCTTCTCGCGAGGCAGCTTCCGGAGATCGGAAGGACGCTCGATCCCGTGCAGCAGCGGGCGCGACTGGCTCTCGTCACTCATCGTCGCACTCCATCCGCTGCCGTCGCCGCATGTCCCGCACTCATCGTTCTCTCCGGATCGCGAACCGCGCCAGGCTGCGCAGCGGCTCCGCCGCCTCGCCCCAGCCACCGACCTGCTCGAGGGCACGGTCGAGCAGCGCTTCCGCGCCGTGCTTCGCGTCGTCGATCCCCTGCAGTCGAAGGATACTCGCTGCTTCGCCGGAGTCCGCGTCGAGTACGTCGTCGGCGATCTGGAAGCCGATCCCGACGTCCCGGGCGAAGGCATCGAGGGCCTCGCGCTGGGTCGGGTTGGCACCGGCGAGGAGCGCCCCGCCAACGATCGATGCCCGGAAGAGCGCCGCCGTCTTTCGCGCATGGATGGACGCGAGAAGGACCGTGTCGGTTCCGTGAGCGGTACCGCCGCCACCCGCGGCCTCGAACGCGAGGTCGTCGACCTGTCCCCCGACGAGCCCGAGCGCGCCGGCGGATCGCGACAGCAGCGCGACGACTTCGACGCGCGCCTGCGCATCGGTTGCCGACGCATCGTCCGCGAGCACGGCGAAGGCCTCGGTCAGCAGCGCGTCCCCAGCGAGCACCGCGGTCGCTTCGTCGAACGCCTGGTGCACCGTCGGTCGTCCGCGGCGAAGATCGTCATCGTCCATGCAGGGGAGATCGTCGTGGATCAGCGAGTACGTGTGGATCAGCTCGACAGCCACGCCGAGGGGCAGCGCCGCCTCCGGCGGTCCGCCCACCGCCTCCGCCGCCGCGAACGCCATCACCGGCCGCAGCCGCTTGCCGCCGGGAAAGAGCAGGTGGCGCATCGCGCCAGCCAGCGGCGCCGGAATCGCGTCATCGCCCCGCGCGAGCGTGTCGAGTCGCGCCTCGATCGCGCGATCGACCAGCGGAATCCGTTCCGCCATGTACGCCGCGACATCCACCGAGATCCGCTCCTTCGGTCCGCGCACACGGACCCTCTCTGACGACGCTCCGACGGAGCTCCTACGGAGTTAGTCGTCGAGCTCGTCTGCCTCTTCGTCTTCGTCGATTTCATCGAAGGGCGCGCTCGCCCAGTCGTCGTCCTGTCCGTCGGATTCGTCCGCGACGAGGACTTCGATCCGCTTCTCCGCGGCCTCGAGGGTCTGCGAGCAACGGCGCGACAGCGCGACACCCTTCTCGAAGAGCTCGAGGGCCTCTTCGAGGGGCATCTCCCCCTCTTCGAGGCGACCGACCGTGGTCTCCAGCTGCTCGAGCGCGCCTTCGAAGGAGAGCGCGTCGTCTCCACCCTCCGCGCCGTCCGGAGCCGCCGGTGCCTTCTTCGCAGCAGCGCCTTTCCTGCTCTTGGCCATGAGACCTCGTCCGATCGGGATCGACTCTACCCGTGGCCGCCCTTTGCGTCAACGCGCCACAGGCTCCGAACCCCGCGGTTTCGAAAAGGTTTTTGCCGCAGCGATTGGTTTCGCCCCGGCCTCGCGGGGGAACTCAGCGCTCGTCGGAGGTCGCCCCGAGCCGCGTCACCCGCGCCGCGATCCGGCCCTCGGCGAGCTGCAGGTCCAGCTCGTCGTCGAGGGCGACATCCGCCTCCCGGCGCACGATCCGACCATCCTCGACCCGGCGCGCGAGGGCGTAGCCGCGGCCGAGCACGGCCAGCGGGCTCAGCGCATCGAGCCGCGCTGCGAGCTCGCCGACGCGCCGCCGACGACGCTCGACGACCCGCTGGATCGCCGAGAACGCCGAGGTCCGCGCTCGCGCTTCCCGCGTACGCGCCAGCGCCACCCGCGCCTGGGGACTGCGCGCGTGTAGCACCTGTTCGAGGCGCGCGAGCCGATGCCGCGCACCGTCGAGCGCTCCTTCCATCGCCCCCGCGAGCCGCCGCACGTCGCGGTCGACGATCCGGGCCAGTCCCTCTCCGTCCGGCAGCGCGACCATCGCCGCGGCCGAGGGCGTCGGCGCACGCACGTCGGCGACGAGGTCGGCGATCGTGACGTCGGTCTCGTGTCCTACACCGGACACCACGGGCACGGGACAGTCGGCGATCGCGTGCGCGACCGCCTCGGTGTTGAAGGCCCAGAGATCTTCGAGGGAACCGCCGCCGCGCACGACGATGACGACGTCGACCTCGGGCGCCCCCGCGACGCGACGGATCGCCTGCGCCACCTGCTCCGGGGCGTCGTCGCCCTGCACGAGGGTGGGCGCGATCAGGATCGGCGTGCCCGGAAATCGGCGCCCCGCGACCTTGAGCACGTCGCGCACCGCGGCGCTCGTCGGCGAGGTCACGAGTCCGATCCGTCGCGGAAATTCCGGGAGCGGTCGCTTGCGCTCCTCGTCGAAGAACCCTGCGGCCTGCAGGCGCTTGCGCAGCTGCTCGAAGGCGAGCTGGAGGGCACCGACGCCCCGCGGCTCGAGCCCGCGCACGATGAGCTGGAGATCGCCGCGCGCGGCGTAGATCGACACCTCTCCCTCGGCGACGACCTCGAGTCCCTCTTCGAGCTCGAAGCGGACGTTGCGCGCGTTGCCGCGGAAGAGCGCCGCGCGGATCTGCGCGTCTGCGTCCTTGAGCGTGAAATAGACGTGCCCGGAGGGCGCTTGATGCAGGTTGCTGATCTCGCCGACGACGAAGACCTTGCCGACCCGCTGTTCGATGAGCCCCTGGAGTCCGGCGATCAGCTGGCCGACGCCGAGCACCCGCGGCTCGCGACGGCGCGGCGGCGGCGATCCGAGATCGCTCGTCATGCGCGCGGCGATCCCGGCGTCACGCGCCGTCAGCCTCCGCAGCCGCGACGGTCGCGCCCTCGGCGCCCGTGCCCTGGTGCTGCTCCCGCAGCTCCCGCAGATCCTCGAAGTAGGTCCAGCTCTTCAGGACTTCGACCGCGCGCGCGAGCTGCACGTCGACGTCGTCTTCGACGATCGCGGACTCGGCCTCGGGCGGACCCGGCGAACCGTCCTCCTGCTGCTCGTGTTCGAGGATGCGTCTGGGCACCTCGCCGCCTTCGATCTCGGTCGCATCCCGCTGCGTGAAGTGCCCCTGCAGATCCTTCTCGCGCACGCGGCGGCGATTGGGCAGGCCCGCGCCCGCGGCGTCCCCGCGGCGGACGACGAGGTCCGGCCGGATCCCGACCTCCTGGATCGAGCGGCCCGCCGGCGTGTAGTAGAGGGCAGTGGTGAGCCGGAGTCCGGCCCCGCCGTCGAGGGGATAGACGGTCTGGACGGAGCCCTTCCCGAAGGTCGTGACACCCACGACGATCGCGCGGTGATGGTCCTGCAGCGCGCCGGCCACGATCTCGGAAGCGCTGGCGCTCCCTTCGTTCACGAGCACGACGATCGGATAGTCCGGCTCGAGCACGTTGGCGGCGGAGTTGTACTCCGTGCGTTCGCGTTCGTCGCGGCCTTGCGTGTAGACGACGAGCCCGTCCGCGAGCCAGTGGTCCGCCACCTCGACGGCCTGGTTCAGCAGGCCGCCGGGGTTGTCGCGCAGGTCGAGCACGAGCCCTTCGATCGGGCCCTCGTTCTCCTCGCGCAAGTCGTCGAGACGGGCGCGCACGTCACGACCGGTGCGCTCCTGGAAGGAGGTGATGCGCAGATGGCCGATTCCGGGCTCGACGAGCTCACTGCGTACCGAGGCGACCTTCACCGTGTCGCGCTTGATCTCGAATGCCTGCGGCTCGCTCCAACCCTCGCGCAGGATGTAGATCGTAATCGACGTGCCGCGCTTGCCGCGCATCAGGGACACCGCTTCGAAGAGGGTCATCTCCGTCGTGCCGCGACAGTCCTCGGTCCACTCCTCGGGCTTGTCGGTCGGACAGATCGAAGTGATGCGATCGCGCGCCTCGATCCCGGCGCGGGACGCGGGCGTGCCGTCGATCGGCGACACGACCTCGATGAATGCACCGGTCTGCTTCGAGATCTCGATGCCGAGGCCGTGAAACTCGCCGCGGGTCTCGACCTGCATGTCCTCGAAGGCTTCTGGGTTCATGAACGCAGAGTGGGGGTCGAGGTCCTCGAGGATCCCGCGCATCGCCGACAAGAGCAGCGCGTGCTCGTCGACGTCTTCGACGTAGTTGCTGCGAACGAGTTCGAGGACGCTCGTGAAGACCGCGAGGTCCTCGTAGCGCTGGGCGCGGCGGTCACTCTCTTCGTCCGCGACCGCGCTGGACGCGACGACGAGCAGACCAGCGACGGCGCCCGCGAAGGCGCGGAAGAACGACGATCGTTCGGTCACGGAATTTCCTCTCGACACCGAGCTCTGCACAGTGGGCAGAGGTCGAGTCGCTGCGGGGGGTGGCCAGAAGGCCAGACAGGGGAAGCTAGCAGCTCCCGATTTCGGACCCGGTCACGCGCGCGGGTCGAGGAGCCACGGTTCCGGGTCCAGAGGATCGCCGTTCTCGCGCAGCTCGAAGTAGAGACTCGGCCCGTAGAGTGAGCCGGTCTCGCCGACGGTGCCGAGGGACTCGCCCTCTTCCACCGGCGTCCCGACCGTCACGTGGATCTCGTCGAGGTGGCCGGAAATCGTGTGGTAACCGTCGCCGTGGTCGACGATCACGATCCGCCCGTAGCCGCGGAACCAGCCCGCGAAGCGCACCAGACCGGTCGCCACCGAGCGGACCGTGTCGCCCGCTTTCGCGCCGAAGTCGACGCCGCTCCGGAACGTCGTCGTCTGGAACTCCGGATCGACGACCTTGCCGAAGCGCGTCGTCACCCGAGCGTTCACCGGAGGGGCGAGCTGACCGCGGCGCTCCTTGAATCCACCGGACACGCCGCCGCTCGAGGCCTGCGCGCCGAGGGTCCGAATCGTCTCCTCGAGGGCCTGCGCGGCCTGCTCGAGCTCGAGCAGCAGCCGCCGCTCCGCGGTCCGATCCTCACGCACGCGCACGAGGATCACGTCCTTCTCGACACGCTCCGCCGCGAGGCGTTTCGCCTGCGCGCCGAGCCGATCGTCGGCCAGGCGACGTTCGTCGAGGGCGACGCGCTCCTGCGCCTCGACCGCCTCGAGCCGATCGCGCTCCTCCCCGAAACGCTCGACGAGCTCCGCGTCGTGCCGGACGAGCACCCGGAGCGCGCTCGCCCGCGTGAGCATCTCGGGCAGCGATTCCGAAGAGAAGAGCACGCGCACCGGTCCCAGCTCGCCCCCGCGATACAGCGCGACCGCCCGCGCCGAGAGCGCCCGTTGCGTGCCCGCCAGCGCGCGACGTGCCTCGCGGAGATCCGGCCCGAGCGCGTCGACCCGCACCTGCGCCTGCTTCACGTCCCGGCGGGCCGCGTCGCGTTCGCGGATCACGTCGGTCAGTCGCCGATCGACGTCCTCGAGCTGCTCGAGCAGCGCGCGCTCGTCGGCTTCGTGGGTCGTCACCTTCTCGCGGCTGTCCTGGATGCGCTCCCGCAGGTCCTCGAGCTCTTCTTCGCGGTCCTGGGCAAGCGCGGGCCCGAACGCGAGCGTGAGCCACGCGACCGACGCAATCGACCCGACCAGGCGACCCGCGGCGCGGCGGCGCCGGGCGGTCCAGCGCTCGCGCGCGATCACGATTCGCTGCGCCATCCGGCGAGCGCCGTCATCGCGCCGAGCAGCCCGAGCCCCGCTCCTGCGCCGACCAGCGCTGCCGACTCGCTCGCCGAGAAGAAGTGAAGCTCGGCGCGGCCGACCAGCAGCTCGAGCCCGTACCGAACTTGCGGCAGGAGCAGCTCGTAGGCGCCGAATACGATCACCAGGGCGACGAGCCCACCGAGCACGCCCTGCAGCGTGCCCTCGAGCAGGAAGGGCACGCGCACGAAGGTTCGACTCGCGCCGACCAGGGCGAGGATGTCGAGCTCGTCGCGCCGGGCGTAGAAGGCCAGGCGGATCGTGTTGGCGACGATCAACAGGGCGGCGAGGCCGAGCACCAGGCCGATGCCCCAGGCGCCGCCGCGGATCAGCGACACCGCGCGCATGTAGCCGCCGATCCATTCCTCACCGTGGGCCAGCTCGTCGATCCCGGGCAGGCCGTCCAGCGACGCGCGCAGCGTCTCGAGGCTCGCGGCGTTTCGTGCGTCGGGCTGCAGCTCGATCTCGACGGAGGCGGGCAGCGGGTTGTCGTCGAGGCCGACGAGCAGCTCCGCCCCTCCGGCGATCCGCTCGAAGCGTTCGAGGGCGGCCTCTTTCGTCACCAACTCGACACCCGCGACACCCGGCGCCGCGGCGACGCTGTCCGTCAGGCTCGCGAGGTCGGAATCCGACAGATCGTCTTCGAGGTAGGCCGTGAGCTGCAGCTCGGCACCGAAGTCGTCGAGGATGCCGCTCATGTTCTCGACGAGCAGCGAAGCGCTTCCCACGAGCACCAGCACGACCGCGATCGTCAGCACCGCGAGCAGGCTCGTGGCGCTGGCCTGGCGCACGCCGCGCAGCGCATTGGCGAACATCACCCGGATCAGGACCAGGACGCGGCTCACGTACTGGCTCCGAGCGCGGCGGTCGCGGCGGGGTGGTCCTCGGCGATGCGGCCGTCCTCGAGGCGCAGCATCCGCTTGCCGTAGCGATCGATCAGCGAGAGATCATGAGTCGCGACGATCACCGTCGTGCCCCGGGTCGCCGCCGCCATGATCAGGTCCATGATCTCGATCGTGAGCTCGGGATCGAGATTTCCCGTCGGCTCGTCGGCGAGCAGGATCTCGGGCTCGTTCACGAGCGCACGCGCGAGCGCGACGCGCTGCTGTTCGCCGCCGGACAGCGACTTCGGATGATGGAAGCGACGGTGTTGCAGGCCGACGGACTTGAGCAGCTGGAACACGCGCGAGCGCGCCTCGCGTCGGGGCGTGCCGATCACGTCGAGGGCGAGCCGCACGTTCTCTTCGACGGTCCGGTCGTCGAGCAGCTTGAAGTCCTGGAAGACGACGCCGACCCGGCGGCGCAGCGCCGGGATCGCGCTCGCGCCGAGTCGCGCGACGTTTCGCCCGAGCACGAGGATCTGCCCCTCGGAGGGTTCGGTCGCCGCGAAGATGAGCTCGAGCAGCGTCGTCTTCCCGGCGCCGGACGCGCCGGTCAGGAACACGAACTCGCCGCGACGCACCTCGAGCGACACGTCGTGCAGCGCGTACCGCCCCGCCATGTACGACTTCGATACGTGGTACATGCGGACCGGCGGCTCGCCGGCCGGATTGGTCACCCTGCGTCTCAAGAAGCGCTCGCGTGGCTGGTCTGCGGGGGGCGGGGCGGGGGTCCGGGACCGGATGCGGGACGGATCCCCCACGCTTCCGGATGCGGACCGGGAATGTATCACGGCCGCCCGCGCCGAGCGCGAGGGGCCGGGTTACTTGCTCGTGCGCTTTCGCTTGCGCGCGTTCTCGACCAGGTAGTCGAGCACGACCTCGTCGAGGGGCTTTTCGGAGACCACCCGGTCTCCGAACACCCGGGACAACCCCGAGCCGGCTGAGCCATCCTCGGGCGCGGGCGGCGCGGCAGCCTCGGCGGGGCGGGCCTCGGCGGCGGGCGGTGGCGACGTGTTCACGGTCGGCGCGTCCTCGACGACGGCGGGCGGCAGCTCCTCCTCCGTGATCGACGGCGTCTCCAACTCGACGGCGGGCGGGTCGGCGCGGAAGACGTCGGCGCCCATGCGCGCTTCGATCGCCGTGTCGTGCTCGCCGCGCGAGAGCTGCTTGAGCATCGACTTGTGGAGGCCTTCCATCAGCTTGCGGATGGCGTCTTCGAGGTCCTCGCCGTCTTTGGCGCCGACGAACTCGGAGTAGTCGCGCTTCTCGCTGGCCATGATGTTCCCACCGTGGAAGAGGTGGGTGATCACGTGAGGGTTCTCCAGGCCGGAATCTTCGGTCTGAACGTGGAAGAGCACGCCCCGGTATCGAAAATTCGTGTTGAAGCCCGACAACATCGCGAAACCGAAGCCCCCATTAGCGATCGCGCCCGCAACCGGCACCGCGGACGCAGGTCCCTTCACTATCGGGTCATCGCGCCCGAATCTGAAAGGCCCGGACCGGTCCAGCCCGCAGCCCTCACTGTTCGGGTGGTTTTACCCTCGAATCAGCCGAATCGCCCGGCGATCGCGACGCATCCGCGCAGCATCCCCATCGGCGTCGCCAAACGAGCACACCCGTCGACCTCGAGCAGAGACGCCCAAAGCCGCATCAAAAGGCCCGGCGTCGCCCAACGAGCACACCGGTCGACCTCGAGCAGAGACGCCCAAAGCCGCATCAAAGAAGAACGTCCGAGAACGTGTCCTCGTTGAACCCGACCACCGTCGTCTTTCCGACGCGCATCGTGGGCGCTCTGAGATTCCCGGTCGGACCGAGCATCTTCTCGACGACCTCGCCGATCCTGGCGCTCTTCATCTCGAAGAGATCGAGCTTCTTGCCCTTCGCGACGTAGACCCTGGAAGATTCCTTGGCGATCGCCTTGGCGTCGCTCGCGCCGAGCTTGCGGCTCGCCGGGATCTCTTCCTTCACCGTGATCTTCTTGGCGTCCAGAAACTTGGACGCTCGCGTGCAGCTCGTTCAACCCTTGCGGAAGTAGTACCAGTCGACCTTCTTGGCCATCTCGTCCCCCAATGGGCGGCGCTGCGCCGAATCGGACAGCGCGCTCGCCCTCGTGCATCGGCGCGCGACCGGGGGCCGTCCTCCGGTCGCGCGCGCAGAGACTAGCAGGCGTCGCGTTTCCGCCCGGCGACCGCGAGGCCGACGAGGCCGAGCCCGGTCAGGAGCGCCGAGCCCGGCTCGGGCACGACGGCGAAGGGCGCCTCGCCCGGTGTCGGCGTCGACCGGAGCGCCCAGTCCGCCGCGTTGTCGTCGGTGTCCACGTCGGCGAAGTGACGCGCGAGGCTCTCGCCCGCTGCGCCATCCGGGGCGGCGACGCCCTCCCCCGCGAACACGTCGCCGGCGCCGAAGACGCCGTAGCCGAGGGCATCGGCGATCGCGACGTCGTCGCGGAGCACCACGCTGTCCGGGCCGTTCTGGAAGTCGAAGTTCGCCAGCTGGTCCGCGTTGGCGACCGAGGTCGTGCCGTCCGAGCGGCGATCTGCGAGCACGAAGAGCCCGTCGGCGCCGATCGTGCCGCTGAGATCGATCGATGGGCCGATCCCACCGCCGCTCCCGTTCACGCCTTCGACGCGGAAGCCGTCGAGGGCGAAGCCCGCCGGGCCGGCGAGCTCGATGAAGACCTGACCATCGTCGCTTCCCGGCGCGTCGTAGTAGACCTCGGAAAGGATCGGCATCGCCTCCGCGGCGTTCGCCGCCAGCAACGCGGCCACGAACGACCACACACACAAGAAGCAGGCCCGCGCACCAGCGGACCGTCGGATTCGAAACATCATTCGATCGGTTGACCTCGAGGGTCGGGACCGGGGGACGGGGATGAAATCGAAAGAGCGGCACGAGGTGCGAACGAAGACTCGCGCCATTCGCTGAGCCAGCCGCCGGTCCACGCGTCCAGGCCCGCGGCGAGCTCGTCCGCGCGCACGCGGAGCTTCGCCGCTTCGCCGGGCTCGAAGGGGCCACCCGCCGCCAAGCGCTCGCGGATCCGCGCGCGCTCGAAGTAGAGCTGATGGATCTCGTCACTCACGTCGTCTCGCAGGGAGAGCACCTGTCGCAGCTCACGGGAGAGGTCGACGCTGTCGTCCGGGTAGGCGATCTCGCCGAGGGTCCAGTCGAACTCGAGCATCGCTTCGAAACGCGTGCCGCGCTCGCGGGTGCGATCGAAGAGCGCGCGGTAGTCGCCGGACACGAAGGCCTGGTCCGCGAAGCGGCGATCCCCGCGGTCGTAGTCCGCGCCGAGTTGGAGGCCGACCTCCGGCCACCAGCCCCGGCGCGCGAGCCCCTCTCGCAGCGCGCGGTCACGATCGACCCCGAGACCGGCGCGAGCCAGGGCACGGGAGCGGATCGCTGCGACCGGCGGATCGGGTGGGATCGGCGCCGGGCGTAGGCGGTCTGGCGAGATCCCGATCGACGGTCGAGGTACACGCGCGACGGCCGCTCCGCCGAGCACGTGAAGGCCCGACTGGCAGAGCGCGACGCCGTCGCTGCGTGACACGCCCGCGTCGAGATCGAAGCAGGGCTGCGCGCCGGGATCCGGTCCGATGCGTCGCCAGTCGGCGGTCGCTTCCGCCGCTTCGAAGAGCCCGCGGTCGGTCGCGAGCAGCAGCCCCGAGTGCGTCCATCGCAATCGTCGCGCCTGCGCGCCCGGCGCGAGGACGGGCCGGACACGTCGCCACTCGGGCGCTTCCGGGGAGCCAACCCCAACGGCGATCGCATCCCGATACAGCACGAGGAGCGGGCCGCCGTCCGCCGCGGCCGCGAGATCCACGGGCCAGGCGTCGCTTCGCGGACGCGGCAGGGGGACCCGGTCCCGCCGGAGCAATCTCAGCCCGGAGGGCGTCGCCAATCCTACGAGACGTTCGAGACCGTCATCGCCGAAGAGCCAGAGCTCGCGGGTGTCGCGTCGATCTGCGCTCGGGTCGATCATGCGAGAAGCGACCTGCGTCACCGAAGCACCGACCCGACCCGCCGCGAGCGGCTGGAAGAGGCGCCCATTCGTCGACCAGTAGGCGCCGGCGCGCGTCGCGACGAGCAAGCCCGCGTGGTCTCCGACCAGGCGCGCGACGTCCGAGGCCCCCGCATCCCCGCGCAACGGCCTTCGCTCCGGCCGCCCGTCGCGCGTCCAGCGCCAGAGTCCGCTCGCCCCGCCGATCCAGAGCGCATCGTCCGGGCCGAAGGCGAGATCGCGCACGCCCTCGAGCGCCGCCCGCTCCGGCGCGACGAACAGGCCGTCCCGCCACCAGCGCACGACCCCACCTGCTGCGATCGCGACGTCGCCCTGCCCGGTCCGCGCGACTGCGACGAGGGGATCCGCAGGACGACCGCCGGCGTCGATGCGCTGCCAGGTCGAGTCGGCCGCGAGGGACACGCATGCAAAAAGGACGAGCCCGACCGATCTGAGCGCGACCGACCCGACGCGCAGGGCGGTCCGCTGGGGTCGCCGCGCGCCGCGGCGACATCGCGGAGGACGAATCGACGTCGACATGCCCCGGTCCAACGCAAGCCGCGTGCCCGCGTGCCGTGGCCGTGAGCGCGACCTCGACGCCGTTCGTGAAGGATCGTTCCCGACGCCGCCGTGGACAGAATTTCACGTTTGACGACGCGCACTTGACGCGAGCCCGGGGGACCCGGAGAATCGCCGGACATGACCTTCCGTGGACAACGAGATCGGCCGCCCCGCAGGCGGCCCGGCGCCGCGCGCGCGACCGTCGCCCGCGTGATCGCGGCAGCGCTGCTCGGCGCCCTGGGCTGCGCGTCGGGCGGCGCGGACGGAGGCGCGTTGCCGACCCATGCCGTGGCGCGCGCCGAAGAGATCGCGCGGCTCGAAGCACGGGTCGAGCGCGACCGTGCGTCGCTCGCCCGCATGGTCACGTCCGAGCGCGACCTCGAACGAGAGCCTTTCCACGAGAACTTCGAGTTGCGCGCGATCGCCGAGCGGCTGACCGCGGATACCGAGCGACTCGAACGCCTGCGCGCGATGCCCGCGACCGGAGCCGAGGCCGGATGAGCGACGCGCCCACGAATCCCGTCGTCGTCCTCGCGGGCGGTGTCGGCGCCGCGCGGTACCTCCGCGGGGTCGTGCGCGCGCTCCCGCCGGAGGAAGTGACCGTCGTCGTGAACACTGGCGACGACCGCGCCTTCTACGGCGTGCACGTCTCCCCCGATCTCGACATCGTGACCTACACCCTCGCCGACCGGATCGATCCCGAGCGCGGCTTCGGACTCGCCGGCGACACGTATCGCCTCGTCGACCGCCTCGCGGAGCTCGGCCATGAAGCCTGGTTCCGGCTCGGGGACGCGGACTACGCCAATTGTCTCCACCGCACGCTCCGTCTGGCGGAGGGCGCGGGATTGCACGAAGTCGTGGACGAGCTGCGCCGCGACCTCGGCCTCGCGCTGCGTCTGCTGCCGATGTCGAACGACCCTTGCCCGACCCGCGTCGAGCTCATGGGTGGCACCTCGATCCACTTCGAGGAGTACCTCGTGCGCGATGGTGCACCGACCGACGTGGAAGCCGTCGATCTCTCTGCTGCGCAAGGCGCAACACCGGCGCCGGGCGTCCTCGAAGCGATCGCTTCGGCGAACACGATCCTCGTCTGCCCGAGCAACCCGATGGTGTCGATCGGGCCGATCCTCGCGGTGCGGGGCGTTCGCGAAGCCCTCGAGGCCTCGACCGCGCCGATCGTGGCGGTCTCGCCGATCGTGAGCGGCGCCCCGATCAAGGGTCCCGCCCACACGCTCTTGCGAGCGCTCGGAATCGACGTGTCCGCGGTCGGCGTGGCGCGCTTCTATGCCGACTGGATCGACGGCTTCGTATTCGACGAGCGGGACGCGGAGCTGCTCCCTTCGGTCGAGGCGCTCGGGCTCGCAGCGAGCGCCGTCGACACGATCATGGTCGATGCGAGCGTGTCCGAAGCGGTCGCGCGCGCGGCCCTCGGCGTGGCGGATCGTCTCCGATGACGATCGCGCTGATCCCGGTCAAGAACCTCGAGGACAGCAAGACCCGGCTGCTGTCGCGCCTGCCCGACGGGCTGCGGCGACGGCTGACCCTCGCAATGCTGGAAGACCTGATCGAAGCGTTGACCGCGACGCCTGGAATCGAACGCATCGCCGTCACGACACCGGACGAGACCGTCGCCGCGCACGCACGCGCCGGCGGTGCGGAAGTGCTGCTGCGACCGGAGCCCGGCTTGAATGCGGCGCTCGAAGACGGGCGCGAGCGACTCTGTGCCGACGGAGGGGATCTCCTCTTCGTGTTGGGCGACGTGGCGGGCGCCCTCGCGAGCGACTTCGCCCAGCTGCTCGAGACCGCGAGCGGCGAAGCGCCCGGCGTCTGGCTCGCGCCGTCAGCGGACGGCGGCACGTCCGCGCTCCTGCATCATCCGGCCGGGCTCATCCCCTGCTGCTTCGGACCCGACAGCGCCAAGCGGCATGGCGAGGCGGCGGCGGCGGCGGGCGTGCCGATCTTCGAGCTCGCCCTGCCCTCCCTCGCGATCGACCTCGACCAGCCCGAGGATCTCGACGCGTTCCTCGAGACCGAAGGCGGCGGCAAGCGCACACGCGCCCTGCTCCTCGAAGCGGCCGATGGAGAGGAAGATGTCTGACGTTCCGGGGCCCCTGCGCCTCGTCCCGCTCCCCGGCCTCCCGGAGGTCGAACCCGGCACCAACCTCGCCGCAATGATCCGCGAAGCCGCGGACGCCGCGGGCGTCGCCCTCGACGGCAACGTCGTGGTGATCGCCCAGAAAATCGTGTCCAAGGCCGAGGGGCGCCTCGTCCGACTCGAAGACGTCACCCCGAGCGACGAAGCGAAGGAGATCGCGGCCGACCACGAGCGCGATCCGCGCCAGGTCCAGATCGTGCTCGACGAGAGCACGCGCATCGTCCGACGCGGCAACAACGTCCTCATCTGCGAGACCAAGCACGGCTTCGTGTGCGCCAACGCCGGCGTCGACCTGTCGAACGCGCCCGACGAGGACATCGCCGTCCTGCTCCCCCTCGACCCGGACGCGTCCGCGCGGCGCCTGCACGAAGCGCTCTCCGAGGACGGCACGCACACGCCGGTCGTCATCACCGACACCTTCGGCCGCCCCTGGCGCGACGGGCTCGTCGACGTGGCCCTCGGATCCGCCGGTCTCGCCCCGATCAAGGACGATCGAGGATCGCGGGACCGGATCGGGCGCGAGCTGCTCGTGACGCAACCGGCGACGTCGGATCAGCTCGCGGCAGCGGCCGGGCTGCTGATGCTCAAGAGCGCGGGGATCCCGGTCGTGCTGGTCGAGGGGTTCCCGATCGAGGGGGATGGCGGGGTGGGCGACATCCTGCGGGATCCGTCGATGGATCTCTTTCGTTAGGCGGGCGGCGACTCGCCGTCCGGGACGGCGAAACGTTCGGGATACGCGAACTCGAAACAAGTTCGCCAGACGACGTCGAGCCCGTCGCCCTTTTGCGAAGACGTCGCGATCGGCTTGCCCCAGCCTTCGCCGATCTGCGCGCGGAGCTTCTTGACCGCTTCCTTGCGCTTCATCTGCTTCAGCTTGTCGGTCTTCGTGAGGATGACGCGCCCGGGGACGTCACGTTCCGCGAGCCACTGGAGCAGCAGATCCTCGTCCTCGCTCCAGGTCCGCCGCACGTCCTGCAGCAGCATCGCGAGACACAGCGACTCCCGCTGCGCGAGGTAGCCCTCCGCGAGACGTTGCCAGCTCTTGCGCTCCTGGCGGGAGACCTTGGCCCAGCCGTAGCCCGGCAGGTCGACGAGGCCGATCTCGCCGCGATCGGTCCGGATGCGAAAGAGCACGAGCTCGCGCGTCTTGCCCGGCGTGCTGCTCGTGCGCGCGAGCTTCTTGCGGCGCGCGAGGCCGTTCAACAGGCTCGACTTGCCGACGTTCGAGCGGCCGAGGAACGCGACCTCGGGCAGCCCCGATTCGGGCAGCTTCTCGACGCGGGGCGCCGACGCGATCAACTCTGCCTCGAGGATCTTCACGGCGCCGCTCCTCCGCGCCCGCGTCGAGCCTCGAGAAAAGGCGCCATCCGCTCGAGCGCGGTCTCGATCGTCTCCTGCGCCAACGCATAACAGAAGCGCAGCCGCCCCTCGGCGGCCTCGCCGAAATCGATGCCCGGGGTGCAGCCGACGTGGGCCTCCTCGAGCAGCGCGAAGGCCAAGGCGCGCGAGTCCTCCCCGAACGCACGCGCGTCCGCGAGGACGTAGAATGCGCCTTCGGGATCCCTCTCGATGCCGAATCCGAGGGCGCGCAGACCATCGACGAGTAATCGGCGCCGCGAAGCACATGCGTCGAGGAGTGATGCACTCATCTCTGCGCCCTCGGCGAGGGCCGCGACGCCCGCGGCCTGGACGAAGCTGCTCGCGGAGATGAAGAGGTTCTGCTGCAGGATCTGGAGCCGGCGCGCGGCGCTCTCCGGCGCCACGACCCAGCCCAGCCGGAACCCGGTCATCGCATAACGCTTCGAGAAGCCGTCCAACACGAAGGCGTCGTCGCCCAGGGTGAGGGCCGACGTCGTCGCGGCCCCGTCGTAGACCAGCCCGTCGTAGATCTCGTCCGAGACGAGGGTCGGCCCGAGCTCAGCGACGGCCTCCATCACGGCGCGGGGCTGAACCGCGCCCGTCGGGTTCGCTGGGGAACCCACGACGATCGCCTTCGTGCGCGGCGTGATCGCTGCGCGCACGCGATCGGGGTCGATGTGCCAACCGTCGGCCGCCTCGGTCTCGACGAAGACCGGCTCGCCCCCGCAGAAGCGAACGAAATTCGGGTAGCAGGGGTAGTGGGGCGTCGGCAGGATCACCTCGTCGCCTGGCTCGACGAGGCACGCGAAGACCAGGGTCATCGCGCTCGACGTGCCCTGGGTCACCAGCACTCGACCCGGATCGACCGATACTCCTGCGAAGCGTCGGCCGAGGTCCGTAGCGATTGCCTCACGCAGCTCGAGCCGCCCGCGGCTGTCGGTGTAGTTCGTGTCGTCCCGAGCCAGGGCCTGGCTCACGGCGCGGTTGGCCGCGGGCGGAGGGGCGAATTCCGGCTCCCCGAGCTCGAGGTGGGCCACGGAGATTCCGTCCCGCTCGAGCTCCGCGGCGCGCTCGAGCACCTCCATGGCCAGGAAGGGCGCGAGGGACTCGGCGCGGGCGCTCCAGGTACGATCCCGGGGCTTCTGCAGACTCGGCGCGGACATGCTCCCCGGTTAGCCCGGCGGGTTCGGGGCGTCAAGGCATCCAATCGTCCAAGTATCCGAAATCAAAGCAATTTTCAGCCATGCGCACTTTGACACGCCTCCGGGCGACCGCTAATCTCGGCGCCGTTCGAGTAAACGGACGCGCACCCACCCAACCCTCCAACTCTTCCCGACCGCTCGCGAACCGCGCGCACACGCACCGGTGCGGCTCCACGGTCTCGGCGAGCCTCGGGAAACGGGACCCATCGACATGTCCAAGGGTGTACAGATCGCCATCGGCGCCGCGGCCATCGCCGCGCTGCTCGGCTGGTGGGGCTCGACGCAGATGGAGGCGGGACTCTCGTTCCAGTACTTCCAGGAGCTCGACCAGTTCCAGGCCAACGCAGGCGACATGGTCGGCCGCAGCGCGCGCGTCCACGGCTATGTCGCGAACTCCTCGATCGAGCGTGACGTCGAGGGCAAGCGCGTGCTCTTCTCCGTCCAGAACGACCCACCCCATGGCGGCGGACCCGTCGGTCAGACCCTGGCCGTCGTGTACGAGAGCCTCGAGACGCCGGACCTCTTCCAGGACGGCGCCGAGGTCGTCGTCGAAGGCCAGCTCGTGCTGAACCGCGGCGCCCGGGTCTTCGTCGCCGACAACGTCCTCGCGAAGTGTCCGTCGAAGTTCGAGGCGCAGGCCGGGCCCGCCGAGAAGTCGAGCATCGAGCTGTAGATGACCGACCTCGGACTCTACGCGCTCCGCCTGGGGCTGCTGATCTGCGCCCTCGGTATCGGCGCCGGGATCTTCGCCGGCCTCGCGCACCGTGAGGACTGGACGCGGGTGACCGAGCGCGCGGTGATTCTGGTCTTCGCCGCGACCTCTCTCGCGATGCTCGCGCTCTTCTGGGCCCTCGGCACGAACGACTTCTCCCTCGAATACGTCGCGGCGCACTCCGCGCGCACGATGCCGCTTCATTATCGGCTCGGTGCATTGTGGGGTGGGCAGGCTGGCTCGCTGCTCTTGTGGGGCTGGATGCTGACCGCCTACGCCGCGGTCGCGATCGCCGGCAACCGCACCCAGAACCGCAAGCTGATGCCCTGGGTCTGCGTGGCGATGCTCTCGAACGTCGCGTTCTTCCTGTACCTCGTGAACTTCGAGACCCCGCCCTTCGCCGAGGTGCCGCACACGAACCGGCTCTCGGACGGCAACGGGTTGAACCCGCTGCTGCAGCACCCGGTCATGATGATCCACCCGGTGATGCTCTACACCGGCTTCACGGGCTTCGCCCTGCCCTTTTCGTTTGCTTTCGCGGCACTCGTGACCGGCGAGTTGGGAACGACGTGGTTCCGCACGACCCGCCGCTGGACCCTCTTCGCCTGGAGCGTGCTCTCGGTCGGGATCATGCTAGGCGGACGCTGGGCCTACGAAGTGCTCGGCTGGGGCGGCTACTGGGCCTGGGACCCGGTCGAGAACGCCTCGCTCATGCCCTGGATCGCGGGCACCGCCTACATCCACTCGGTCATGATCCAGGAAAAGCGCGACATGCTGAAGACCTGGAACCTGGTGCTGATCGGGCTGACCTACGGTCTCTGTCTCTTCGGCACGTTCCTGACGCGCTCGGGCGTCGTGCAGTCGGTCCACGCCTTCGCGAACAGCGACAGCTTCGGCCGGCTCTTCCTCTTCTACGTGTCGATCATGCTCGTCGCCTTCATCGCCGCCCTGCTCTTCCGACTTCCCAATCTGCGCAGCGGCAACAAGCTGGAGAGCATCCTCTCCCGCGAGGCGAGCTTCATCATCAACAACTGGATCTTCATGGCGATTCTCTTCGTCGTGTTCGTCGGCACGATGTTCCCGGTCTTCACCGAGGCGCTCGGCGGCGTGCGACGGATCCTCGGCCCGCCCTACTTCAACACGTTCGCGGGCATCCTCGCGTTGCTGCTGCTCGTGCTGACGGGTGTCGGCCCGTTGATCGCGTGGCGCAAGGCGAGCGTCGCGAGCCTGCGTCGGCAATTCGTCGTCCCCGCCACCGTCGGTGCAGCGACCGCGATCGGCGTGATCGTGCTCTTCGGCTTCTCCCCCGGCTACTGGGCGATCTCCGCCTGGGGGCTCGGCGCGTTCGTGCTCACCACGATCGGGCAGGAGTACACGCGGGCGATCTCCGCGCGCACCCAGCGTCGCGGCGAGAGCGTCGGGACCGCGCTGGCGACACTCCTGCGCCGCAACCAGCGCCGCTATGGCGGTTACATCGTGCACGCCGGCGTCGTGATCCTGCTGCTCGGGATCTCCGGCGCCGCGTTCAACACGGAGAAGCTCGAGAACATCCGCCCCGGCGACTCGACGACGATCAGCGACTTCCGGCTCCACTACCTCACGGCCGACCCGATCCCGGCGCAGCACTACGGCGGAGCCAAGGCGCGGCTCGCGCTCTATCGCCGGGGCGACCGCGACGGACACAGCGGAACCCCGCTCGCGGTCATGACGCCGGAGAAGCGGTTCTACTGGCTCGAGCAGCAGCCGAACTCGATCCCGGCCATCTATTCGAGCTGGCGCGAAGATCTCTACGTGATCCTGACCCAGCTCGAACCCGACGGCTCCGGCACGTTCAAGATCTATCACAACCCGCTGGTCAACTGGGGTTGGAGCGGCGGCGTGATCTTCGTGATCGGTTGCCTGATCGTGCTCTGGCCGCACCCGACGGGCGAGGCGGGCTCGGAGACGAGCGCGTGAACCTCCCCGCCCGAAGGCGGTCCCGCACGGCCTCGCGCGCGTTCGTCGCGATCGCCGCGCTGCTCGTCATTCCCGTCGTCGCGCTCGCGCAACACGGCGAGGACATCGGCCAGGCCCCGCCGCCTCCGCCCGGACCGGGACAGCTGACCGTGACCCTCGTCTCGGCCGAGCCGAACGCCGACCTCGGCGGTCGCGAGCTCGCGCTCTACGCGCTCGGCCCCGACGGCATGCCCGGTCTCGCGAACGGCGTGACCGACGCCACCGGGCGACACGTCTTCGCCGGCATCTCGAACGACCCGGGAATCGTCTACCTGGTCGGCGCGCGCTTCGCGGAGATCCCCTTCGGCGAGCGCGTCACGTTCGTCGCTGGAGAGACGGAAGCCGGCGTCTCGATTCGCGTCTCGACGCCGACGACGGAGGTCGCGGGCGTCGCGGTCGACGAGCTACGCGTGCGCGTCGATTGGATGGGCGACCGCATCGTGGTCGCCGAGATCCTCCGCCTGACGAGTGCAGGCACGCGCGTGATCCAGCTCCCCGCGAACGCCGAGGGCCCTGCGATCTTCGAACGCCCGTTGCCGGCAGCGGCCCAGGACTTCAACGCCGGGCCGAGCTCGATCGGTGACGAGCTGGTGCTCAGCGAGGGCGTGGTCCGCTTCTTCGGCCCGCTCTACTCGGGCGAGCAGGCGGTCGAGTATCAGTGGAGCCTCCCCCTCGGTCGGTCGATCCGGACCGTCGACGTGCCCGTCGAGCTGCGCGCGGACGCCTCTCGGGTCGTTGCCGTCGCCGGCACCAGCGGGATGGAGATCGAGGGCACCGGGCTCGTCGCCTCGCGCGGCCTCGTCGACGATGACACGAGCCCGCTCGCGAGCTGGGCCCGCGCGGGGCTGCGGGCCGGGGAACGGATCGCGCTCGCGATCACGCTGCCCGAGAGCCGCATGGATCCCGCCGCGGTCACGATTCCGCGCACGGACGTCTGGGTCGACCTCGACGACACGCGACTCGAAGCGAACGTCGACCTGCAGGTCGTCGTGTCGCCGGGCGCGCCGGTCACCGGGACCCCCGAAGCGCCGCTGATGCACGTGTCGGTCCCGACGGGCGCCGCGCTCCAGGGCGTGTCCCAGGACGCCGAAGCGTTCGGGTTGACGCCCACCGACGACGGCGGCTTCGACGTGATCGGACCGATCGGCCCGGGCGAACATTCGATCGGCTACGCCCTTCGCATGCCGAGCCGACCCGACGGCGTCACCCTCGACCTGCGCTTCCCGCGCGAGGTACAGACCCTGAACGTCCTGGTCGCGGACACCGGGCTCGCCCTCGACAGCAAGCGGCTCCACCGCCGACGCCCCTTCCGCAACCGCACCCGGAACTACCTCCACCGCGAGGCCTACAACGTGGGCATGCACGAGGTCGTCGACCTGCACCTCGAGCCCCTCAGCGGCGCCGGCCTGCCCCAGGAGGCGAGCCTCGCGCTCACGCTGCTCGCTGCCGCCGGCGGCGCGTGGTTCCTCGTCGCCCCGCTGCTGCGCAGACGGAATCGCGCACCGGCAGTCGACACCGAGCTCGAGCGGCTCCGCGAAGAACGCGAGGGCGTCTACTCGGACATCGCGGACCTGGAGCACGACTTCGAGACCGGCAAGCTCGACGAAGCGGACTACGAGGCGATGCGGCGCGAGCTGCGCGGACAGGCGATCTCGCTCCTGCGGGAGGAGCGAACCCACGCGGGCGTGTCGACCGGATCCGCGTCGACCAGCGCGCCCGAAGTTCCGACACCGCGAGATCCCGCGCCCGTTACGCCCGCGGCAGTCGCGACCGGTCGCTTCTGTCCGTCCTGCGGTGATCGGGTCGACGCGAAGTGGCGCTTCTGTTCCCACTGCGGCGGCACTCTCGAACCGGGCGAAGCCAGCGGAGCGCAGGGGTGAGCTCGCTCCGGCTCCGCGGAGCCGCGGTCGAGAAGCGCTACGGCCGCGTCGCCGCGCTCCGCGGAATCGACTTCGCCCTCGCCCCGGGTGAGGCGATCGCGATCCTGGGCGCGAATGGCGCGGGCAAGAGCAGTCTGCTCAAGATCCTTGCCGGCCTCTCCCGGCCGAGCGGCGGCAGCCTCGAAGCGACCCTCGGCGAGGGGGCCGAGGCGCCGCTGGCGCGTGAGGCGCTACGCGCGCGGGTCGGATACGTCGGCCACGCCACGCTTCTCTACGGCGAGTTGAGCGCACGCGAGAACCTCTCCTTCGCCGCGCGACTGCACGGGCAGAACCCGGGCCGCGACGCGCTCGACGCCCTGCTCGACGACTTCGCGCTACTCGACGTCGCCGACCGGCGCGCGGACACCTTCTCCCGCGGCATGGCGCAGCGCCTCGCGATCACCCGCGCGATCGTGCACCAGCCCTCGCTCGTGCTGCTCGACGAGCCCTTCACCGGACTCGACGAAGCGTCCGGGGAGCGCCTGGCCGCGCGGCTCGATGCGCTTCGCGCGGGGGACTCCGCCGCGACGCGGTCGCTCGTGCTGGTGACCCACGACCCCAGGCGCGCGGTCGCCCTGGCGGACCGCGCGTGGGTGCTGCACCAGGGCGCGCTTCGGGCCGCGCCGAGGCGCGGCGACGAGACCTTCGAGGTCGACGCGCTGCGCCAGCTCCTGGTCGGGCTCGCACGTGGCGAGGTCGCCGCATGAACGTCGCGCTCACGCTGCTCTGGAAGGACCTGGTGACCGAGTGGCGTTCGCGCGACCGTGTCGTCGCGATGACGATCTTCGCGTTCCTGGTCGTCGTCGTGTTCCAGTTCGCGTGGCCGGGCATGGATCGCGAAGAGATCGCGCGCCTCGCGCCCGGTGTCCTGTGGGTGACCTACGTGTTCGCCGCCGTGATCGGCCTCGGGCGAACCTTCGCGACCGAGCTCGAGAACGAGGCGATGACCGCCCTGGCCCTCGCCCCGGGCACCCGCGGCTGGATCTTCCTCGGCAAGGCGGCGGCCACCTGGGTGCTGATCACCCTCGTGCAGGTCCTGACCGCACTCGTCTTCGCCCTCTTCATGCGGGTCGACGTGTCCGTCGGCCTCGCCGGCAGCGCCGCCATCGCCGCCCTCGCGAACGTCGCGATCTGCAGCGTCGGCACCCTGCTCTCCGCGATGAGCGTGCGTAGTCGCTTCCGTGAGGTGCTGCTCCCGGTGCTGCTGATCCCGACGCTGGTCCCGGTCCTCGCCGCAGCGGTTCGGGCGACGACCGCGACCCTCGGCGGCGATCCCCTCGGCCTCTCCCTCGTGCAGCCGCTGATCGTGATCGGCGGGATCTACCTCGTCCTCTCGTTCCTGCTCTTCGACTACGTGCTCGACGAGTAGCCCTCTGCCACGCGCGCCGTCTGCAGCGATCTGCGACTCGACGCGCAGCCGCGCCCCAGGCACCCTCCCCTCACGGATCGAATCCAAAGGATCAGCGACATGACCCGACCCGCCGCCGACGACGACCGCCTCGCCGTATCGCTCCGCGTGCTCGGTTGGTGCGTCGCCGTGCTGCTGCCCGTCTATGCGTGGACCGTGATCCAGGCGCCCCTCGACTCGGTCCAGGGCGTCATGCAGAAGATCCTCTACGTGCATCCGCCGCTCGCCTACGGCGCCTATCTCGGCTTCGTCGCGACGGCGATCGCGGGCGGCCTCTTCCTGTGGCGCGGCCGCGAGGTGCACGACCAGCTCGCGATCGCGGGCGCCGAGGTGGGCACCCTCTTTTGCTCGTTGATGCTGATCACCGGACCGATCTGGGCCCGCGGCGCCTGGGGTCCCGGCAACTGGTGGGTATGGGATGCGCGGCTGACGCTCACGCTCCTGCTCTGGTTCGTGTACCTCGCCTACCTGCTACTGCGCAGCTTCACCGAGGGCGACGAACGCGCGGCGCGCTTCGCGTCGATCTACGGAATCCTCGGCGTCGTGCTGATCCCGCTCAACTACTGGATCATCGATCTCGTGGGCGGCGCGATGCACCCCGACAATCTCGCCAATGAGAGCTCGGGTCTGGGTGAGGGGATGGGCCTCCCCTTCCTCGTCGGAAATTTGACGCTCTTCTTCGTGTTCGTCTTCCTGCTCGTCCTGCGCTGGCGAATCGGTGTCCTGCGCGCCGAAACGGACCGCGTGGAGAGCGACGCCGCGCATCCCGTCCGAGGCTCTCGGCCGTCCACGGTCGACGACACCTGACGCGTCGCGGCAGGGCGACGAAGAGAACACGGTCCAAAATCAAATCGCGGTTGACAACGACCGGGTCTCCGGAAACATTGTGGCGATCGGGTTCACCCGGCACGCGTTTGAAGCCCCCTAGACTCGAAGGAGACTGCGCTCCCCACGCCCCTCTCGCGTCGCTTGCAGCGCCACGCAAGCGACCGCAGAAGCCCCCGCCACCCCCTGGCGACGTGCGGCGTGCCCGGACTCCTCCGGAAGCCGCGCCTTCGCCCCGTCGGTGCCCTCCGACCGGGACGCGACTGCGACAGGAATTGCGCACTGCGTGAGCAGCGGAAGTCTTCTTCCACTTTTGGGCCCGAACGCGTCCCACGGCGACCCCGCAAGCAGCCCCGCGGCGCGGTGTTCGGTTTCACGAGCACGGCGCTCGGGGGAACGAAAGCGGGCGTGAGAGCGTCCTGATCACGATCCGGAGACGAGCCCTCACCTTCGGAGGCGGATTCGAAGCGGATCGAAGGCAATCGACCGGCAGGGAATTCGGGTAACATCGGCAAGCTCGCTCCGGGACGGAACGCCCCCCAGCCAATCCCGTCCATGGCACACGGCTTGCTCTTCTACGAAAGCGAATCAGACGGAACGTGCGGCGCCCTGGATCACTGGTGGGGAACCGGGAGAGACGCACGAACCGAAGGAGGCATCCACCAGGATGGCCAGCATGAAGCGCGGCGTTGGATATTGCGAGAACACGGATTGCGAGGACTACGCCAAGGGCGTCTTCCTCCTCAATCACGGCGACACCTTCTATTGCCCCCGCTGCCGCCAACTCGGTAAGGTCGAGAAGGAGCGCGGGTTCTACACCGGCAACTCGGACATCTTCAAGGAGGTCCGCGTCGAGTACAACTTCGATCCGATCAACGGCGTCTACCGCGAGATCGCGATCGTCCGCGACGAGAGTCTCTGGGGACGCAACAACGTCTACACGCTCCAGTCGCCCCTGATCAAGACGGAGAAGCGCGCCCTGAAGGTCGCCGAGGCGATCCTCGCGAACCTGAATCGCTACCGCGGTCTGCTCAACGGCGACGACATCCCGCGCACGACGGAGATCATCCTCTCCTTCGACGATCCCTTCGAAGAGTTCTCGCGAAAGCTGAAGCAGCTCTCGAAGGAGTGGGAAGCCAGCGGCCTCCGCGAGCAGCGACGCTAGGCACCGCGCGCGAGCGAAATCAGATGCCCTCGGATCCGACCGGAACCGGGGGCGTTTCTCATTTCGAGGGCGTTCGCGCCTCACGCGGCCGGGGGCGGGATCAGGAAGCGCGCGCTTCGGCGGGGATGCCGAGACCGTCGTCGATCACCTCGACCACCGCTTGATCGCCGGACACCCGGGTCCGGAGCTCGATGTGCGCGCCGTCGGCGCTCGACTCCGCCGCGTTCCGGACGAGGTTCACGAGCATCTGCTCGAGCTCGATCGGACGCATTGCCATCGGCGTCGACTCGCCGGTGACCGGGAGCGCGAGGGAGCCCCCGCGCGCGGCGACGTAGGGGCGCACGATCTCCGCCATGCGGCGCACGAGCCCGCCGAGATCTTCGGACCACATGGGGGTATCGGAGGCCTTCGCGAAGCCGATGCTGCTGCGGACGATGCGCCCCGCGCGCTTCGCCTCGTCTACGATCCGCTCGAGCGCTTCGTCCGCCACCGCCCGCGCGTCCCGTTCTCCGCGCGCGCAGCGCGAACTCGGCTGCCGTCGAGATGGCCCCGATCGGATTGTTGAGCTGGTGGGCGAGCCCGGACGCGAGGGTGCCCATCGTCGCGAGGCGTTCCTGCTCGCGCACCCGGTCGACGAACCCCCGGAGCTCCGACGCCGTCTCGTCGATGCGCTGCTCGAGTTCGCGCTCGCGCTCGTCGCGACGGTCCGCGTCGCGCCGACGCTCCGTCACGTCCGGGCAGATCACGAGCAAGCGGGCTTCGCAGGGGAACGCGTAGTCCGAAACGGTGCACTCGAGATAGATGCGCGTTCCGTACGCCGTCTCCATGGGAACGACGACGGGTTCCTTCGTTCCGCCGCGAGCGCGATGAAGAGTCCGCCGATCACGCGGCGGTACTGCACCGCGGCTGGCGCCGTCCAGACATAGCGTGCGGCACCGAACAGGAACGCGGGTCCGAGGACCGCGCACATGATCGCGCAGGCGAGCGGGAAACCGGTCTCCATCAGGGCGACCCGCGCGAGCCCAGCGGCGACCCCGACCCCGAGCGGCCAGTGAGGCGCCGAACGGCGCGGATGCAGCTCGATCGCCCCCATCAACATGAGGGGCGGAAAGAGCCCGACCGCCACGAAGGCAACGTGTCGAGTGAACGGGTAACCCGCATCCGCGGCCAGGAAGAATCCCGCCGTGAGCAGTAGCGCCGTCCAGCCGAGCATCCACAAGCCGCCTGCGAGTTCGCGGCCGACGGACGTGAGTGCGCCCAGGAGGAGGACGCCCCGGACGAAGACACCGAGTCCCTGGAGCAGGGACTCCCACGCGAGGGTGAAGACTTGATCCATGGCGGGGGGAGCTCCGGATCATGCGCGCGCCTCGACACCTCGGAGCCGCCCGGCCCGGACGTGCGCGCGACGTCGTGGCAAGGTGGCCGATCTCCCCTCCCCCGTCGCTGGGGATCTACCCCCGTTCCGCGGCATGGGTAAGCCCGACACCGACCCGCGAGGGCGAGAACGGCGCGGTACGCCCGCTACGCGCGCCTGCGGACCGGGATCTCGATGGTGACGGTCGTGCCGCGGCGCGGCGCGCTGTCGATCGCGATCGTGCCTCCGTGGTCTTCGACGATCCCGTGCGCGACCGACAGGCCGAGGCCCGAGCCGCCCTCCTGGATCCGTGTCGTGTAGAACGGGTCGAAGACCTCGGCGATCGCGGTCGATGGGACCCCGTCCCCGTCGTCGCGGACGCGAATCCTCGCGTGCCGCGAATCGGACTGGTCGACCTCGACCTGCACGCGCGCGCCGGTCGACCTCGACTCCGCCGCGTTGTGGACGAGATTGACGACCAACTGCTCGATCTCGATCGGACTCATCAGAACCCGGAGTTCCTCGAGCGTCACCGCGAGCTCCAGGACCCCGCCGCGATCTCGGACGTAGTCGCGGCACAGCTCCGCCGAGCGACGAACGACCGGGCCGAGATCGTCGAGCCATTTCGGGGTCGCGCCGTGCCGCGCGAATCGCAGGATGCTCTTCACGATCCGACCCGCGCGCTTGGTCTCCGAGGCGATCCGCGCGAGCGCGTCTCTCATCACGTCTTCGCGCCTGGCGACGTCCGGCTCGAGCAGCGCGAAGTCGGCCGCCGCGAGGATCGCTCCGAGGGGATTGTTGATCTGGTGCGCGATGCCCGAAGCGAGGGTGCCCACGACCGCGAGTCGCTCCTGGTCTTCGAGCCGAAGTCGGGACGCGCGGAGCTCGTCTCGGCTCCGCGCGATGCTCGCCTCGAGCTCCTGCTGCCGCGCTTCGAGCCGCTCGGCGGTCTCGTGCCGCCCCGTCACGTCGCGCGCGAGCACGAGGTAGCGGCGCTGCCCGTCCAACATCTGCTCCGACACGGTGATCTCGAGGAAGACCTGGCCCGAGCCGTCGGCGCGCGGCACACCGAAGGTGATCGGACGCTCGAGTCCTCCGGACTTGGCCTGTTTGCGCCAGAGCTCTTCCGCCTCGAAGCGAGTCGCAGGGTCGACGTAGTCGAGCGCGCGGGTGCCGATCAGCGCATCGACGTCGAGGCCGAGCAGGTCCCGGACCCGACGGTTGACGAAGATGATTCGGGTATCGACTTCGAGCTCGGCGACGAGCTCCTTCATCGCGTCGAAGAGCCCGTGGAAATGCGTGCGCTCGAGGTCGCGTCTTCGCTCGGCGGCGTCGGGCGCGGCTTGCGCCGTCACCATTCCCTGGCGGAGCGCGTCGACACGCTACGCGATCTGGATCGCCGCGAGAGGCAGTCCGAGCGCGGCGAAGAGCTCGTACTGGACGCAGTTCTCCGATCGCGTCGCGTCGATGATCGCATCCGCGAGCTCGACCGCGACGAGGACCCCGAAGAAAGCCGCGATCGTGCGACCGAAGCGAACCTGACCGGGCGCTTGCCACATCATCCAAGCGGACGCGGCGAGGAAAGCGGGCGCCACCAGGGAAATCAGGACGACCAGCGCGTCGAGGGACTGCGACGTCGCAAAGACGCGCAGCAGACCGGCCGCGAAGCCGACCACGAGCGGCCACCAGGCGGGGGCGCCGCCGCGCAGGATCGAGACGCTGCCGAGCCACATGAGGGGCGCGAAGAGCCCGTCGATCAACATCCGAGCACCGAGGCGCCCTGCCAACCGTTCGCTTCGCTCCCGTAGAACCCGCCCGTCAGGAGCAGCGCGGCCCAGCCGAACAGCCAGAATCCGCCGGGCCGCTCGTCGCTCGACAGGCACAGCACACCAGCGAGAACGGCAGCCATGCCCACGGCGAAGAGCACGCTCGCGAGCATCTCGATGGCGACGGGATCGCTGGGACCGAACACGCGCGCTCCCCTGATCTCCCGAAGCCAGCCGATCGGCGGCGGGAGAAGACGTCACCAAGGTATCGCGGAAGACGTCGAAAGGGTCCCGCGAGCGACAAACGCCCGCCCTTCGTCGCCTAATGCTTCTGGGCTTCGGAAGCGGGGATCCCCGCCCAGCTGCGCGGATCGAGCGGCCCGTCCGCGGGCCCGACGTCGACGGGAATCGCGGTCAGGCGCGACATGCCCGACAACGGCTCCACCGCCCCCGGCCCCGATCTCGCCAACACGTTCACGTTCACCCCGGTCGTCTTTCGCGCCGTCGACAGCCCTTCCGCGTGCTGATGTCCCCAGCCGTGCGGAATCGCGACCGTCCCGGGCTGCAGGTCGGCCAGGAGCTGGACCGGCAACCGGATGCGACCCGTCTCGGACCGGACGTCCGCGAGATCGCCTCCTGTCAGCCCCGCCGCCTTCGCGTCCTCGGGGTGCATGTAGACGTGATTCGTCGTGAAGGTGCCGGTCATGAAGCTCGGCTCGTTGTGCGTCCACGAGTTGTGGGTCTTCACGTGCCGCTTCGTGATCAGCTTGAGCCTCCCGGGCTCGCGCCGCTCCGACTCGAACGCGTCTTCGAGGCCGGTGGCGCGCGCCATCAGCGCCTCGGGCGCGAGCGCGATCCGGCCGTCCTCGTGCGCGACCTGCTTGCCGAGATAACTGTTCGCCTGTTGCGGCGCGAGACGCCTGCCGTGGCGATCGCCGAGGAGTCGACGGAAGCTGCCGTGGCCGGTGACACGCAGGAGCAGGCTCATCAAGCCGGCCTGCGGCAGGGACGCCGGCAGACCCGACCTCGAGGGGCCGAAGCGCCGAGCGACCCACTCGAGCACGCGCTGCGCGATTCGTGACCCGAAGAGCGGGCTGTCGCACGCGCGCGCGAGGTCCAGGTAGATGCTCGCCTCGTCGCGCTGCTCCGCGTCGGCGGGGATCACCGCCTCCGTGGCCTGCAGGTAGGGATGCGACTGCATGCCCATCAGGAGCGGAAACGCGAAGGGCAGATCCGGCCGCTCGAAGGGGGTCGTCGCCGGCAGCATGTAGTCCGCGATCTGCCCGGTCTCGTTCGGCAGGATGTCGATCGTGACGAGCAGCTCGAGCTCCTCGAAGGCGTCGCGCAGGCGATTGGCGCCGGCCATCGTGATCAGCGGGTTCCCGCCGGTCACGAAGAGCGCGCGGAGCTGCCCCTCGCCCGGCGTCAGGATCTCGTCGGCGAGGATGCCACCGGGATAGGCATCGTTCACCGACGCGAAGCCGCCGACCCGCGAGCGGTCCTCTCGCAGACCGAAGCCCGACTTCGCGCCGAAGCGCGCGAAGTCGACGATCCCGCGTCCCAGCAGGAGGCCACCCGGCCGGTCCAGGTTGCCGGAGACGGCGTTGATGACCTCCTGGATCCAGAAGGCGAGCGCGCCCTGCCCGCCCATGTTGACGCCGGTCGAGCAGTAGAGCGCGGCCCCGTCCGCCTCGCGATAGCTCCGCACCATCGCACGCAGGATCTCCGCCGGAATACGCGTCACCTCTGCGGTCCGCTCCGCCGGCCACTCGGCCGCGAGGGCGCGGATCGTGTCGAACCCGCTCGTGTGTTCGCGCAGCAGGGCTTCGTCGATGCCACGGGTCTCGATCAGCTCGTGCAGGAAGCTCAGGTAGAAAAAGACGTCCGTGCCGGGACGGATCGGCACGTGTTCGCCAGCGACCTTCGCGGTCTCGGTGCGCCGCGGATCGACGATCCAGACGTCGCCGCCCCGGGCTTCGATCTCCCGCAACCGCTTCCCGGGATTGGGGACCTGCAGGAAGCTCCACTTCGAGACGAGGGGATTCGCGCCGACGATGATCAGGCAGCGCACGTGGTCGAGGTCCGGGAAGGGCTGCGTGAAGGGGAAGCCGTAGACCTCCCGGGCGACCGCGAACTTGTTGCTGCAGTCCTGGGTCGAAGACGCGTACATGCTCTTCGAGCCCACACCGTTCATGAACCCCTGCGCGAAGATCGGATGCAAGAGGCTGAAGCCGGCGGCGGTGCCCACGTACATGCCGATCGAGTCGGCGCCCTGCTCGGCCCGCAGCGCCTGCACCTTCGCGCCGATTTCCGCGAGGGCCTGCTCCCAGGAGATCCGCTCGAAGCGGTCGCCGACCCGCTTCATCGGATGGCGGAGCCGGTCGGGGGTGTCGTAGAGCCTGTGCTGCTTCAGGCCCTTCACACAAGCGAAGCCAGCGGTCTCGACGTGCGCCTCGTCGGGCCGGATCGCCTGGACGCGGCCCGCCTCGTCGACGTCGACCTCGAGCCCGCAGAGCGATTCGCAGATGCGGCAGAAGGTGTGGCGGGTCTCGACGGTGGACACGCGTGGGCTCCTCGGGGTGGGACGTGGGGCACCGGCAAGGGCCGGGCGCGGCGCGAGCGTAGCCATGGCGACGCGCCGTCCGGCGCGGGATCAGACGCGATCGGCGGGGGCGTCGGACGGTCTGGTCGGATCGAGCGGGCTCATGGGAAATCGGATGCCCACGCGGGTGCCCCGGTCCGGTTCGCTCTCGATCTCGATCTCGCCCGCGTGCTCGGACACGATCCCGTGCACGACCGATAGGCCGAGCCCCGATCCGCCATCGCGCAAGCGGGTCGTGAAGAAGGGATCGAAGACCTGCGCGCGGGTGTCCGCGTCCATACCGCGCCCCTGGTCGATCACCTCGACGAGCGCCGAGCCGCCCGCCGCCTCGGTGCGGACCATCACCCGGCCGCCCTCGCGCAGCGACTCCGCCGCGTTGCGGACGAGGTTCACCATCATCTGCTCGATCTCGATCGGACTCATCACGACGGGCATCGCTGTCTCGCTTCCCTCGAAGTCGAGGTGTCCGCCCCGCTCGTCGACGTAGGGACGCATGAGCTCGACCGACCGGCGCACGACCGCGCCGAGATCGTCGACCCATTTGTTCGTCGTCCCGTGCCGCGCGAACCGGAGGATGCTCTTCACGATCCGCCCGGCACGCGCCGACTCCTCGACGATCCGGTTGAGAGACGCCTCGCGGATCTTCTCTGCGTCCGGTTCGGAGGCAGAGAGGAGCGCGAACTCCGCCGCCGCGGAGATCGCGCCGACCGGGTTGTTGATCTGATGCGCGATGCCCGAGGCCAGCGTCCCGACCGCGGCGAGTCTCTCCTGCTCGCGCAACCGATCGAGGGACGCGCGCAGCACGTGGGTCTGCTCTTCGACGCGCTGTACGAGGACGTCGCGTCGAGCGCCATCGCCCGCTCGGTCTCGACCCGCGCCGTCACGTCCCGCGCGACCACGAGCAGCCGACGCCCGCCCGCGTCCCCGTAGCGCGAGATCGTGACCTCGAGAAAGACCGTCTCGCCGTCCGCCCGCGGCACGGGCACGAGATGGGGCTCCCCGAGCTCGCCGCGCGCGAGCAGGCGCCGGAACTCGGCGATGGTGTCGTCGCGCCGGTCCTCGGGAACGAAGTCGAGGCCGAAGCGACCGATCAGGATCTCTGGATCGATGCCGAGGACTTCGGTCGCGCGGCCGTTCACGAAGAGGATCCGCGTGTCCTCGTCGACCTCGGCGATCAGCTCCTGCACCTGCGAGAAGACCAGCTCGACGCGGTCGCGCTCGTGGCGTCGCGCGCGAACTGCCTCGTCGTGCGCACGCTGGGCCTCGGCAGCGCCCTCCCCGAGCTGCAGCAGACGCGAGGCCATCTGTACCGCGAAGAGCGGAAGCGCGAAGGTGAGCTGCAGCCGCCAGGGCGCGACGTTGTGGCCCGCCTGCCAGTCGAAATACGCGTCGGCGAGCTCGACGCAGAGATAGCCGACGACGAGGACCACGATCGGCACGCGGAACGCCACCGGTTCGGGCGCGCGATACACGACGATCGCGGTTGCGAGCAGGAACGCCGGCGCGATCGTGGCGCTGTGGATCGGATCGAGCATTTGCAGACCGGGCATCGCCGACTGCCCGAAGTAGTCGATCGCTGCGCGCGACGAACCCGCGAGCAACCCGACCAGGATCGGCCATTGATGCCGCGGCTGACGATTCGCGAGCGCGAGCGCGCCCGTGAAGAGCAGCGGGGCCATCCAGGCCTCGCCGACGTAGGCCGCATAACGCGCCGGCGGGAAGAGCCCGGCCGCGACGATCAGGAGCGCTCCACCGACGAGTAACGCTGCCCATGCGAGGATCCAGTAGAAGGCCGCGAGATCCCGGATGCGAGACAGCACGAACGACAGTGCGACGAGCAGCATCGCGAGCGAGACCACGCCCTGAAGCACGGCGTCCCAGGCGAGTGTGGCGCACGATTCCATCGATGGACTTCCGGCCAGACAGGTTCCGGGGGGAGCGATGGGGGGAATCGCTGTCGAGAAACTGTATCTCAGGTTACACCTGACGCGCGGGGCGCGGCAGCGCCGATGCCGCCGGGTCCGACTCTACGTAGTGTCGCGTCGGGTATCGGCAGGCGGGTCCGGGAGGCCACGCCAACGCATCGCGAGATCGATCCGCATCGCCGCGAGGATCGATCCGATGCCTTGAAATTCACTCACCGAAATGAAATCTCGCCCACCGTTCAACACCCGATCGATCGGTCCGTCGTACCAGGGGAAGAGTTCGTCCGGAAGCGACGTGACGGGGAACCATCCTGCTCGCGGCGTCTCGTGCGACGGGCGCAGATGTCCGCCGACGGCCCGCGCGAGGAAGACGTGCGCCGTGTGCGGACGGAACCCCTTACGGATCCAGTCGCCGACGGGTCGAATCAATTCGATCTCGAGGCCCGTCTCTTCCCGCACTTCCCGGACGAGCGCTTCGGGCGGCGTCTCGCCGCGTTCGATCGTCCCGCCCGGCAGCTCCCACCCGAAGAGATCCGCGCGCAGGGTGAGCAACAGCTCGCGCGCGTCGCCCTCCCCGCGCAACACGACCGCCTGGGAGATCGCGAGCGGTCGTCGCTCGGTAACCCGCGGCGAGACGAGCCCCCACCAGGCAGTTCGCACGTAGTCGCTCAGTCCACCGACGAAGCGGCCGAGTCGCCCCCGTGCATGGACGGCGCGATCCCGACGCGGCCTGGGCACGTCAGTCGATGATCTTGTTGAGCGGGTTCTCGACGATTCCGCGCGCGCCCGCTTCGTGCAGCTTGGGCAGCAGGTCGCGCACGAAGGACTCCTCGACGATCACGAAGATGTCGACCCAGGCGGGGTCGGCGAGCGGCGAGATCGTCGGCTTGCCCGCGTCCGGCAGGAGAGCGAGTACGCCTTCCATCTTGTCCTTCGGCACGTTCATCGAGAGACCGACCCGCGTCGCTGCGGCGATGGCACCCATCAGCAGCATCTTCACGCGCTCGAGCTTGCCGCGCTTCCACGGGTCCTGGAGCGACGCCCGGTGGGCAATCAGGCGCGGGGTGCTCTCGTGCAGCAGATCGATCACGCGCAGGTTGTTCGCGCGCAGGCTCGAGCCGGTCTCGGTGACGTCGACGATCGCATCGGCGAGGACCGGAGGCTTGACCTCGGTCGCGCCCCACGAGAACTCGAGCTTGGCCTGGATGCCCTGCTCCGCGAAGTAACGCTCCGTCATGCCCATCACTTCGGTCGCGATCCGCTTGCCTTCGAGATCCTTGGGCGTCTGGAAGGGCGAGTCGTTCTTGACCGCGAGGATCCAGCGCACGGGCCCATAGTTCGGCCAGGGCGCACGCAGGTCCGCGAGCTCTTCGACGTCGGCACCGGACTCGATGACCCAGTCGAGGCCCGTGATCGCGCAGTCGAGCACGCCCTGCCCGACGTAGCGCGCCATCTCCTGCGGCCGGATCAAGATGCATTCGATCTCGGCATCATCGATGGATGGATAGTAGGAGCGACCCGAAATCCGGACGTCGTAGCCCGCCTTCGCGAAGAGCGAGACGGTCGTCTCCTGGAGGCTGCCCTTGGGCAGGCCGAGTCGGATCTTGGGCCCCTCGTCGGCGTCCGGCGTCAATACACTCACTTCTTGTAGACCTCGTCCGGATCGAAGACCTGCACGCCCACGTCCTCGATCTGCCCGCCGTCGATCCGACGGAAGAAACAGTTGCGCTTGCCGGTGTGGCAGGCGGCGCCGCCGACCTGTTCGACTCGCACGACGAGCGCGTCCCCATCGCAGTCCACGTACAGGCCCTTCAGCTTCTGCACGTTCCCGCTCTCCTCGCCCTTGTGCCAGTACTTCTTGCGGCTGCGGCTCCAGTACACGACCTCGCCGAGCTCGAGGGTCCGCCGCAGCGATTCCTCGTTCATGTACGCGACCATCAGGACCTCGCCGGTGGCGTCGTCCTGCGCGATCGCGGCGACGAGTCCGCCGCCCTTCTCGAAGTCGATGATGGAGGCAGGGTCGATCTGCTCGGCGGCCATGGGGTCCTCGGAGGCGCAACTGCGCGCGGGCGCTGGGAAATGGCGGGTCCCGAGCGGGCCGCCTGAAAGGGCGCCGAGGCTACCCGTCCCGGAGAGCGGACGCCAGAACCGCGGCGATCCCCTCGATCTCGGGCCACTTCTCCCCACGGGCAAAGCGGGTGTCCCGGGCGCCGCGTTTGCCGGTCGCGATCGACTCGCTCTCGAGGATGTCGCGATTCGTGAGGAACGCGAGGGTGTTGTCGAAGGTCGTGTCGCTGAGGGCCTCCGTCCGCCGTGCGGCGCCGAGCAGCTGCGCGCCCTCGAAGTCGAGCTGCGCCTCCTTGATGAGCCCGCTTCGGAGCACGCCTTCGTCCGCGGAGTCCATCCATCCCACCAGGACCCGGACGATCGAGTCGTAACACTCGACGACGCCCCGCGTCTGCTCCGCGAGCATCGAGAGCGGACGTCGACCCGCGGCCGTCGCGCGCCAGACCTCGCCGTCCTCGCGCTCGACCCAGCCCTCGCTCTCGAAGTGCTCGAGCACGGCTTCGCCGCGGGTCAGGTAGAGCTCACGCGACGCGTAGTACTCGCGATAGAGAAGCTCGACCCAGGTCTCGAGCTCCTGGTGCACCCGACCGCGCTCGAGGCCCGCGAGTGCCCCGCGCGCGAGCACGCTCGGGATCACGAGGAAGTGCGCGATCGAGTTGCGATAGATGTCGAGCGCGCGGCGGTGGCTCTCCTCGAAGTGCAGGATCTCGCCGCGGTGGTCGAGCCGGGAGGAGATCAGGTCGGCACGTTCGAGGAACGTGATCGACTCGCGCAGATCGGGCAGGTCGTGTTCCAGGGCCGGCGTGAGCCGGACACCCTGTAGCCGGAGCAGCCCCGCCACGTCCTGCATCCCGCTCACGAGGTCCTCGCGCAGCACGCCACGATACGGGCTGCCCATCAGGACGACCGCCGCGACCGAGGTCGCGTTCGCCACCATGGCCCAGCCGATCCGCTCGACGAGGGAATGTCCGAGCTGGTTCACGAACTCGCGCTTGTGCTCCTCGAGCACCTCGCGAACCTCGGGCGACGAGACCTGACCGCGCTGCAGCGCCTCGAAGCGCTCGCGCTGTCCGCCGAGCGCTCCGGCGAGGGAGATCGGCTCGCCGAAGGAGACGTGCACCGAACCGAAGCGCCGCTGGAGATACTTCCGCGCGCGCAGGAGTCCGAGCACGCTCTCCTCGGTCTTCTTGCCGCCGTCGAGCTCGTCGACCATCCCCGACTCCTCGACCAGCCGCTCGTAGCTGACCGCGATCGGGACGAAAAAGAGGTCTTTTCGGCTGGTTTCGAGGAACGCGTCGACGTCCCACGAGAGCATGCCCAGACGCGGGGCGAGGGTCTTGCCGGTGCGGGAGCGACCGCCCTCGATGAAGAACTCCTGGGTGAAGCCCTCGCGCACGAGATATCCGACGTAGGCCCGGAAGACCTCCTTGTAGAGGGGATCGTCGAAGGATTTGCGCAGGAAGAACGCGCCCATGTTCCGGAACAGGTATCCGAAGGGGCCGAAGGCCATGTTCTCGCGGGCCGCGATGTGGGGCGGCACGAGGTAGTTCTGGTAGAAGAGCCAGGACAGGATCAGAAAGTCGAAGTACGAGCGGTGGCTCGGGACGAGCACGATCGGGTGCCGCTTCGCGTCCTCGGCGATGTCCTTCAGGCGGTGGACCTCGATCGATGCGAAGAGGCGCTTGAAGATGCCGCCAACGGTGGCGGCGCCGATGGCGAGCCACGTCGAGTTCATGTTCGCGGAGATCTCCTTGAAGATCTTCTCGACCTCGCGCTCCGCCTTCTCCGCGGAGCCGCCGTCGGCGCTCGCCCGCACGGCCATCGCCGCGCGCACGCCTGCGTCCCCGAGCACTTCCTTCAGCACGCGCCAACGCGGCCGCAGCGACGGCCCCTCGACGACCTTCTCCTCGCGATAGAGATGGATCAGCACCGCGCGCCGGATCTTGCGCGCGAGCCGATTCGAGTCGTCGTCCGCGTTCGCCAGACCGTAGAGCCGAACGGGGATCTCGTCCCCGACCTTGATCGTGAGGCTGCGATACGTGGAGAGGAAGCGCGCGACCTTCGCGAAGTCCGAGGGTCGGGTCAGCGCGCCGTAGTCGACGTTCAGGAAGCGGTTCTCGGTCCGCGGCCCCTTCCGCCAGAAGAGCGCCAGCGGGACGACGAAGACCTCGCGCTCCGCGTCGACCTCGCGGACCTGCCGCACGACCTCGCCGAGCAGCTCGAGCTCGTCGCGCCGACGCTCGTGCTTTCGACCGCGCAAGAAGGTCTTCAGACGCTGGGTGCGCAAGAAGAGGAAGAGGCTGTGCCCCGCGGCGACGTGCTCGCGGACGATCTCGCAGTCCTCGGCGTGCTCGACCTCCCGCGGCCGCGCGCGCTTCAGACGGAGCATGATCGGCAGCAGCTGGTGGAGCGGTCGGTAGTAGTAGAAGTGGATCGCGTTGGCGAAGCCCGAGAGCCGCAGGCCGTGTCGCAGGAAGAGCGTGTTGAACAGGAAGTAGTCGAGCCGGCTCGAGTAGCGCATCACGTAGACGACGCTGCCCCGGGACTCGAGGGCCTTGAGGCGCTCGACCACCGACTCTTCGAGCTCGAAGTGCTTGAAGAAGCGGTTCGCGAACGTACGGAAGAACAGGTTGAAGCGCGCCGTCATCGACGAGCGTGCAGCATGCTTCGTGATGCCCGCCGGAAGCTGCGCGGGCTCACGGTCCTTCGTAGCGTCCGCGACCTCTGCGACGTCCACGTCTTCTGCAACGTCTACGACGTCACCGTCGGGCGTTCGCCCGCTCGTCTCTGGATGGTCCGACATCGTGCGGCAGGGTACCGGCGCCCCCTCGGGCCGCCAAATTCGGGCGCGCGTGGCCCGACGAAAATGCCCGGAGCGAATCGGGTTCGCTCCGGGCGTTTCGTGTCCGAAAGGACGGGATCAGATCACTCCGGCAGGAGGATCTCACCGGCGGCCATCTTCGCGCCGATCTCCTTGGCGTTCCAGAGTCCGCCGTCCGCGTCCTTCGTGATGCCATCGGCGGTCACGACACGCATCTCCGCGATCCGGCCGCCTCCGGCGAGGAAGGTCTTGCCGGTCAGGTCCTTCGCGTCGTCGGACGCGAGGTAGACCATCAGCGGCGAGACGAGCTTCGGGTCGTACTGGTTCGCGGCGGCGTCGTTGTCGAAGCCGGGCAGATCCTCGGTCAGGCGCGTGTGCGCGACCGGCGCCAGGATGTGACAACGGATGCCGGCCTTCTTGCCCTCGAGCGCGAGGCAGCGCGTGAAGCCCGCGATCCCTGCCTTCGCCGCACCGTAGTTGCACTGACCGAAGTTGCCGTTCAGGCCGGAGGTCGAGCTCGTATTGATGATCGTGCCGCCCTCGCCCTGCTCCTTCATGTGATTGAAGACCGGACGGGTCACGCAATAGGTGCCCTTCAGGTGGACCGCGATCACCGGATCCCAGAGATCCTCGGTGGTCTTCGCGAGGCTCTTGTCCCGGAGAATGCCCGCGTTGTTGATCAGGATGTCGACCCGTCCGAACGCGTCGATCGCCGACTTCAGGATCGACTCGCCGCCCTCGACGGTCGCCACGTTGTCGTAGTTCGGCGCCGCCTCGCCGCGCGCGGCCTTGATGTCCGCGACGACCTGGTCCGCCATCGCGGAGCCGGAGCCCGAGCCGTCTCGCGCACCGCCGAGATCGTTCACTACCACCGCGGCGCCTTCCGCCGCCAGCGCGAGCGCGTGCTCGCGACCCAATCCGCCACCCGCGCCGGTCACGATCGCGACCTTTCCGTCCAACAGGCCCATCGGGAGTCCTCCTCTTTCCTCGTGTGAATTCGAGGGGGCGCACGGTAGCCCGCCGACGGGCCGCGATTCAACGCATCCGACGAAGGGTCGCGCTACCGTGGGTCCGCGCCCGTAAGGAAGATTCGATGTCTCCGTCTCGTCGACAGCTCCTCGCCGGCGGCGCCGCGATCGCCGGCGCTGGCCTCTTCGGCGTGGTGAGCCGCGGCCTGCTTCCGCCCGAGCCGAGCGCGGTGCTCGCTCCTGCGGACGAGCTCGCCCGCGCCCTCGCCGCGCGCCTGCGCGCCCGTGGCGTGGACGACGCCTTCGTCGATTACGACCACCCGCGCCGGCAGTACCACAATCGCGGCGTCGCGAGCGGAGGCGCGCACACCGCCTTTCTCCGGCGCGTCGAGCAGTCGCTGCTGATCGATCTGATCCACGCATCGCTCTCGCCTTCCGGACGCACGCATCTCTTCGATCAGTTCTTCGTCGGCCTCGCCGGGCTGAACTACGGCGCGCTGCTCTTCGCCGGCGACCCCGGGGACGGGCCGTACCAGGTCCTCTTCTCCGACGCGCACCTCTTCCTGCGGATGGGCGGGAAGAACCGCGAGGGCGATCCCTTCGGCGGTCCCCAGGTCTACGGCGACCAGACGGGCAACGGCGAGCCGGGCGTGCCCGGCAACGCGTACCTCGATCAGCTCCACGCGGGACAGGCGTTGATCGCGAGCCTCTCGCCCGCCGCGCAGAAGCAAGCCCGCTGCCCGAAGGCGCCCGTCCAGACCGCGGTCGCCGCCAAGGGCAGAGACGGGCGATTCGACGGCGTCCCGGTCGCGGAGCTCACGACGGCCCAGCGCGCCGCCGCGCGCGACGTGATCGGCCGCATCCTCGGCAACTACGCCGAGGAAGATGCCGCGTACGCCTGGAAATGCATCGACCGCAACGGCGGTATCGAAGCCTTCCACCTCGCCGACTACGACGTCGACCATCAGGAAGGCATGCGCTTCGACGGCAAACCGAGCCAGATCTACCGGCTCGAATCCCCGTCGGCCGCCTTCCACTTCCGCGCCGTTCCCCATCTCCACGCGTTCTTCAACGTGGCCCGCGACGGCGATTGGCCCCTCTCCACCGGCGAGGTCGTCGGCGTCGCGGAGGCGCCGCTCGACACGATCGCCATGCGCAGGCTCTTCGAGGCGGTGATGCTCGGAGAGACCGGCGCCGACGTCGCCTACTACCCGAGCGAAGCTGTCGCTGGCTTCTTCCGCGCGGGCCCGATCCGGACCGGGGACGTCTGGACCGCGGAGAGCTGGGAGGACCGGATCGCGGTCGTCGAGATCGCCTTGGACGACATCGCCCCGCGCGCGCTCGAGGACTGGCAGCGCACCTGGCCCGACATCGGGACGGCGCAGGGAGGCGCCAGAACGATTCGCACGGCGATGCCGGCCGGCGTCGCCACGTGGCACGAGAGCTACGGCTTCGCCGCGGTCGAGGTAGTCGAGACCGGGCGACTGCTCAGGGACGCGACGATCGATCGCCTGCGCGCGACGGAGCTCGGGGACCTCGCCTAGCAAGCTCCGCGAAGGCCTAGTGGAAGAGCACCGTCCGCAGCTCCGCGAAGGCCTCGAAGCCAAGATGCTCGTAGAGCTTCGCGGCGCGTTCGTTCCCGGCGACGACGGCGAGCTGCACGTGCGCCGCGCCGCACGCGAAGGCTTCGCGGACGACCGAATCCATGCCGCGCTGGGCGAATCCCTGCCGGCGATATTCGGGCCAGGTGTAGACGCCCTGGACGAGCCAGCCTTCGTCGCGCCGCACGTCCGCGTACGCGACGAAGACGGTGCGGCCGCGCTCGGAGACGATGCGCGCCCGCGGCAGCCGCCCTCGCACCCAGCGCTCGAACCCGACCGGGTCGCCCTCGGCGGGATCCGGTCGGTCCTCTTCCCACAGGCTCGCGCGCGCCGCGAAGACGAGCTCGTCCAGGTCCTCTTCCCGAGCGGGGCGCGCCACGCCGGGGAGCGTCGGGTCGGCGGCGATCATCGCATCAGGCCGCAAGCGATACCCGACCTCGATCCGGTCGATGACCGACACGCGCCCGGCCTCCTCGAGCGCCTTCCACATCGGACCGACCAGTCGCTGGTCGCATTTCACGAGGCCGCTCGGCACGCGCAACACCAGGGGCAGGAACGCGTCGAGCGCGGCCTCCGAAGCGCCGGCGGACACGACGACGCTCGGCCGGAGCGCGATCGCTGCGACGAGCGTCGCATCGTCCCACGCTCCGTAGATCTGCGGCGGGACCTCCCCCGGACCGAGGGAACGCCCGAGCCGGTCGACGAGATCGATCAGGACGAGGTTCTCGTCTGCGGTCGCGGCGAGGAACGCGAGGGTCGTCTCGCGATCTTCCGGAGCGAGCCTTCGCGCGCGTAGTCCACCGTCCATCGCGCGAGTTCGGGCCGGCCTAGGCTTCGAGGACGACCAGGACGTCCCCTTCCTCGATGGCCTGCCCCTCGGCGACCTTGATCTCGAGGACCTTGCCGTCTTCCGGTGCCTCGACCGGGATCTCCATCTTCATCGATTCGATGATGAGGAGCACGTCGTCCTCCTCGACCTCGGCGCCCACCGCGGTCTCGATCTTCCACACGTTGCCGGTGATCTGGGCTTCGACCTCGATGCTCACGCCGCTCTTCTCCTCGATGGGCGACGGTCAGAAGCCGTCGCGGGGGACCAAGCATGCCGACCCCGCGCGAGCGGGGCAAGCGGATATCCGACCCGATCGGCCCCGGATCGCCCCCCTCCCGCGCGCTGCTGCTAACCTCGGCGCCCGTCGGAGGACCCCGTGCTCGAGACCGTCACACAGGGCTTCAAGAACGCCACGGATCGACTGAAGGGCGTTCGCGAGCTCAACGAAGAGAGTATCGACGAAGCGCTGCGCGACGTGCGCATGTCGCTGCTCGAGGCCGACGTCGACCTGAAGGTGACGCGCTCGTTCCTCGATCGCGTGAAGGAGCGCGGCCTCGGCGAGAAGGTCAAGACCCGCGTCAAGGATCGCTCCGGCAAGAAGATCAAGGTCACCCCCGGCCAGCACTTCGTGAAGATCTGCGAGGAAGAGCTGATCGACCTGATGGGACCGGTCGACACGACCCTCGAGAAGGACCGCGGCGTCACTTCGATCATGCTCGCAGGGCTCCAGGGCGTCGGCAAGACGACGATCTCGGCGAAGCTCGCGGTCCACCTGCGCAAGCTCGGCCTGAAGCCGCTGCTCGTCGCGGCGGACATCTACCGGCCCGCGGCGGTCGACCAGCTGAAGACCCTCGGCGCCCAGATCGACGTCCCGGTCCACCACGGCGTCGAAGGCGACCTCCCGCCCGCGATCTGCGCCGCCGCCTGGGAACGCGCGAAGCGCGAGGGCCACAACGCGATCATCTACGACACCGCCGGCCGCCTGGCCGTCGACGACGACCTGATGGCGGAGCTCGAGGAGATCGTCGGCCGCGTCTCGCCCGCGAACAAGCTGCTCGTGTGCGACGCGCTGATGGGGCGCGACGCCGTGAACGTCGCCGGGGCCTTCGCGGAGAAGATCGCCCTCGACGGCGTGATCCTGACGAAGCTCGACGGCGATGCCCGCGGCGGTGCGGCGCTCGCCGTGAAGGCCGTCACCGGCGTCCCGATCAAGTTCCTCGGCACCGGCGAGACGGTCGACCGTCTCGAGGAGTTCCGGCCCGAAGGACTCGCGAGCCGCATCCTGGGCATGGGCGACATCGTCGGCCTGGTGAAGGACTTCGAGGAGGTCGTCGACGAGAAGGAAGCCGAGGAAGACGCGGAACGGATCCTCAAAGGCGCGTTCGGCCTCGACGACCTGCTCAAGCAGATGCGGATGATCCAGAAGCTCGGCCCGCTCAAGGAAGTCTTCTCGAAGATGCCAGGCGTCGGCGGCCTCGCCGACCAGGTGGACGAGGGCGAGCTCTCGAAGGTCGAGTCGATGATCCAATCGATGACGAAGGCCGAAAAGGCAGAGCCGAAGATCATCGACAAGAGCCGCGCCGCTCGGATCGCGAAGGGCTGTGGCCGCTCGGTCGCCGACATCGAAGGGCTCGTCGAACGCTTCGGCCAGATGCGCCAGATGATGGGCATGCTCGGCAAGCAGGGTGGCCTGCTCGGCGGCGGCGGCCTCGGCGGCGGAATGCCGGCGATGGGCGGGCCCGGTGGCATGATGCCTCCCGGCGGCATGAGCGGCTTCGACCCGATGGCCATGATGGGCGGTGGCGGCGGTGGGGGGCGTGGCGCCACCAAGAAGCGTCAGGACCCGAAGGCGAAAAAGAACAAGCGAAAGCAGCAGCGGGCCTCGCGCAGGAAGAAGCGAAAGAAGTAGTCTCTGCCTCGCCCACTCGCAGCGGTTCGCTGGGAGCGGGAACCGGGCGAGCCGGAGAGGCACCTGAACCAATCCAGGGGCCCGCTTCGGCTGCCTCGCGGCGGTCCCCCTGCGCCGCGTCGACAATCGAATCCCACCCCCCTCGCACACAACCGAAGGACGCTGGACGGCGGCTTCTGAGGACGATTGCGTCCGCAGATCCCCACGACTCCCAGCGGGGATACGACTCTTTCTGCTCCGATTCTGCCGGTGAGTTGCCGATGGATGAGGAAGAGAGGGAGTCCATGAAGCGATTGCTGGAATTTCGCCCCACCTACCACGGCCCGATCCTCGCCGTCGACCTCGACCGCGTCGTCTCGGCCGCCGTCCTCACCCTCTCCGGCCTCGCGCTGGTCGCGCTGATCTTCATCGCGCCCCCGGCTCTGTCGGCGCCGAAGGATTTCCCGAGACCCGCTGCGCTCGAGAAGGACGTCGCCTTCTGGAAGCGGATCTACAGCGAGGTCGGGACCGATGCCGGACTGATCCACGACAGCCGGGACCTCGGCGTCGTGTACGAGGTCGCGCCGATCCCGACCGGCCTCTCGTACCGCGCCCGCGAGCGACGCACCGAGAAGCGAAAGAAGATCTACAAGCAGATCCTGCTGAAGCTGGCCAAGGGCAAGCGCTCGGGTCTGTCGCGAGAAGAGAAGCGCGTGCTCGCCCTCTTCCCGAAGGACGTGGCCAACTCGACGCTCAAGAAGAGCGCGTCACGCGTGCGCTTCCAACTCGGACAGGCGAACAAGTTCCGCGCGGGCGTGATCCGCTCGGGCGCCTACAAGCCGCACATCCTCGCGACGTTGCGGGACATGAACCTGCCCCTCGAGATCGCCAACCTGCCCCACGTCGAGTCGTCCTACACGCCGAACGTCTATTCGCGCGTCGGCGCGGCCGGTCTCTGGCAGTTCACCCGATCGACCGGCCGTCGCTTCATGCGCGTCGACCATGTCGTCGACGAGCGCCTCGACCCATACCACGCGTCGATCGCCGCCGCGCGACTCCTCGAACAGAACCGTCGCGTGACCGGCGCCTGGCCCCTCGCGATCACCGCCTACAACCACGGCGCCGCGGGCATGCGCCGCGCCGCGCGCAAGCTCGGCACCAAGGACATCACCACGATCGTCCGCAAGTACAAGTCCCGGACCTTTGGCTTCGCGAGTCGCAACTTCTACGTCGAGTTCCTGGCGGCCAGCGCGATCGCGAGCAACCCCGAGTTCTACTTCGGACCGCTCGTCCTCGACCAGTCGATCGATTTCGATACGATCGACCTGCCCTACTACGCCAAGGCCGACGACCTCGCGCGATCGATCGGCATCGATCGCAAGACCCTCGAGCAGGCGAATCCCGGGCTGCGCCCCACCGTCTGGAAGGGCGCCAAGCGCGTTCCGAAGGGCTTCTCGCTCCGTGTACCGCGGGCCGCGCTCCCGAAGCCCCTCTCCCAGGGCATCACGAGCCTGCCGAAGGAACAGCGATACGCGCGGCAGACCCGCGACACGACCTACACCGTCCGCCGGGGCGACACGCTCTCCACGATCGCGCGCCGACGCGGCGTGCGGATGTCGGAGCTCGTCGCGCTGAACGGTCTGCGGAGTCGCCATCGCATTCGCGTCGGTCAGAAGCTCCGCCTGCCGGACGACGGCCGCTCGTCCTCGTCGACGCGCACCGCGTCGTTCACACCTTCGAAGAAGAGCGCGAACGCACCGGCCGCCCTCCCCGACACCGGGTACTACACGGTCCGTCGCGGCGACAACCTGTCGAAGATCGCCGGGAACTTCGGCATGACCGTCGCCGAGCTCGTCGCGATGAACGAGCTGCGCAGCGTGCATCGCATCCACGCCGGTCAACGGATCCGCGTGTCGCGCGGCGCGCCCGCGTCCTCCGCCGAGACCGACATCTACACCGTGCAACGGGGTGACAACCTGACGGAAATCGCGAAGCGCTTCGGAACGGACCTCGCGGACCTGGTCGCCATGAACGACCTCCGCAGTCGAAACCGGATCCATCCGGGCCAGAAGCTCCGCGTGCCGAGCCAGACCACGGTGATCGCGAAGGCGGACACCCCGAAGGCGCACCCGGATGCGGCCGCGGCGCTGTCTCCCGCTCGAAGCGCCGAGCTCGCTCCGGACGAGAGCGATTACGCCGCCATTCCGACCGAGGAGCCGGCTGTCGACGAGACCGCCGTCCTCGCCGAGGAAGCCTCGCCGAACGACGAGAGCGCGACCGAGCCCTCCCCGGGCCTCCTCGCCGATCCGACCGACTACACGGTCGCCAGCAACGGCACGATCGTCGTCCAGACCGGCGAGACCCTCGGCCATTACGCCGAATGGCTGGGCCTCCGCGCGAGCCGCCTGCGCAAGATCAACGGCCTGCGCTTCGGCGAGCCGGTCGTCGTGCAACAGCGCCTCCGCCTCGACTTCTCCGACATCTCCCCGGACGCCTTCGAACGCATCCGCGTCGAGCACCACCGCTCGCTCCAGGAAGCATTCTTCGCCGAGTGGGAGATCGAAGGCACGGTGACCCATCGCGTCGGCCCGGGCGACTCGCTCTGGGTCCTGTCCACCCGCCGCTACGACGTCCCGATCTGGCTGCTCCGGCAGTACAACCCGGACATCGACCTCGACGCGCTCTCCGCCGGCATGAAGCTGACGGTGCCGAAGCTCCGCCAGCGGAATGCGGAAGCGAGCGCGGTGGCGGCGGCGGCGGCGGCGAAGGGGTAGTTCTCGGCGGGAAAGCGGGTGTCTTGCGACGGACGTGCCATGGGCTCGCGCATCACCGGCGGCAGGGGCTCGCCTCGCAGGCGGTCGTGCAGTCGGTTGTGGATGGGGGATGGTGTTTCGGGCGTTCGCGCGCGTGAGCGGCGCTTTCGAGGCGTGTAGGCCGTGCCGCGGGGCCTCGTCAGCCCGGGACTTCCGAGAGGGAGATCGGATTGCCGCCCCTCCTCCAGCCTCTCGTGAGTAGCCAGGAGCGGGGGCGGGCGACTTCGGTTGGCACGGCGGCTTTGAGCCTCTCCTTCCAGCCGTCGAAGAAGCGGCCGGACGAGGCCGGGTCGGCGGTCGTACTCTTGCTGAGTCGTTCGCCTCTCTGGCGGCGGTGCTTGCGTTCGTTGAGCAGGACGTACCGCAGCGCTCGGTGCACTTGCGTGGGCGTCCCGAGCACGACCGAGTGGAAGCGCCCGTCCAGGACGCGCCCCTTCCTATGGAACACACGATTCACGGCCAAAGCGACCCTCGAGCCGATGCTCTTCATCCCCGAGGCGAGCGCCTGCTTGCCGGCGGCCTCCACGATCATGTGGATGTGATCGCGCTGGACCGAGTAGTGGACCACGCGGAAGTCCCCGCGCTCACAGCCACGTCCGAGCGTCTCGCGAAACGCGCGCAGCCAGCGCGGGTTGCGAAGAGACGGCACGTCCCGACGCATCCGAAGGGTCACATGAACCGGGTGCTCCTTCCGAACCGCCACCCGCTTTCGGTGCAACACGCGCGCTCGCGGCGCGGGCTTTCGTCCGGGCTTCTTGCGTCGGCGCGAAGGCGCGCGGCGATGCACGAAACACTGATCGATCGAGAGCTGCCGGGGGATCTCGTCCACCTAACAAGTATAGAGGCGATGGTTCGCCGACTCAATGTGGCAGACGTCGATTGACCGGAATTTGATCAATGACGCCTAACATATCGGACCACGGCACGGCGCCCGAACACCCTCACGCCCAATCGAGCACGACAAGACACCCACCACCACCCATCAAAACCAAGGGCAAGGCGCCGCTACGAGCAAAGCGCCCGAGCGACTCCGGCTACGCCTGGAAGATCGACTCGTCCGGCAGCCGGATCGCGGTCAGCGGGCCGCCGTAGACTGCGCCCGTGTCCACGCCGATCGAGAACGGCGAGTTCCAGCGCACGCCGAAGTCTTCGTTCGGGGTGTGGCCGTAGACCATGGTGATGCCGAGGTCGTGGGGCAGCTCGCCGGAGGTGCGGTTCCAGAGGATGTCTTCGGGGCGGCTCTTGCGGAGCGCGTAGGACAGATCGCCGGATCGCAGGTGGTCCTGGGAGACGCCGGCGTGCACGAAGAGGTAGTCGCCGTCGACGTGGGAGAGGCGCAGTCCGAGCAGGAAGTCCTCGTGTGCCTTGGGGAGACGGAAGCTCTCGCGGCTCGTCTCCTCGCGGTCGAAGTAGCCGTAGCCGGCGAGGGTGCGGTCGCCGCCGTTCAGCAGGAAGGCGTCGCCTCCGAAGTAGGCGTCGTCCGTCCAACCGAGGAAGTCGAGGAACATCGACTCGTGGTTGCCGAGCAGGAATACGCACTCGTAGTTCTTCGAGAGCGAGATCAGCCGATCGATCACGCCCGGGGAATCGGGACCGCGATCGATGTAGTCACCGAGGAAGACGAGGTGGTCCCCGGACTGCAGCGGCGTCACGTCGAGCAGCTCGTCGAGCTTCTCGAGCTCGCCGTGGATGTCCCCGAATGCGTAGAGCATGTCCCCTCACGCGGGCGGCGCGCGCGGGCACCCGTCCGGTCGCGCGTGCACTGCCGCCCTCCTCGCCCCATCGGCGCACCCGGGGGTGCGCTTGATGCGATTCGCACCCGGGCGGGCGCGACGGCTCGAGGCGGGCACGAACCCCTGGAGGGCGGGCACGACCCCCTAGGAGAGTGGGTCCCCGCCCCACGCGAGGAGGGACCGCCCTAGCCGGGATCCGGTGATGCCCCCGCGCTGCCGCCGGGCCGCCGATTGGCGAGCTGGCCACAGGCGGCATCGATGTCCCGCCCGCGGTCTCGGCGCAGCGTGACGCGGACGCCCCCGTCGTGGAGCGCCGCGGTGAAGCGATCGACCGTGTCGCTGCTCGGCGGCTGGTACGGCGCGTCCGCATGCGGATTCATCGGAATCACGTTCACCTTGGACGGGATGCCGCGCAGCAGCGCGGGCAGCCGCTTCGCATCTGCGACCGAGTCGTTGACGCCCTCCATCAGCGTGTACTCGAAGAACACGGGCCGCCGGCGATGGATGCGCGGCTCTTCGCGCAAGGTCTCCAGCAGCTCCGCGATCGGGAAGCGCTTGTTGAGGGGGACGAGCACGTCGCGCACTTCATCGGTCGTCGCGTGCAGACTCACGGCGAGGTGGATCGGCGCGACTTCGAGGAGCGGCGCGATCTGCGGCAGGACGCCGGCGGTCGAGACGGTCACGCGCCGGGGCGCCAGGGCGAAGGCCTTCGGGTCGGTCAGGATCCGGATCGCTTCGGAGACCGCCGGCAGATTCAGGAGCGGCTCGCCCATGCCCATGAACACGAGGTTCGTGAGGCTCGAGCCCGGCTCCATGTGTCTCTGCGCCTGCAGGACCTGGTCGACGATCTCCGCGGTCGTGAGATTGCGGGTGAAGCCGAGCGCGCCGGTCGCGCAGAAATCACACGTGAGTGGGCAGCCGACCTGGGTCGAAACGCAGAGCGTGTTGCGGCGCTCCTCCGGGATCAGCACCGCCTCGATCTTCGCCCCGTCGAACGCGCCGAGCAGGAGCTTCTGCGTGCCGTCGACCGAGCGCTGGGTCTCGACGACCTCGAGCGAGCGGGTGTCGAACTCGTCCGCGAGCGCGTCGCGGATCGCCGCCGGCACGTTCGTCATCGATGCGAGGTCGTCCACGTCCTGCTGATAGAGCCACGTCGCGACCTGGTCGGCGCGGTAGCTCGGCCAACCGCGCTCCGCGAAGAGCGCGCGCAGGCGGTCCCGGGCGTGATCCTTCAGGTTCGGTCGACGCGTCGCGTGACGAGGCGCGTTCTCGATCGTTGAGGAGTCGCTCATCCGCGCCACCGACTCGAGTGCTCGCGTTCAGGCGCGGGCCGCACGCTCCCTGGCGCGCTCCCTTCCGCGGGCACGTTCAGGCGTTGATAGGCGAAGAAGTGCATCGGTCGCCCCTCCTCCCGCCACTGGGACTCGTACCCGGTCTGGCGCCGCCCCTCGACGTCGCCGACGAAGGGCCACGGCGCGTACGCATTCCGGAGCGCCGGCTCCGCCGAGAGCACCTCGTTCATCTGATGCGCGTAGGGCACGTCATCGGTCGCCACGTAGAGGTGGCCCCCCGGCGCGAGGGCGCGCGCGGCATCCGCCACGAAGGCGGGCTGAATCACGCGGCGGTGTGCGTGCCGGGTCTTGGGCCACGGATCGGAGAAGTTGATCCAGATGGCGTCGAGGCTGCCCGGCGCGGGCAGCGCCCGGATCGCGTCCTCGGCACGTGCCTCCACGAGCCGCACGTTCGCGAGGGCCGCGCGCGCGACCTTGCGCGCCATCTTGAGCGTGCGCTTGAAGGAGACCTCCACACCGAGGAACTGCACGTCCCGCGCGCTGGTCGCGAGATCCAGCAGGAACTCGCCGCGTCCGAAGCCGATCTCGAGCACGCGAGAGCGCGCCTCGCCGTCGGCGGCGGCGCCGAAGACACCGCTCCACCCCTTCTCGACCCAATCGTCGGGAGCGACGCGCGGATCCACACCGGGGATCTCGTATTTGAGGGATCGACCCATCTCGTCGGTACTCGTGGGAGGGGGCGGACGACGCGCGACGCGGGGTGCGCCGGGGCCCGCAGGAGCCGGACTCTACTGGAGGCGCGGATCGCGCGCTCCGCTCGAGGCGCCGACCGCGCGCTCCGCTCGAGGCGCCGATCGCGCGCTCCGCTCGAGGCGCCGACCGCGCGCTCCGTGGCTAGCCGCGCTCGGCCGCGCGGCGCTCTCCGAGACGGTCCACGATGTGCTTCACCACCCGCCGCGCCGCGCCGTCGAGATCCTGCACGTCGACGACCGGGATCCCCGAATCAGCGGCGCGTTGCAGCAGGTCCGACTGGATCGTGAAGATGCCCTGGAAGTTGCGCACGTAGCGCTCCGAGGCCCGCGCGCCCTTGCCGTGGGCCCGGGCGATCAGGTGGCTGTGGAGGGACTCGCGGTCCTCGTCCGCCGCCAGCAGGAAGAACACGTGGGCGCGATCACGCCACTCGGCGGGATCGAAGAGGCCGGGGACGAGACTGACGCCGTCGAGGACGGTGCTCGTGCCTTCGACGATCGCGCGCTCGATCACGGCCCGAACGCCGACCGAGACCGTCCGAGACTGTTCGAGGAAGCCCTCGATGACCCGGTCTTCACCGTGCTCGACGGGGTTCACGAGTCGGCTGTGCGCCTCGAAGGACGACACGTGCAGGGTCGGGACCAGGTCGTCGGAGAGCATCACGCGCATCACGTCGCGGATCGAGTCGGTCGAGAGCAGCCGACCGATCGCGAGGCGGCGCGCGACCTCGAGAGCGAGGGTCGACTTGCCGACGCCGGTCGTGCCGCCGAGCAGGAGGATCAGCGGCCGTTCGTCCTCCGCGTGAAAGGAGCGCCAGGCCAGGTAGCGATCGGCCGCCGTCGTCGAGACCTGCTCGCGCAGGATTTCTGCCACCTGATCGCGCAACGCATCGCGGGTGACGTTCGCGTCGCCGCTCTCGCGCAGCTCCCGCTCGATCTCGAGCACCGCGGCGAAGGCCTGGCTCGGTTTGAGGCCCGCCGCGAGCAGGCTCTGCTGGAGTCGCCCTTGATTGAAGGGCCAGCGACCGTCCTTCCCGAGCACGTCGAGGACGGGCTCGGCGGCGGAGGTCGGGCGCCGGTATCCCGGGCGCGCGCTGGCGTCGATGATCTCGTCGACGAGGGCCGCGAGCTCTGACTTCTCGACCAGGCTTCGACCGCGCAGCCGGCGCCAGACCGCCTGCGCGACTTCGTAGGCGTCCTCGAAGGCGAGACCCCGTTCGGTCAGCGAGGCGACCATGATCCCGCGCATGAAAGGACGCTGTTCGTCACCGGCGGCGACGCGCAACCGCGTGAGGCTGGCCGCGATCTCTTCGGCGTCGTCGTCGTCACCGAGGGGATCGCCGACGTGCGTCACGAAGCGGGACAAGGTACCCCCAGGGGCATCTGCCTCTTCACCACCGCCCGTCGTCGCGTCTTCGGAGGCGCTTCCATTCTGATCGGGATCTCCAGCCACGGCGCGACCTTACAGCCATGGGTCGGTGTCGGCACGAGGCTGGACCACAACGGTCACACTCGCGGCGCGAGTGTCTAGGGCACAGTCCGGAGGACAGAAATGTTTTTCACCCTCATCGCGACAATTCCCCCGGGTTTTGGCTTGACTTGAGACGAAGCCCCTCATTTACTCTGGATGTTCTCGCTGACACCCGGGTGAACCCCGGGGGCCAGTGGCGACGGTGACCCCCCGAAACGATCCATGCGACCGCGACGCGCCGCCGTTGTCGTGGGCCCCGCCTGACCGGGCAAGCCGGGTCGAAGGTTCGGGGCGCGACCGCGGTCCGAGCGTTCGACAGGGCAACGAGCGTCGGGCGCGCCAGGCGGTGCGACGCCATCACAGAGCAGGACGGTCCGGGTGCCCGCGACGGCAGTCGGACAGCTGAGGGGGGCCGGTGTCGCAGTCGAGTCGAGCGGGGGAGTCGTCGGAAGTGGTGCGAGCGCAGTTCAAGACGCGAGAAGTCGTCGATCTGCTGGATCTGTCGAGACGGCAGCTCCAATACTGGGCCAAGACCGGCCTGATCGAGCCGTCGGAGCGGACGCCCGGCGGTCACCACCGCTACAGCTTCGACGACCTCGTCGCCCTGAAGGCGACCAAACGACTGATCGACGCGGGCGTGTCCGTCCAGAAGATCCGCAAGAGCGTCCGCGCGCTCCAGGAGCTGCTTCCGCAGGTCGGACGACCGCTCTCCGAGCTGGTTCTCGTCGCGACCGGTGACGTCGTCCTCGTCTTCCAGGACGACACCGTCTTCGAAGCGATCACAGGCCAGGAATGGGTCTTCGAGGTCGCGGATTTCGAGCGCGAAGTCTCGGCCTACCGTGCCGGGAGTCGCGCCGATGCAGCGTCCGGCTTTGGCCCGGTGGCGATCGGCGCAGATTCGCTGGATGATGTCGAGAACGCGGCCGGGGCTTCGGGCTTGCCCGAGAAGCCCGGACCGCGTGGAGCACGTCCGGAACGGAAGGACCGGATCAAGGATTGGAGTCGGACCGGCTGACCGAAGGCCAGCCCCTCTGACGTGTCGCGTCGGGTCGGGGGGATCCGGCGCGAAGCCGGGTCTCGAGCCCGGCGCCACAGATCGCAGGCCGAGCCCATCCGGGCGTCGGTGAAACGTTTCGGGGGGGACGTGATGCGGATCATCGCCATCGTGAATCAGAAGGGCGGCTGCGGGAAGACCACCACCACGGTCAACCTGGCAGGCGCCCTGGCTGCAGACGGCAACCGGGTCCTGATCGTCGACATGGACCCGCAGGCCCATGCGACGCTCGCCGTCGGCCTCGAGCCGGACGACCTCGACGCGAACCTCTACGAGGTGCTCGTCGAACCCTCGGGCGCGAGTCGGATGGACTCGGTCATCATCGACGTCTCCGACCAGATCGACATCGCGCCGTCGAGCATCGTGCTCTCGGCCCTCGAGCAGAAGCTCGCCACCGAGCGGCACGATGCGCGCACCGAGCGTCTGGCCGCGGCGATCGACACGCTGCCGCCGCTCTACGACTACGTGCTGATCGACTGTCCGCCGAACGTCGGGCTGCTCACCTTCAACGCGCTGCGCGCTGCGACCGAAGTGGTCGTCCCCCTCGAGACGAGCTTCTTCGCGATCGACGGCGTTCAGAAGCTGCTCGAGACGATCAGCCTGCTCTCGGATCGGATCGGCCACGAGCTTCACGTCCGCGTGCTGCCCACGCTCTACGATGGCCGGACGCGTTATGCACGGCAGACCCTGGGCGACATCCGCGAGCTCTTCAAGGAGCTCTGCTTCGACTCGGTCATCCGACTGAACGTGAAGCTGCGCGAAGCCGCCCGGCAGGGGGTCCCGATCTCACTCTACGCCCCGTCGGCGAACGGCGCGCTCGACTACGCGTCGGTCGCGCTCGAGCTCGCGGCGTCGCCGCCGGACCAGCTCTCGTCACGACCGCCCGGCCTCGAGGAGGGGGAGGACGAAGACTTCGCGATCGGCGGACCGCCCCGGGAAGTCGTCGTGCGCTTCAAGGACTCGATCGCGGGGGACGTGCGGATCGCGGGCGACTTCAACGGCTGGGTCCCGGATCGGGGCGTCCGATCGCTGATCGCATCGGAGGGTCAGGAGAGAGTCTGGACCAAGGTCCTCACCCTCGAGCCCGGCACCTATCAGTACCGATACGTCGTCGACGGCGAGTGGCGAGAAGATCCGGCCAATCCACAGACGGCCCCCGGCCCGACCGGCCAACCGAATTCCATCCTGCACGTCCGCTAGCCGACCTCACGCTGCGCCCCTCCCGGTCGGGCGCAGCGCGCCTGCCGGACTGACTGCCGCTCCGACCGGTTCCACTCTCGAGGGACGACGCCTTGCCGCGCGATCTCGCTGACGTCTTGCACTACTTCCTCCCGGAGCTCGAAGAGACTCCGGACGCGGATCCCACCGACACGCCCCGTGCGGACCGCGAGGACGCAACGACCTCGCCCGCGCCGTCCGTCGAGGTGCCGGTCGACGATCCGACGACGACCGCAGGCCGCGGTCGAAGCGCTTCCCGGAACGACGCGAGAACCGGACCCGCCGCCGGCCCGCCGTTGCCGGTGCTCGGCCTGCCGATCGGCGATCGGGACGTGGTCCGGGCCGCGCTCGCCTGGAACCTCGCCGTGGAGACGGCGCGGCTCGGGGCGTCGACGATCCTGCTCGCGCCCGAAACCGATCGCGGCTCGCCGCTCTGGCCAGAGCCCGGGGTCGGTCCCCTCGGATGCGAGCTGCTCTTCTGCCCGGCCAAGGACCTGGCGAGCCTCTACGAGACCGCCTCGGAGCTGGCCACGCGCATGGCGACGGACGCCCGCCGTGGCGGCATCGTCTTCGTGCGCGTCCCGCCCGATTGGCTCGTCGAGGGCGACGGCCCGGTCGAGCCCATCCGCTGGCTGCTGCTGCTCTCCGGCGCCCGGGCGCGGGATCTCGAGGAGACCGCGTCCCTCGCCCGCACGCTCTACGCGCGGCACTCCGTCCTCGAGCTGGGTGTCACGCTGCACGGGGTCGAGTCGATCGGCGAGGCGCGGGACGCCTACGACGCCCTCGCCCGCCGAACGGAGGCCGAGTCGGCACGAACGTTGATCTCGTACGGCCTGCTCGTGGACGACCTCCACGTCTACCGCGCGATCGCAGCGCAGCGGCCGGTCGGCCTCGCTCACCCGCAATCGCCCGCCGCCCGGGCGCTGATGGACGTCGCGCGATTGTTGTACGAGGACGCCCGGAGCCGGGTCCTTGGCTGAGCTCGAGTGGCGGGGCCCGATCGAGCCGGCGTCGCTACGACGCGCGCTCCGGCTCGCGCTGCGACGACTCGCGCCCGGCTGGCGGGTGATCGCCGAGGGCTTCCTGGGCCAGTCGACGCCGATCGACCTGCTCGCGATCGGTGAGGCCGGCGAGCTGATCTGCATCCGAGCGCAGCCGCCGATCGAGGGCGGCCAACGCGACGAGGGCGGCGCGCGATTGCTCGCCCAGGGCCTCTCGGACCTCGGCTGGATCGCACCGCGGGTCGCCGACCTGCGAAAGCTCGCGCCGGAGCTCGGCATGAGCGAGCTCGCCCAGCCGCGCTGCCAGCTCCTGGCGCCGACCTTCGATGCCGAGGTGGTCGCCGCCGCCGATCAGGTCGGTTCGGTCCTCGGTGAGGGCCGGCTCGCGCTGACCCGGTACCGCCCCGCTCGTCAGCAGGGGCAGCTCGCGCTCCTGCTCGAGCCGCGCAAGTCGGGCCCCTCGCCCTGGGCGCCCGGCGCGACCTCTTCCGCCGCGGTCGCGGACCTCGACGCATCGCCGCTCACCGACCCGCCCAGCCCTTCCGCCTTTCGGACCGGGCTCCGGGAGGTGGACCTGCGGACGGAGCCGCCGCTCAGCCACGGCTGGGACGCGCCCGGAGCCCCGGTCGCCTCGTGACGGAACCTCGTCGCGAACCGCTGGAGGTCACCCGACGTGCGCCGCCGGCCCGTCCAGCTGAGTCCCCGTCACAATCGCGGACACCGGTACCCCTGCGGGAACGAGTGACGATTTCCGGTAAATCCGCGGTGTGGGTGACAAATTCTGACACCCCGCCATGTCTGCGGGCAACAAGCTAAATGGGGGGAAACTCCGGACGGGACTGGGCCATCCGGGGCAATGAGGACAGGAGAACCGTTCGAAATAGCCGCGGCGGCGAGCCGCGGACACCAAGGGTCCCATGAGTAGGGGATGGGGACCCGGCTTCGCACCCCCCAAAGAGGTTTCCGGCGAGCGAGTCGGAGACGCGGTGAGGATCGGCGGAGCCCGAAGGAATCGGCTTTTGAGCACCAGCAGCAGTACAAGCGGAGCCAGCGAGGCGGTAGAGGCGCGAGAGGGAATCCGACATTCGTCGGATCTCGACGCAGCCCCGTCTTCGGTCACCAGTGCGCGTCGCGTCCCCCGCGACCCGAACCCGGTCTCCGACGAGGAGCTGGTCGATCAGATCCGCGCCGGCGATCGCGCGGCCTTCGACGAGATCTACCAGCGCTATTTCAAACGCGTCTACGCGTTCCTGGACAAGCGCCTGCGCAACCGCGCCGACACCGAAGAGACGACCCAGGAGGTGTTCATCAACATCTTCTCGTCGATCGACGGTTTCCGCGGCGACGCGCCCTTCGCCGCGTGGATCTTCGGACTCACCCGCCGAACCCTGGCAGCGCGGTTCCGCAAGAAGCGCCACCCCACCGTCCCGCTCTTCGAGGAGGACGAGGACGTCGCGTACACGAGCCTGACCGCGGGCAGCGCCCCGGAAGCCACCCCGCTCGAGAACTACGAGATGGTCGAGCGCGCCTCGCGTCTGGACCGCGTGCTCGAAAGCGAGATCACGCCCGAGCAGCGACGGCTCTTCGAGATGCACCACCTCGAGTCGATGCCGATCGCGGAAATCGCTCGGACGCTCTCGAAGTCGGAAGACGCGGTCAAGTCGACGCTCTACCGCACGCGCAAGCTGCTGCTCAAGTAGCGCGCCCTCGAGACCGCTCGGCGCCGTCTTGAGACTGGCGGGGCCCTGCTAAGGTTCCGCGCGATGTCGTCCGCGCCGTCCTCGCTCCACCGTCCCTTCGACGAAGCGCCCGCCCGCGTGACCCTGCGCGGTCGCGGCCCTGGCCCGCTCGCCTTCGACTTCGTCTCCCGCGGTGACTTCGTGTCGGGACGCCTCGACGCGCCTGACGCGTCGGGCGATTCCGAGGCCCCGCTCGTGCTCGTGCTGCACGACACCGCCTCCGGTGCGGATGCGCCCGGCCTCGATTTCGCTTCCGACTGGCGAGCCGAAGGCTTCGCGGTCGCCCGGATCGACCTGCCGCTCCACGGACGCCGACAGAGCCCGAAGCTCTCGGAGCGCCTCGTGAACGGCTACCGCGGCCTCGCCCGCGGCGAGCCCCTCGACGCGGACACCCGAGCCCTGGTGGAAGAGTTCGCACGCCAGTCCGTCTCCGACATCGTGCGCGCCTGCCAGGCCCTCGGCGCGACGGACGGGATCGACGCGACGCGCACCGCGCTCGTCGGGCTCGGGATCGGTGCCTGCGCTTGTGCCTGGGCGGCGCCCCACGTGCCGTCGCTGGTCGCCTGCGTCCTGGCCGGCGGTGTCGGTGCGTTCGAAGATGCCGCGCTCGATCCCGCGCGTCGAATCGCAGCGGGGGACGGCAGCGACCCGGCCTATCGCCTCCATGCCCGCGACGATGACGTCCCGCCTGCGGCGGTCGCCGCCCTCGCGAAGGCGCTGCCCGGTGGCGCCGAAGCCGCGTACCTGCGGGCGGCGGACGTCGAGGGGGGCCTCGCCCCGGCGGACGCCGACGACGTCCGCGCGTTCCTCGCCTCCGCGCTCTCCCGCTGATCGGGCGCTGCCGCCGAGCGGTGCGTCAGTCGATCGCTCGCCCGGGTTCGGTTCGAACCACGAGCAGGGTCCCGGCCGTCACGAGCGTCGGCAGCAAGACCAGGTTCAGTCCGGGCACGAGGCAGGCGGCGAATGCGAGCCCTCCGAAGCCAAGCATCGTCGGGCGATGCGCCGCCAGCCAGCGACGACGGTCCGCGAACGAGAGCGCGCGACGATCGAGGGCGAATCCGGCGTAGTCGAGCGGCAGGAACGCGACCGTGATCGCGACGAGCAGCGGCGCGGTCAGAAGGTGCGCACCCGGCACCAGGAACCCGACGAGGGTGAGGCCGAGCCAGATCCCGCCGAGGAAGGCCACGCGTCCGAGCTCGGAGACGAAGCTCGAGAGCGCGCCCGCGAGCACCCGCTGGCCCGACTCGCCGGAGGGATCCCGACCGGTCGCGATCCCCTCGACCCGCTCCGAGAGCGAGTCGAGGAACGGCGCGCTCGCCAGGTTCGCGGTGAGCAGCGCAGCCACGAGCGTGACCGCGAAGCTCCCGAGCACGCCGAGCCAGCCCGCCAGGAAGAGCACCGCCTTGGCGGGCCCGATCCAGAGCCACGTCCACCACGCGCCTGGCGCGACGCTCGGCAGCAGCGCGACGAAGAATGCGTGCACTTCCGTCAAGTGGAGCCAGAACGCGGTCGCGGCGCCGCCGACGGCGAGCAGGGCGAACAGGACCGGCACCCAGGCGAGCCCCCACAACCTCGGATGGGCGCGCAGGAAGGCGAAGCCCTCCCCGAAGAGCAGGACGCCACCGCGGAGCCGACCCACGAAGCCGGCGGCCGGTGCCTCGGTCATCGACCTTCGCCAAGCGCCTCGATCCGACCGAGGATCTCGTCCCGACGCCGCTCCATCTCCTCGGCGGTGTCCGCCTCGAGATTCAGACGCAGGACCGGCTCGGTGTTCGAGGCGCGGATGTTGAACCACCAGGTCGGGTAGCGGACGAGCAGGCCATCGAGACGCGAGGTCTCGGGCGCCTCGGCGTATTCACCCGCGATCGTCTCGATCACGTGATCGGTGTCTGCGACGCGCCGATTGATCTCACCGCTCGCCGAATAACATCGAAGCGGCGCCACGAGTTCCGCGAGCGATCGACCCTCGGCACCGAGCACGTCGAGCAACGCGACCAGGGCCGCCGTACCGTCGTCGGCGATCAGGTCCTTCGAGAACCGGAAGTAGAGATGCCCCGAGAGCTCGCCCGCGAAGATCGCGCCCTCTTCCCGCATCTGCGCCTTCACGAACGAGTGACCGACGCGGCACATTCCGGCGACGCCCCCGGCGCGTTCGACCTCTTCAGCGACGACGCGACTCGACCGCAGGTCGTAGAGCACGCGCGCGCCCGGCTCCCGGGAGAGCATGCGTCGGGCGATGAGGGCCGTCGCGAGGTCGGCGGAGACGGGCTCGCCCGTTCCGTCGACGAAGACCGCTCGATCACCGTCGCCGTCGAATGCGACGCCGAGATCGGCCCCTTCGCGGCGCACGGCCTCGGCGACGTCCTTCAGGTTCTCGACCTTCAGCGGGTCGGCCTCGTGGTTCGGGAAGGTGCCGTCCGGCTCGAAGTAGAGCTCGACGACGTCGATCGGCAGCCCATCGAGTACCGGGCGCAGCCCGACGCTCGCCATGCCGTTGCCGCAATCGATCGCGACCTTGAGGGGCGGACGATGCTCGCCGACCGCGAGCGCGTGATCGCGGTAACCCTCGATCACGTCGTGATCGGAAATGGAACCGCGTGAAGCCGCTGCCGGCGCCTTCGCGCGCGATTCGACGAGCGCTTCGATCTCCTTGAGCCCGCTGTCCTCGCCGACCGGGACCGCGTGCGCACGGCAGATCTTGAACCCGTTGTACTCGCCGGGATTATGCGAGGCGGTCACCATCACACCGGCCGCTGAGCCCAACTGGTCGACACCGAAGTAGAGCATCGGCGTCGCGACGAGGCCGAGGTCCTGGACGTCGATGCCCTCGTCCCGGATCCCGTCGACGAGGGCGCCGGCGATCTCCGGCGAGTGCACCCGCGCGTCGCGACCGACCGCGATCGGGCCCTCGCCCAGCCACGCGCCGATGGCGCGGCCGATGGCGTAAGCCTTGTTGTGATCCAGGTCATCCGGGACGACGCCCCGGATGTCGTAGGCCTTGAAGATTGCCATGGCGGTCAGTCTAGCCTTCGCAGATTGGAGGAGTCCGTGGCGCGTCGATTCGTGGCGTGAGTCACCGGGCGGCGCGGGCCGGGTCCCGGGCGCTGCAATCGGCTGCGCTTGACCCCGGCTGGCCCCGGCGGCACCATCCCGCGAAATCGGCCGGGCTGCAGCCCGACGAGGAGGACACGATGTTCGGAATGGGTCCGATGGAGCTGACGATCATCCTGGTGATCGTCGTCGTGCTCTTCGGTGCGCGACGACTTCCGGAGATCGGCTCGGGGTTCGGGCAGGCGATCAAGAACTTCAAGTCCGGCATCTCCGCCGACGACGAGATCGACGTCACGCCCGACAATGAGAAGGTGGATCAGGGCGAGGATCGCTCGGCCTGAGTTTCCGGCTCGGCGTCGGCTTCGATCGTCGCCCCGAACCCGGTGGGTCCCGAAGCGGGCTCCGGCGTGGATGCGTGGATCGGTGCCGCGACGGGCGCCGGCGCGGGTCGCGCCTCTCCCACCTCGAGCAGCGCACGCGCCGCCCCTTCCGGCAGGTCACCCGCCGGCAGCAGGGCCTCGAAGCCGATCGCTTCCCCGGGCGCGAGCGGCGTTCGCGCGAAGCGGCGTGCGGCGGCGGCCGCGCGCTCGGCGAGAATCTCGGGCGCGGCCTCGCGCAGGGTCTCGGTGGCGAGCGGGAAGCCCGCGCGAAGGGGCGCCGCCGGTAGGCGAGCGCCCTGGGCGTCGAGCAGCGTGATCTGGACCGCCGACGGATAGACGGCCTGTCCCGCGGTGTTTTGCACTTCGCCTTCGAAGCGCAGTACGGCGCCGGCGCGCGCGGTCTCGACCCAGCCCGCGGTGGTCGTCTGGGCGGCGATCGGACCGACCGCGACGCTCTGCGGCGAAGGCGAGAAGCGCGCCCACTCGGCCTGCCCGGCCAGCACGATCACCGCGACGCTCGCGGCTGCGGCGACCGCCCAGCCCGCGGCGCGCAGCGCCTGCCCGACCGGACCGGTCATCAGCGGCGTCGAAGCGAGATCGATCTCCGCGGGCGCGTCCTCGAACGCGTCGTCATTGAAGAACTCACCGGCATCGACCGGCAGAGCCAGGACGTCCGCCGTCGGCGCCGTCGCGTTCGCGGGCACGGCGTATTCGTCGTGGCCGACGAGGTCCCAGCTCTCCGGGTCCCCGAGATCGTCGGACTGGCCGCCGCTCGCGTAGAGCCCTGCCTCCGCTTCCTCGGCCGCGAGCTCGGAAGCGATCTCGCTCGCCAGGCTCGCGGCGGCATCGGACGGAGCAGAGTCCTCGTCCTCCATCAGGGAAGAGAAGTCGTCGACGGAGCCGAAGCTCGACTCGTCGCGCACGGGCGCATCGCTCGTCGCGGCCGCGGCCGGTGCATCGCTTTCGATGCCGGACGAGGTCGCGGCCTCCTCCGCGGCGAGGGTCGCGATCTCGGGCTCGTCCGTCGGCGGCAAGTCGACCGAGGGGTCGCCGAGCTCGGCCGACAGCGTCGACTCGTCGAAGCCCTCGGAGAAATCCTGGCCGGCGCCGAAGTCGAGCTCGGCGCCGCTCGCGCCCCCGCCCATCGTCTCCGCCGCATCCGCGCCGAAATCCTCGCCGAGGTCGTCGCCGAGCCCAGCCTCCAGATCGTCGTCGAGGTCGTCGCCTTCGACGCGCACCTCCTCACTGAACTGCCAATCCTCTTCGTCGTCGAGCTCGGGCTCGGGTGCGGGCTCCGGCGTGGGCTCGGGTGTCGACTCCGGGACGGGCTCGGTCGCCGCCGTCTGGGAAGCACCTTCGCCGATGTCGACCGGTGCGCCCCCCAGACCGTCCCAGGTGTCGCCGTTCAGATCCGACGCGGGTTGCGGCGTCCCGACCGAGGGATCCGCCGCGGCGTCCTCGGCGATCGAGTGCACCGCCTCGGGCTGGCTCTCGTTGGGATTGGGCAGGAAGAAGGCGTGCTTGCAGCGCGAGCAACGGACGCGGGCACCGCCGGGCGGAATGCGCGCCTCGTCGAGCTGGAAGCTGGTCGTACATTCCTCGCAGGTGACGATCAAGGCGATTCCCCGGGTCGGCCGCGCCGCCGGCGGGTCGGGTCGTTCCCTCGACCGGACCGGGCGCGAAAAACACTTTGTCCTCCGGATTCTTCGGCTCCTTTCGCACACGACTTGAGGACGCCCCCGGGCCCGGAGAGCTAGACTCGAGGGCCCGATGACGGGTTTTCCCTACCGACGACCCCCGAACGCGCCGAGGACCCCATGACGGCCCCTGTCCGGCCCCTGCTCGACCACCGGCTGATCATCGTGACTGGCAAGGGCGGCGTCGGGAAGACCACCGTCGCCTGCCTGCTCGCGGAGGCCGCCCGACGCGAGGGCCAGCGCGTCCTGCTCGCCGAGACCGACCCGATCGAGTCCGCCGCCGCGCGCTTCGAGCGCGACCCGGATCTGCTCGGATACGAGGGCCGAACGCTGCGGCCGGACCTCGACGCGATTCGCATCGACCCGCACGAGGCCCTCGCCCACTACGTGCGTCTCCAGACCCGCCTCGGCCTCGTCACCGACCGCATCCTCGGCAGCGAGACCTTCCGCCAGCTGCTCGAGGCCGCCCCGGGATGGCGCGAGCTGATCCTGCTCGGAAAGCTCTGGCACGTAGAGCAGAGCACGGATCGGCGCGGGCGACCGACCTACGACCTGATCGTCGTCGATGCGCCCGCGACCGGACACGGCCTCACCTTCCTGGACGTGCCGCGGGTCGCGCAGCAGACCGTCCGCGCAGGACCGCTCGCGCGGCACGCCGGTTGGGTCGAAGCGCTGGTGCACGACCGCGAGCGGACGGTGCTGCTGCCGGTCACGCTGCCTGAAGAGCTGCCGGTCCGGGAGACGATCGAGCTCGTCGCGCGCGCCCGCAGCGACATCGACATCGGCGTCGATCGCATCGTCGTGAACCGCTGCCCGCCCGCCCCGACCGACGCGCTTCGCGACGTCCTCGCGAACCCGTCCGCCGATCTCGACTTCGAGGCCTGGCCGTCGCGCACCGCGCTCTCCGGCCTCGTCGAACATGCCCACGCCCGCGCCACCCTCGCCGCGCGGGAACGCGAACGGGTGTCGGCCGCCTGCGATCTCCCGGTCGTCGACCTGCCCGTCCTCGCGCTCGGCGCCGAAGCGGGCAGCGGCTGGGAGACCGAGGCGCACCGCGTGCTCGACGAACCCGTCTGGCCCGAAGCGGATCGCGCGGGAGCGAGTGCCGCATGAGCCGAGCGAACAAGGGCGCGCGCGGGAATCGACGGGACGGCGTCGGACTCGAGGAAGCCCTCGAATCCGCGCGGGTCCTGATCTGCGCCGGAACCGGTGGCGTCGGCAAGACGACCGTCGCGGCGGCCCTCGCGCTGCGCGCGGCGCGCGCGGGCCGGCGCACCCTCGTCCTCACGATCGATCCGGCGCGCCGCCTCGCCGACGCGCTCGGACTCGAGGGTCTCGGCTCCGATCCGGCACCGGTCGTGATCGCGGGAACCGACGGCCAGACCGGGTCGATCCCCCTCGACGCGATGATGCTCGACCCCAAGCCGACCTTCGACGGTCTCGTCGAACGGCTCGCGCCGGACGCGGCCACGCGCGCCCGGGTGCTCGAGAACCGCATCTATCGCCACCTCTCCGAGGCGCTCGCCGGAAGCGCCGAATACGCCGCCCTCGAGCAGGTGCGCGAAGCCGTCGAGTCGGGCCGCTACGACCTCGTCGTCGTCGACACGCCCCCCGCGAGCCACGCTCTCGACTTCCTGTCCGCGCCGCGACGATTGCGCGAATTCCTCGAGGGTCGCTTCGTGCAGGCGCTCGTCCGCCCGGCGATGTCCGCGAGCCGCTTCGGCTTCAAGGTCTTCGGGCAGTCGCTCCATCGCATGATGGGGCTGGTCGAACGGATCGCCGGCGTCGGCTTCCTCGACGACCTCTCGGAGTTCCTCTCCGCGGTGTCGAGCCTGACCGACGGGTTCCAGGCGGGCACGTCCCGGGTCGAGGAGATCCTCGTCGGCGACGACACGCGCTTCGTCCTGGTGGGCGGCGCGCGATCGGGACAGGAGCCCGGCACCCTCGAGTTCCTCGACGCCCTCGACGAGCTCGGCGCGCCGCTGTCGGCCGTCGTCCTCAATCGCATCCGTCCGTGGCCCGACGAAGTCGATGCGACCGAGTGGCTCTCGCCCGGGGACGATCAAGCGATCGCTCGGGATCGCGCGCGACTCGCGGACGCCCTCGCCCGGACCGGCGGCGACGACGCAGAGCGCGATGCGGCGATGCTCGACGAGATCGTGCGCGAAGCGGCGACGGCGCGACGCGACGCCGAGGAGACGCGGCGGCGGATCGCCCGGCGCGTCGCCGGACGCGACGTCGGCTTCCATCTCGTCGCCGAGCGGGATCGGGACATCGATGGACTCGCCGGGCTCCAGCGCATCGGCGAAGAGCTCTTCGACGGAGCGCAGGCGTGAGCGGCGATCGGGACGCGAAGAGATGAGCGACGACTTCGATCGCGCGATCGCACGCGCCCGCGTGCATTTCGGGAACGCGACGCGCGAGGCGCTCGCCGCGGTCGTCGCCGTGCTGGAGGCCGGGGGCCGCGCGAGCGGCCTCGACCCCGAACAGACCGAGCGCCTCGCCGCCTCCTTCGCGCGCCGCTTCGAAGCACAGTTCGAACGCCTCAAAGACGGCGCGCTCCTGCCGGGCGCCATCCTCGTCCCCCTCGAAGAAGCCCTGGCCCGGGAGATCACGCGCTGGGAGGAGCGGTCGAAGCACGATCCGGATGCGCGCGCCGTTCTGCGAGCCTTTCTGGGGCTCCGGGAGCTGCTCTGGGAGCTCGGGCTGCGAGGCGAGACGACGGAAGACGCCGGACCGGATCGGGCGGACGATCGCGCGTCCCGCGGCACGCCGCCGAAGCCTGCCGCCTCGGCCGGACGCGAACGCGTGCAGCGATTCGAGGTCGAAGACTGAGGCCGCGACACGCGGCGGCTCGGCACCCGGCGCCCGCGGTTCGCGCGCTCCATCCGGAAGGAAGTCGGGGATCGCGCGCTAGACTGCCCCCATCATGGCGATCCTCATCAAGCGGTATGCCAACCGTAAGCTCTACAACACCGAGACGAGCCGCTACATCACGCTGAAGGGGATTGCGAAGCTCCTCGACGAAGGCGAGGAGGTCCGCGTCGTCGACAAGGAGACGGGCGAGGACATCACGCGCGTGGCGCTCTCCCAGATCCTCGTCGGCAACCAGCGCGACAAGGAAGATCCGTCCGACACGCTCCTGACGCAGATCCTCTCCCGCGGCGGCGACGCGCTCTACGGTGCGATCAAGAAGAGCGTCGACGAGGCGACGGATGGACTCGGCGAGTTCCAGGATCGCTTCAAGCAATTCGTCGACAACCCGCCCGGGGTCGGTCGCGGATTCGGCTGGGACGAAGCAGAGGGACACGAACGTCGCTCGCCCTTCGCGCGTCGTGACGACGAGCGCGATGAGGACGCCGAGACCGACGAAGAGCGCGAAAACGCCCGGCGACGCCCCTTCTCGGGACTCCCGGACCTGCGCGAGTCGATCCAGTCCGCGATCTCGAACGCGATCGAACGCAGCGACCTTCGCAACCTCTCCGACATTCCGCGCAAGCGCGACCTCGATGCCTTGAACGAGAACCTCGAGCGCGTAGCGACGGCGATGGAGCGACTCGAAGAGGCGCTTCGCGACAAGGACGCGCCCTGAACGGTCGCGAGCGCCACCCCCGACCCTGGCTCCGATCCCCAGACGACCCCAGACGCCGCACGACGGCCCGGCGAGACTCCCATGACCGAGGCAACCCCCGAAGCTCCCACGCCCACGGTCGAGGTCGTCGAAGACGCCCGCTACCAGAGCCACCGCGGCCCCGACGGTCACCCCGAGCGTCCCGAGCGGTTGATCGCCTTCTCGGAAGCGCTCGACCCCTTCCGCGAAGACGTCACGCTCGTGTCGCCGCGCGAAGCCGAGCCCGACGAGATCCTGCGCGCCCACGACGCGCGCATGCTCCAGGCGCTCGAGACCACGCGCGAGCTGCCGCCGGGCCGGATCGACGCGGACACCTATCACACGCCCTCGAGCTTCGACGTCGCTCGCCTCGCCGCGGGCGGGACGATCGATCTCGCCCGACGGGTGCTCGAAGGCGACGTCGCACGGGGCATCGCCGCGGTCCGACCCCCGGGCCACCACGCCGAAGCCGCGCGCTCCATGGGCTTCTGTCTCTTCAACAACGTGGCGGTCGCCGTGCGTGCCCTCCAGGCAGAGTGCGGAGCGCCGCGCATCTTCGTCTTCGATTGGGACGTGCATCATGGCAACGGAACCCAGCACATTCTCCAGGACGATCCGAGCGTCCTCTACGCGTCCACGCACCAGTTCCCGTTCTACCCGGGAACCGGCGACTTCGGCGAAGAAGGCGAAGGTCGCGGACTGGGCACGACGCTGAACATCCCTATGCCGCCGGGCTGCGGCGACGTGGAGTACATCGGCGTCGTGGAGCGCTTGATCGTCCCCGCCGCGATGGGCTTCGCACCGGACCTGATCGTCGTCTCCTGCGGCTTCGACGCCCATCGCGACGATCCCCTCGCCTCGATGGAGATCAGCCTCGACGGCTATCGCACGATGTCCGCGATCCTCCGTTCCCTCGCCGATACCCTCTGCGAAGGCCGGATCGTCCACGTCCTCGAAGGCGGTTACGCCCTCTCGGGCGTCCGCGAGGGCACCACCGCCGTGCTCGAATCCCTCCTCGCCGACGAGAAGCGCCTGGCGTACGGGACCGAAGACGGTCGCGGAAACCTGGAATCCGGCTCCGTGCTCAAGTCGATCGTCGACGGGGTCTTCGAGGTGCACGGGCGACGGATCCCGAACCTCGGAGCGCGGTAGGCGCCGCGGTCTCGAAGCCTCGAACCGACGCCCGCTACTTGTTAGGCGTGCGAAGCCAGCGCTGGCCGGTGGCATTCGGGGAACCACTTCGGCGCGCCTGCGATCACGGGAGCTTTCGGGTCGTGCACGACTCGGTGCAGATGGATCACATCCGCATGCTCGTCGAGGCGGACGGATAGGACGCGCTGGCTCGCTGGGACGCGCCGGCCGACCCCAGCCCTGCGCCCGACTCCCACCTCCCCAGCCGCCCGGCACGACCCGTGCGATTCGAAGACGCCGCGCGTGTTATGCGGCCGACGCGATCGCCGGCCCTACGCCCAGATTCGCGCCGCCACCGGCTCCGGCGAGCCCTCCGACCCGGGTGGGATGACGCCCCAACACCCAGCCCTCGGCTTTCGCCTCGTCTTCGACTCGGCGGTACAAGGCTTGGGGTGAATTGTGCGATGCGCGAAAAAAAACACGCATCGGGCGGATTTTGCCTTGCGTGGGTGGGACAAGGTGGGATAGAAAGTCAGTCGAGTGGGGCACGGTGGGATCAAACGACGTCCTCTTGGGAAAGAGTGGAGCCGGAAGGCCTCTCGCAGAACGCCTTCCGGATCGACCCGAACGGATGAATCCATCGAACCTGGCCAGAGCATAGCCGCAACGGCCGTCGAGACCGACAAGACGAAAAGCGAGGCATTTGTAGAACGATGTTTCGTGGACGTCACGACCACACGATCGACGCCAAGGGGCGACTCAGCATTCCGCGGGTGTTCCGAGGCGAGCTGGTAGGTGCGGGGGAAAGTCCACCGATGTTGGTTAACGAGAAGGATCATCTGGCCCTCTTCCCGGCCGAGACCTGGGCCGCCGAAGAGCAGCGACTGATGGAGATGTCCAGCCTCGATCCCGACGCCCAGCGCCTGCGTCGCTTCTACGCGACCGGCTCCACGCCCTGCCCGGTGGATACCCAGGGCCGAATCCTGGTTCCGGCCTTTCTCCGCGACCACGCCGGGCTCGAGAAGAACGTCATCGTCGCGGGGGTGCTCGAGCGAATCGAGATCTGGAGCCCCTCGCGTTATGAAGCAGGCCAGACCGAGACGGTGATGGGCCTGGAAGACATCAAACGAACCCTGCACCAGGGAAATTCAGGGTCGTAGCTTTTTGGGGGGACTGGAGAGCCTTCTTCAGGGAAGCGCTCTCCAGGAGAGAGGTTGGGGTGTTCCCGGGGCACATAGGGTCTCCGGCGCGGTTACTGGGGGGTACGTGCCGAAGATACGTGTCCCGGGACGCCCCAACATCTTCTCTCACACTGCTCTCGCCCCCGCACCTAACGGTGCGGGTCCCACCTCCGGCGCGAGCCATTCTCCTCTCCCCTGCCCCTGAGCCCGACGCGGGAGAGGCGAACCGAGGAGACCTGACGGTCCACATCGACGAGGGGCGCCCGGAGTGGTGACCACGGCCTACCACGAACCCGTCCTTCTCGCCGAAACCCTCGGACTGCTCGATCTACAGCCTGGCGCCGTCGTCCTCGACGGCACCCTCGGCGGCGGCGGCCATGCGCACGCCATCCTCGAGCGAACGGGCCCGGACGGTATCCTGCTCGGACTCGACCTCGACGCGGAAGCGCTCCGGGAGGCCGGAAACCGCCTCGAGAAGGCCGGATTCGGCGAACGCGTTCGCCTTGTCCAGTCCTCGTTCCGCCGCCTCGACGACGTCGCCGCGGATTTCGCGCCGGACGGGATCGACGCCATCGTCCTCGACCTCGGCGTCTCCTCGCATCAGCTCGACGAGCCCACCCGCGGCTTCCGGTTCGGTGACGCGCCGGACGAGAGCCCGCTCGACATGCGGATGGACAGCGACGGCGATCGCGCCCCGGCTTCAGCACTCCTCGCCAGCCTCGACACCCAGGCGCTCGAGAAGATCTTCTCGGAGTACGGCCAGCTCCCGGGTTCTCGCAGGCTCGCGAAGGCGATCGTCGCGCGGCGCGAGGCAGCGCCCTTCGAGACCGCGGCGGATCTCGTGGACCTGATCGGAGAGCTCGGCATCGGCCGCGGCCGCCGGCACAACCCGGCGACGCTGGTCTTCCAGGCGCTCCGGATCGCCGTGAACGACGAGCTCGGCGCGCTCGAAGACGGGCTGCAGGCCGCGATTCGCGTGCTGCGTCCGGGCGGACGCCTCGCCGCCATCGCCTATCACAGCCTCGAGGATCGCCTCGTCAAGCAGACCTTCCGGAGCGAGGCCAAGGGCTGCTCCTGCCCGCCGTCGTTTCCGGAATGCCGCTGCGGCCGCGTGCCGACCCTCGAGATCCTGACACGCCGCCCGGTCGTGCCGAACGACGACGAGACCGAGCGCAACCCGCGCGCCCGCTCCGCGCGTCTGCGCGCAGCGCGCAGGCGGGAGGCGGCATGAGCGCCTCGACCTACGATCGCCGGGAACGCGCGCGCCTCCATCGCGCCGGCCGCGCGGCGCAGAAGGCGTCGCGCCGCAGGGAGCCGGAAGAACCGATCGAGCGACACACCTGGATCGGCGTCGACCTCGCGCGCTTCCGGGGCGCGCCCCGGTCGCGCACGCTCGTGCCCCTGGTCGCCCTCGCCCTCGTGGTCGCCCTCTGCGTCGCGTCCCTGCGCATCGACCTGATCCGCACGCGTTATGCCGTAGCGGCGAGCCTCGGCCAGGAACAGGCCCTGATCGAAGAACAGCGCGCGTTGATCGTGCGTCTGCGCGCGTTGCGCGATCCCTCGGTGCTCGCCGCGCTCGCGCGGGAGCGCGGCTACCGGCCGGCGGAGCGTGTGATCGCGCTCGTGGACCCGATGCCGGGACCGCGCGCGACGACCGACCCGGCGGGCGACGTCCCCCTCACGCGCGGCTTCGCACGCGCGGCGCTCAGCGAAGAAGGCGCCCTCCCGTTGCCCGCGGTCGCCGCGCCGCCGCCGGGCTTGCGCACCCCGGCGCCGAACGCGGAGGGCGGGCGATGAGGTCGCAGGCGCTCGACCGCGCATCGGGCCGGATCGTCTGGATCCGCCTCACCGGTCTCGCCGTCGTCCTGCTTCTCGCCGGTCGCGCGGCACATCTCACGGTCGCCCACACCCGGGCGCGCGAGCTCTACGATCAACAGATCCAGACCGAACAGCGACTCTCGGCCGCGCGCGGGACCATCTTCGATCGCCATGGCCGCGAGCTGGCGATCACGACCGAAGCGGCTTCGATCTACGCGCTGCCGCGCGAGATGGACGACCGCGCCGCGACCGCGCACGCCCTCGCGGAGGTGCTCGACGTCGATCTGACCGCGATCGCCCGCCGCATCGCGAACCGCCAGGGCTTCACCTACATCGCGCGCTGGGTCGAACCGAGGCAGGCGGAGCGCATCCGCGCCCTCGAGCTTCCGGGCGTCGGGATCGACCGCGAGCCGCGGCGCTCCTACCCGGCCGGCACCTTCGCCGCGCCGCTCCTGGGCTTCGCGAACATCGATGGTCAAGGCGTCCGCGGGATCGAGCAGCTCGAGAACGACTGGCTGACGGGACAGCCGCGACGGGTGCGCATCGAACGCGACGCGAAGGGGCGCGCCCTGGCGCTGCACGGGGCGGACCTGCGCGAGGTCGAAGGCGGCGACGTCGCCCTCACGATCGATGCCGCGATGCAGGGCGCCGCCGAAGCCGCGCTCGCGGACGTGGTCGACGCGAGCGAGGCGGAAGGCGGGCTCGTGCTGACCCTCGACCCGAAGAGCGGGGACGTGCTCGCCCTCGCCGAAGCGCCGGGCTTCGATCCGAACGCGTTCCGCACCCTCGACTATCGCGAGACGCGCGCGCGGACCTTCACGGATGCGGTCGAGGCGGGCTCGACGATGAAGGCCTTCCTGGTCGCCTCCGCGATCGATGCACGCGCGGTCGATCCCGCGCAACTCTTCGACACCGGCGACGAAGGTCGGCTCCGCGTGCGCGGCAAGACGATCAAGGATCGCAAGCCCTTCGGCGTGTTGGCCCCCGCCGACGTGCTGCGCGTGTCGAGCAACGTCGGTGCGGTCCTGATCGCCCAGGCGATGGGACGCGAGGCACAGTATCAGGGCCTCGAGCGATTCGGGTTCGGCACCCGAACACGGTCGCGCTTCCCCTTCGAGTCCTCGGGCATCCTCCGCGACTGGCGAGGCTGGCAGCCGGTCGACCAGGCCGCGATCTCCTACGGTCAGGGCCTGTCGATCACCGGCATCCAGCTCGCCTCGGCCCTCGGTGCCCTCGCGAACGACGGCATGCGCATGGAGCCGCGTCTCGTCCTCGCGCGCCGCCGCGGCGAAGAGGGTTGGCGAACCACCGACGTGCGCCCACACGGACGCGCCGTCTCCCCGCGCGCTGCGCGCCTCACCCTCGACATGCTGCAGACCGTGGTGTCCGCCGAGGGCACCGGCCGACTCGCCGCCCTCGAAGGCGTCCGCGTCGCCGGCAAGACGGGCACCGCGCAGAAGCTCGACGTCGAGGCCGGACGCTATTCGAAGAGTCGATACATCGCGTGGTTCATCGGCGTCGTGCCCGCCGACGATCCCGAGCTCGCGATCGTCGTGGCGGTCGACGAGCCGAAGGGACCGCTCCACAGCGGTGGCGGCATCGCCGCGCCGCTCTTCGCGCGCGTCGCCGCCGCCCAGCTCGGCCGGCGCGGCATCACGACGCGACCCGCCCCGATCCCGGCGGCGCCCTTCCCGACCCTGCTCGCCGACAGCGAATCGACGGACGAGTCGACGGATCAGACGGCGCCGCAGCTGGCCGCGGTCTCCACGCCGCCGCCCGAGCGCCTCCGGCCTCGCGCGGTGAAGAAGCCCACACGAAAAGAGCCGCCTCGCGCGGCTGTCGCGGCCCCCCCGGCCCGTCCCGCCGCCACCCTCGAGGTGGCGGCGGGACCTTCCGACTTGCGACGCCCGGCGCCAGCGACACGGCGACTGGAAGCGTCACGCGAGCGGACAGCCCGCTCGGGTGAATCGTTCGACCTCGTCTTCGTGCCGGACTTCGAGGGGACGACGATGGCCCGGGCGCGACGCCTCGCGGCCAGTGAGTCCCTCGACATCACGACCCTGGGAGCCATCGAGGGTCGGGTGGTGTCCCAACATCCCATCCCGGGAACGGTGCTCGAGGGCGGCGACCGCACGGTGCGGCTCCGCTTCGAGCAACGCAGGCCCCGCTCGCGAACCGGCCGCCGGGAGGAGGGATGATGCGACTCTCTTCGCTGCTCGACGCCCTGCCGGAAGCCCTCGCGCCGACCGCTCTCGCCCGGGCCCGGGCGAGCGACGACCCGACGATCCGCGGCGTCCGTTACGACTCACGCCAGGTCTCGCCCGGCGACCTCTTCGTCGCCCTGCGCGGCGCGAACTCCGACGGTCACGACTTCATCGAGCGCGCGGTCGCCGCCGGCGCCGCGGCCCTGCTCGTCGAGGAGATGCCGTCGGACGCCCTGCGCGGCGGACTCCCGACCGCCGTCGTGCCCGATGCCCGGCGCGCCCTCGCGCCGATCTCCGCGCGTTTCTTCGGACACCCGGCGAGCGAGATGAACCTCGTGGGCGTCACCGGCACGAACGGCAAGACGAGCACGACCTATCTCGTGGAGTCGATCCTCTCGAACGCCGGCCAACGCGTCGGTCTCGTCGGCACCGTCGAGATCCGGTACGCGGGCACCCGCGAAGTCGCGGTCAACACGACCCCCGAGAGCCTCGACCTGCAGCGCACCCTGCGCGCGATGCGGACCGAACAGGTCGACGCGACGGTGATGGAGGTCTCCTCGCACGGTCTCGAGCTCGGCCGGGTCGAGGGCTGCGCGTTCAAGGTCGCGGCCTTCACGAACCTCTCCCAGGACCACCTCGATTTCCACGGCAGCATGGACGCCTACCTGGCCTCGAAGGCGCGGCTCTTCCGCGATCATCTGGCGCCCGGCGCGGTCGCGGTCGTGAACGTCGACGATCCCGCCGGCGAGAAGATGCTCGGCATCGCCAGAGACGCGGGGGCCGAGCTCTTGCGGGTCGGCCGCGGCGCCGACGGAGCGGCGGATCTCCGGCTGGTCGATGCGTCGACGAGTCTCGAAGGCACGCGCGCGACCCTCGAGGACGCGGGGGGTCGCTTCGACGTCGCGCTCCCGCTGCTCGGCGACTTCAACCTCGAGAATCTGCTGGTCGCCGTCGGCATCGGCCGCGCCCTCGGCATGGACGCCGACGCGATCGCCGCCGGCGTCGCGGCCTGCCCGCAGGTGCCCGGACGGATGGAGCGCGTCGAAGGCCTCGGTCGCGACGAACCCACCGTGTTGGTCGACTACGCGCACACCCCGGACGCGGTCGAGAAGCTGTTGCGCGCGGTACGCCCGCTCGGTGAAGGACGACTCGTCGCGGTGTTCGGCTGCGGCGGAGATCGCGATCGCGCGAAGCGGCCCCTGATGGCCGAGGCGGTCGCGGCCCACGCGGACCTCGCGATCGCCACGAGCGACAACCCGCGGACGGAAGACCCGGTCGCGATCCTCGTGGACGTCGAAGAGGGGCTGCGCAGCCTCGAGCGCGTCGAGCCGGAAGCGCTCTACGCGGGCGGTCGTGGGCGTTATGCGGTGCTGGTCGACCGGCGCGAGGCGATTACCCGCGCGATCGGCGACGCCGCGGCGACGGACACCGTCGTCCTCGCGGGCAAGGGACACGAGGACTATCAGATCCTCGGTCGCGAGAAGTTCCCCTTCGACGATCGCGTCGAGGCGCGGCGTGCGCTCCTCGCGCGGTCCGGAGGCGACGCATGAGTGCGACGGCCTCCCTCGATCAGCTCCTCGCCTGGACGGGCGGACAGCTCGTCCGTGGTCGGGGCGACCAGACCTTCTCCGGGACGAAGATCGACAGCCGCGAAGTCGTCGCGGGCGACCTCTTCGTCGCGATCGTCGGGCCGAACCACGATGCCCATCGGTTCCTGGGCGACGTCCTCGTCGGCGGCGCCGCGGGCGCCCTCGTGCAGATGGACCGGATCGAGGAGACCGTCGCGCGAACCGACGGCTTCATGGTCCACGTCGACGACACGACCGCCGCCCTCGCCGCCCTCGCTCGCGGCCACCGCGAAGGCTTCGACGGTCCGCTCATCGGGATCACCGGCAGCAACGGCAAGACCACCACCAAAGAGCTCTGCGCTGGCATCCTCGAAGTCGCAGAGCCGACGCTCGCGACCCGCGGCAACCTGAACAACGAGTTCGGCGTCCCGCTCACGCTCATGCGACGCGAGGCCAGCGATCGCTTCGCGGTGATCGAGATGGGCATGAACCATCGCGGCGAGATCGCGGCCCTCGCGGAGATCGCGCAGCCGACGATCGGAGTCCTCACGAACATCGGTACGGCCCACATCGAGTTCCTCGGCTCCCGCGAGAACATCGCCCTCGAGAAGGGCGACCTGCTCGTCGCGCTCCCGCCCGACGGCACCGCCGTCGTCGACCGCGACGAAGACCGTGCCTTCGCCCAGGCCGACCGCACGGAAGCGAGCGTCCTGACCTTCGGACGCAGCACGAACGCGGATCTCAGAGCGAGCGATACGTGCTTCCTCGACGAGGGCGCGTTCGCGTTCCAGCTCGACACGCCGACGGGTGCGGGCGAAGTCCGCGTCTCCGGCCTCGCGGAGACGATCGTCGACAACGCCCTCGCCGCCGCCGGCGGCGCGATCGCCGCGGGCGTGTCCTTCGAGACCGTCGCCGAGGGTCTCGCGAACCATCGCGGCGTCGCCGGGCGCATGCAGCCGCGGCCCTTTCCGAACGACGTGCTCGTGATCGACGACGCCTACAACGCGAATCCGCAATCGATGCGGAACGCGCTCGAGACCCTCGCCCGCCTCGGCGCATCGGGGGCGCGACACGCGGTGCTCGGACAGATGGGCGAGCTCGGAGACGCGTCGGACGCAGCACACGAAGCGCTCGGTCGACTGGCCGCGCAGCTCGGGCTCGACGGTCTCTTCCTGCTCGGCGACGCCGCGGAGCGCACCGCGGGCGCAGCGCGCGAAGCCGGACTCGACGCCGACCGGGTCGTCGTCGGCGCCGACCACGATGCTCTGGCGCGCGCGCTGCACGCGAAGCTCGGCAAGGGCGACCGCGTCCTCGTAAAGGGCTCCCGCGCGGCCCGCATGGAACGCGTCATCGAGCTCCTCGAAGAGGTGAGTCACTGATGTCGGACCACGGTCTCTAGGAGAAGCGAGTCACCGATGCTCTACCACTGGCTCTACCCACTGGCCGACACCTTCGGCGGACTGAACGTCGTGCGGTACATCACGTTCCGAACGGCGGCCGCCACGCTGACCGCACTCTTCATCTCGTTCATCGTCGGCCCCTGGCTGATCCGCCGACTCGCGGCCCTGCGCGTCGGACAGCCGATCCGCGAGATTGGTCCGGACCACCAGGCGAAGGCGGGCACGCCCACGATGGGCGGCCTCCTGATCCTGCTCTCGCTCGGAATCTCGGTCCTCCTGTGGACGGACCTGACGAACGGCTTCGTCTGGATCGTGCTCGGCCTCACGACCGGCTACGGGATCCTCGGCTTCATCGACGACTACCGGAAGGTGAGCCAGCGCAGCTCCGACGGGATCTCCGCGCGCATGAAGATCTTCTGGCAGGTGTTGATGGCGTTCGGCGTGGCGATCGCGATCTACTCGAGCCCGAACTTCGACTCGGAGCTCGCAGTCCCCTTCTTCAAGAACTTCACGCCCAATCTCGGGATCTTCTACATCCCCCTCGCGACCTTCATCATCGTCGCCGCTAGCAACAGCGTGAACCTGACGGACGGCCTCGACGGCCTCGCGATCGGCCCGGTGATGATCTCCGCCGGCACCTTCCTGCTGCTTGCCTACGCCGCCGGTCACGCCGGCATCGCGGAGTACCTGCAGATCAAGAGCGTCCCCGGCGCGGGCCAGCTCGCGATCATCTGCGGCGCCCTCGTCGGGGGCGGCCTCGGCTTCCTGTGGTTCAACGCGTCCCCGGCCGAGCTCTTCATGGGCGACGTCGGATCCCTCGCCCTCGGAGGCGCGCTCGGCACGATCGCCGTCCTGATCCGCCAGGAGATCCTTCTCGCGGTGGTCGGCGGGATCTTCGTGATCGAGACCCTGAGCGTGATCATCCAGGTGGCCTCGTTCAAGCTGACCGGCCGGCGCGTCTTCAGGATGGCGCCGGTCCATCACCATTTCGAGCAGCTCGGCTGGCCTGAGCAGAAGATCGTCGTCCGCTTCTGGATCGTGTCGATCATTCTCGGTCTCGTCGCCCTCTCGTCGTTGAAGCTGCGCTGAAAACCTTCTCAGGGGCTCCCCTTACAGGACCCCGTACCAGACACGTGGTCACCCGGGACGCCGGACCGGCCGCGGTGGGAATGTGATGACGGAGTTCGAAGGACAGAGCGTCCTCGTCCTCGGCCTCGGCGTGTCCGGAATCTCCGCGACACGCTACCTGGCCGAGCGAGGCGGACGCGTCGTGGCGGCGGACGAACGCGCGCTGGACGAGATCGCGGGGCTCGAGGAGCTGCCGGCGCAGGCGGAGATCCGCGTCGGCGAGGCCTTCCCGGACCTCGACGCGTTCGACCTCGTCGTGCCGAGCCCCGGCGTGCCGGCGGCGCGCTATGCGGGATGCCGCCCGCCGGTCCGCGGTGACATCGAGCTCTGCTTCCGCGCCCTGCCCGTCCCGATCGTCGCGGTCACCGGGACCAACGGGAAGTCGACCGTCGTCCGGCTCATCGAAGCCATGGCCCGCGGCGCCGGCGTGCGCGCGCGCGCCGCCGGCAACGTCGGCCTCCCGGCCCTCGAGCTCGTCGGTCAGCCCCTCGACCTCGCCGTGCTCGAGGTCTCGTCCTTCCAGCTCGAGAGCGTCGAGGACTTCGCGCCTCGGACGGGTGTCCTCCTCAACATCACGCCCGACCACCTCGATCGGCACGGCGACCTCGACGGCTATCGCGCCGCGAAGGCCCGACTCTTCGCGCGCCAGGGCCCGGGCCAGAGCGCGATCGTGAATGGCGACGACCCCCTCTGCGCTGATCTCGCGCTCCCGGCCGAGGTCGAACGCCTCGAGTTCCGGCGGCGCACGCCGGTCACGTCCGGGGCCTGGCTCGACGGCACGAACGCGATCGTGCGGCGCGGCGGAGCGCAGCGGTCCGTCTCCCTCGAAGGCGCGCCGTCCCTCGCCTCGGAAGCCGACAACGTGCTCGCCGCGCTCCTGGCCTTGGCGACCGTCGACGTCGACCTCGACGCCGCGGCGACCGCCCTCGCCGGATTCGAATCGCTGCCCCATCGCTGCGAAGACGTGGCGCTTCTCCGGGGCGTGCGCTTCGTCGACGACTCCAAGGCGACCAACGTCGGCGCCGCCGCCCGCTCGCTCGCGACCTTCGACGCGCGGATCGTCTGGATCGCCGGTGGCCGACACAAGGGCGGCGCGCTCGACGCGCTGGGCGCCGCCGCGCGCGGACGCGTGCGCCGCGCGCTGTTGATCGGCGAGGCCGCCGCAGAGTTCGAGGCGGCGCTCGGTCACGACGTGCCCTGCGAGATCGCGGGCGACCTCGCGAAGGCGGTCGAACGTGCCGCCGCGATCGCGCACGAGGGGGACGTCGTCCTGCTCGCGCCGGCCTGCGCGAGCTTCGACCAGTTCGATTCCTTCGAAGCCCGCGGCCGCGCCTTCCAGGGCGCCGTTCGCGCGCTGGACCCGGGGCGCGTCGCCAACAGGGGGAACGCTTCGTGAGTTCGAACGGGCGCGACGAACAACCGCCGGGCCTCGATCCCGGGATCGCGATCACGACCCTCCTGCTGATCGGACTCGGGGTCGTCACGAGCTACAGCGCGACCGCGGCGCTCGCTCTCGAGTCGGCGATCCCGCCGCTCTTCTTCGATCACCTGGTCGGGTTGCTGATCGGCGGGGCCGCGGCGTTCGGGGCCTACCATCTGCCGGCGAAGGTCGTGCGCCACGGTGCGCTGCCGCTCTGGGGCCTGTCGGTCGCGCTCCTGGTCGCGACGCTCGTCGCCGGCGTCGAAGTGAACGGCGCCCAGCGCTGGCTGTCGCTGCCAGGCCTGCGCTTCCAGCCCGGCGAGCTCGCGAAGTGCGCGACCCTGATCGCGGTCGCGGCCTGGCTCTCGCGACAGCACGAGCGGCGCGAGCTCTCCTACGAGCCGACGCTCCAGGCGGCAGGTCTCGCCCTCGTCCCGGCGGCGCTGCTGCTGATGCAACCGGATCTCGGCAACGCCGTCGTGCTCGTGGTGCTCGCCGCGGGCCTCCTCTTCATCGCAGGAACGCCGTGGCCGCGCTTCGTGCTGCCCGGAATCGCCGGGGTGCTCCTCGTCGGCGTCTACATCGTGAACAACGACTACGCCTGGCGACGCGTGATGGGTTTCCTCGACCCCTTCGAAGCGGCACGCGGAGCAGGCTGGCAGCTGGTGCAGTCCTACGTGGCGTTCGGACAGGGCGGCTTCTTCGGCCAGGGTCTCGGCAACGGACGCCAGAAGCTCGAGTACCTGCCGGAGGTCCACACCGACTTCGTGCTCGCCCTCGTCGCCGAGGAGCTCGGCCTCGTCGGCGTGCTCTTCGTGCTCGGCGCGTTCGCGGCCCTGTGGGTCGCGGGGACGCGGGCCGCGCGCCGCGCCACCGATCGCTTCGACCTCTACCTCGCGTTCGGCATGGTCACCCTCCTCACGGTGCCCGCGTTCCTGAACGCGTCGGTCGTGATGGGGCTCGTGCCGACCAAGGGCCTCACGCTCCCCTTCCTCTCCTACGGACGCACGTCCCTCGTCGTGAGCTGTCTCGCCCTCGGGCTACTGCTGGGCGTCGCGCGACGCCATCCGGCGCGCCCCGCACCGACCGCGCCGGAGGACGAGTCGTGGTAGGCGACGTGCGCAGGCGCTGGGTGATCGCGGGCGGCGGAACCGGCGGCCACGTGACGCCTGCGCTCGCCCTCGGCGAGGCGCTCCGGCGCCAGGGCGACGAAGTGCTCTTCATCGGATCCCAGCGCGGGCTCGAGGCGAAGCTCGTCCCGGACGCCGGCTTCGACCTCGAGACGCTCCCCTCCGAGCAGGTGATGGGTCGGGGTCCGATCGGCCGACTGCGCGGCGCGGTGTCGATTCTGCGCAGCACCTGGATCGCCCGCCGCGCCCTGAAGCGCTTCGGTGCCGACGCGGTGATCTCCGTCGGGGGCTACGCCGCGATGCCCGCGGCCCTCGCGGCGCGGCTTCGGGGCACACCGCTCTTCCTCGTCGAGCCGAACGCGATCCCCGGGCGGGTGAATCGGCTCACCGCTCGCTTCGCGCGCCTCGTCTTCGTCGGCTTCGAGTCGACCCGCGGCAGCCTGCCGGCGAAGACCGAGAGCCTCTGCGTCGGCGTCCCGCTGCGGCGCGCGCTCTACGAAGCGTTCGCGGAACGTGCGGACAAGGAGGTGCCGGGCTCGCCGCTCAAGGTCTTCGTGTTCGGCGGCAGCCAGGGCGCGCGGCAACTGAACGAGACGATGCCGGAAGCCGCGAGCCGCCTCCGCAAGAAATCGGTCGAGATCTTCCATCAGACCGGGGAAGCCGAACGCGAGCTGGTGGCGGCGCGTTATGCCGAGCTCGACCTGCCGGCGGAGGTCGTCGCGTTCGAGCACGACATGCCCGGCCGCTATGCGTGGGCCGACGTCGCGATCTGTCGCGCCGGTGCGCTGACCGTCGCGGAGCTCGCCCTCGCGGGCATGCCGGCGCTGCTCGTGCCCTACCCCTTCGCCGCGGACGACCACCAGGCCGCCAATGCCCGGGCCCTCGAAGAAGCGGGCGCGGCGCGCTGCCTCGATGCGCGTCCCCTCGACGTGAATGTCCTCGCGCAGTCGATCGCCGAGTTCGTGACGACGCCCGGTCGGCTCGTGCTCATGCGCGAGGCCGCGGAGCGTCTCGCGCGACCGAACGCCGCGGAGGACATCCTCGAACATTGCCGGGCACAGCTCGAAGGACGCGCGCCGCGCGTCGCCGAAGAGGCATCCGAGGGAGAGGAGGCGACGTGCAGCGCAAGCTGAGTCCGCTCCACTTCGTCGGCATCGGCGGGATCGGCATGGCCGCCCTCGCGGAGCTCTTCCACGCCCGTGGCCACGTCGTCACGGGATCGGATCTCGTCGCGAGTCCGACCTTCGAGCGACTGCGCGCGCTCGGGGTCGATGCGCGGATCGGGCACGAGGCGGCCGCGGTCGAGGGAGCGGCGACGGTCGTGCGGTCGTCCGCGATCGCGGAGGACAACCCCGAGCTGGTCGCAGCGCGCGCGGCGGGGACGCCGATCGTCGGGCGCGGGGCGCTGCTCGCGGAAGTGCTGCGTACCCACGACGCGATCGCGATCGGCGGCTCCCACGGAAAGACGACGACGTCTGCGATGACCGCCCATCTGCTCGAGGCAGCGGGCCTCGATCCGACTGCGCTGATCGGCGGGCGTGTGCCGCGCGCGAGCGGCGGCGCGAGCCCGGTCAAGCTCGGACAGGGCGACCTGATCGTCGCGGAGGTCGACGAGAGCGACGGCTCCTTCCTCCTGACGCGCCCGGTCCTCGCCGTCATTGGCAACGTCGACCCCGAACACCTCGATCACTACGGCACGCGCGACGCCCTCCTCGACGCCTTCGTCGCCTTCGCGAACAGCGTGCCCTTCTTCGGCGCCTGCCTGCTCGGCATCGATCACCCCGGCGTGCAGGAGATCGTCCCGCGCATCACCGCCCGGTCCGTCACGTTCGGCTTCGCGGCCGAGGCCGAAGTGCGCGCCGATACGACCGAAGCGATCCCCGGCGGCCAACGCGTTTCCGCGACGCTCCGGGACCGCGGCACGATCCGCTTCGACGTCCCGATGCCCGGCCGACACAACGTGCTGAACGCACTGGCCGCGATCGCCGTCGGGCTCGAGCAGGACCTCGCCCCGGAGATCCTCGCCGAATCGATGGCGAGCTTCGGCGGCGTGTCCCGCCGCTTCGAACGCAAGGGCGCGGCCGCGGGCGTCGCGGTCGTCGACGACTACGCCCATCACCCGACGGAAATCCGCGCCGCCCTCGCCGGCGCGCGTAGTCTCCACGCGGGCCCGATCACCGCAATCTTCCAGCCCCACCGCTACACGCGTACCCGCGACTGCTGGGACGAGTTCCTCACCGCATTCGGCGACGCGAACCGGGTCGTCCTCGCGGACGTCTACGCGGCGAGCGAGGCGCCGATCGAAGGCATCGACGCCGCCCACCTCACGCGGGCCATCCGCGCCGCCGGGCACTCCGGTGTCGAGCACGGAGGGAGCCTCGACGCGATCGCGGACGCGCTGCCCGCGCGACTCGAAGCCGGCGAGCTGGTGCTCACCCTCGGTGCCGGCGACGTCGTCTCCCTCGGCCGGCGCCTTCTGGCTGCCCTCGAGTCCGGGGGGCGCGCATGATCGACGAACACGCGCGACAGGCGCTCGACGCGCTGCTCGGGGACCGGGTCGAGTTCGACGCCCCGCTCTCGCGGCACACATCGCTGCGGATCGGCGGCCCGGCGGATGCCCTCGCGACGCCCGCGGACCGCGCCGAGCTCGGCCGACTGCTCGCGCTCTGTGCGGAGCACGGGCTCCCGACCCGCGTCCTCGGCGCCGGGTTCAACGTCCTGGTCGCGGACGACGGCCTCGACGGCGTCGCGCTGCGCCTCAAGAAGCTGCGCGGGATCGATCGCGTCGCCGACGACACGATCGCGGTCGAGGCAGGCGCGTCCCACGCGACGATCACGCGTTACTGCATCGACCACGGGCTCGCCGGGCTCGAGTTCGGTGCGGGCATCCCCGGCACCCTCGGCGGCTGGCTCGCGATGAACGCAGGGATCGGGGTGCGCGAGATGAAGGACGTCGTGCGCAGCGTGACGTTGATGGATGCCCGCGGCGAGCTCGAGCCGACCCAGCCCCGCGAACGCCTCGACTTCGGCTACCGCGAGCTGTCCGGCCTGCCCGAAGGTTGCGTCCTCGTCGGCGCCGAGCTCCAGGTGACGCCGAGCGAAAGCGAGAAGGTCCAGAGCGAGATCGATCGGCTGCTCGCCCATCGCACGGCGACGCAGCCGACGGACATCCCGAGCTGCGGCTCGGTCTTCCGCAACCCGGGAGGCGACTTCGCCGGCCGGTTGATCGAGGCCGCGGGCCTGAAGGGTACGCGCGTCGGCGGGGCCGAGATCTCGACGGTACACGCGAACTTCATCGTGAACCACGGCGGCGCGACCGCGCAGGACGTACTCACGCTGATCGAGCGCGCGAAAGAGACCGTCGCCGCAGAGACCGGCGTCGAGCTCGAGACCGAGGTCCAGATGATCGGACGAGCGCGCAAGGACGCGCCCGCCGCGAGCGAAGGAGGTGCCCCCCGATGAATCCCCTGCGACGTCTTCTCTGTCGAATCAACGGACGGCCGCAACTGCGGGCGCCCGAGGTCGAGGCCGCCGCGCGGGCGAAGCGCGCGCGCGACCACCTCGCACGGAAGAGGGAACGCGAACGCCATCGCCTCTCGCGCGAGCGCACCCGGCACGAGATCGAAGTCCAGCGACTCCGCCTCTTCCGCATTGCGTCGCCGATCGCGTTCATCCTGGCCGCGTGGCTTGGGGCGACCTTCTCGGCCCCGGTCTCGCAGTTCGCTTTGCTAGGTGACGTCGCGACCGAGCGCGTGGCGGTCCAGGGCGCCGACACCCTCTCGGCCGCGGCGATCGCAGCGGCGACCGGGCTCACCGCGGGCGTTCCGCTCGAGGCCGTCGACCCGGTGGACGTCGAGGCCAGCCTGGTCGCGCATCCTTGGATCGAGGAGGCTCGCGCGATCCGGTTGCCGACCGGGACGCTCGTCGTCGGGGTGGTCGAGCAGGACGCGATCGCGCGCTGGCGTGGGGCGGAGGACCTCGCCTGGGTGGATCCGGGCGGCAGCCGCTTCGCGAACGCCACGCCGGAACCGCAGGCGAGCGCGCGCTTCGATCCGGGCGCGCTGCCCATGATCGAAGGCGAGCCCGAAGACGGCGACGTGCTGCCCGAGGACGCGCTCCTGATCCTGCGCGAGGTGCGCAAGCACGCAGCCCTCGCCGCGGACCCGGAGGCGATCACGCTGCATCTGCCCGGGCTCGAGACCGGCGCCGAGGGCGTCCTGCGCGCGAGCCCCTCCGGCTTCGTCCTCCAGGTCGGTCAGGAGGGGCCCCGCGCCCTCCTCGGCCGTCGATTGCTTTCCCAGCGCGTGGCGCGTCTGGCTGCGCTCCTCGAACACGACGAGGAGACGGCCCGGGCCGCCCGGCTGATCGATCTCAGGTACGCGGACCGTGCGGTCCTTCGTACCGCGCCTGCTTCTGGGTAGGAGCAGGCAACCAGTGGCGGCCGATCCCGGATGGGCGACGTCGTCCGACACAGAGTGGCTCTGGATGGAGTCGTTCGGAGCTCGCGTGACACGGAACGCGCGAGCGGGGGGTGAAACATGTCCAGAAAGGACGAGCTGATCGTCGGTCTCGATATCGGGACCACCAAGATCTGCGCGATCGTCGCAGAAGAGACGGAGAACGGGATCGACATCGTCGGCATCGGGACGCACCCGAGTCGCGGTCTCCGCAAGGGGGTCGTCGTCGACATCGACGCGACCGTCGACTCGATCAAGCACGCGGTCGAAGAGGCCGAGCTGATGGCGGACTGTGAGATCACGTCCGTCTACGCCGGAGTCGCGGGCGGACACATCCGCGCCTTCAACTCGCACGGCGTCGTCGCGGTCAAGGACCGCGAGGTCCGCGACGGGGACGTGAAGCGGGTGATCGATGCGGCGAAGGCCGTCGCCATCCCGATGGACCGGGAGGTGATCCACGTGATCCCCCAGGAGTTCATCATCGACGACCAGGATGGGATCCGGGAGCCCCTCGGCATGAGCGGCGTCCGCCTCGAAGCGAAGATCCACATCGTGACTGCCGCCGTGACCAGCGCACAGAACATCGTGAAGTGCTGCAACAAGGCCGGCCTGAACGTGATGGACATCGTCCTCGAGCCCCTCGCCTCGGCGGCGGCGGTGCTGGCGGACGACGAGCGTGACCTCGGCGTGTGCATGATCGACATCGGCGGCGGCACGACCGACATCGCGGTCTTCGGCGACGGGTCGATCAAGAACACGTCGGTCCTGGGTCTCGGTGGCTACCACTTCTCCAACGACATCGCGGTCGGATTACGAACGCCGTTTGACGAGGCCGAGCGGATCAAGAAGAAGTTCGGCGTCGCCTCGGCGCGGTTCCTGGGCTCCGACGATCACATTTCTGTGCCCTCCGTCGGCGGTCGCCGGCCTCGGGAGATCTCCCGGAAGGTCCTCTGCGAGATCATCGAGCCGCGCGTGGAGGAGATCCTGTCGCTCGCGCGCCAGGAGCTGGTCCGAGCGGAGCTGATCGACAAGATCCCGTCCGGCCTCGTGCTGACCGGCGGCGCTTCGGCGCTCGCGGGCATCGCGGAGCTGGCGGAGGAAGTCTTCGAGGCACCGGTCCGACACGGGCTGCCGTCCTCGATCGGCGGCCTCCAGGACGTGGTCAAGAGCCCCATGTACTCGACCGGAGTCGGGCTCGTGCTCTTCGGCCTCGTCCAGCAGCGGTCGAGCCGTAGTAGTCGGTTCCGGATCCGCGACGAGTCGATCTTCGGCCGCGTGAAGCAGCGCATGCGCGACTGGTTCTACGCGGAGTTCGACTGATCGAGGAATCCGGGCGGGTGACCCGCCGTGGCGTGCCGCATCCACGTCGTGCCACGGCAGGTCTCCGAAGATCAACGAGAAAATCGCGCCTCCAGAGGCGCCCGAAAGCGCACAAAACACACGTTTTCGTGTTACATTCCGCGGTGCTGCCAGGCATCGTCGGGGGGTGAAAGCATGGCTAAGAAGAAGAACGATCGCTCTGAGTCCGGAAAGACCGAGAAGGACGCTGTAGACCTTCTCGAGCTCGGGCCCGATGACGGCCAGGAGCTGCTCGAATTCGAGGGCTCCTCTCATCAGGAAGCCGTCATCAAGGTGATCGGTGTCGGTGGCGGTGGCGGCAACGCCCTCAACACCATGATCGAGTCGGGTCTCGGCGGTGTCGAGTTCATCGCCGCGAACACCGACGCCCAGGCGCTCACGCATAACAAGGCGGCCACCAAGGTCCAGCTCGGTGCGGAGATCACCCGTGGCCTCGGCTGCGGCGCGAATCCGGATCGTGGACGCGCTTCGGCGCTCGAGGCCCGCGACCGATTGCGCGAGCTGCTCGAGGGCTCGGACATGGTCTTCGTGACCGCCGGCATGGGCGGCGGCACGGGAACCGGCGCTGCGCCGATCGTGGCCGAAGTGGCGCGCGAAGTCGGCGCACTTACTGTTGGCGTCGTCACTAAACCGTTCCCCTTCGAGGGACGCGTGCGGATGAAGCACGCGGGGCATGGTCTCGAAGAGCTGCACGGTGTCGTCGACACGCTGATCACGATTCCGAATCAGCGACTCCTCGCCCTCGCGGGCAAGGGCACCGCCATGAAGGACGCGTTCAGCATCGCCGACCAGGTGCTGCTCAACGCCGTTCGCGGCATCTCGGACCTGATCACGATCCACGGCCTCATCAACCTCGACTTTGCCGACGTTCGAACGGTGATGAACGAAGCGGGGACGGCGTTGATGGGCACCGGCATCGGCCAGGGCGACACCCGCGCGATCGACGCGGCCGCCGCGGCGATCTCGAGCCCGCTCCTCGAAGACCTCTCGATCGATGGTGCCCGCGGTGTGCTGATCAACATCACCGGTGGCTCGGAGATGACGCTCTTCGAGGTGAACGAGGCTTCGTCACTGGTGCACGAGGCGGCCCACGAGGACGCGAACATCATCGTCGGTGCCGTCATCGACGACACCCTCGGCGAGGACGAGCTGCGGGTGACGGTGATCGCGACCGGCCTCGACAGCGAGGAGGCTCGGCGAACGCCGCCGCAGCCTCCGGAGCCGCGACGGCGCGTGCCGGACCCGGTGGAGGAGATCGAGCGCGAGCGCGCGATGGTCGACGCCCCGAACGTCACGCCGATCCGCGATCCCGAGCCGATCCCGGCGCAGGCCTCCGCGGAGACCGCACCGCCGCAGAAGCAGCAGCAGCTCGCCGCCGGCGGCGGTCAGAGCGCCGAAGAGATGGCCCGGTCCGGGTTCGAGTCGCCCTTCGAGGACGAGCTCGACACGCCCGCGTTCCTGCGAAAGCGGACGACGGGTGGGGATGACTCGGACTCGCCGCCGTTTATGCGGCGCGGGGGGAACTGAGCTGGAGGCGGCTTGCGGGGCCCTTGGCGACTCACAGTCGTGGCGGGGTCCTGGCTGAGCCGAACGCTTCATTCACGTTGGCGGGCCGCTCTGCGTTGCAGAGCGGCCCGTTTTCGTTTCAGGTCGGGATGCCCAGCGCGTTCGTGAGCTCGAACGGATCGGAGATGAAGCGGGTGGTGCCTTCGTCTTCGAGCTCTTCGCGGGAGCCGTAGCCGTAGAGGACGCCGAGGAAGTCGATGGCGTTGTGGACGGCGCCGATCGCGTCGTGGGCGCGGTCGCCGATCATCGTCGCGTCGTGGGGCGCGGTCGCGGTTCTGGCGAGGGCGACGGCCAGGAGGTCGCGCTTGTCCGTGTTCGTGCCGTCGAGCTCGCTGCCGTAGACGCCGGCGAAGAAGCGCGTGAGATCGAAGTGGTCGAGGATGCGGTCGACGTAGACCTTGGGCTTGCTCGATGCGACGTGGAGGACGGCGTCTGTGGACGCGAGCGCGTCGAGGACGTCCGGAATACCGGCGTAGACCTCGTTCTCGAAGAGGCCGACCTCGCCATAGCGTTCCCGGTAGAGCTCGACGCCGCGCCAGGCGAGGTCCGGCCCCGCGAGCTTCGTGAAGTTCTCCTGGAGCGGCGGGCCGATGCACCACTCGAGCTCGTCCTTCGAGGGAACCGGCAGGTCGAGGCGCTCGAGCGCGTATTGGATACAACCCGTGATGCCGGGCTTGGGGTCGGTCAGGGTTCCGTCGAGGTCGAAGAAGAGCGCAGGAGACGACATGGCGCGCGCAACGATAGGGTCCTTTCGCAGCGCAACCATCCCGCGCCCCGCCGGTTCTCCCAGGACCGGAAGAGAGGTCGGAACGTCGAGAGGACCCGAACATGCGGAACTTCACGGATGCGCACTTTCGGCGCGCAGGGTTGGGCCTGATGACCCTCCTCGCGGCCGTCGTCCTCGCCGACGACGGCAGGGCGCAGACCTGCGTGCACCACACGCCCGAGCGGCAACCCTTCTTCGGCGACGTGCACGTCCACAGCGTGCTCTCCTTCGACGCCTACCTCTTCGACACCCGGAACGGCCCCCGGGACGCCTATCGCTTCGCGCGCGGCGAGGCGGTCGGCCTGCCGCCCCTCGACGCGTTCAGTGAGCCGACCCGAACCCATCAGCTCCGCGCGCCCCTCGACTTCGCCGCCGTCACCGACCACGCCGAGATGCTAGGCGAGACGACGCTATGCGCATTCCTCGGACTCGACGTGCCCTCGTGCAACATCGTCTTCGGACCGAGCGGGGGCTTCACGCAGGCGATCGCGGTCTTCGGCGGGCAGTTCTCCGATCCCGATCCGACGCGCCAACAGTTCTGCGGCGAGAACGGCGCGAACTGCCTCTTTGTGGCGTCCTCGGTCTGGGCCGAGATCGGCCTCGCAGCGGAAGAGTTCGACGACCCCGACGGCGACTGTTCGTTCACGACCTTTCCCGCGTACGAATGGACCGCGGCCCCGGGCAACGTGAACCTCCACCGCAACGTGCTCTTCCGGTCGGGCGCGATTCCGTCGCTTCCCCTCTCGTACGTCGAGGTGCAGTCCCCCGGCGAGCTCTGGGCCGGACTCCAGAGCCAATGCGCGACGGTCGGCGGCGACTGCCAGGCCATCACGATTCCGCACAACTCGAACCAGAGCGAAGGCGAGACCTTCCAGCTGACCGAGGACGATGGTTCGCCGATGACACTCTCGACCGCGCTCCTGCGACAGGAGATGGAGCCCCTCGTCGAGCTCACCCAGCACAAGGGGGATTCCGAGTGCCGGAACGGCGTCGACTCGAGCGATCCGAAATGCGACTTCGAGAAGATTCCCCAGGCCCCCATCGGCACCGACGCGCCGCTCGCCTACGTGCGCAACGTCCTGAAGGCCGGGCTCGAGCTCGACACCGGCCTCGGCGTCAATCCATTCTCCCTCGGGCTGATCGGCTCGAGCGACACGCATAACGGCACGCCGGGAGCGACCCTCGAGGACGACTTCCCCGGCCACGTCGGCAGCCTCGACGCCGATGCGGTCGCGAAGTTGACCAACGGCTCCCAGCTCCAGAACCCCGGCGGGTTGATGGTCGTGTGGGCCGAGGAGAATTCCCGGGACGCGCTCTTCGACGCGATGCTGCGCCGCGAGACCTACGCGACGAGCGGCACGCGGCCGGAGGTGCGCTTCTTCGGCGGATTCGGACTGCCCGCAGGACTGTGCAGCGCACCGGACCTGGTGACCCAGGGTTATGCGAACGGCGTCCCGATGGGCGGACTCCTGGCAGCAGAGCCCGCCGCCGCGGCGCCCCGCTTCGTCGTCGACGCGCTCCAGGACGCGGGCACCCCCGGCTTCCCCGGGACACCGCTGGCCGAGATCGAGATCGTGAAGGGCTGGGTCGACGCAGCGGGCACGTCCCACGAGACCGTCTACTCGATCGGAGGTGGCGCGCCGCCTCCCGGCGCCGTCGACCTGCTCACCTGTACGCCGGACGGAAGTGGCGTCGCGAGTCTCTGCGCCGAATGGGTGGATCCCGACTTCGATCCCGCGGAGCACGCCTTCTACTCCGCCCGCGCGCTGGAGAGTCCGGTCTGCCGCTGGTCCGCCCGGATCTGCCGTGACAACGGCGTCGACTGCACGACCCCCGCACCCGCCGGGTTCGAGGCCTGCTGCGACGGCTCGGTCCCCGAGACGATCCAGGAGCGCGCGACGACGTCGCCGATCTGGACGAAGCCGTTGCCGGAGCCGGGATTCGGGGTGGCGCTCGCGTGGAGCGGGCTCGCGCTGGCGGCCGCGTCACGATACCTAACGCACCGGCGACAGCTGCGCCCCCTCGCACATCCCGAGCGCCCCTTCCATCAACTTGCATCGACCGGCGCCAGCGCGAATTCCCTCGAGGACCGAGCGACCGACGGCGGCCGGCAAGCAGGTACCCATGACCGCCGAGATGCACCGCCGAAGCGACGGAAGCTGGGTCATCGCCAAGCTCAGCGAGACGCCCTCACTCGAGCCGATGAACACCGCCCTCGAGGAGCATCCCGAGCTCCTCGCGACCTTCGATCGCTACCGCCGCGCGTTTTCTCGCGGCGACGTCGACATGCTCTCTTCGGTCTGGATCATGAATCCAGCGGACCGAAAGCAGGTCTCGCGAACTGTGCGCAGGGGCAAGGCGATCTCAGTCCGCATTTCGGATGCGAGCCTCGAGATCGACGGAGACCGCGCGACGGTCGCGTTCCTACAAGAGCAGTCGCTGTCAGCGACTCGCCCCGCCGCGAAGAGCCGAACCTCGCGCCGCGGCATGGCTGCCTTCGACTCCGCGGGTGCGTGGGATAGCGTCACGACTCGCTGAGTCCGCAACGTGCTCCCGACTCCCGACCTGAAGCGCGGACTCACGGCGCGGGGTTGATCTCCGCTCGCCGGTTGAGCCGCCAGACGGCCTCGCCTGTTCCGCCCACGGCAGGGCGCGATTCGCCGTAGCTGATGATCTGCATTTGTCCGTCGCCGACGCCGATGTTGTAGAGGTAGACACGAACGGCATTCGCGCGCCGTTCGCCTAGCGCGAGGTTGTACTCGTCCGAGCCAACTTCGTCGGCGTGGCCCGCGATCATGATCGTCTGACCGCTGTCTCGGATGTCGGCGCCCGCGCTGTCGAGAACCACTCGCGCATCCTGATTGATCGTGGCCTTGTCGAAGTCGAAGTAGACGGTGCCAAGCGAGAATCCGACCTCGTTGCGGACGTTCGTGTTCGACACATTCGTCGCGGGCGGCCCCTCCCGAAATTCACTGTCGGGAGCGACCGTGGTCGAGTCATCCGGCCCCGCGCCGGTGGTCGAGCAACCCGCCAACGACACGGCCATCACGAGCGCGAGTGCCAGCAGCGAGGCGGTCCGCAGGGGTCGTCCTGAATCGATCATCTCTCGTTCACTCCACTTGTCGTTCGCCATTCAGGCCTGTCCTGGAAGATCCCAACCGAAATCGTTCGCACGCGAGGCTCCACTCGGCGAGCGGAGGGCGAACGCACCGACGGTCATCTGCCGACGCGAGGAGGATCAGAGGAATTCGAAAGATGCATCCTATCAAGGCCGGACGCAACACGGACGCTGGACCCGACATGGCCCGTGGGTGTTTCGGTCCAGCGCGCGTGCCGCGCCGGGGGCGGTGGTCTCGGTATCGGGCTCCCGAGGCGGACGCGACGTCGAAGCCGCCATGAGCTCACCGGGGTGAGGTCGGTTGGCGCGGGGGTTGCGATCATTCCCTGACGCAACCCGGCGTCACGGTACCTAACGCACCGGCGACAGCTGCGCCCCCTCGCACATCCCGAGCGCCCCTTCCATCAACATCTCCTCCCGCCGCGCGTGGCGGTAGAAGTAGCGGATGAACGCTTCGTCGCGGTCCGGCCCGGAGTCGAGCACGAGCTGATGCATCGCGCGATGGCCCTCGGTCACGCCGGTCGGGCGCTTCCCGAGCAGCTCGGCCATGTCGTCGAGCTCCTGCTCGTCGAAAGCCACGCCGAGGCGGTCGCCATGCCGTAGATGACGCGCGAGACGCGACGCGAACCACATCCGGTTCTTCAGGAACGGGTCCGTGATCGCGGGAGACTGCTCCTCTTCGAGGTTCTCGATGAGCATGTCGTAGTAATGCGAGAAGCGCGTGAACCGCGGCGCCGGGAGCGCCGGCTCCTCGAGAGCCAGGCCCGTCGCCTCGGCGAGGCTCTGAGCCGTCGTCCGCAGGTAGAACACGTGCTGTGCGATCCACTCGGCGTGCTCGGTCCCGGCGTGGAGGTTCTCCATGACCGGCGCGAGGGCCATCGGCACGAGGGCCTGGGTCTTGACGTTGTAGAAGCTGAGCGAGTCGAAGTCGATCTCGCGACCGGAGAGCTCACCGTAGCGCTGCACTCGCTCGGCGAAGCGATCGACGGGCGTGTAGAGGTCGCGGGACCGGACACACGCGATGTCGGTCATCGGATCCGACACGTGTGCCAGCTCGAAGTCCACGAGCGCGGTCACGCGACCGCCCTCGAAGAGCAGATTGCCTGGACCGGTGTCGCCCTGACACAGCACCGGGTCGACGTTCTTCCGCGGTACGTTCCGCCGCAGCCATTGGCACGCGAAGGTCAGGATCGGGAGCGGCTCCCGCACGCCCTTCTCGTAGGTCGACTGCCAGACGTCGAGGTCGTTGAGCGCGACTTCTTCGGGTGTCTTCGGAATCAGCACACCGGCCTTCTCGAAGAGCGAGACATCGACCGCGTGGAGCTGCGCCAGGATCTCGAGAAAATGCTCCATGACCGAGTCCCGCTCGACCGGATCGGTGCAGAGATTGAAGTTGTCCTCGCCATCGACGTGGGCGAGGACCGCCGCCTGGGGATCGTCATGGAAGGCGAGGACCTCGGGGACGGGCACACCTTCGGCATGGAGCACCCGCAGGATCTCCGCTTCGCGCCGGGTCGAGTAGACGTCGACATAGGAGAAGGAGTCGTCGCGTGTGCCGCGCACGTAGGTCTTGCGGACCTCGCCGCCGAGCTCGACGTCCACATACCAGGCATAGCGTCCGCCGGACTCGCGACCCTGTCGGTCGCGCCGCACGATCCGCCCGCCGAGCTGGGACTCGATCCACGGAAAGAGCGGCTCCCAACGTTCGAGGTGTTCGTCGCTCATGTGGCCTCCGGGTTCCTCATCTCGCACCTCGACCTTGGCCCAACCACACGCAGCGTGCCATGCGAGCCCTCGGCGAAGCTCCTATCCTGCGCGCCGGCCCGACCCCGGCGCCGACCCTCCCGAGAGTCCAGAGATGATCCGGCCCAGCCAGTCCTGCGCGACGCCGCGACGCGGCCCGCGACCCCCCCCTTGCGCGAGGAGCGCGAGGGAGACCGTCGCGTTCGAGCTCGCGCGCTTGGCGCTCGCGGCGCTCGCCGCCCTGGCCTCCTCGTCGGCTGCCGCTCAGCCGGCCGAAGCCCCCGCCGAGCTCCAGCCCGCGCCGATCGAGACCCTGCCGGGCCCCGCCGACTTCCGCGTGCAGCTCGGATGGACCCACCAGCCCCCCGTGATCGACGGCGTGATGGACGACCCGGGCTGGATGGACGGCGGCCTCGTCGACCAGCTCACCCAGGTCCTGCCGGTTCCGGGCGACACGCCCTCCCAGAAGACCGAGATCCGGGTCGTCACCGACGGCAGGACCCTCTACGTCGGCTTCCGTTGTTGGGACACGAACCCCGACGAGATCGTCCGAAACCGCAAGCAGCGCGACAGCTTCCCGTTCTGGGACGACCGCGTCGGCTTCTCCCTCGACACGTTCAACACCAGGCGCAACGGCTACTTCTTCCAGACCAACCCGAACGCGATGCGCCACGACGTCCTCCTCGAGGCGGAGAACTTCGAGATCAGCTGGGACACCATCTGGTACGTCGAGACGTCGATCGACGAGAAGGGTTGGACCGCGGAGTTCGCGATCCCGTTCTCCTCGATCGGCTTCGACCCCGAGGTCGACGCCTGGGGCATCAACTTCGAGCGCGGCATCCGGCGCAACGACGAGAGCGCGCGCTGGTCGGACTGGCAGCCCCAGAATTTCATCAGCTCGATGGGCGTCGCAGGGACCCTCGAAGGCATTCGGGGGTTGGACCAGGGCCTCGGCTTCGAGCTGACCCCCGGCATGACGATCCGCCGCCGCGACGAGCGCGGCGTAGAGGATCGCTTCGAGTTCGACCCGACCTTCGACGGCTACTACAAGGTCCTTCCCTCGGTGACCGCGTCGGTCACCGCGAACACCGACTTCGGCCAGGTCGAGGTCGACGACATCCAGATCCAGGACGACCGCTTCGCCCTCTTCTTCCCGGAGAAGCGCGACTTCTTCCTGGAAGACGGGCTGATCTTCGACTTCGGCGACATCAGCCAGAACGGCCGCCCCTTCTTCTCCCGAAAGATCGGGTTCAACGCCGGGAACCGCACCGCCGGCGGCGGCCCTGCGCGGATCCTAGGCGGCGGAAAGCTGACCGGGCGCGCCGGCCCCGTGAAATTCGGCCTCCTCAACACGTACATCGAGGACGCCAACGACATCGACGCGCGCAACCTCTTCGTGGGCCGCGCTGCGCTCAACGTCCTCGGCGAATCGACCCTCGGTGTGATCGTGACCCGCGGCAATCCCGACGGAAGCGGCGCCAACAACCCGAGTCGCGGCCGCGCCTACGACGAGACGACGATGACCGGCGGCGGCCGCAACTCGACGACGGTCGGCACGGACTTCCTCTACCGCAACACGAATTTTCGCGGCAGCGGCCAGACCGTGCGCGCCAGCCTCTGGTGGGCGAAGAGCATCGACGACAACCACCTGAGTGCGGGTCGCACCAACGGCTACGGCATCAAGCTCGAGTACCCGAACGACCGGTTCAACATTCTGGTCGGCTTCGAGGAGCTCCAGGAGGACTACGCGCCTCGGGTCGGTTTCGTGAACCGCAACGACATCCGTCACTGGTTCAATTCGTTCCGCTATCGCGTTCGCCCCGAGAACGGCCCGTTCCGCACCATCGACAGCGAAGTCTTCGCGCAGGTCCTCGTCGATTCCGGCAACCAGCTCGAGACGGTGAACGTCCGCTTCGTCCCGCTCGAGTTCACCACACCCATCGACGACGGGTTCGATGTCCGGTTCCGCGTCCGGCACGAGCTCGTGCGGCCCACCGACCGGATTCCGAACGTGACCGTCCCCTCCGGCACGTACACGTTCTACGAAGCGGCGGCGCGCTTCTTCACGAGCCGGAACCGCCCGCTCCAGCTCGAGGTGGAGGTCGGCTGGGGCACCTTCTTCGACGGCACGCGCACGCGCGTCGACGTCGACTTCGAGTTCCGCCCCTCCCACTTCTTCTTCTTCGAAGTCGAGTACGAATTCCGCGACATCGACGTGCCCAAGCGCCGCGCGATCGCAGGCGGCGATCCCGATCGAAACGACCGCGACACCCAGCTGGTCCGGATCAAGGCCGATATCCTCTTCTCGCCGAACGTCGTCTGGTCCAATTTCATCCAGTACGACAACCGCAGCGACTCCGCGGGCGTGAACAGCCGCTTCCGCTACATCCTCCGCGACGGCCGGGAATTCTTCGTCGTCGTGAACCAGAACGTCGACACCGGCAATGACCGCCCGAACCTCGCCCGGAGCGAATTCCTCGTGAAGGGCGTCTGGACCCTCACCTTCTGAGTCCCCACCCCTTCCCTGTCTCGACACCGCCCAGGAGCCGCACATGTCCGACCTGATCCTCGAATCCCGCGACGGCGACGTCGTCACCCTCCAGTTCAACGATCCCGACAAGCTGAACGCGATGAGTCGCGAGATGGGCCTCGCGTTCCGCGACGTGGTCGGCCGCCTGGCCCTCGACGAGTCGATCCGGGCCGTCGTCCTGACGGGCGTCGGCCGCGCCTTCTCGGCGGGCGGCGACCTCGACATGCTTCAGGCCCAGGCGGACGCCGGCGCCGCGGCCCCCGGCCAGGCCTGGCGGAGCATCCGGGACGAGATGAGCAGCTTCTATCGCCTCTTCCTGTCGATCCGGGACCTGTCGTGTCCCACGATCGCAGCCCTGAACGGCGCGGCGATCGGCGCGGGCTTCTGCGTCGCCCTCGGCTGCGACTTCCGATACGCAGCGCACGAAGCGAAGCTCGGCCTCAACTTCACCCGGGTCGGCGTCCATCCGGGGATGGCAGCGACCTGGAGCCTGCCTCGATTGGTCGGGCCCGCGCTCGCGGCGGAGCTTCTCTACACGAGCCGCCTGGTAGACGGCGACGAGGCGGTCCGGGTCGGGCTGGCGAACCGGGCGATGGCCCGGGAAGAGGTGCTCGACGCCGCGCAGGCCGCAGCGGCCGAGATCGCCGCCAACGCGCCCCTCGCGGTCCGTGCGGTCAAGCAGGCCCTCCGCCGGAGCGAGGCCACCTCCCTGGAGGACCAGCTGCAGTTCGAGGCCACTGAACAGGCCCGCAACTTCGAATCCCGGGACGCGCACGAGGGCCTGGCGGCGATTCGCGAGAAGCGCGCCCCCCGATTCGAGGGCCGATAGAGTGCGAGATCGTCCGATCCAGTGACTTTCGACACAGACGTCTGCCCCGGAACCAGCGAACCTCCGCGCGGGTCTCAAGTCCCGCGCCTCCCGTTCGATGTACAGAGAGGGCCCGGCGAAGTCCCGAGTCCCCGCCCCCCCGATCGAGCGCCCGATTCCACGAAACGGAAGAACCGAATGACCCGCGCCTTGCGCTCCCACCAGCTCTGGCTCACTGTCACCTACTTCGGACTGCTGGTGTTGATGGCGAAGGGCTTGAGCTCCTAGCTCAGCCACCGCTTTTGCGGCCGGGGGCCGCCCGGGCGCATTCGTCGCGCCAAGCCCCTTCCGCGACGCCCATTGCGAAGAATCGCCTTCGAGCTCAGGGACGCCGTTCAGGGCGACCGCCGCGAAGCCCGAGCGCCAGCGGTCTCCAGCTACGGAGCCTTCAGCGCAAGAAGCGTCCCCGAGTAAGGGACGCTTCGAGAGGAAGCGCTACAGCGCTTCCGACGGAGAGAGGATCTCGCTGGCGTTGAAGAAGTAGGTGGTCTCGAGCTTGGCGGTCTCGGGGGCGTCGGAGCCGTGGGTGGCGTTCTGCTCGACGTCGGTGCCGAAGTCGCCGCGCATGGTGCCGGCGGGGGCTTCGTTGGAGTTGGTCGGTCCCATCAGGTCGCGCCACTGCTTGATCGCCCCCTCGCCTTCGAGGATCAGCGCGACGACCGGGCCGGAGGTCATGAAGGCGACCAGGTCGTTGAAGAAGGGGCGCTCCTTGTGCACGGCGTAGAAGCCCTGCGCACCCTGCTCCGTCAGCTGCATCTTCTTCATCGCGACGATCTCGAGACCCGCCTCTTCGATGCGGTTGAGGATCTGGCCGGCGACCTTCTTGCGGACGGCGTCGGGCTTGATGATGGCGAAGGTGCGTTCCACGGCCATGATGGCTCTCCTGTCTTGATCGCTTCTCGATCGCTTGATCGGGCTGACTTCCGAGCGAGCGTTGGGCCCGGGTCCTCGGGGCGGCCGAGCGTAGCGGAGAATCCGCGCAAGTCGCGGCCACAGCGGCGGAAAACGCGCTTTCCATCGTGCGGATTGGCCGCCGCGCCGCCGACCTGCGACCCTCCCGTCGCCCCCGCCCACGAGCGATCGGCGACGCAGGCCCGGACCTCGCGCCCGACCGACGGGAACCCACGCCGCAGGTGCCGACCTCCATGACTCCCTCCGCCGCCGACGCGTCCGAGAAGCCGTCCGCCGGGCGCTCGTTGCGCCGGCTCCTCGCCTTGTCGCGGGAGGACGGAGGGCAGGTGCTGCTCGTCGTCGTGTTCGGCGCACTCGTGGCCGGAGCGGCCTTCGTGCGGGTCTCCCTGGCCGAACCGCTGCTCGACGACGTCCTGCTGCCCTTCCTCCGCGGCGAGATCGGCCTCGAGGAAGTGACGGCCGGGCTCGGCCCGATCGCCTGGTTGGTGGCCCTGACCCTGATCGTCTCGCCGCTCGCCGTCCTCGGGCGCAGCTACCTGGCGGAGTGGGTGGCCGCGCGGGTTCGCCAGCGAGTCGACATCGCGATCGCCCGCAAGCTGCTGCGCGTACCGCTGCAGACCTTTCGCGAGGGCTCGAGCGGCGACTTCCTGTCCCGCTCGATGGCCGATGCGCAGATCGCCTGCCAGGTGGTCACCCTCTTCTACAAGGACGTGATCCTGCACGTCGAGATGATCGTGATCGCGGTCGCCATGATGCTGTGGATCAACGTCTCGCTCACGCTGGTCGTGCTGCTGGCGGTGCCGCCCTTCTACCTGCTCGTGTCGCTCTTCATGGGTCGCATCCTCGACGTCGCGACCCGACGCCAGGAGACCCAGGGCCAGCTCTCGGATCACCTGATCGCGATCCTCTCCGGCATCAAGGTGATCAAGGCGTTCCGCGGCGAGGACGTCGAGCGAGCGGCCTACGATCGCGAGACCGACAAGTACTTTCGCCGCCACATGAAGGTGGTCAAGAACGGCGCGTTGGTGAAGGCCACGGGCGAGGCGCTGTGGCCGATCGTCGCCGCGATCGTGCTCGGCGTCGGCGGTTGGGCCGTCATCAACGACATCGACGGACTGACCCCGGGTAGCCTCATCGCTTTCAGCGCGGTGCTCTTGCTCGCCTTCAAGCCCCTCAAGACCCTGATCCAGGCCGTTCCCCGCATGCTCGAGGCGGCGGGGAGTGCCGGGCGACTCTTCGACGTGCTCGACCTGAACGAAGAGCTCGCGGATCGCCCCGAGGCGCGACCGATGACCGGCCTCGCCGACACCATCCGCTTTCGGGACGTCGCCTTCGACTACGGGGGTGCGCCTGTCCTCGACGGCATCGACCTCGAGGTCGCGCGCGGCGAGGTCGTCGCGATCGTCGGCCGCACGGGCACGGGCAAATCGACCCTCGTCGACCTCGTGCTGAGGTTCCACGATCCGACACGCGGCGCGATCGAGATCGACGGCACGGACGTGCGCGACCTCGAGCGGGCGTCGTTCCTCGAACACGTCGCGCTCGTCACCCAGGAGCCCTTCCTCTTCGACGTCTCGCTCATGGAGAACATCCGCTACGGACGGCCGGACGCGACGGACGACGAGGTGCGTGCAGCCGCGCGGGCGGCTTCCGCGGCCGAGTTCATCGAGGACCTGCCCGAGGGCTACGACACCCTCGCCGGCGAGTTCGGCCTTCGCCTCTCCGGAGGCCAGCGCCAGCGGGTCACGATCGCCCGGGCGATCCTGGCCGACGCTTCCATCCTGGTGTTCGACGAAGCGACGAGCGCCCTCGACGCCCGGACCGAACGCGCGGTCCAGGCCGCGATCGACGGTCTGCGGGGCGAGCGCACGATCTTCCTCGTCGCGCATCGTCTCTCGACCATCCAACAGGCCGACCGAATCGTCGTGCTCGAGGACGGACGCATCGCCGAGACCGGCACCCACGCGGATCTGCTCGCGCGCGGCGGTGTCTATGCGGAGCTGATCGGCGCGCAGACCGCGATCGCGAGCTGAGCCCGCACGAGGCCCCCCCGCCTAACGAACGGCCAGCACCAACTTGCCGAAATGCGTGCTCGCCTGGAGTGTGCGATGGGCCTCGGGCGCTTTCGCCAGCGGGAACACCTGGTGCAGGATCGGCCGGATCTTTCCGTCCGCGAGATCCGCCCCGAAGCGCTCCAGGAAGTCGCGCACGATGGCGGCCTTCTCCTCGTTGCTGCGCGTGCGGAGGGTCGAGCCGAAGACCTTGAGTCGCCGAGAGAGCAGCGCGCCGAGATTCAGCTCCGCCTTGGCGCCGCCCATCAGGCCGATGAGCACGAGGGCGCCATCGTTCGCCAGGGCGTTCAGGTTGCCCTCGAGATAGGCCGCGCCGATCGAGTCGAGTACGACGTCCACTCCACGCCCATCGGTCGCTTCCTTCGCGACGGCGACCCAGTCGTCTTCGCGATAGTTCGCGACGGCGTCCGCGCCGACCTCGAGGCAGCGATTGCACTTGTCCGCGCTGCCCGCGGTCGCGATCACCTTTCCGCCGGCGCGCTTCACGAGGTCGATCGTCGTGGTGCCGATCCCGCTGCCCCCGCCGTGCACGAGGACGCTGCCCCCGCCGGGCAGGCCGCCGAGGCGCCACACGTTCAGGTAGACCGTGAGCAGCGTCTCCGTCAGTCCGGCGCCTTCGTGGAACGAGAGTGCGTCGGGCAGCGCGATCGCGGAGCCGGCGTCGACGACGACGTCCTCCGCGTACCCTCCGCCGGGCAGGAGCGCCATCACGCGATCGCCGGGCGCGAAGCCGGTCACGCCCTCGCCCAGCTCGGTCACGACCCCGGCGCACTCGAGACCGAGCAGCGGCGAGCTCCCGGGCGGCGGCGGGTAGAGGCCACGCCGCTGCATCAGGTCCGCGCGATTGACCCCCGCCGCATGGTTCTCGATCCGCAGCGCACCGGGCCGGATCTCCGGCAAAGGTGCGTCACCGAGCTGCATGCAGTCCTCGTCCCCGGGCTCTTCGATCAGGATGGCTTTCATGGCCGGCAAGTCTAGGGCGTAGACTGCAGAGCGCACTTGACGCGCGCCCGCTTCCCGGGCGCCGGGCAGCAACACGCCCGCAGCCGACCCGTGCCATGCCAGCAGAGTGCGCCGGTGCCGCTCACGACCACGGCGAGCTGATGCCGATCACTCAGGCGTTCTCCCCATCCGCCCGAAGAGCCGCCTGATGTCCCGCTCCCCCCGCTCGACATCGACCGCCGGCGCCGTGCGTCGTGGGGTCGCCGTGCTCTGCCTGACGTTCTTCGCCGCCACCGCGGCGATGGGCGAGGAGCCGACCTTCGAGCCCGCCGACCGCTTCCTCGAGCTGATCCGTCAGCCCTTCGAGGGGCCGCTCTTCCAGCCGAATCACGACTGGCGGGCGCAGGGGCTCGCGTTCATCGACTTCCCGTTCCGGATCCGCGCGCGCTTCGACGCGAACTACAGCCACTTCCGGACCCGGCCCGACCACCTCGCGGCCCCGCACGTGGCGCACGCGGGTCCGGGGCTCCGCTTCGACCGGCACATCGATAGCCGGGTCGCGCTGACCCGGCCGCTGACCGAGGGCGTCGAGTTCGAGGTCGTGTGGGAGACCCGGAATCGCATCGAGGCCGGGGATCCGATGGCGTTCGGGCGCCAGGTCGTCGGCGCGATGATCCGCATCACTCCCTGAGCGGACCGGCTCCGGGCGCTCCCCCGTCCCCGCCCTCGCCACGCACAGTTTTTTAGCTTGCCAGAAAGCTATCGATGCAGCTAGTCTCGGACCGAGCCTCCTCGGAGCCCCCGACCATGGACTGGTTCGACGACTTCACGCGCGGCTGGGAAACGGAGTACGGCGACCTCGACGTCGCGAACCTCCCGCTCCTCGTGCGCCTCGCGCGGCTCGGCGTCCTCCTCGATGCCTTCCAGCACGACGTACTCGAGCCCTTCGACCTGACCCCCTCGGGCTACGGCGTGCTCGCGGCGCTCCGCCGTGGCGGCCCGCCCTACACGCTCAAGCCGAGCCAGCTCTACAGTCGGCTGCGTCGCTCCTCGGGCGGCATGACGAAGATCCTGAAGCGCCTCGAAGAATCTGGCTACGTGACGCGTTCGCCCGACCCGGACGACGGTCGCGGGATGCGCGTGACGCTCACGGACCGCGGCCGCTCGCTCCAGGACCGCGTCTTCCATGCCTTTCTGGCCGGAACGACGAGCCTGATGGCACCCCTCACCGCGCACCAGGTCACCGCCGCCGACAAGAGCCTCGGCGAGCTGCTCGAGCTCTTCGAGCGTCGCGTCGCCGAGCGGAGCGCCGCGGCCGGCGGGCGTTAGGCCCACCTCGATCGATCGGGCGCTCGCCCGGCAGGAGAAGACGGATGCGACGAAATGAACACGTAGGACGGGAGGTGTCGTCGTGACTCGGCTCGCGATCCGACCGGTGACGACGACGATCGGCGCGAAGGTCGAGGGCGTCGACCTGCGCGAGCCCCTCGGCGAGGAGGTGCGCGACGCGATCCTCGACGCCCTCCTCCGGCACCACGTGCTCTTCTTCCGCGACCAGGACATCACGCCGGAGCAGCAGGTTGCGTTCGCCAAGCAGTTCGGCCCGATCAGCTATCCACCCTTCGCCCCTAAATACGGCACGAACCCCGAGTACATCGTCCTCGATCAGACCCATCCCCGCGGCGAAGGCGCGGACGAGTGGCACTCCGACAACACGTTCATGGCCGAGCCGCCGATGGGCTCGATCCTGCGCGCGGTGCAGATTCCGGAGGTCGGCGGCGACACCTGCTTCGCGAGCGCCGTCGCCGCCTACGAAGCACTCTCCCCCCCGATCCAGCGCCTCGTCGAGGGATTGACCGCAGTCCACGACATCACGAAGCCGCTCGTGAAGGGGATCGCGGCGGGCCACGCGGATGTCGATCTGGCCGAGATCCAGGCGAAGTGGCCTCCGGTCGAGCATCCGGTCGTGCGCACGCATCCGGTCACGAGCGCCAAGGCGCTCTTCGTGAACCGCAACTCGACGACGCACATCGTCGGCCTCAGCGAGCGGGAGAACGATGCGCTGCTGCCGATGCTGATGGATCACATCCGGTCGCCGGAGTTCCAGTGTCGGTTCACCTGGGACACGCACTCGGTCGCGTTCTGGGACAACCGGACCGCGCAGCACTTCGCCGTCCCCGACTATCACACCCGACGCGTGATGAATCGCGTCACCATCGCCGGCGAAAAGGTCGCCTGAACCGCCGGAGCCCCTCAGGAGGAGTCATGTCCGAAGAATCCAACGAGCCCCGCGTGAAGTTCCGCCACCTCGACGACGAGAAGTGGCAGAGTGTCCGCGCGATCGAACTCCCGACAGGCCCGGTCTACGTGCGTGAGAAGTGGCTCGAGTTCAGCGACAAGTGCCTTTCCCTCTACGCCAAGTGGGACCCGGGCATGATGATCCACGAGCACGGGCACAACAGCGAGCACGTGGTCTACGTGATCGCGGGCTCGATGACCTGCGGCGACGTCGAGTGCACGCCCGGCATGCACATCACCCTCGAGCAGGGCGCCGCGTTCGGTCCCTTCGTGGCCGGCCCCGACGGCGTCGAGCTCTTCGAAGTCATGATGGGCGATCCGCGCTCGTTCCCGGCGGACACCGAAGGCTTCGAGAAGCTCCTCGCCGAGAAGAACGCGAAGCGTCTGCCGAACCCGCCGATCGACATGCCCGATTGGCTCGAGGACACCCGAAATTGAGCGACTCCACCCCGGCGCCCGCGAAGATCCTCACGTATTCGGAGGTCGAGTGGGACAAGCCGCTCGAGACGTCGGCGCCGGGTACGGCACCGCCGAAGGAGCTGGTCGAGGAGGCGAAGAAGGTCGGCGCGCGCAGGAAGAGGATCGTGCGCGGCGAAGGCGGCTTCTTCATGAACCGGTCGCAGCTGCCCGCCGGCTACCGCGTCCCGCCCCACCACCACAATCATGACGAGATGCTGATCGTCCTCGCCGGCGGCTGCGTCTTCGACGACGACTTCGGCAAGGCCTCCGCCGACGACACGATCGTGATCCCGGCGAAGAACCGCTACGGCTTCACCTGCGGACCGGAGGGCATGGAGTTCCTCACGATCCGGCTCGGCGAAGCGACGACCGAGCTCTGAGCCCGCGACCTTGGCGTCCGAACCGACCGACGTTCCGATCGTCGATTGCCATACGCACGTCGTCTCCCCGGACGAGGACCGCTACCCGCTGAACCCGCGTGACCTGCCGGGGGAGTGGTACCGGGAGGGACCCGCGAGCGCGGACGACCTCGCGCGCGAGATGGACGCGAGCGGGGTCGCGCAGGCGATCCTCGTGCAGGGCGTCGGGGCCTACACCTGGGACAACGACTACGCCGCAGATGCCGCCGCGGCCAACGCAGGCCGCTTCGTGTCCGCGTGCGCGATCGACGCCGAAGCCGCCGACGCCCCGTCGACCCTCGCCTATTGGCTCGACGAGCGCGCGATGCAGGGCGTGCGGCTCTTCGCGCTGTCCCGATTGGGTCCGTCCTGGCTGACGGCGAGCGCGACCGATCGCCTCTGGGAGGTCGCGCGCGAGCGCGGCGCCCACGTGATCGTCACGATCCTGCCCCACCAGCTCGAGGAGCTCGAGCACGTGCTCGAGCGCTTCCCGGACACCCCGGTCTCCCTCGACCACTGCGCCTTCGCGCTCGGCGATCCGGGCGCGCGCGAACGGCTCTTCGCCCTGGCCCGCTTCGACGCGCTCCATCTCAAAGTCTCGACCCACAACCTGGACGAGGGCGACCCCGCAGCGACGGTGCGCGCGCTGGTCGGTGGGTTCGGAGCCGAGCGACTGATGTGGGGCTCGGACTATTGCCAGACCCACGACCGGCCGTACGCCGCGCTGGTCGACCTCGCCCGCCGCGCCTTCGGATCGCTCTCCGACGCCGACGCCGAGACATGCCTCTCGGAGACGCCACGCCGACTCTGGCCGGCGTTGCGCTGACTCGGGACCTCAGCCGTCGAACGTCCGAGAGCGTTCGAGGTCGGCGGCCACACGGCTCGCCCCGGCGAGGCAGATGACGCCGCTGATCATCGGGATGAGTGTCGGGAAGAGCAGCGCATAACGAAGCGCGTCGGTCCCGTATTCGGGCGCGAGCGCGTCAGCGAGCGCGCCGACGACCAGCGGACCGCCAGCGAGCCCGATCAGCGTCGAGAGCAGCGTCGAGATCGCCGCGGCGAAGGCGCGCATGCGGAGCGGCACGACGCCCTGGGTCGTGGACATGAACGGCGCCGTGAACCAACCACCGAGGACCGAGCCGACCACGCTCCACAAGAGTGCGACCGGCATCACCGCGAACATCGTTCCCGCCAGGAACCCGGGCATCTGGATCATGTGCGTCGTCGGCCAGAGCAGGAAGGCCACGAGGATCGGCGGACTGATCAGGAGGCCCAACGCAGGCACCCAGAGATACCAGCGCTTGTCGTTGGCGCCGAAGCGATCCGCGAAGTACCCGCCCAGGAAGATGCCCAGCATGGACGGCAGCGGGCTCGTCAGAAAATACCATGTGCCGGCGTGGAACTGCCCCATCTCGTAGGTCCGCATCAGGAACGCCGGCTCCCAGAGGTTCCGACCCATGGACGCGAACAGCGTGAAGGCGTTGGCCGACAGGATGAAGAGGTAGGTGCGGGTCCCGAAGAGCGCCTTGAGATTCGGCAGGAAATCGCCCGCCTCCGAGCTGGTGCGTCCCTCGCTCCCGCCGCGCGGCGGTTCCCTGACCGTCAGGCGGAACACGATCGCAAGGACGATTCCCGGGATGCCGGCGGCGATGAACGACCCCCGCCACCCGAAGGACTGGGAGATCCACCCTCCGGCCATCATGCCGATCCCCATTCCGATCACTGCACCCATCGAGATGACGGACATGCCCCGCGCGCGACGCTCGGGCGGCAGATAGTCCGACAGCATCGAGACCGCCGGCGCGGTCGCACCCGCCTCGCCGACGCCGACGCCGACGCCCATTCGCATCAGCGCGAGCTGCGCGTACGACGAGACGAATCCCGTCGCGAGGGTGAACAAGCTCCATAGAAAGAGACACGTCGAGATGATGCTCCGACGGGCGCCGACCGTGTCCGCATAACGCCCGACCGGAAGAACCAGGAACACGTAGACGATCGCGAAGGCCGGACCGAGCAGGAACCCGATCTCGGTGTCGGACAGCTGGAACTCCGACTTCACGTCCTCGACGACGATCGACAACATCGTGCGATCGATGTTGTTGAAGACCATCGTGAGCAGGACGAGAACGAGAACGTAGAGCGTGTAGCGGGGCGAGAAGGTCTGCGATTCGGCGGCGGGCGGGACGCTCGGATCCGGGGACGACACGTGGACTCCGCGGGTCGGCGACCCGGTGGGGAAAGTGGCGTCGCCACGATAACCCAGCGGCGCCACCGGAAACTGAGCGGCACCCCGCTTGCATCCATCGTCTTCGACCGGAACGAAACCGCCTCTCGCGGCCGCAGGATTGCGGAGGCGGAGGCCGGTGCACGCCCGCATTTCAGATCGAAACGCCGCCCGTTTCACGCTGAACACCGACCGCGAAGGGAGTTCCATGTCTCCGACCACGATCCCTGCGACGCGCCCGCGACGGCTCGCCCGCGAGCGCGCTCCCGGTGCCCGCATCGAGGGCATCGACGGCCCCGTCGAGCTCCTTCGCGCTCCCGGCGGCTATCTCCAGGTCTGGCCGCGCCCGGCGCCGGAGTCATTGAAGCAGCTCTACTCCGAGCAGTTCTACGAAGAGGACAAGTCGACCTATCTCAGCGACATGCAGGCGGAGCGCCCGTACTGGGACGCGATCTGGACCCTGCGGCGCGAGATGATGGAGGCAGCGCTACCAGCGGACCGTCGCCGGCTCCTCGACGTGGGCTGCTCCGGCGGGTTCCTCCTCGATCACTTCCACCAGCACGGCTGGGACGCCCGCGGCATCGAGCCCTCGCCGCGCGCCGCGGGCTTCGGCCGCGAGCACTACGGCCTCGAGATCTTCTGCGGTGACCTGCTCGACTACCCGCCGGCCGACGCGCCGCGGTTCGACGCGATCCACAGCGCCCAGGTCCTCGAGCACGTGCTCGACCCCGAGGCCTGCGTCGCGAAGATCGCCGAGCTGCTGGCGCCCGGCGGCGTCGTCTTCATCGAGGTCCCGAACGACTTCAACGCCTTCCAGGAGGCCGCGCGCGAGTACCTCGACAAGCCGGCCTGGTGGATCGCTCCGGATCACCACCTCAACTACTTCGACTACGAGAGCCTGGCGGGCGTGCTCGCGCGGCACGGACTCGTGGAGCTCGATCGAGTCGCCTCGTTCCCGATGGAGATGTTCCTGCTGATGGGCGACGACTACGTCGGACGCCCGGACGTGGGCAAGGCCGCGCACGGTCGTCGCATGCACTTCGAGCGCACGTTGATCGATGCGGGACGACTCGCGGAGCTCGGCGACCTCTACCGCGCCCTCGCGCAGGCATCGCTCGGGCGAACCTGCGGGATCCTCGCGCGCCGAGCCTGAATCGCGGAGCGATTCAGAACGCCGGGCGCTCTTCGTCGCCCGGTGCGTCGGGCTCGTCGGATCCGCCGGCGAGTCGCTTGAACATCGCTTCGAGGTTCCGGACGCCGATCAGGATCACGACCACGCTCAACGAGAAGCCGCCCGCTTCGAGCGGGCGCCCCGCACCGATCGTGCTGCCGATCGCAGCGAGCATCCAGACGACGGCCGCCGAAGTCACGCCGACGATCGCACCGCCCTTCGCGAGGATGACACCCGCGCCGAGGAAGCCGACGCCGGTCACGACCTGCCCGAGGACGCGGGTCGGATCCGCGAGCCCGTGGTCCGCGGAGAGGTCCGCGCCCAGGCGGATGAACGCCATCGTCGCGAGGCAGATCAGGATGCTCGTGCGAATCCCGATCGCCTTGTTCCGGAGCTGGCGCTCGACGCCGACGATCGCCCCACAGATCACCGACGCGGCGATCTGTAGCGCGAAGTGGTGACGACTGGCCTCGATCCAGGTCGTGAGGGACGCGAGCTGCTCCATGGGCGGCGTATCGGTGGGACGGGGGCGCCGCTTGATCCGGCATCGGATGCCCCTCTCACGCGTGGCCCAACGAAGAGGGCCCCGCCCGGAAGTCCGGACGGGGCCCATCGTCGGAGCCGAGGCACAGACGCGCCTACTTGAGGTCCTGCCGAGTGTAGTCGAGCAGACCGCGCGCGATGATCAGGCGCTGGATCTCGCCCGTGCCCTCGTAGATGTCGGTGATGCGGCTGTCGCGCATCCACTTCTCGAGGAGCAACTCGCGACTCGCGCCGATCGATCCGAGGATCTCGATGCAGCCCTGGGTGATCTGCCGGACCGCGCCGCCCGCATGGGCCTTGCAGACCGACGACTCCATGTTGTTCGGCAGGCCCTTGCCGGCCATCCATCCACACTGGAGCGTGGCGAGCTTCGACGCCTCGAATAGCGCCTCGAGCCGCATGAACTTCTCCGCCGCGGCGGAGAGTCGACCGAGGCCGCCGGGGCCGGCCGTGTAGTCCACCACGACGCCCGCCTCCTCGAGGGCTTCACGCGTGAGGTCGATCGCCGCCCACGCGCAGCCGAGACCCATCGCTGCCGTCGCCGGCCGCGTCATGTTGAAGGTCTTCATCACGCCGCGGAAGCCGCCGGAGCTGGCCTTCGGGATCGACTCGTCGAGGCCGAGCAGGTTCTCGCGCGGGATGCGGCAGTCGCTGAAGACGTACGCCGCCGTGTCGTCCGCGCGAATGCCGAGCTTCTTCTCCTTGTGCGGGACGTCGAAGCCGGGCGTGCCCTTCTCGACGAGGAACGACTTGATGCCGGCACGGCCCGCGCTCTTGTCGATCGTCGCCCAGATCACCACGCCTTCCGCGCGGATGCCCGTCGTCACGAAGATCTTCTCTCCGTTGATGATCCACTCGTTCGTCTCTTCGTCGAGCACGGCGGTCGTCGACACGCGGGAGGGATCGGAGCCGCAGCCCGGCTCGGTGATCGCCATCGAGAGGAGCATGCCGCCCCACTTCGCCTTCTGGTCGTCGTTGCCCGCGGCGGAGAGCGCCGCGTTACCGAGACCGCCGCTCGTGTTGCGGCGCAGGCGAACCGAGTAGTCGCCCCAGTTCCCGGCCATGATCTGCAGCAGCATCATCACCGGCCCCTGGGTGTCCTCGGCGCCCACCTCGGGCAGCGCGGGTGCGTTCGCGTAGAACTCTTCCGCCTCCGGCAACACCATCGGCGGCATCTCCGCCTCGTTTTCGTCCACTTCGCGCGCATAGCGGCGAATGATCTCGCCCTCGGCGAAGGTCCGCGCAAGATGGGCTTCGTCCGTCTCTGTCAGTCGAAAATCGATCATGTCATTCTCCATCGCCCGGCTCGTCGGCCGCCGGCGAGCAGTTCTCGTTAGGCGTCGGTGCCGAGAGGAGCCCTCAGCGCAAGACGCGTCCCGCCAGGGATCGCGTCGAGAGGTGCGCAAGCACCGACCGAAAGAGGCGCGCGGCGCCGCCTCGCTAGAGGCAAACAAGTCCTTCCATGACGCCGAGGGTCCGCGCGTTGCGGAACCACATCTCGACGGGGTGCTCACGGATGAAGCCGTGGCCGCCCAGGATCTGGACGCCATTGTCGGCGATCCACATGCTCTTCTCCGCCGCGTACGAACGCGCCTGCCAGGCCGCCTTCGTCGCGTCCTCGTCGTGCTCGAGCAGGCTCGCGCCCTGCCAGACCAGCTGGCGCAGCGCATGTTGCTCGACGTGCATCTCGGCGAGCCGGAACGCGATCGACTGCTTCTTCGAAATCGGCTCGTCGAAGGCCACGCGGTCCTTGGTGTAGGGCACGCAGTATTCGAGCACGGCGCGGGACATGCCGAGCATGACCGTCGCGAGACCGACGCGCGATGCATTCAGGATCGCCTGCACGTCCGCGCCTTCGGGTCCACCGAGGAGCGCTTCGGGGCCGACCTCGACACGCTCGAGGTCGATGCCGGTCGTGGGCAGCGCGTGCAGTCCCATCTTCCGCTCGACGTCGGTGACCGTGAGGCCTGCCGCGTCGCGAGGGACTACGAAGGCGGCGACGTCTTCACCGAGGCACGCCGTCACCAGAAAATGACTCGCGCGATCGCCCATGGCGACGAAGGTCTTGCGACCCGAGAGGATGAAGTTCTCCCCCTTCTGCTCCGCTTCCGTGCGCGGACGCGCGGCGTCGGAGAGGGGGCCGGCTTCGGTCAGGGCGACGGCGCCCGTCGCATAGGACTCACCGCAGAAGAGCGGCAGCAGCGCCTGCTTCTGGTCATCGGTGCCGTGATCGACGACCGCATTCGCGAAGAGCGACGGAGCGACCGCCGCGATCGCCAGGGACGCGTCGCCGTGAGCGAGCTCCTCGAGCAGGATGGCGTTCGTGACGAGGGATCGCTCCTCGCCGGCGCCGCCGAACCGTTCGGGAATCTGGGTGCTCGTGAGGCCCAGGGTCCAGGCCGTCTCGAGGAAGTCGGCGGGGACTTCCGCCGCCTCGTCGCTATCTCGCGCGATCGGTCGGATCGCGTCGGCAGCGAACTCGCGCATCGCATCGCGCACGAGCTCCTGCTCTTCGGACATTCCAAATGAGATCACGGGGGATTCTCCTTTTCGTGGCCGCCCTCGCGGGTCGACCCGGGTTGTTCGGTCTCTCTGCCTCGCCCGTCTGCGCGGGCGTCGAATCAATCGTCGGTCGCGATCTGGATCGCTCGCGGTCGCCCGACCTGGAAGAAGAACTCGTCCATCGCCTGCGGACCGCCCTCCTTGTGGAGGAGACCCTGCTTCACGGCTTCCTTCGCGTCGAGCAGACCGATCGCGACGGCGCACCAGTCGCGCGCCGTCGCCGTGTATCGCACGTCGGCGCCGGCGGCGAATTCCTCGCGCACGCTGCACTCGCCGTCGTCGATCTCGACCGTCCACACACCACCGCCCTCACCCGACAGTCGGATCTCGAACACGACGCGCGCGCCGCGGGCCCGCTCTTCGCGCAGCAGGTTGGGCAGCGCCTCCAGGACGGAGAGCGCGGAGGTCTCGGTGAACTGGACGGCGTCGACTTCGCGGACACCCATGCCTTCCCGCACCCACCAGCTCGCGATCGCCGAGATGATCGGCGCGAGGGTCCGACCCTTGTCGGTCGCGCGATAGAGCGAGCGACTACCCTTTTCCTCGGTGTCGACGAAGCCGTCGGAGCGGAGCTGACGCAGCCGACTGGACAGCACCTTCGGCGCGATGCCCGTCCGAACGCGCAGCTCCTGGAAGCCCTTGGGACCCCCGAGCAGCTGGCGCACCAGGACCAGGGTCCAGCGGTCGCCGAGCAGGTCGAGGGCGCGGGCCACGGGGTCGAAGATCTGCGCCGGACGCAGGATCTCGCCGCGGCGCGTGCTCGCCCCGGCCTCGCCGCCCACGGCGGCACGATTCTCGGAAACCATTTCGGGCATCGAGATCAGTATCTAATGGATACTGAATCCAGTTGCCACGAAAAACCGGGAGTCACGAGAGACCTCGGAGTCAGTCCTCCTCGCGACCGAGCTGGCGGCGGGCCGTTCCCAGCCCGACCGCCACGAGTGCGATCAGGCCCCAGAGCCCGAGCCCGGGCACCTGCGGCATCGGGCCGCTCAGCACCCAGCCCGCGGCGACCGGGTCGAAGCCGGTCGCCCCGAAATCGGTCCCGGCGTCATAGAGCGCCGCCCCGGTCGTGAGCGAGAGGTCGATCGTGCCCGCGAGGCTCGCCCCCAGGAAGAGCGTGCCGGACACGTCGGCGCCCACCAGGATCCCGGCCATCAGGTCGACACCCGTGAGATCCGCCCCCGAAAGGTCGACGCCGGAAAAGTCCACGCTCGTCAGGTCCAGGCCGCTCAGGTCTGCGCCCGAGAGATCGGCGAAGGGGATCTGCACTCCAGCCCCGACGATGTGGCCGTTCCACACGACGTAGCCGGGAGGCATCGCGAGCGGCGCACCGACCAATCCGGTCGACGTGGCCTCGTCAAAGGTGGCCCCCGTGAAGTCCGTCCCGGCGATCACCGTCGCGTTCAGCGTCGTGTTGTTCAGACTGGCACCGGTCGCGACGGCGTTCGTCAGATCGGCGTTCGCGAGGTTCGCGCCGGACAGGAGCAGGCCCGAGAGGTTCGCGCCGACGAGACTCGCCCCGACCAGATCACCGCCGACCAGGAACGTGTCGGTCAAGTCGACGCCGGCGAGATTCGATCCCGTGAAGAGCACGCCGGTCAGATCCGCGTTCGACAGATCGAAGCCTGCCAGGTTCGCGCTCGAGAGATCGGCGCCGACCAGCGAGACGCTGGGTCCAACGAGATATCCGTTCACCACCGCGTAGCTCGCCGGCAATGCGAGCGGTACGCCTACCAGACCGCTCGAAGTCGTGGCCGCGAACGAGGCGCCGGTGAAATCCGTTCCCGCGACGACCGTCCCGGTGAGTGCGGAGACGTTGAAGATCGCGCCGGTCGCGACCGCGTTCGTGAGGTCGGCGCTGGTGAGATCGGCCACGGCCACCAACGCACCGGTCAGGTCCGCTCCCACGAGACCCGTGCCGATGAGATCGGCGCCGAGGAGGAAAGAGCCCGACAGATCGGCACCATCGAGATTCGCGCCGTCGAAGACGACATCCGTGAGGTCGGCCTCAGAGAGGTCGAATCCTGCGAGATTCGCGCCCGTCAGGTCGGCGCCCATGATGCTCACGCCGGCTCCGACGATATGCCCGTTGATCAGGGCGAAGGCCGACGGGAACGCCAGCGGCGCGCCGACGAGGCCCGACGACGTCGTGCGGACGAGGGTCGCGTTCGTGAAGTCCGCGCCGGCGATCGTCGAGCCGATCAGCACGGCATCCGCGAGGTCGGCGTTCGTGAGCACGGCGTTCGTCAGATCTGCGTTGGTGAGCGTGGACCCGCCCATCGTCGTCGCCGTCAGGTCCGCACCGTTCAGGTTCGCGCCCGTCAGGTTCGCGACCACCAGGATCGCGCCGGTGAGATCCGCGCCGGACAGATCGGCGCCCGACAGATTCGCATTGGCGAACGACGCGCTCGTCAAATCGAAGCCCGACAAGTTGGCTCCAGAGAGGTCGGCACCGACGAGCGAAACGCCCGGCCCGACCAGATGTCCGCCGAGCGCGGCGTAGCCGGCGGGCAGCGCGACGGGCGTCCCGACCAGACCACTCGACGCCGTCGCCTGGAAGGTCGCACCGGTGAAGTCGGCCCCGGCGACCGTCGTGCCCACGAGGGTGGCCGAGTTCAGATCGGCCCCCGTGAGATCGGCGTTCGTCAGGTCGGCGCCGTTCAGGTTCGCGCTCGCCAGATGCGCGAGCGGGAGGTCCGCGCCCGAGAGGTCCGCGCCGGAGGCGTCGACGCCGAGCATCAGCGCGCCCGTAAACGGATGCGAACCGCCGCCCTGGGCCGCCGTGTAGAGGATCGGGTCGACGACCGCGCCGCCGAGCTGCACGTACGACCCCGCGTTCGCCGATGCGGCGGCGACGAGCAGGGTCAGGAACAGCAGGGGGGAGAGACGGGGCATGGGGTGACGGCTTTCGGGACGGGACGGGAACGCGATGCGGCCTTCGAGACCGCGCACGCGCGCAAACCCCGCGAACCCTCGTCGCGGCGCTATTCCCGCCAGATGGGGAGTACCCGATCAGAGGGGGGCGGCGTCGCGACTTGCGTGTTCAATGCACTCGGGAGCGGGGTCGGCACGGCGAATTCCGCCGACTCGTGGCAGGACGTCTCGTATGGCGTCCCGGTCCGGCGGAAACCGTCGAACGCAGCGCCCAGTCTACGCGACCCGGTCCCCGTCGAACGCAGCGCCCAGTCTACCCGACCCGGTCCCCGGCGGCCGGCGGTCCGAGTTCGCTCCGGGCGGCCGGGTGCCGCCGGCCGGGCCCCGCGATACGATGCGCGCGCCCGCCGAAGGCGGCCGGGAGGTCGCCGGTGAACACTCCTCCGATTTCCGGAGGCTCCCTCACGGGAGGCACCGTTCACGGGAGGAAAGTCCGGGCTCCGCAGGACAGGGAGGTCGGTAACGCCGACCCGGGGTGACCCGAGGGAAAGCGCCGCAGAAACGACACCGCCGATGGTTTTGTCACCTTCGGGTGAGACGGGACACAGGTAAGGGTGAAATCGTGAGGTAAGAGCTCACGCGCGACAGCCGGGTGACCGGCGGCGGGGCAAGCCCCTCCCGGAGCAAGCTCGAATAGGGACATCGTCGAGGGCGGTCCGCCCGATCGTCCGGCCTCGGTCGGACGCGGTGTCCGGGTGAGAGTGCTCGAGCCGTCCAGCAATGGCCGGCCTAGAGGAATGACCTTCTCCCGCGCCGGGGCAACCCGGCGTGGAGACAGAACCCGGCTTACAGGCCGCTCCGGCTTCGGCCGGACCTCCGGGAGGAAGCGCAAGCAAGCCCCGGAGCGCTTCGACGGGCATCGTCGATCGCGCGCCTCCGGGCGCGCGCAGCATCAATCGAGATCGAATCGCAGACAGCGCACCCGCGAGAGTCGCGTCGGGTCGTAGTCGTCCCATTTCTGCTTGGGCACGTCTTCGGGCTCGACCCGGCGAAAGCCGTGCCGTTCGAAGAAGCCTTCGACCCGCTCGCTCGTCGTGCAGCTGAAGAGATAGTCGAGGCCGTGCTCGCGAGCGCGGTCGATCGCATAGCGGACGATCTGCCCCCCGGCGCCCTCGCCGACATAACGCGTGAGCGCGAAGAGGGAGGCGAGCTCGGCCGCGTTCGCGGAGGCGTGCGGCAGGATCGCGCCGATTCCGGCGAGGTAGCGGCCTTCGATGAAGACGCCGACGCCGTGGGCGAGGACGGCGTCGCGGGCGGCCCGGGCGCGAGGCGCCAGGAACCCGTCGGCTTCGCCGCGCTCGATCAGGTCGTTCGCCAGGTCGTAGTCGTCGATCGCGAGGGGCCGCACCTCCGCATAACGATCCCGGGTGAAGAACGTGCCGGCGCCGGCGTAGGTGAAGAGCTCCCGCGCGAGATCCGCCGCGGCGCACACGTTCACCGACGGCACGCCGCCTTCGATCAGGCGCCGGATCGCGAGGAGCAGCTCGTGCGCGCCCTCCCCTGCGCGATGGATCGACTCGCCTCCGAGCGCCTCCGCCTCCGAATCGAGCAGCGGAGACAGGTGCGCGAGATCGACGACCGAGACGCGCCCTTCGCCCGCCACGCGCTCGACGGGCGGACTCGACTGGATCCACACGACCTTCGCCAACCGGAGCGTCGGCGCGATGCCCGCGCAGGCCGCGGCGAAGTCGTGCTCGTCGAGGCGCAGACCGGCGCTGCCCCGTTCCCGAAGGTCGCGCCAGAGCGCCGGCGCGAAGGCAGTCGCCCCGGCGTCGACCGGCGCGCCGGTCCCCGCCAGTACGAAGATCTCCTCGACCGGACTCAGCACCACGACCCGGGACCCGTTCGCCACGAGCTCCGCGACGACGGCCGCGAGCGGCTGCTCCGCCGGCGGCTCCCCGGGCGGCCAAGCGATACCGATCGTCCGACCCCGAAACTCGCCCAGGTAGAACTCGCGCTCGCTGAAGGTGCGGACGACGGTGGTCATGACGGCGGGAGTGTGACGGATCAGAATGCAGGGCGCTTTCGGGTCGGGGGTGGGTTCTCGCGGGGACCGATGGGGTAACTTGCCCCGCGGATGGACTGGCAGATCGTCTTCACGCTCGCCCTCGTGGCGCTGGCGCTCGCCGCGATGGTCCGCGAGCTCGCGGCACCCGACCTCGTATTGATGGCAGCGCTGATCTGCTTCGGCGTGTTCGGGATCCTGAGCCCGGTCGAGACCTTCGCAGGCTTCGCCAACCCGGTGGTCGCCGCGATCGGCGCCCTCTTCATCGTCTCCGCCGCTCTGCGCGAAACCGGCGCCCTCGAGATGACCCTCGGCCGGGTGCTCGGGCGCTTCGCCGGCACGCGACGATCGCTGACCCGCATGACCCTGCCCGTCGCCGGGCTCTCGGCCGTCCTCAACAATGCGCCGATCGTGGCGATGATGACGCCGACCGTGATCGACTGGGCGAAGCGCCACCAGCGCCCGGCGACCAAGTACCTGATCCCCCTCTCCTACGCCTCCATCCTCGGCAGCGTCTGCACCATCATCGGCACGAGTACGATCCTCACGATCGTCGGCCTCGTCGACGACGCCGGACTCCCACGCTGGAGCTTCTTCGAGCCGGCTCCGGTCGGGATCCTGATCCTGGCCGTCGGCCTCGTGTTCCTCGTCTTCGTCGCGCCGTCGCTCCTACCGAGCCACCTCGAGGCGGCGGAAGAGCTCGACGATCGCACCCGCGAGTACACCGCGGCGATGCGCGTGACCCCCGACAGTCCCCTCCACGGTCAGACCGTCGAGGAAGCCAACCTACGCAACCTGCCCGGGCTCTTCCTGGTCGAGATCGACCGCGGCGATCGGCTGATCACGCCGGTCTCCCCGGATCAGATCCTCCAGAGCGGCGACATCCTGGTCTTCGCCGGGGTCGTCTCGACGATCCTGGACCTGCAGCGCACGCGCGGCCTCGAGCCCGCCGCCAAAGAGGAGCTGCTGCGAAGCCTCCCGGGCGGGCGCCATCGCCCGATGGTCGAAGCGGTCGTCTCGGCGTCGTCGCCGCTGATCGGCCAATCTGTCAAGCAGAGCAACTTCCGCGCCGTCTATGACGCGGTCGTGATCGCCGTCCATCGGAATGCCGAGCGCGTGCAGGGCAAGATCGGTGACATCGTCCTTCGTCCGGGCGACACGCTGCTCATGCAATGCGCGCCGGAGTTCATGGAGCTCCACCGCAACAGCCGTGACTTCTACCTGGCGAGCGAGCTCCCCGGCACGCCGCCGCCGGCGTTCGAGCACGCCCGCACGGCGCTGGGCATCCTGGTCGTGATGGTGCTCGCAGTGAGCCTCGGCGGCATCCACATCTCGATCGCCGCCTTCGTCGCGGTCGCGGCGCTGATCGGCACGCGCTGCATCACGGCCACCGAAGCTCGCGACGCGGTCGACTGGTCGGTGCTGATCACGATCGGCTGCGGCCTCGGGATCGCGAACGCCATGGACAAGTCCGGCGCGGCGCATTTCGTGGCGGCCGGGCTCGTGTCGCTGGTGGGCCAGATCGGACCGATGGCGACCCTGGTTGCGATCTACGTGCTCTGCCTCGTGATGGCGGAGACGCTCCATCACAACGCCGCCGTCGCGATCATGTTCCCGATCGCGCTCGCGGCGTCGCGGCAGCTCGGCGTCGACCCGGCGCCCTTCGTGATGACCGTCGCGATCGGCTCGGCCTGCGCCTTCGCGTTCCCGATCAGCTACCAGACCCACCTGATCGTCTGGGGCGCCGGCGCCTATCGCTTCGGCGACTTCCTGCGAATCGGCATCCCCCTGGACCTGCTCTGCATGGCCGTCGCGCTGACGGCGATTCCGCGAATCTGGCCGTTCTAGTCCATCGGCGCGCTGCGCGCCTCTCGAAGCGCCCCTCAGAGGGGGCGCTTCTTGCGCTGAAGGCTCCGGGGGGCTCGTGGCGCGGGCGCTTCTTGCGCTGAAGGCTCCGGCGGGTGTGCGCGGGGCTTTTTTTGCGCGATCGGGGTCCCCGAATGGCGGTTTGGGACGGAACCGTTGCCGGTTCGGCTCCGACTGATGCAGAGAGGCCGCAGCGGGTGCGCATCGCGCCTGCAGCCGGGGCCGATTCGGCGGGGAATCCGCCACATCCCGGATGGGGGAACCACACCGAATCAAAGGAAAAGTCCGTCTCGCCGGGAGCGGCGGACGGAATCGTGGGTCGAGTCCATCACCTGTGTGCTGCTCGTGCGCACTGACGAAGGACGACCCCCAGATCGGTTTCGAGATCGGCCGCCGAAGAGGCGGGGCTCGCCCCCCGCAATTCGACGATCGAACGAATCAATCCGGATCCAGACAGGAAATTCGCTGGCTAAATAGGTGAAATTCAATCAATATCAGGCTAAATGAACATCCCTTCGGAATGACCCGTTCGGCGAGTCGGTACTCCAGCTGGCCGGTCGGCACGTTCTGAAGACCTGGTCGGGCGGCTCCCGACCGATGCCACCCCGCCTCCCCAACGACCCGAACGTTTCGCTCCTCCGAGCGACCCGCTCTCGACGGTCCACTCGATTCTCCCGGCGCGACGACATCGACCGCGCGGAGACGAGGACCCGGAGCACTGACTCGGGACTGCCGGTGGGCAGACACCTTCCAGATCACGTGCGCGACTTCCCTGCCCGAGCGGGCACGAATCGCATTCAAAATTGCAGAAAGTGCGCCGGGGTCGGCGCCGGAATGCCAGAATGGCACCACGCGCTCAGCCTGATGACAGAAATGACGAACCCTGCCCCTCCGGGTGACATCTGAAAAGAGTCACACCGGGGACCGAGAGGATTCAACGTTGGCAACCCAGAAGAAGACCACGACCGCTTCGAAGTCTTCGGCCCGTCCGGCCAAGCCGGCCCCGAAGGCGAAGGCTTCCAAGTCGGCGTCAAGACCCGCGTCCAAGCCCACGGCCAAGCCCACGGCCAAGGCCAAGGCAGCACCGAAGGCGAAGGCCTCGGCGGACAAGGCTGCGGCGAAGGCCGGCGGCGCGAAGGCGTCTGCCAAGAAGGCGACGACGAAGAAGGAAGAGGTCGACAAGAAGAAGGTGGCCGCTGCCGCGGACGAGAAGGCCGACGGCAAGGGCAAGGACAAGGCCTCGCAGACCGCGATGGGCGCGCAGGCGGTCGTCTCGGCCGAGGAGCTCGATCCCGGTCGCGAGCGTCGCCCGCTGGAGTCCTACTTCCAGGAGATCGGCGGCACCCGCACGCTCAAGCGTGAAGAAGAGGTCGTGCTCGCCAAGGATCTCGAGGCGGCAACGGCCGCGTTGCGCGATGCGCTCTACGCAATCCCGATCTCGGCCAAGCACGTGGTCGCTCGGTGGGATGCGCTGCGTGCGCTCTCGCATACCGGCGCGAAGCTCTCCGAATCCGTCGGCGACGAGGAGACTGGCGAGATCGCGGCGCGCGTCGAGCGGGCGGTGAAGAAGCTGCGGACCCAGCTGAACGATCGCGAGAAGAAGATCGACAAGTCGGGCCTCGCCTACACCGCGACCCTCGAGAAGATCGACGTCAAGATCGCCAAGGAGATGCACTCCGCGCAGCTCTCGCTCGCGGTGCTCCACGAGCTCCGCGAGAAGAGCATCGACCTGACGCGCGAGATGCGGCGCGCCCGCAAGCGGACGAAGAAGCTCGCGGAGCTCGAGATCGAGGCCGGTGTCGAGAAGAAGCGGATGATCGACCTGACGAACGCGGTCCAGGATGCCCAGGACCAGATGTCGACGGTCAAGAATCGCTTCATCGAGCACAACCTCAAGCTCGTCGTCGCGATCGCGAAGGACTACCGGAACCTGGGCCTGTCGTTCCCCGACCTGATCCAGGAAGGCAACCTGGGCCTGATCCGCGCGGTCGAGAAGTTCGACCATCGGCGCGGCTTCAAGTTCTCGACCTACGCGGTCTGGTGGATCCGGCAGGCGCTCGTCCGCGCGATCCAGAACCACTCGCGCACGATCCGGCTTCCCTCGCATGTGCACGACCGGCTCCAGCGGAGCCAGCGCGTGCGCGCAGAGCTGACGGGCAAGCTCGGTCGCGAGCCCACCCCGGCGGAGCTCGCTCCGGCGCTGGGCACGGACACGGACTCGCTCGAGGCCCTCGATCGACTCTCGAGAGAGGCGATCTCCCTCGAGTCGAACGTGGCCGGGACCGAGAAGCGGCTCGAGGACTTCGTCCCCGACGCGACCGCGGATCGACCCGACGGCGACATCGACGGTGACCGGATGCGAATGGGCGTCGGCTCCCTGATCGGCAGCCTCACGCCGCGTGAGCAGCTGATCCTCCGCCTGCGCTACGGCCTCGGCGGCGAGGAGGAGCACACCCTCGAACAGATCGGCCAGTCTCTCGGACTTTCTCGTGAGCGCGTAAGGCAGCTCGAAGCGCGGGCGCTCAAGAAGCTGCGCGAGACGCAGCCGGCCCAGCGGCTGCATCCGATTTTGGAACCCTAACGGGTTCGTCGGCGCTGCGCGCCTCTCGAAGCGCCGCTTCGCGGCGGCGCTTCTTGCGCTGAGGGCTCTGGTGCCAGAACGTAGGAACACCCCTTCTTCTGCGATGGAGAAGGGGCGTTCTTCGTTTCGGGCACGAGGGCAGCGGCCCGCCGCTCACGCGAGGGTCGTCAGCGAGCGGCTGCGCTCGTCGCGCGCGCGGATCGGAGTGTGGCGAGAAGGAGCGCGCCGAGGGCGAGCGGGATAGCGCCCCCGGGCTCCGGCAGGCCGATCGCGGCCATCTCCGGCTTCAGCGTCCCGGCGCTGTCCTGGATACCCGAGCAAGGCCAGATGTTGATGAGCCGCTGGGTCTCGGCCGTTGCGACGCCCTCTTCGACGAGCCACGGGCCGACCGGTGGGTAGTCGCGTAGGAACGAGTGCGCGAAGAAGAGATAGTCGTTCGCGATCGCGGTGCCGAGCATGCGAGACGTCCATTCGGCTTGCAGGTCGGGACCGCCCGCGACCTCTACGACGAGCTCGATCGGGTCCGGATTCGGCGGATTCGGCAGGTCGAAGCGCATCGGTGAATAACACGAGCGGGACGAGACCTCGGCGAAGGCGATCGGTCCCGTCCACCCGAGCGTGTCGATCGCAGCGAGCGGATCCACCACGTCCGGCCAGTCGAGGCGGGTCGTACAGGCCCCTCCGGTGTCCCAATCCGGCAGGAGATAGGCGTCGCTCGAAGCGCCCGAGCCGGCCAGCGGGTTCATCTCGAGGCTGTCCGGATAGAACGAGAGCGCGAGGACGTCGAGTCGGCCGCCGAGGGAGAGCTCGGCGATCGCGCCCGTCTCGAGCGGAAAGCAGGCGGCGGGGCCGGCGTCCGGAAAGGACGCACCGGGCGGTGTCGCGCACGGCACGAAGCCGCTCGTCGGGTAACAGGACGCGCGGGCGTAGTCGAGCAGGTGCTGCAGCCCGAGCGTGGCGAAGATCATCGGCCCCGCGCCGAGCTCGGCGCGCACGTCGTCATGAAGCGATCGATAGAGCGCGTAGAGACTGGCTGACTGCGACGGGCAGGAGAGCTCGATCAGGTTCGCCTCGACGAGCAGCCCCAGGTAGTCGGGCGACAGCTTCTCGGCGAGGTAGAGGATGAAGTTCCGATAGCTGCGTTCGAGGTCGACGATGACGGGCCCGGTCCCGGGATCGACCGATATCAACGTGCCCGGCGTGAAGTCGGGGCAGGTCGTCGTGAAGGGCACGCTCGTATCCGGGTCGAGGTAGAGCGGCGCCAGTCGATCCCGCTCTCCGGAGAGGATCGACACCGAGACGTAGCCGCGGCCGAGCGTCGCGAAGTGGGCCTCGAACGCGTTCAAGTGGACGAGGGTGCCTGCATCGATTCGCGCGTCGTAGAACGAAACACGATCGGCGCCCGGCGGCGGATCCGGATCGAATGCGAGCCACGGGATGCCCCGGTCCCAGTGCAGGACGGCCAGGTTCGAGGCGCCGCGAATTTCGCTGAGCCAGGCGCTGGGGTCGCCCTTCTCTTCGAAGTCGATGAAGCAGGTACCCGCGGCGAGGCACGCATCGGTCTCGAGGTTGTGTTCGACCTTGAACTGCAGATAGCCGATCTCTGGAAAACCCTGGGCGGGGATCGCGAACGCCATGCAGAACGTCGCGGCGAGCCAGGAGAGCGCGCCTCGAAGCTGGATCGGGCGGAAGCTCGGGTCAGGAGTCGCTCGCGGTTTCAGCATTGGAATCCGTCGCTGGGACGCGCCGCTCTCGGCACCGCGTGGGTCGATTGTACGCCCATTCGAGGGACCGAAGGTTCGAAATCCATCCGTGCCAAGGAGCGTTTCAGGAGTTCCGCTTCAGCCGGCGGCAGCACGTGCGCAAGCACGAACGCCCCCTCTCCGATGCGAAGGAGAGGGGGCGTTCTTCATTCGGGGCTCGGTTCCGGCGAGCCCCGGACTCAGGGTGAGAGTGCCACCAGGAGCGACGGCGGCGCTTCCGGGAGCGCGACCAGCTCGAGGGTCGTGCGGTCCGCATAACGCACGATCCGCCGTGACGGCGTCAGCACGAAGAGCGGTCGACCGCGCGGGTCGAGCTCGTCGACGATGCGGCGCTGGCTCGCGTTCGGTCGTTCGTTCGCGCGATCGATGCGCGACGATCCCGACGGTGGATGCACGACGTAGCTCGCGACGTCGATCGATCGCAGCGCATAACGCAGCACCGGCGGGCGGCTGGCCCAAACGGTCTGCTGCGAGCGCATCGGCTCCGTGTAGCTGTAGGCGTCCCCGAACCGGTAGATCGTGCCGAGCAGGAGGCGGCCTCGGTCCCCGGTCCGGAGCGTGTGGTGCGCGTGCGCCAGAGCGTCGACGGCAGCGGCTTCGACGGTCTCGAAGAGCGCGCCGGGCTCCGCGTGGGGCGCGGCGTCGACGAGACAGCCGCGCTCGTCGGCGGCGGCGATGCCCGTCATCAGCAACGCCAGAGCCAGCGTCGCGAGACGGAGGTCGCGGATCCGGGCGGGATTGCGCTTCGGATAGCGCAGGCGGCCAGATCGCAGAGCAAATCGGAGTTCGCGTTCGGTGTTCATGGGGTCCCCTTGAATCAAGGGGCGCGTGGAAGAGACAATCGGTTTAATCTGGTACGAAGACAATGTGCCCACAAGGACAAGGTTGTTTCCATTGAGCAACAATATGAACGGTGCCGAGCCTGTAGCCAACGTCGCGGGAATGCTGGTGTTTTCGAGTGTCGTCGAGGAGGGCAGCTTCACGGCGGCGGCCAAACGCCTCGGCATGTCCAAGGCGTCTGTCAGCCGGGAGATCTCGAGTCTCGAGGCGCGCCTGGGCGCGCAGCTGCTCCGGCGGACGACCCGGACGATGAGCCTGACCGAGGTCGGGGAGATCTTCCACGGCCACTGTCAGCGGGTGGTCGAGGAGGCCGAAGCGGCGGAGCTGTCGATCCGGCGCCTCGAAGCCGAGCCCTCCGGCGTGATCCGGCTGGCGGCCCCCATGTCCTTCGGCCACATGGTCGTCGCGCCCAGGCTCCACCGCTTCCTCGCGCGACACCCCGCAGTGCAGGTCCAGCTCGAGCTGACCGACCGGAGCGTCGACCTCGTCCACGAACGAATCGACCTCTCGATCCGGATCGGACGGCCCAGCACGCCGAGCTACGTGCTGAGGGAGATCAGTCCGCTGCGGGCGTTGCTGACCGCCTCGCCCGGCTACCTCGAGTCCGCCGCGCCGGTCGTGCGCCCCGAGGATCTCGTCCACCACAACTGCATGGGGTACCGCGGCCCGACCGAGACCTGGACATTCCGCGGCGGCAAACGTATCGAGACCCGCGGCACGTTCCACGCGGACAACGGCGACGCCCTCCGCCACGCCGCCCTCGCCGATCTCGGTGTCGTGTACCTACCGACCTTCCTCACCGCCGAGGACGTGCGAGAGGGCCGCCTCGTGCCCGTGCTCCCCGCCGAGACGACCCGCACCAGCGCCATCTACACCGTCTACCCCGAGAGCCGGCACCTCTCGCCGAAGGTGCGCGCGATGATCGACTGGCTGGTCGAGGAGTTCGCGGGGGAGCCGGCGTGGGACGTCGGGCTGCCGACGCAGGGCCAAGCGGCCGAGACGCAGTATCTCGGGCGTTAGGCCGGCGAGACCGGGGTCAGATCTCTTCTTCGCGCTGACCGAAGAACCCCTTGCGCTTGGTGACGATCAGATCACCCAGAACGTTGACCTGACAAGCCAGGCGCAGCCCCGCGTCCGGATCATGCGGCCGGCGCGAGAGGCGTTTCTTCTCGGCCTCCGTGGGCTCCGAGACCGGCCCCTCGACCTGCACGGCGCAGGTGCCACAGCTCCCGCGTCCGCGACAGTTGATCGCCTTGGCTGCGCTGTTGTAGAGGGGCAACCGCGCGCGGGTCAGGACCAGCCGGAGGTTCGCGCCCTCTGGACATTCGAGGGTCTGGTCCTGGAATCGAATCGTGGGCATCGGCGGGGCTCCTGGCGACGGGCCGCCGAGCTTAGTTCATCGTCCCGGGCCTTCAGGTCGAGGCCCACCACAGGAACGCCCCACCCACGCCCCAGCAGTACCAGGCCCAGTGGTGGAAGAGACTGCGGTCGAGCATCCGTACGAAGAGCCAGATCGCGACCAATCCGGACGCGAGCGCCGCCGCGCCGCCGATCGCGAGGTCGGTCATCGCGGAGAGGTCGGCGCTCTGGAGGTCCGGGATCATCAGCACCGCTGCGCCGGCGATCGCGATGATCCCGAGCAGGAAGGCAAACTCGGCGGCGGCGAGCGGCGCAACTCCGAGAAGAAGCGCCATCGCCACAGTCGACCCGCTCCGCGAGATGCCGGGCAAGATCGCGAAGGCCTGCGCGCAGCCGATGAGGAGCGCCGCGCCCCAGCCCGGGACCCGCGCGCTCGCCTTCGGCGCCGTCCAGCGCGTACTCATCACGATCACGCCGGTCGTGAGCAGGAGCCCCCCGACCATGACCGGGTTCCCGAACTGCGTCTCGATGAAGTCCTTCGCGCCGAGGCCGATCACGACGGCGGGGATCGTCGCGACCGCCAGCTTGCCCACGTACTCGAGGGTCTCGCGTTCGCGACCGAAGAGGCCGCGCAGCAGCTCCGCGATCCGCGCGCGGTAGTAGAAGGCGATCGCGAAGAGGGTCGCCACGTGGACCCCGACCTCGAAGAGCAGCCCGCCGGACTCGCGGCCGCCGAAGAGCGACTGCAGCATGGCGAGGTGGCCCGAGCTCGAGACGGGGAAGAACTCGGTCAGTCCCTGCGCGAGGCCGAGCAGCAGGGCTTCGATCGGATCCACGGTGCACTCCCCTTCCGGACGACGGGGGGCATCGCGACCGGGAGCCTACCGAATCGGGTGGTCTGCCGGGATTCTCAAGCGGGATCCACGCCGGATTGCTAAACCCACGCCCATGGAAATCGCCTGTCTCGATCTCGAGGGGGTCCTGATCCCCGAAGTCTGGGTCAACTTTTCACAGCGGACAGGAATCGACGCCTTGTCTGCGACCACCCGGGACATCCCCGACTACGACCAGCTGATGACCCAGCGGCTCGAGATCCTTCGCGAGCACAAGCTCGGGCTGAACCAGATCCAGGAAGTCATCGACGGAATGGATCCGCTTCCTGGAGCGGACACGGCCCTCGACTGGCTGCGCGAGCGCTTCCAGGTCGTAATCCTGTCAGACACGTTCTACGAGTTCGCCGAACCCTTCATGGGCAAGCTCGGCTGGCCGACGATCCTCTGCCACAAGCTCGAGGTCGATGGCGACGGAATGATCACCGACTACAAGATCCGCCAGCCGGATCCGAAGCGGGCCTCGGTCAAGGCGTTCCATTCCCTCAACTTCCGCTGCATCGCGACCGGCGACTCCTACAACGACACGACGATGCTCTCCGAGGCCGACGCCGGGATCCTGTTTCGCCCGCCGCAGAACGTCATCGACGAGTTCCCGCAGTTCCCAGTCGCGCGCGAATACGCGGAGCTGCAGGCCGAGTTCGCGAAGGCGTCGCTCCGGGACGTCTGAGCTCGGTCCGCCGCGATCGACCGCGGCTCAGCCGCGCGCGAAGTTCTTGACGCCCTCGAGCTTGAACATCGGCTCGTCCGCGGGCTGATAGGTCAGCACGATCGCGCGACGCGAGCGGTCGGACGCGTTCGGCTGGCTGCCGTGCACCGTGTGCGCACTGAAGACGACGAAGCTCCCGGCGGGCAGCTCCGCGAGCCACTCGTCGGACTCGTCGAAGGCGCTCGGATCGGTGAAGAGCGGACCGAGGGCGGAGCCGTCGTCGATGCCCGGAAGGAATCCATTCGCGTGACTGCCGCGAATCACGCGAAAGCAGCCGTTGTCCCGGTCCGCGTCGTCGAGGGTGATCATCACGTTCGGGAGCTGGTCACAGTGGGAGCATGCGTGGCTCCAGTAGGGTGAGTCCTGATGCCAACGGAACTGCGAGCCTTCACGTGGACGCTTCAAGTTGATCTTGTCGGTCCAGAGCGCGATCCGCTCGGCGTCGAGCACCCCGCACAAGGGCACGACGAGTCGCGGGTCCGCAACGAACTCTTCGAAGACGGGATCGAGGTGGTGGAAGGGCTCGATCACGCGGATCGTCTCGCTGCCCGCCGCGTGCTCGTACTGGACCGTCGCGTGCGCCGCCTCGACGTAGCGGTTGCCGTCGATCGAGTAGTCGTCGTCGCCCGGTGCCTCCGCGCGATCGACGGCGTCGCTCTTGGCCACAGCCGCGCGCTTCGCCTTCGCGGCCACGCGCTCGGCGGCCATGCGGAGCCGATCGAGGTCCTCGGGACCGAAGACGGCGTGGCGGGCGAAGAAGCCGTCTTCTTCGTAGCGCGCACGCTCTTCGGCGGTCAGCTCGAGGGCGGGGATGTGGTCGAGGTCCAAGGTCGGCTCCGGTCGCGGCGGCTGAGTGAACCGCGGCGCTCGGTTTCGGTCAAGCCGAGCGATCCGCCGTCGACCCATCGCATCTGAGGTATCATCAGATGGCGTGCCCCGTCGGGGAGGGAACGACCATGGTGTCCTATTCACGCTTCAGGCGCCTCGGGTGCCTGGCGCCGGTCCTGCTGGCAGCGATGACCGCGTGTCTCTCTACGGCACCGACGGACCCCGCTTCCCCGCCGCCCTACGTCGAGGACCCGACCGCCGCGATCCCGTCGGGCTCGGCGGCCGAGTTCACCTCGGACGGTCTCGTGCGGGTGCCTAGTGACGAGCTGCGCGGTGCCCGGCTCTATGTCCGTCCTCCGCGCCCGCATCTTCAGCGCTTCGACAAGATGATCCTCGAGCGTCCGGTGATCGAATACAAGAAGGGCGTTCGCGACTGGACCGGCCGGAAGGAGGACGACCTCCGGGGTCGCTTCCGCCGCGAGCTCCTCACGACGCTCTCGTCGGAGGACTTCTGGGTCGAATCGAGGGAGCTCTCGCCATCGACCGTGATCATTCGCGCGACGATCGCCGATTTTGACCCACATGAGACCGGTGACGATTCGACGGGCTCGTCGACGAGCTTCGTGAATGCGGGCGGCGGCGCCGTCCTGGGCTTCGAGTTGTTCGACCCCGAGAGCCGGAAACCGCTGATGCGTTATGTCGAGCGCTATCAGCTTCCGGGTGGCGTCTATTCAGGCACCAATGTCGACGAACAACGAGTGCAGGTGGTGATGGCGCGATTCGCCCGGCGCATCGGCACGGTGCTCCGGCTCCAGTACCGGGTCGTGAAGGACATCGGCGAGCGCGAGCGGTCGACGACGCGAGAGTGAGTCACGCCCGGGCGATCCGCCCCTATCTCTTTCGGAAGCTCTGGGACAGCACGCGCTTGCGCAGGCGAAGCTCGACCGGCGTCACCTCGAGGAGCTCGTCGTCCTCGATCCAGCCGAGGGCCGCTTCGATCGTGAGCTTCTTGTGGGGCGTGATGATGACGTTCTCGTCCCGACCCGAGGCGCGCATGTTGTCGAGCTTCTTGGCACGCGTGAGGTTCACGTTCAGGTCCCCGGCACGCCGGCTCTCTCCGACGATCTGGCCTTCGTAGACGTCGACGCCGGGAGCCACGAAGAGCGTCGCGCGCTCCTGGATCTTGAAGATCGCGTGGGGCGTCGTCTTGCCGAGGTCGGTGCACACGACTGGACCCACGGTGCGGCCCGGCAGGTCACCGGCGAAGGGTTCGAAGCCCTGGACCGTGCGGTAGAGGATGCCCTCGCCGCGGGTGTCGGTCAGGAACTCGCCGCGGTAGCCGAAGAGGCCGCGGCTCGGGACGATGAAGCGCATCTGCACGCGGTCGCCGTGATGCTCCATCGTGTCCATGCGACCCTTGCGCTGGGACAGCTTCTCCATGACCGAGCCGGCGGCGGTCTCGGGCACGTCCGCCACGACTTCCTCGACGGGCTCGCAGCGCTTGCCCGCGACCTCCTGCACGATGATCTCGGGTCGGGAGACCGCGAACTCGTATTTCTCGCGGCGGAGCGTCTCGATCAGGACCGCGAGCTGGAGCTCGCCCCGGCCGGAGACGGCGAAGGTGTCCTGCTTGTCCGTCCGCTCGATGACGATCGAGATGTTCGACATCGCCTCGCGCTCGAGGCGCTCGCCGATCTGCCGGCTCGTGACGAACTTGCCGTCGCGGCCGGCGAAGGGCGAGTTGTTCACTGAGAGATGGACGCGGATCGTCGGCGGGTCGATCGCGATACGGGGCAGCGGGTCGAGCTGACCGGGCTCGCAGACCGTGTCGCCGACGTCGATGTGGTCGACGCCCGCGACGATCACGATGTCACCGGCGCGGGCTTCTTCGATGTCGACGCGCTCGGTGCCCAGTGTGCCGAAGAGCTTGGTGATCCTGAACGCGTCCTGCTGACCGTCCTCACCGACGCGCACGACCGGTGCGCCGCGCTTCATCTTTCCGCGCACGACACGACCGATCACGAGCCGGCCGACGAAGGCGTCGTAACCGAGGGTCACCGCCTGGAACTGGAGCGGCGCGTCCTCTTCGACGCGCGGCGCCGGGGCGTGTTCGAGGATCGTCTCGAGCACCGGAACGAGATCCTTCATCTCGCCGCCGTAGGTCGTCGTGGCGACGCCCTGCTTCGCGGAGGCGTAGACGACGGGGAACTCGAGCTGCGTGTCGTCGGCACCGAGCTCGACGAGCAGGTCGAAGACCTCGTCCACCACCTGCTCCGCCCGCTCTTCGGGGCGGTCGATCTTGTTCACGACCAGGATCGGCCGCAGGCCGTGGTCGAGGGCCTTGCGCAGCACGAAACGCGTCTGCGGCATCACGCCTTCGTAGGCGTCGCAGAGCAGCAGCGCCGCGTCCGCCATCCCGAGCACGCGCTCGACCTCTCCACCGAAATCCGCATGTCCGGGGGTGTCCACGAGCTGGATGCGCACGCCTTCGTAGTCGACGGCGGTGCTCTTGCTCTGGATCGTGATGCCCCGCTCCTTCTCGAGGTCACCGGAATCCATCACGCGCTCTTCCACCGACTCGTTGGCGCGGAATGCACCGCAGCTCTTCAGCAGCCCGTCGACCAGGGTCGTCTTGCCGTGGTCGACGTGGGCGATGATCGCGACGTTGCGGAGGTCCTCTCGGACGCCGGACTCGGACATGGATGGATCTCGTCGATGCCTGATCCGCGTCTCGGGTGGAATCCCGAGGGCCGCGCGATCCGGTCCGTACCGATTCGCCGAGGCGTATCGGATTCCTGGACAGGCGTGTTGGGGTGGGCCTCGTCCCCCCGGTCGAGGCGCGCGCAAATTAGCGCAAACGCTGGGGAAAGCCCGTTTTGACCGAACTTTCACAGCGTCGGCCGTGCCGCGTTCCGAAGGGGTTCGTAGGTTCTGCTCGCCCCCAGAGGAGACTCTTTTGAGCGAATCCGTCATCGCGTCCGCCCCGCTCGTGGGCCAGGAAGAGCTGCCCCGCGTGCAGACGCGTGTCGAGGGCGACGTCGAGACCGAGGGTGTCTGGGCGCGCCTCGGCGCCGTTCCTTCGATCGTCTATTGGACGATCCACGCCGGCTGCCTCGTCGGCTTCTACACTGGCGTCGGCGCGTTCGAGATCGCCCTCTGCATGATCTTCTTCTGGGCACGCCTCTTCGGCATCACCGCCGGCTACCACCGCTACTTCGCCCACAAGACCTACAAGACGAGCCGCGCCTTCCAGTTCCTGCTCGCGCTGCTCGGCTGCGCCGCAGTCCAGAAGGGCCCCCTCTGGTGGGCCGGCGGCCATCGCCGTCACCACCGCTACTCGGACGAGGACGAAGACCTCCACTCCCCGCGCAAGGGCTTCTGGTGGTCGCACCAGGCGTGGATCTTCTCCGGCGAATTCGAGGAGACCGAGGTCGATCGCATCCGCGACTTCGCCGCCTACCCCGAACTCGTGTGGCTGAACCGCTGGCACATCGTCGTGCCGATCTCCCTCGCCGTCTTCTGTCATGCGATCGACGGCCTGGCCGGTCTCGTCTGGGGCTTCTGCGTCTCGACCGTCCTGCTCTGGCACTCGACGTACTCGATCAACTCCCTCGCCCATCGCTGGGGCAGCCAGCGCTACGACACTGGCGACGACAGCCGCAACAACCTCTGGCTCGCGCTGCTCACCCTCGGCGAGGGCTGGCACAACAACCACCACCACTACATGGCGTCGTGTCGCCAGGGCTTCTTCTGGTGGGAGATCGACCTGACCTACTACGGCCTCCGCGCGCTCCAGCGCATCGGCCTCGTCTGGGAGATCCGCGAGCCGCCCCAGAGCGTCGTGCACCCGAAGAAGAAGGCGTCGGGGGAAGCGCTCGCGGCGTAGGGTTGCGCTCGTCCGAGGCGATTCGGGGGACTCGTACGCCATGCTGCCTGGTGTTGACGGGGGAGGTGGTTCCTTCGGCTTTCGCACGTGGGCGGCGCTTCGGGCAGGCGTACGCCGTGCCGTGGGGCCGAGCTAGCCCGGGACTTCTGAGAGAGAAATCGGGCCGCCGCCTCTCTGCCAGCCTTTGGCCAGGAGCCACGACCTCGGCCGTGCGACTTCGATCTTTGGGATCGCATTGATCCGCTCCTTCCAGCCTTCGAAGAAGCGACCGGAAGAGTGAGAATCCGGCGCGCTGCTCCGCTCGAGCCCCTCGCCTCGCTGACGACGGTGTTTCCGGTCGTTGAGCAGCACGTAGCGGAGCGCGTTTCGGACCTGGCGAGGCGTCCCGAGCACGACCGAATGAAAACGCCCGTCCAGAACGCGTCCCTTCCGCCTGAAGACGCGGTTCACCGCCAAAGCGATCCGAGAGCCGATGCTCTTCATGCCGGACGCGAGCGCCTTCTTGTCCGTCGCCTCCACGATCATGTTCACGTGATCTCGCTGAACCGAGTAGCGAGCCACTCGGAAGTCGCCCCGCTCGCATCCACGCTCGAGCGTCTCGCGAAACCCGCGAAGCCACTTCCGATTCCGAAGCGACGGAACGTCCCGACGCATGCGGAGCGTCACGTGGACAGGATGTTCCTTCCGAACCGCCACACGCTCGCGATGACGAACCCGCGCACGCGAAGCAGGCTTCCGCCCGGGCTTCTTCTTCCGGCGGGACGGCGCACGGCGATGCACGAAGCACTGATCGATCGAGAGTTGCCGGGGATCTGCCATCACCTAACAAGGATAAGGGCGATGGTTCACCGAATCGAGCACGGAACCAGCGTTCACGCCGAATCTGATCCGCGACCAGGCCCCAAGGCAGAGCGTCCGCCTAACACCCTACCACCCCCATCAAAACCGAATGCACGGCGCTCGACAACCAACGACTGCGCGATCAAGCCAACCGACCGCAGCCCCGCATCACCCCAGCGGAAACACCAGCGTCACCGTCGTCCGCCCATCGGCCTCCTGCGTCTCGACCGACCCGGCGATCCGCTCCAGGAGTTCCCTCGCGATCGCGACCGCGAGGGGGCGACCACACCGGGCCGCCTCGACCGAGAGATCCTCGGGATCTCCATCGTCCTCGACGGCAAGGCGAACGCCTCCATCGTCCTCGGAGAGCAACAGCCGCACATTCGCGGAAGCGCCCCGCCCGGCCACGTGCGCGAGGGTCGACTCGACGAGGACGATCAGGAGCGGATGAACCCAATCGAAGTCCGGCGCGGCTACGGTCGTGTCGAGATCGCCCGTGACCTCGAAGCCGACGCCACGGGTGCCCTCGTCCTCGATCTGCTGCGCGACGCGGCCCAGGACGCCGGACCAGCTGGCGCCGCCGGCGTGGCGCCAATCGTCGGACAGGAGGGGACGCAAGAGCGCAAGCAACGGTCCCGAGCGACCGGCCAGGCCGTCGATCAGGACGGAGGCCTCTGCCATCTCCCGCGCATCGAGCTCGTCGTCGAGCAGGTGCGCTTGCAGGCGGATCCCGCCGAGGTGGTTGCCGACCTCGTGGGCGATCGCGAACGCGAGCTGGATTCCAGACTCGACCGAGCCTCCCATAAGGCCTGCTCCTCGATGGCGCGTAGCGCGGCACGCGCTTCGCGAAGATATCGGATGGAGCGCCCGTCGCGCGATCCCAATCGTCGCGGGACGCACTAACCTCCGGGTCGCAAACGGTCGGGAACGACCTGGACCCGAGCGACGCATCGAAAGTGTCAGCGCTTCTCGCAACCGACATCCGTTCGAAAGGACACACCCGCACGATGCAGACCGCCTTTCTTCGCGGACGTGACCATCAGCAGGTCGGGCGGCTCGAGCTCGAGGGGCTGGGACACGCCGCGGTCGCGCTCTCGCGCGGCGGTGCGCGCAAGACCTACTCGTACACGGATCCCAACGAGGACTGCGTCGCGTTCGCGCTCGGGGAAGGCGGCACCCTCGCGATCGCGGCGGACGGTCACCACGGCGAGCTCGGCTCCGAAGCGGCCGTCCAGGTCCTGCTCGAAGAGTTCGCCGCGACCTGGACCGCGCCGCATGCGCCGTCTACGAGTGAGACCGAATGGCACTCGCTGGGACTCGACGCCCTGATGGCGGCGAACCGGGCGATCCTCGAAGTCGCGGGTCGCAACCAGTTGCCGCCGGCGCCGACGACCTTCGTCGCCGCCCTCGTGCGTCCCGGCGACGACTTGATGCTCCACATGTCGGTCGGCGACAGCCACCTCTTCGCGGTCGACGCGGGCTATGCCACCGAGCTCGGGGGCCGCGACCCTTCGTGGAAGTTCACGCCCTTCCTCGGTTACGAGGAGGCGCGCCCGGAGCTTCTCCAGCAATACGCGAAGGTCGGCGTGCGGCACGTGTCGGACCTGCGCGCCGTCGTGCTCGCGACGGATGGACTCTCGGAGCCCGGGATCGGCGTCGCCGATCCGGCCCATGCGGTCCAGGGCGCCGTCGGTCGCGCGTCGATCGACGCACCGCCGGACCGGCGCGCGGTGGACACCTGCCGCTCGGTCGTGGAGGCGGCGATGCGCTCCCACCGCGACCAGAAGGCCGGAGACAACATGGGTTGTTCCGTGCTCTGGCTGGAGCGCTAGGCGAGTCGACCAGCGAGAAGGCCCGCCACCCGTTCGGCGATCGCGAGGGCCGAAGTGAGGCCCGGCGACTCGATGCCGAGGCAGCCGACGAAGCCCGGAGCGCCCCACGCGCTTCCCTCCTCGACGACGAAGTCGCGGAACGCCTCGCCTGGACCGGCGAGCTTCGGTCGGATTCCGGCATAGTCCGGAACGAGCGTGGCCCCGGCCGCTGAAGGCAGGTAGCGCGCGATCGCGTCGGAGAAGGCTGCGCCCTTCGCCGGATCGACGTCGAAGTCGTCGCGCCGATCGACGTAGTCCGCGTCTGGCCCGAATCGCGTGCGGCCGGCGAGGTCGAGGGTCAGGTGGATCCCGAGCCCGGCCTGTTGCGGCACGGGATAGATCAAGTGCTCCGCCGAAACCGAAACGCCCGGCGCCAACCTGAAGTAGTCGCCCTTGCAAGGATGGTGGCGGAGTCCGTGCGCGTCGATGTCGACTCCGGCCAGAGCGGCGATCCGATCCGCATCGAGCCCCGCGGCGTCGACGACGATCGCAGCCGAGATCCGTTCGACGGCATCGCCCTCCCCGACCGCCTCGATCCGCCAGTCGTCGCCCGCGCGCTCGAGCGAGATCACCTCGCGGGCCTGGGCGAGCACGGCACCCTGGCGCTCCGCCTCGGCCAGCAGGCTCGTCGAGAACGCATGGGTGTCGACGATCCCGGTGTCCGGCGAGTGCAGCGCGGCGACGGCGGACACATCGTTTTCGAGCGCGCGACACGCCGCGGTGTCGATCAGGTCGAGGCGTGCCACGCCGTTCGCCCGTCCCCGCGCCTGGAGATGCTCGAGGATCGCGACCTCGGCCTCGGCGGTCGCCACGATCAGCTTGCCGACGCGCCGATGCGGAACCCGGCGCTCGGCGCACCACGCGTAGAGCCGCTCGCGCCCGGCCACGCAGGTCGTCGCCTTGAGCGAGTCCGCAGGATGGTAGATCCCGGCGTGGATCACCTCGCTGTTGCGACTCGTCACGCCGCGGGCGATCCCGGTCTCTCGTTCGAGGACGAGGACCGAACGATCGTCCCGCGCGAGGCGAGCCGCGATCGCCAGCCCGATCACACCGGCGCCGATCACGACGACGTCGAACCCGTCCGCTGCCATCGACATGGACATGGACTCGATCCCCTCCGATTCGGCCGAGAAGGGAAGCGCTGGCCGCTAGAAGTCCTCGCCGAAGACCTGCTGATAGCGCCCGCGGATCCCGTCGAGGTCGAGCTCGATTCCCTGCGGCCCGCTGCGCGCGACCTTGATCGACCCCATCAGGCTGCCGAGCTTCGTGCCGGTCTCGAGCGAGAGCCCGTTCGCGATCGCATAGAGGAGCCCGGCGCGATAGGCGTCGCCGCAGCCCGTCGGATCGACGACTTCTTCGGCTTCGACGGGCGCGATCTCGCTCCGAGCGTTCTCGACGGTGATCCCGCAGTCGAGACCACCTCGACGAAGCAGGGAGCCGTCCTCGCCCCGCGTGACGATCAGCGCGCCGACGCGCTCCGCGATCGCGTCCTCGTCGAGGCCGGTCTTCTCCCGAGTGAGCTCCCACTCGTATTCGTTCACGATGTAGACCGCGGCGCCCGAGAGCGCGGTCAGCAGGTCGTCCTTGTCGAGGATCGGCAGGCCCTGGCCGGGATCGACGACGGTCTGCACGCCGCGGTCCTTCAGGTCCCGCGCGTATTCGATCATCGCCTGCCGTCCGTTCGGCGACACGATCCCGACCGAGAAGTCTTCGGTCACGTCCGCGATCTTCCGCTCGTGCGCGCGATCCATTGCGCCGGGATGGAACGAGATCAGCTGGTTGTTCGCGGCGTCCGTCGTGATGAAGCACGCCGACGTGTACTCGTCGTCGATCACGTAGAGGTGGTCACGATGCACCCCGCTCTGGTCCATCCACTCGCCGTAGGCGCCGAGGTCGGGGCCCACCGCGGCGAGCAGGATCGGATCGATCCCCAGTCGGGCGAGGTTGTACGCGATGTTGCCGCCGGTGCCGCCGTACTTCTTCGTCATCTGCGGCACGTGGAAGGCCACGTTCAGCTTCTCGAGCTTGTCGCTCACGAAGTGGTTCGAAAAATGATCCTCGAAGACCATGATGTGATCGACGGCGACGGAGCCGGTGACGAGAACGGACATGTGGCGAGACTCCCTGGCGCGCCGGCCATGCGGGCCTCGACGCGAGCGGCTCGCAGTCTCGCCGGTGGCAGGCAGGGCGTCAACCAGCGGATCCCGGCCCCCTCGCGGTGCTACGCTGCCCGTATGGGGATCACCGACATCTACGCGGACGCGGACGGACCCGTCCTGTCCTACGAGTTCTTCCCGCCCAAGACCGACGTGGGCTACCGCACGCTTCGCCGCACGATCGAAGACCTGAAGCAGATCGATCCGGCCTTCGTGTCCGTGACGATGGGCGCCGGCGGTACGACGCGCGAGAAGACCGTCGACCTGACGATCGAGATCACCCGGGACGTCGGCATGCTCACGATGTGCCACCTACCCTGCACCGGCTATCGGCCGGCGCAGGTGACCACGATCCTCGATCAGCTCGAGAGCGGCGGGATCCGCGACATCCTGGCGCTGCGCGGCGATCCGCCGAAGGACGATCCGGACTTCGTGAACCCGCCCGAGGCGTTCGACTACGCCAACGAGCTCGTCGAGTTCATCGCCGCCCGCGGTGGATTCTCGATCGGCGGTGCCTGCTCGCCGGAGGTCCATCCCGATGCGCCGGACCTCGCGACCGACCTCGTCAACCTGAAGCGCAAGGTCGACGCGGGCTGCGAGTTCCTGATCAGCAACCTCTTCCTGGACAACCAGAAGTTCTTCGAGTTCGAGATCGCCGCGCGCGACGCGGGGATCGATGTCCCGATCGTGCCGGGGATCATGCCGATCGCGAGCGTCGCGGGCATCCGCCGCATGGCCGGGGTGAACGACACGTCCTTCCCGGCCGAGCTCGACGTCGAGCTCGACCGCGTCGAGGGCGACGACGACGCGACCTACCAGCTCGGCGTGCGATGGGCGACGGATCAGTGTCGCGAGCTGCTCGAGCACGGCGTGCCGGGCATCCATCTCTTCACGCTCAACCGGTCTCCCGCCTCGCGAGAGATCCACCAGAATCTCTTCGGCTAGCCCCTTGGCCGCGACCCGCCCCATTCGCGTCGCCGTCCTGCTCTCCGGGAGCGGCACGAGCCTGGAGAACCTCTTCGAGCACATCGACGGCGGACTCCCGGCGGAGGTCGTCTGCGTCGTCGCGTCGAAGAAGAGTGCGTTCGGTCTGGAGCGCGCGGAGCGACGCGGGGTGCCCGCGATCGCCGTGCCGCGTCGCGAGTACGCGGACTCGGCCGCGTTCAACGACGCGCTCCACGAAGCCCTCGAGCCCTTCGCCCCCGACCTCGTGTGCCTGCTCGGGTTCCTCTCGATCTTCGAGCTGCGCGGACGCTACGAAGGGAAGACCCTGAACGTGCATCCGGCGCTGGTCCCGGCCTTCTCGGGCAAGGGCTTCTACGGCCACCACGTGCACGAAGCCGTGCTCGCGAAGGGCGTGAAGCTGACCGGCGCGACCGTCCATTACGCGAGCGAGGAGTACGACGAAGGGCCGATCCTGCTCCAGGACACGGTCGAGGTCCGCGACGACGACACACCGGACAGCCTCGCCGCCCGCGTCCAGGCCCTCGAGCGCGAGCTCGTCCCGAAGGCGATCCAGCTGATCGCGGAGGGACGGGTCACGATCGAGGACGGACGGACGCGGATCGCGTGACCTCCAGGCGGTCGGAGCCCCGAATCGGCCGACCAGCTATCCTTGGCCAGCCCCGGAATCGCGCGAGGACATCCGATGAAGGTCGCGATCGAACTCACCGAGCAACAGGCGGAGCGCCTCCGTGAGGGGGCCGCTCGTCTCGGCGTCGAACCCGAGCAGCTCGTCCTCGCTGCAGTTGCCGATCTGATCGAATCCGAAGGTCCCGACTTCGATGCAGCGGCCTCGCGCGTTCTCGAGAAGAACGAGGAGCTGTATCGGCGTCTCGCGTGACACGCTACCTCTCGATCCGGGAGGTGCTGGCGCTTCACGAGCGACTCGCGGCGCAGTCGGGCGGTGGGATCGGCCTGCGTGACCTGGGTCTTCTCGAGTCGGCGCTGGCTCAGCCACGCCAGAGCTTCGCTGGTGGCGATCTCTACCCGACGCTCGTCGAGAGGCGGGCGCCGTGGGCTTCTCGCTGATCGCCAACCACGCGTTCGTCGATGGCAACAAGCGCATCGGTCACGCGGTGATGGAAGTGCTTCTCGTCCTGAACGGGTACGAGATCGAAGCGGACGTAGATGAGCAGGAACGCGTGGTACTCGCTGTCGCGGCCGGAGAGACGTCGCGAGGCGAGCTCACGGCCTGGCTGAGAGAGCGCATCTGCTCGTCGTAGCGCCCGCGAACCCGGATCGTTTTCGCCCCTTGACGAAGGCGAAAACAAGGCGAATATCGGGACATGCCCCCCGCGCCCTCCGACTCCCCGGTCGGACGGGTCAGAGGTCCCGAAGGCTCCCCCCGTAGCCGGAGTGCACACAGGTCCCGACTGCCCTCGTCTCCCCGGATCGGCCCCTCGTTTCCCGAGCACCGGCCCCGTCCGCTGAGACGTGCTCCTCGAGCAGCCGAGCCCCCCGTGCTCCCCGGACGCAGCGAGGCCCTCGAGGCCCTGCTCGTCGACCTCGGTTCCCAGATCCAGAAAGGCTCCGCTCGCGCGGTCGCCGACGCCCCCCGCTGGCACCCGACCGGCGTCCACGCCCTGGACCGGCTCCTCGGAGGGGGCTTCCCGATCGGACGCCTGTCGGAGATCTGCGGCCCGGCCGAAGCCACGCTCCATCCGGGCCAGAGCGCCGGCCGGACCGCCGTCGCTCAGGGACTCCTCGCCGAGACCCTGGCGGGCGGTGTGCTCGCCGCCTGGATCGACCTGGCGGACGCCTTCGACCCGGGCTCGGCCCTCGGCGCGATCCGGGCGCGGGGAGGCGAGGACCGCGACCTCGACCGGCTGCTCTGGGTCCGAGCCCGGGACGCGGACGAGGCCCTTCGATGCTGCGAACGCGTCATGCGGACGGAGGGCTTCGAGCTCGTCGTGTTCGATCTCTTCCGACTCTCCTCCCCCTCCGAGAACGGCTTCCGCCTCCGCCTGAAGGACGTGACCTGGCTGCGCCTCGCTCGCCTCGCCGCGGGTACGCGCACGACCCTCGTCGTTGTGGCGGACACGCCGGTGACGGGCTCCCGGGCGGAGCTCGTGCTCGAGATGCGCCCTGGCGACGTGCGCTTCCACTCGGCCCCTCCGCTGCTCGAGTCGATCGGAACCGAAGCCGTCCTGCGTCGCCATCGCAGCCGACCGACCGGCGAGAAGGTCCAGCTTCGTTCGAGTCTCGAGGTCGACGCGATGCGCAAAGAGCCGGGACGTTAGGCGTGCGGGTCGGCTGTCTGCTCGTCCCGGACCTCCCTCTCCAGGCGACGCTCCGCGCAGAGCCCGAGCTGCGCGCGCAGCCCCTCGCCATCACGAGCGGGCCGGGCAATCGGGCGGAGATCGTCGCCGTCTCGGAGGAAGCGGCGCGGGAGGCGGTGCGCCCCGGGCAGACCCTGCCCCAGGCCCGCGCCGTGTGTCCGCGGATCGAGGTGCGCGTGGCCTCGCCGGTGCTCGAACGTACGACCCGGGAGACCCTGCTCGACGTCGCCCTGTCCCTGTCGCCGCGAGCCGAGCTCGCACCCCGGGGTTCGGGGTTCTTCGCCTCCGAAGGCGTCGTGTTCGTCGATGCGAGCGGGATCCGGGCCCTGCACGGCGACGAGTCGACCTTCGCCTCGGTCTTCCACGCCCGAGCCGAACGCGCCGGAACCCCCGGCTTCATCGCGATCGCCTCGAGCCGCGGCGTCTCGCGTCTCGCCGCCCGACATCTTGCGCTCGCTTCTCTGCATCATCGCGCGAGCACGCCCGACCGAGCGATCGACGACTTCCCCACGACCCGCATCCTCCCCCGCGAGCGCGAGGTCGCGTTCCTCGAGCCGCTGCCGATCGACCTGCTCGACCCGGACGATCGGACCGCCGAGTCGCTGACACGCTTCGGTGTACGTCGCATCCGCGAGCTGTTGCGCCTGCCGCGCCGGGACCTCGCCGCGCGTCTCGGCCCGGGCCTCCTCGAGCTCGTCGCCCGGGCTCGCGGCGAAGAGGACGAGCCGCCGATCCCCGAGCCGCGCACGACGACCCTCGAAGAAGGCCAGGACCTCGAAGCCCCGATCGCCGCCCTCGAGCCCCTGACCTTCGTGCTGCGCGGGCTCGTCTCTCGCCTCGGAGAGCGCCTCGCGCTGCGAGGCCTCGGCTGTATCGAGCTCCGCCTCGGCCTCCTGCTCGAGAACGGTGCGCGCCAGAGCCGACGCATCGGCGTCGCCACCCCCACCCAGGACGAACGCGTGTTGCTGCGACTGCTGCGGCTCACCGTCGAGCGCGCGCCGCCGATGGCGCCGATCGAGAGCGTGACCCTCGCGTGCGAAGGGCTGGCGCTGCGGCGCGAACAGCTCGACCTCTTCCTGCCCCGGGGCCCGAGTCCGAGCGACCTCGACCAGACCCTGGCCGAGCTCGCTTCGATCTGCGGCGAAGACCGGGTCGGCGCACCCGAGATCGTCGACACCCATCGTCCGGACGCCTTCGGGTTGAAGCCCTTCCGAAGACCGCGTACTGCGACACCCAGGCGGAAGACGTCGGGTAGGAAGAGAACGAACGCCCCGAGTGTGCCGGTCTCTGCGCGGCCGCAGGCGCCAGCTAGGCCGCAGGCGCCAACACGACCGCCGTCCCGCCGTGGACCGCGCCTCTCGATCCGGGCCCTTCGCCCCCCGCTCCGCGCCGAGGTCCGCCTCGTGAACGGACGTCCCGCGCACCTGCGATCCGCGCTCGGTCGAGGCGAGATCGTGACCGCGGCCGGGCCATGGCGAACGACCGGGCACTGGTGGTCGAAGGCCGCACACTTCGCCGTCGATCACTACGACGTGCAGCTCGCGGACGGCACCGTGCTTCGATTGGCATTCGATTGGAAGAGGAAGTGCTGGCAGGTCGACGGCCTCTATGATTGACTCGAAGTCCGGTTTTGCGACACCTCGCGAAACCCTCGAGGAGAGTCCGTTGCCCGAGATTCGTCGGTCCGAGAGGGCCGAGTCCCCGCGCCCCCTGATCCCCAACCCCGACCACCCGATCGCCTTCCTAAAGGGCTTCCTCGACCGACCGAAGGAAGTCGGGTCGATCCTCCCCAGCTCCCGCTGGATGGAGCGGCGGATCACCCGGACGGCGGAGATCGACCACGCCGACGTCGTCGTCGAGCTCGGCCCCGGAACCGGCGGCACGACCAAGGCGCTGCTCCAGGCGATGCGCCCGGACGCCACGCTCCTCGCGATCGAGATCAACCCCGACTTCTGCGAGCTGCTGCGCTCGACGATCGACGACCCGCGCCTGATCGTGCACCACGGCAGCGCGGCCGAGATCCCCGAGGCGCTCGAGAAGAACGGACTCGGCGCGCCGGACGCGGTCCTCTCGGGCATCCCCTTCTCGACGATGCCGAAGGACGTCGGCCTCGCGATCCTGCGCTCGGTCCAGGAGAGCCTCGCCCCCGGCGGCCGCTTCGTCGCCTATCAGTTCCGCGACGTCGTCCACACGCTCGGACGTCGTGTCTTCGGCAAGGCCACCATCCAGCTCGAGCTGCTCAACGTGCCGCCCATGCGCGTCTATCGCTGGGACGTCTGAACCGCCCCGCCTACTGGGCCCAGCCGCCGCTGAACGGGATCGACTGACCGACGAAGAAGTCGCTCTCGTCCGATGCCAGGAAGAGCGCGAAGAGCGCGTCTTCGCGGCCCGTCGCCAGGCGACCGATCGGGACGCCCTGAGCGAGCAGCTGCTTGAAGGCGTCCGTCTCCTGGAACGCCTCCGGAAAGTACGCCGGGTTCTCGACGAAGTTCTGCGCGATCAGGTTGATCTGCACGTTGTGTCGCGCGGCCTCGGCACCGACGGTCCGTACGTAGCCGACCTGCGCCGAGCGCGCGGTGCTGTACGCCGACAGGCCTTCGAGGGCCTTCACACCGGTCGCGCTCCCGAACACCACGACCTTGCCCCGACGTCGCGCGTACATCTGGGGAAGCACGGCGCGGCAGACGCGGTGGAGCGGGTGGACCATCACGTCGAACATCTGGTGCCAGGTGGCGTCGTCCATGTCGACGGCCATCTTGCCCAGGTTCGCGGGCGCCGCAAAGTTCGCGACGAGCGCGTCGATCTCGCCCGCGCGTCCCACGACCTCGGCCGCGGCCTCCGGACGCGACAGATCGGTCCGGTCATCGATCACCTCGGCACCGTGCTCCCGGAAGAGCTCGACCGTCGGCGGCCCCATGTAGTCGTCCGCGTGGGTCACGAGGACGCGCTTGCCCTCGAGTCGCTTCTCACCGCTCATCGATCGTCTCCTCGTCGCCGGCGTCGGGCCGATCCGTATCCCGACTGCCGCGCTTCCATTGTCCAGACAGCGTCGCGTGTCGCGCCTCGCCCTGGCTCGCGCGCCGGACGGTGTCGTCGCCGAAGCGGTCCGCCAGCGCGTCGAGCGCGCGGTTGAGGTTCCGCTTGCGCGGCGTCGCCTGCATCGACCGCAGGTCCTCGCTCTCCGCATCGAAGAGCGAGAGCTGCGCGGCGCCCCCCGCTTCGTCGATCAGCCCGGACACGCCGACCCCGAGCAGCCGGACCGGCTCGGCCAACGCATCGGTCAGCAGCGACTTGGCGACCTGTGCGATCACCTCGCCGTCGTCAGTGGGCTCGGCGAGGGTCAGCTGGCGCGTGCGGGCCGGATAGCCGCGCGGACCTTCCTTCGTGCGCCGCGCGAGGCGCCACTTGAGCACGACCGTTCGCGCGAAGAGCTGCTGCCGGCGCAGACGTCGCGCGACGGATTCGGCGTGGGTCAGGATCGTCGCTTCGAGGACACTGCGATCGGTGACGTCCCGATCGAAGGTGTTCTCCTCCGAAAGCGAGACGGCGTCGCGATGGGGCTCGACCTCGCGCAGGTCTTCGCCCCGCGCGAGCCGGCCGATCGACTCGCCCCAGTCGCCCAGGTGGGTCCTGAGCTGCGCGGGATCCGCGCGCGCCAGGTCGCCGATGGTGCGGTAGCCGAAGCCTTCGAGGCGCTCCCCCGCGACCGGGCCGACGCCCCAGATCTTGCGCGCGGAGAGCGGCTCGAGGAAGCGCTGGACGGCGTCCGGCGGTACTTCGAGCAGGCCGTCCGGTTTCGCCGCGCCGCTCGCGATCTTCGCGACCATCTTGATCGGGCCGATGCCGACGGAGATCGGCAGCCCTGTCTCCTCGCGAACTTCACGGCGCAGGCGCTCGCCCACGTCGGCGGCTTTCCCGAGCAGCCGCTCGGTTCCCGTCAGATCGAGGAAGGCTTCGTCGAGGGAGAGCCCCTCGACGCTCGGCGAAAAGCGCCGGAAGATCTCGAAGATGCGCCGGGACTCCGTCGCATAACGCTTCATGTTCCCGGAGACGAAGACGAGATCGGGGCACAGGCGCTTCGCCTCGACCGACGGCATCGCGGAGTAGACGCCGTACTCCCGCGCCTCGTAGCTCGCCGCGGCGACCACGCCGCGCGGGCCGGCGCCTCCGACGACGATCGGGCGCCCGCGCAGCTCGGGATCGTCCCGCTGCTCGACCGACGCATAGAACGCGTCCATGTCCGCGTGGAGCAGGCAGCGCGCGCGATCTTCGGCCGACATCGATCAGCCCGTCGCCGTCAGCGGTCCCGATCCATCGCTTGCCTCGACCGTGCTCGGACAGGCATCGAGCGACGCGATCGCGTCCGCCGCCGCCCGCATGCCGATCGTGACGCGGCCCTCGAGATCGGGCGTCGTGAGGGCGCTGGTCGCGAAGGTGAGCCGGGGCGAACGCTCGCTCCGGGCCACGAAGCGATCGCGACGGGCGAGCGCGCCGCGCCCTTGAACGGAGATGATCTCGGGAAGGCGTTCGACCCGTGAGGCGCCGTCCGGCAGCGCGCCGAGGGACGAGCCACGGAACGAGGCATCCACGCGTCGCACGATCTCAGTATCCGAACGGTTCCAGTAGTCGTCGACGGCGCCGACTTCGAGGGAGATGCGGATCCAGAACGGATCCGAGGCGTAGGGCGTAGCCGGCGGGCCGAGGATGCGCAGGTCACGCATGTCGGGCAACTCCCCGGGCACGAAGGTCACGCCCGCGAGACCGCGCAGCAGCCACGCGTCGTCGGCGACCCGGCGATGGATCACGATCGAACGCCGCGGCGGGATCGACTCGAAGTGGCCGCGCTCCGCCGGGGCGAGCTTCGGACAGATGCGGAGGATCTCGCTCGGCGGCAGCGCGATCACCGCCGCATCCGCGATCGCGCCCCCGGACCGCCCGCCGGCCCGGTAGCGAACGCGCACGCCATCGACCGTGGGCTCGAGGGCCTCGACGCGGGTCGCCAGGCGAAGGCGCAACGGCTCCGCGAGGGCTTCGACGACCGCGACGAGGCCGCCCTGGAGCGGGACGGATCGGCCGCGGCCCGCCAGCAGCCGCGCGAGCATCGGCACGACGACCGCCGCGGATTCTGCCGAGAGATCGACGCCGGTCCGTGCGAGCAGCGCGGGCGCGAGACGTGTCGTCACCCAACGCGTGCCGAACGCGCGGATCGACGCGCGCTGCCAGGGCACGTCGTCGAGGGCGCGAACGGACTCGGGCGCATCGAGTCGCGGGGAGCCGAGCGAGTCCCAGATGGCGCGAACCAGCGGCCGGCGATCCCGCCAACGGGGCGGCCGCCGGAACACCGCGTCGATCGGACGGTCCATCCGCGGCGAGAAGCTCGGAAAGACGAACTCGCTCCGCCGGAGCGCCGGGGGGCGATGGAGCCGACCGCCTAACACGAGGGCGTGCTTGCGCTCGAGGAAGGCGTCACCGGCGGGCTCGAGTCCGAGCCCTGCGACGAGCGCCCGCAGGTTCGCGTCGCCCCAACCGATCTCGCCGACCGCGGGTTCGAGCAGACCGTGCTCGGTCTCGATCGGACGCAGGCGCCCTCCGACGGAAGCGCCCGCCTCGATCACCTCGACGTCGTGGCCCGCCGCGACCAGGCGATGGCCGCAGACGAGTCCGGCGAGTCCGCCGCCGACGACGACGATCGAGGCCATCTAGGCTGGTCCCGGGATCTGCGCGGAGGCGTTCGCAGGCGACCCGCCGGCGGGCGCCGCGACGAGCCGGAGCAGCTCCTTCGGCACGAAGGGCTTGCGGAGGAAGGACCCGCCGATCCGCGTGAGCTCCTCGGCGAGGGCGGTCGGGGGCTCGTCACCGCTCGTGACGATCGCGACCACGGTCGGCCTGCGCGCGACGAACTCGGGCAGCAGCTGCTCGGCCCCTTCGCCGTCGGGCAGGGTCACGTCGAGCAGGAGCAGATCGATCTCGGACTCGTGGGTCTCGAAGAGCGAACGCGCCTCGCTGGCACTCTCGGCGACCAGGGCCCGGATCCCGGCCTTCTCGAGCACGCGGCTCATCAGTCGGCGGAGTTGGTCCTCGTCGTCCACGATCAGGGCGGTCCGCGCGGGCTCGGCGGTCGTCATCTCTGGAAATGCCTCGTGGAGAACGGGAAATGGGGCGGGGACACCGAGGCCCCGGGCGCGGGAAGAATGAGGCAAGTATACGATTGATCAATGGCGAAAATAAGACGAAACTGAGGCATGGCCTCCCCCCGTGACTACGTCGAGCTCCGCGCCCGAAGCGCCTTCTCCTTCCTGGAGGCCTGCAGCAACCCCGAGGACCTGATCGAGGCCGCCGCGGAGCGCGGTCACGAGACCCTCGCCCTGGCGGACCGGGACGGCGTCTCCGGCGCCCCCCGCTTCCACAAGGCGGCCCGGCAGGCGGGGCTGCGCGCGCTCACGGGCAGCACGCTTTCCGTTTCAGTCGGCGCGGACGCGCCTCTCGACGGGTCCTTTCGGGACCCGTCTCGCGCTGAGAGCTCGGGTGCCGGCTGGTTGGACTCGCCGGATCGCGTGACGCTGCTCTGCGAGTCACCGGAGGGCTGGCGGCGACTCTGCCGGATGATCACGAAGGCCCATTCGCGACGGGACAAGGCCCTCGAAGCCCGGGACACCCGGGCGCGCAACCTGATCCGCGTCGGCTGGGACGAACTCGAAGCCGAGGCGGGACACTGGAGTGTGTTGCTGCGCGGGGACGAGCGACTGAACCCCGCCCTGCTCGACCGCGCCCATCGCACCTTCGGCGACCGCCTCGCCGTCGACGTCTCCCACTCTCTCCTCCGCCGAACCGCGCAGCTCAGTCGTTACGCTGCAGCACTCGCGGAGGACCGTCGGATCCCCGTCGTGGCTTCGGGAGACGTGCGGTGTGCCTGGCCCGCGGATCGGCGGTTGCTCGATGCACTGATCTGTCTGCGGGAACGGAAGACCCTCGACACGGCGGGTCGCCACCTGCCGCCCAACGGCGAGGGCTATCTCCACACCCGGGAGGAGATCGTGCGGCGGTTCCGCGACCGTCCGGAGTGGATCCTCGGCACGCGGGCGATCGCGGAGCGCTGCGAGTTCACCCTCGAGAACCTCGACTACCGCTTCCCGTCTTTTCCCTTGAGCTCCGGCGGCCCCCTCAGTCCCGGCGAGACGCAGATGAGCCGCCTGCGCGAGCTCACGCGGATCGGCGCGCGCACCCGCTACGGTGCGCGTCCCGGCTCTCGCGTCCTGAAGCAGCTCGCCACCGAGCTCGACGTCATCGAGAAGCTCGACCTCGCCGGCTATTTCCTGATCGTCGAGGACATCTCGTCGTATGCCCGGGCCCATCGGATCCTCTGCCAGGGCCGCGGCTCCGCCGCCAACAGCGCCGTGTGTTATGCGCTGGGCATCACGGCGGTCGATCCGGTCGGGATGGACCTGCTCTTCGAGCGTTTCCTCTCGGAGGAGCGCGGCGAGTGGCCGGACATCGACATCGACCTGCCCTCCGGCGACCAGCGCGAGAAGGTGATCCAGTACGTCTTCTCGAAGTACGGAATCGCGGGGTCCGCGATGACCGCGAACGTGATCACCTACCGGATCAAGATGGCGGTCCGGGAGATGGGTAAGGTCCTCGGTCAAGATCCCGAGGCGATCGGGCGACTCTCGAAGCTGGTCGCGCGACTCGACTTCCCTGCGATGCCGCGAGGAAGCGCCGGTGAGCGGCGCGCGAACGACGCGGACGCCGAGGCCCGCGGCGAGGACCCCCAGGCCCTTCCTCATCATGAAGAGGTCCAGCGCGAGTTCCTGGCGCGACTGCGCGAGGCGAAGCTCGATCCGGAGTCGCCGGACGTCCAGCACTGGGTCGACCTCGTGCGCGCCGTCCAGGGCCTGCCCCGCCACCTCGGACAACACAGCGGCGGGATCGTGATCGCCGCCGGACGCCTCGACGAGGTCGTGCCGATCGAGCCCGCGACGATGGTCGATCGGCGGATCGTGCAGTGGGACAAGGACGACTGCGCGGACATGGGGATCATCAAGATCGATCTCTTGGGTTTGGGCATGTTGGCGGCGTTGGAGGAGACGCTCCCACTCATTCAAAGGTACGAAGATGTCGAGATCGACCTCGCGCAGCTACCTGCCGACGACCCGAAGACCTACGCGATGATGCGTCGGGCGGACACGATCGGGGTGTTCCAGATCGAGAGCCGCGCCCAGATGGCGACGCTCCCGAGGCTCAAGCCCAAGACCTTCTACGACCTCGTGGTCGAGATCGCGATCATCCGCCCGGGTCCGATCGTCGGACAGATGGTCCACCCCTACCTCAATCGCCGCGCGGGACGCGAGCCGGTCGAGTATCCGCATCCGAGCCTCGAGCCGATCCTCGAACGCACCCTCGGCGTGCCGCTCTTCCAGGAACAGCTGCTGCGGATCGCGATGGTCGCGGCGGGCTTCACCGGGGGCGAGGCCGAGGAGCTCCGCCGCGCGATGGGCTTCAAACGCTCGATGGAGCGGATGGAGAAGATCGAGGAGCGGCTGCGCGCGGGCATGCGGCGCCAGGGCTTCTCGCGCGAAGCCGAGGACCAGATCGTGCTCCACATCTCGTCGTTCGCGCTCTACGGCTTCCCCGAGTCGCACTCGGCGTCGTTCGCGCTGATCGCCTACGCCTCGTCCTACCTGAAGTGCCACCACCCGGCGGCCTTCCTGGTCGGCCTGCTGCGTGCCCAGCCGATGGGCTTCTACAGCGCGGCCACCCTCGTGAAGGACGTCCAGCGCCACGGCGTCGAGGTCCGCCCGGTCGACGTGCTCTTCTCGAACGAGAAGGCAGACCTCGAGGAGGGGAGCCCGACCCGGACCCGCCACCGAGGCCCGCCCGCGGTCCGCCTCGGCCTCGACGCGGTCGGTCGCCTCAAGGCGGCGACCGCCGAGCGGATCGTCGCGGCCCGGCAAGACGGCGGCTTCGAGGATCTCGGGGACTTCGTGCGGCGAACCGCGCCGGATCGTGGCGAGCTCGAGGCCCTGGCCGAGCTCGGCGCCCTGGCGCGCCTTCGCGATGCGCCGAAGGGCCGGCGCGACGCTCTCTGGCAGGTCGCCGCCCTCGAGCGCGACCCGCAGAGCCTCTTCGCCGGCCGAGAGATCGCGCGACCGAGCCGACGCGACGGAGAACGGGCGCGCCCGGCCTCACGCCAGAAGAACGGTCCGACCTCCCCGCTCGCACCGATGGACGCCCTCGACGAGACCCTCGCCGACTATCGCCTGTCGGGACTGACGACCGACGTGCACCTGATGGGCCACCTGCGCGAGTCCCTCGAGCGACGCGGCGTCCTCTCGGCGATGCAATTGCGCGAGACGCCCGACGGCGCCTGGGTCCGGGTCGCCGGACACGCGATCGTGCGCCAGCGGCCAGGCTCGGCGAAGGGCTTCTGCTTCGTGACCCTCGAGGACGAGACCGGCCTCTCGAACGCCGTCCTCACCCCGGACATCTCGGCCCGCTTCCGCGTGCCGCTCCACCAGGCCTCGCTCCTCGAGATCGCGGGGCCCCTGCAACGGGTCGACGGTGTGATCCACGTCCGCGCACGAGAAATCGTCCCGGTCGATCTCAGCGAAGCGCGCGTCCCCGCGCCCGGCGGACCCCGTCGGCCCGGCCCGGACAGGCGCAAGCCGAGGATGCCGCGCTCCCACGACTACCGTTAGGCACGCCGCGCGTCTTCCCGCGTGATCGCCCATCGCTCGTGATCCCGCCATCGCCCGCGAATCTTGAGATAGCGAGGCGAGAATCCTTCGAGCGGAAGCCGATCCGCTTCACCAGCGCGATCGAGCGCACGTTCTCCGGCTGGATGTTCGCCTCCAACCGATGCAGCCCGAGGGGCCCGAAGGCCTCCCTCAGCATCGCGCGCAGGCCCGCCTCCATGCGTCCGGTCCCCGCGAAGGGGGCGAACGCGTAGTACCCGAGAAAGGCACTCTGCGCGCTTCCGCGCACGATCTCGTTCGCGTTCACGACCCCCGCGAGCTCGCCGGTCGCCGCGTCGACGACGAGCCGGAGCGCGTATCGCTCGTCCCGCTCGCGCGCGATCGACGCGCGATAGGCGTCGGGGGTCGCCGGGGGATCCGCGAAGCGACCATGGAGCTTCCTGCTGCGCGCCACGGCCTCGAGGAAGGCGCGCTCGTGCCTGCGCGTCGGCGCGACGAGCTCGACCGCCGGCAGCGACCGGCGCCGCGCCGTCACTCGTCCTCGGGTCGCAACGGCCGGGTCGCCAGCTCCGCGCCGCCGGTCACGGGCAACGTGGCGCCCGTGACGTAGGACGCGCGATCGGACGCGAGAAAGGCGACGGCCTCGGCGATGTCCGAGGGACGCCCCATCCGACCGAGCACGAACCGCATCCCCATCTGGTCGAACTGCTCGTCGCTGAACGACTCGAGCATCGACGTCGCGATCGGACCGGGCGCGACGGCGTTCACGCGGATGCCGTCGGCGCCGAGCTCGAACGCGAGGTCCCGGGTGAACGAAACGACCCCGCCCTTCGTCGCGGCATAGTCGACGTGGGGCACCGTGTACCGGAGCGCGGCCATCGACGCGATGTTCACGATCGCGCCGGCGCTCGACGCGCGAAGGTGGGGGAGCGCCGCGCGGCAGGTGAGGAACATCGAGCGCAGATTGACGCCGAAGGTGCGGTCCCAGTCCTCGAGGCTCATCTGGTCGAAGGCCTGGATCTTGACGATGCCGGCGTTGTTCACGAGCACGTCGAGCCCGCCGAGCTGATCGGCCGCGGCCTCGATCGCGGCCGGCACGGCCGCCTCGTCGGAGACGTCACACGCGACCGCGATCGCCTCGCCGCCCGCCGCCCCGATCGCCTCGGCCACCCGACCCGCCGCGGGCTCGTCGAGGTCGACGCAGGCCACGGCGGCGCCCGCGGCGGCCAGTCGCAGGGCGATGCCCTCTCCGATCCCGGATCCGGCGCCCGTCACGAAGGCACGGCGCCCGGCGAAATCCTGCGCCGGCGGTCCCGGGTCCTCGATCGACATTCGATGCTCCTCCTGCGGCCCATGTGCAGCGAGGCGGCAGCATACCGGCAATTCCAGCCGGCAGAGGCGGCGGTCGATGAGGCGACGACACTCTGTGGTAATTTTTCCCACTCACCCTTCGAGCGCCTGACGCGCCCTGTTGGAGCGAGCCGCCTCGATGCCCCCCGAATCGAACGACACCCCGCCGACGTCCGGCGCGCCCGCCGGAGCGCTGCTCACGGCCGTCGAGCGCCTCCTCGGCCCCCTCGTTCGCCTGCTCCTCGACCACCAGATCACGTTCCCGACCCTCGCGAGTCTGTTGAAGCGGGTCTACGTCGACGAGGCGGAGCGCGGCTTCGCCCTGCCCGATCGGCCCCAGACCATCAGCCGACTCACGCTCCTCACCGGCATCCATCGCAAGGACGTGAAGCGTCTCCAGACCGAGGCGGCTGAGCGCACGCCCGCTGCGCCTGCGGCGGTCTCGCTCGGCGCGCAGCTCGTGCTGCGCTGGACCGCCGACCCCGCGCTCCGGAAAGCGGACGGCACCCCACGCCCCCTTCCGCGGCTCGCGACCGAGGACGGCGGCCCGAGCTTCGACGCCCTCGTCGCTTCGGTCACCCAGGACATCCGCCCCCGCGCAGTGCTCGACGAATGGCTGCGCCTCGGGATCGTCCGCGTCGACGCGGAGGATCGCGTGCACCTCGTCGAAGAGGCCTTCGTCCCGACCCACGGCTTCGACGAGAAGGCCTACTACCTCGGCCGCAACGTGCGCGACCACCTCTCCGCCGCGCGACACAACCTGGCAGGCGTTGGCGCGCCCCTCCTCGAGCGCAGCGTCTACTACGCGAACCTGCGTCCGGAATCCGTCGAGGAGCTGCAGGCCCTCGCGCGGGACGCCGGGATCGAGGCGCTGCAGCGCGTGAACGAGCGCGCCCGCGCGCTGCAGGCCGCGGACGAAGGCGAATTCGACGCGCGCCAGCGCATGAGCTTCGGCGCGTGGTTCTTCCGCGCCGAACAGTCCCCGCGTGAAGATGACGTGCCGCCGGAGAACGACGATGCGGAGTGACGCGCGACTCGCCGCCGGCTTCTTCGTCCTCGCGCTCGCGTGTGTGACGCTCTCGCCCCGCTCCGCCCTGGCGACCCGCGCGTGCGCGAACACGCTGGGTCCGCCGGTCGTGGTGCTCGAGTCCGGCGAAGACGAGAGCGGCATTGGCGGGACCGGACTCGGGCCCGACGACTCGGGCATCGGCGGTACCGGAGTCTCGCCCCGATCGAGCGCGCCCCTGCGCAGGGGCGGAGACGACGACAGCGGCATCGGCGGTACCGGACGCGGCCCCGACGACAGTGGCATCGGCGGTACCGGACGCGGCCCCGACGACAGCGGCATCGGCGGTACCGGACGCGGACCCGACGACAGCGGCATCGGCGGGACCGGACGCGGCCCCGACGACAGCGGCATCGGCGGTACCGGCCTCTTCGGTCCCGCGCACCCGATCGACCGCGCGGAGGCCGATCGCCGCGGCGAAGGCGGCACGCGCGTCTGCGTGAGCGGCGTCGAGGTCGTGATCCCGGAGACGCTGGCCCTCGAGTCCTCGGGCGGCACCGACCCCGCGAGCGCTGCGCGGAGCGTGCCGTCCGGTCAGATCGTGTTCGTCGAGGCCATCCGCACGGAGGACGGCCTGGTGGCTCGCCGCGTCGTGCTCGCGGAGGACGCCGCCGGCCGCATCGACCACGTCTTGCCCGACGGAACCCTCGTCGTCACGGGGCGTCGCCTCGCTCTCGCGCGAGACACGGCACGCGACCCCGCCCTCGACGCCGAGGGGCTCGAGGCCGGACGATGGATCCGCTTCCAGAGCCAACCCACGGCCGACGGTGTTCGCGTCGTCACGCGGGTCGCGCCGGGTCGTCCGGGCGGGCGCCACGCGCCGGACGCGGCCTTCGAGCGCGACGTTCCGATTCGCCTCCGCGACCTCGGACGAACCGGACGGATCGACTCGGTCTCGATCGAGGGCTACCTGGCGCGACGCGGCGAGACCGCGCGGATCGGGAGCGTCCCGCTCTCGGAGCTCCCGACCGGACATGCCCTCGAATCCGTCCCGAGCGGCGCTCGGCTGCGCATCGGCGGACGCGTCGAAGCCGACGGGAGCGTGCGCCCGTCGCCCGTCCGCGCGCCTTCCCGGCCGGACACGATCCGCCGCCGCGAGAACACCGATCCCCGGGCGGAGCCGCCGAGCGACCCGCCCCGCCCGGAGAAGCCGTCGGTCGACCGACCGAAGGTGCGCGACGTCCCGCATACGGTGGTACGACCTCCGGTCCGACCCGACGTCCGCCCGCAGACGCCGAAGGTCGATCGGATCGTGCGCTAGGCATGCACCGAATGCAGAAGGGCGCCGAACGGTCGAACCGTTCGGCGCCCCTTCGAGCCGCACCCGCGGCTCCCCGGCGAAAGCGTCTATTGGCGAGGACGCAGACGTCGGGCGCGCTGACCGCAGCGTCCGTCAGTAGGTCGCGATCAACGGGAAGCGCACGCGGTTCGTGTCGTCCCAGCGATGGCCCTGGATCACGTCCAGGTTCGTGAGCGCGCCGGGCGCGAGGAACACCGCGCTTGCCGCGACACGCGCGCGGGAGGTGCACGAAGCGCTGCCAATGAAGTCCGCGCCGTTCGAGAAGTCCGAGGCGCGCAGGTAGCGCACGCCGCGCGCGGGGAGGCGGGCGAACTTGCGACCGACGGCGTTGCCGTTCGCGTCGTACGCGACGCACAGGACGTGCGTGGCCTCGTTCGTGGTGTTGTTGAAGACGAGCGCCGTGTTCGCGACGTCGGTGTCGCGGTCGACGGCGTCGCGCATGTCGACACGGAGCTCGGCCTCGGGACGCGAATCGTCGCGATCGAACATCGTGGACATCTGGGCCTGGACGGTCGCGGCGCTGAGGAGCAGCGCCGCGCTCGCGAGGAGGACGGATCGAATCAGGGAAGAACGGGTCATGGGGATATCCTCTCTGGGCTGCACGCGGTCAGAGCCGCGGGCCGGAGTTGAGTGGGAAATATTCCCACCTCCCTATTATGAGCGGGAATTTTTCCCACGTCCAATGTTTTCCACGTCACAAAAGGGCGATCTACGGCGTATTCGTGGGCGAGTACGCAACTCGGACGCACCGGAGCCGCAGCCCACGTCGCGTCAGCCCAGATCGACGACCGTCCACTCGCGATCGCGCCCGTCGATCACGATCTCGAACGAGTCGCCTTCGCGCGCCCCCATCAGCGCCTTCCCCACGGGCGACTTCGGCGTGACGACGACGACGAAGCCGTCGCCGCCCGGCCCGGTGAGCTCGACGCCGGCGCCGACGGGCATGACGAAGAGCGTGCGCTCCTCCTGGCCGGCCTCGTCTTCGATTCGGACGTCGACCAGGGCCCCGAGATCGACACGGTCCGTCGGGCGAAAGCGGCGGATGCCGTTCTCGGAGAAGTCGAGCAGGCTCTCCATTTCCGCGACCGCCCGCTTCCGGCGACGGCGGTGGCCCGACTCGATCCGTCCCTCCATCGCGGCGGCTTTCGCGTCCTCTCGCCGGGTCGACTCACCATGGATGTGGTTCGCCGCGTCGGCGGCGTCCGCCTCGGCGCGCCCGGCGCCCGCGATCCGCTCCTGATAGACGCTCTTCAGCTCGTCGACGAAGAAGCGCTTGATGTCCATCGATCCCCCCCGAGTCGATTGGATGGCGTGCGCGCGCAGAGTACCGCGCCGGGCACATGACGAAAGGAATAACCACGCCCCGCCCTTGCCTCGCGCGCTACGCTCCGCGCCCCAATCCGGCAGCGGCGCGCGCCCTGCCCGCTCGCCCGATCCTGTGCCGCACGCGCGGCGAAGCTCTGGCCAGCACACCGAGAAGACGGAGACCCCGATGACCACCGCGACGATCAACACCAACAAGGGCGCGATCAAGCTCGAGCTCTTCACCGACGCGGCGCCGGAGACCACTGGCAACTTCATCAAGCTCGCGAACGAAGGCTTCTACAACGGCCTGACCTTCCACCGCGTGATCGCCGACTTCATGGTGCAGGCGGGCTGTCCCCAGGGCACCGGCACCGGCGGCCCCGGCTACCAGTTCGACGACGAAGCCGGCGCGCTGGCGGGCAAGCACGACGGACCGGGCGTGCTGTCGATGGCGAACGCGGGCCCGAACACGAACGGCTCGCAGTTCTTCATCACGCACCTCGAGACGCCCTGGCTGGACGGCAAGCACGGCGTCTTCGGCAAGATCCTCGAAGGCCAGGACATCGTCGACGCGATCGCCCAGGGCGACGTCATGGAGACGGTCGTCATCGAAGACTGATCCATCGGCGCTTCGCGCCTCTCGACGGCCCCTTTCTGGGGGCCGCCTTGCGCTGAAGGCTCCACGATTGCTCGGTGGGCCGTGCGCCGATTGGATTAGATATGCGCCTTGACGCGTTCGGCGACGTTGGATGACGTGAAGCCGAAGTGCTTGGCGAGGTCGCTGTAGGGGGCGCTCGCGCCGAAGCTCTCCATGCCGATCACGAGGCCACGTCGACCGACGAAGCGACGCAAGGTCTCGCCCCGGCCCGCCTCGACCGCCACGATCGGCGTGCCGTCGTCGGGCAGGATCGCGTCCTGGTCGGCGTCGCTCTGCTCGAGGAAGAGCTCGACCGAAGGCATCGAGACGACCCGCGCCTTGATCCCGCTGCCAGAGAGCTCCTCCGCGGCGTCGACCGAGAGGGAAACCTCGCTGCCGGTCGCGAGGAGCACGACGTCCGCCTTGCCATCCGGCTCGGACACGACGTACGCGCCCTTCCAGACGTCCTTCGGGTCGAAGCCCGACGGCCGCTCGAGGCCCGGAAGGCCCTGCCGCGTGAGAGAGAGCAGGATCGGTCCGGGCTTGCCCGGCCCCTCTCCCGCGACCGCCTTCAGGTAGTAGGCGTAGGCCATCGCGGTCTCGACGCCGTCCGCCGGTCGGAACACCGTCAGGTCGGGCACGACCCGCAGCGAGTCGACCTGCTCGACCGGCTGGTGGGTCGGACCATCTTCGCCGACGAAGATCGAATCGTGGGTGAAGACGAAGAGCGTGGGCGCCTTCTGGAGCGCGGCCAGCCGGATCGACGGGCGCATGTAGTCGCTGAAGATCATGAACGTGCCGCAGTAGGGCAGGAACGTGCCGTCGAGGCCGATCCCGTTCGCGATCGCGCCCATCGCGTGCTCACGTACACCGAAATGGATGTTGCGTCCCGCGAAGGGGTCGACACCGTCCCCGGCTGCGGGTCCGACGATTCCGGCGCTCTTCACGATCGGCGGCGCAGCGGAGCCCGCGAGATCCGCGGAGCCACCCGTCATGTAGGGTACGAGGTCCGCGAGCCGCTCGAGCACCGTTTGCGAGTGCTTGCGCGTGGCGTTCTTTGCGCCGTCGAGTCCATCGACGAGCTGGTCGACGAGATCCGCGGGCAGCACGCGCCCGCGCGCGGTGTCCCATCGCGCAGCGTCGTCGCCGTTCGCATCCCGCCACGCAGCCAGCCGCGTGTCGCTCGCCTCGCGTTCGGCGCGCTTGTCCTTCGCGCGCTCGGCGCAGTAGCTGCGAACCTCGTCCGGGACCAGCAGATCGCCGTCGGTCGGCCAATCGAGCCCTTCCTTCGCGAGCTTCGTCTCGTCCTCGCCGAGGGGACCGCCGTGGGCCTTGTTGCGCCCCTCGAAGTTCGGCGCGCCACGCCCGATCAGCGTCTTGAGCACGATGAGAGTCGGACGGCCGGTCTCGGCACGCGCGGCCCCGAGGGCCTCGGCGAACCCGCTGCGGTCCTGACCGTCGACGGAGTCGATGACGTGCCAGCCGTAGGCCTCGAAGCGAGCCGGCACGCTCTCTCCGAAGGTGATGTCCGTCCCGCCGTCGATCGTGATCGAGTTGTCGTCGTATACGTAGACGAGGTTGCCGAGACCGTGGGCGCCGGCGAAGGACGCAGCCTCCGAGGCGACCCCCTCCATCAGGCAGCCGTCGCCTACGAAGCCGTACACGAAGTGCTGGCCAGGTCGATCCCGGTCGTCGCCTGAGCCACCGAACTGCGACGCCGTCATCTTCGCCGCGAGCGCCATGCCGACGCCGTGCGCAAAGCCCTGTCCGAGCGGACCGGTGGTGAGCTCGACGCCGGCGGTCTCGCCGTACTCCGGGTGACCGGGCGTGCGCGAGCCGAGCTGGCGGAAGTTGGCGATGTCGTCGAGGGAGAGGTCGAAGCCGAAGAGGTGCAGCAGCGCGTACTGCAACATCGAGGCGTGCCCGTTGGAGAGCACGAAGCGATCACGCAGCGGCCACTCGGGGTCTTGCGGATCGAAGCGAAGATGGTTGTCCCACAGCTCGAAGGCGGAGGCCGCCAGGGCCATCGCTGCGCCGACGTGACCGATGCCCGCGCGTTCGACGGCGTCGACGGCCAGGAAGCGGATCGTGTTCTCGATCTGTTCGAGCAGCTTGGGATCGTCGGTCCCGGCCGCGGGCAAGGCGGGGGTAGCGGTCATGAGGGGTTCCGTTCGCTCCATGCGCACGACGGGGCGGCGCGGGCGTCTCGGCTCGCGGGGGGTGTCCACGGGGTGGCGGACGCGAAAGCCGGCCCAACGTTACCGTCGAACGGCCGCCGACGGAATGGCGCAGCGAGCGGAATCGGGCTTCCCGCGGGCCGCTGCACGCATTCTGCGCGCGCGACGCGGGGGCCCGGCGGCCGGTCGAGGAGCGGGTCGCTCAGTCCGTGACGCCGAGGCGTGCCTTCTCGCGCGCGACGTAGGCCTTCCACTTGCCGGCGGTCTCGCGGGTGCCATCGAACTTCTCGGCGCGGCTGAACGCGCGGGTCGCGCTGTTCCACTTCTTGTCGTTGAAGGCCGCGATGCCGTAGAGGATGTGTGCCTGTCCCTCGTCCGAGAGGTCGCCCTTGTCGAACGCGTCGTCGAGCGCGTTGCGGGCGTCGCCCCAGCGACCGAGCTGGATGTTCACCTGCGCGAGGCGCACGAACAGGCGGCCGTTCTCCTCCATCTCCGCCGCCTTGGCGAGCGGATCGACCGCGAGGGCCCACTCGCGGGACTGGAGCAGGGTGTCCGAGTAGGTCTGGTACGCCTGTCGGGTCGGTTCGATGCTGCCGTCGTCGAGACCGGTCTTCATGATCTCCGCGCCGCGGTGGGGCAACCCCTGGACCATCAACATCTGCGCGACCCGCAGGAGGTCCCGGGACTCGCTGATGAAGCCCTCGCCCTTGGCGAGCTGCTGTACGGCGAGACTCCGCGCCATGTCGTCCTTCTGCGAGTAGATCGCCGCCATCTGCGACCAGTAGTCCTTCTTCGGGTAGGCGATGATGATGTCGTCGAGGAGCGCGAGGGCCTCGTCGTACTCGCTGCGCGAGAGGTACAGCGAGAGCAGCAGCCGGTACCAGCCCTCCCGCGGCGTATCGACGGAGAGCTCGACCGCCTTCTTGGCGGGCGCGAGGGCGTCTTCCGGACGACCCGCCTGGTAGTAGGTCACCGCGAGCGTGTAGTACGAGGACGGTGCCGGGGTCTCGACCTGCGCGATCCAGCTCTCGAGCGTCACGATCGCGTCGTCGTAGCGTTCGAGCATCGTCTGGAGCTGGCCGACCATGAAGAGGTTGCGCAGCTGATCTTCCGGCGGGAGGGCCTCCACCGCGACGCACTGTTCGAGGTAGTCGAGGGCCTTCTCGTTGTTCCCTTCCTGGACCTCGACGGCGCCGAGGGTGCACAGGACGCGGGCCTTCCCGTAGGGCTTGGCGCGCTTCAGGTTGATGCCGAGGAGCAGATCCTTGGCTTCCGCCTTGGCCGCCGCCTCTTCCTCTTCGGTCCCCTCCAGCCGGAGGAACTCGAAGATCTTGACCATCTTCTTCTGGTTGCGCGTGCTGAACTGGAACTTGTTCTGCTGCGCCAGCGCCGGCGGCGCCACGAAGAGCGCGGCGAGGATCAGGGCGATCCCACCGAGCCAGAATTTCCGAGTGCGATCTGCGCTCTTCATAGGTCCGTCCACCCGTCTACGCGGCTTCGTTGCCTAGCTTGAAGGGGATCGCGATCCGGACGCCGGGCTGCTCGACGGCCTTTCCGTTCACGATCTTCGGGTTGTACTTCCACTGCTTCACGGCGCGAAGTGCGGCCTTGTTGAAGATGGTGCTCGGCTCGTACGCGACCACCTTCGCGTCCTTTACGGAGCCCGACCTGCTGATCGTGAACTCGACCAACACACGGCCTTCGATACCGCGCTGGAGCGCACGTTCCGGGTATTGAGGCGGAACGCGAACCATCGGGACCGCGTCGCCGTCGGCGCTCGCCATCGAGAAGCCACCGCCCGAATCCAGGGCCATGCCTGTATCGACTCCGGCGGAGATGCCAATCCCTCCGCCGTCCAGGTTCGTGGACTGGTCCATCTGGAAGTCCGGCGGCGGCGGCGTGTCGTCGATCTCTTCCTTCTTCGGGGGCTCGCGCTCCTTCTTCTTCACCTCTTCGCTGCGCTTCACGCGCACGAAGTCGACGACCTTGATCTTCTCGCTGTCGTCGAGTTTGCCCTCGACGCCGATCAGACTCTGCATCAGGTAGAAGAGGCCGAAGGTCACCCCTCCAGCTAGCGCGAACGGGATGATGAATCGAACGACACTCGGCATCGTCAGTTCACCTCCGCCGCGAGCGAGATCTCCTCGGCTCCCGCGAGCCGCGCCTGGTCCATCACTTCCACCAGCAGGCCGTTCTGCGAAGCCGCGCCCGGCGCCACGACCACCTGACCGTTCGGCCGCTCCGCCCGGAGCCGCTCGATGTTCGCGCGGATCGCGCGGACGTCGACGTTGCGACGATCGATGAAGATCAGCCCGTCGTTGGTGATCTGGATCAGGATGTTCTCGTTCTCGGTGACCGTCTTCGGGGCGTCACCGCCCTCGGGCTTGTTGAGGTCGAGACCGACTTCCTTGATGAAGGAGGCGGTCACGATGAAGAAGATGAGCATGATGAAGACGACGTCGAGCATCGGGGTCAGATCGACCTCGGCCTCTTCGTCCATACCGCCGGATCTGCGCCTTCTCATTCTTCCTCACCTCCATGATCGATCTCGAGCCGGTCGGCCAGCCGCTCGCCCTCGTCGGATGCGAACTGCTCGAGTCGAGCAGAAAGGATCAAACCAGAGAGCGCCGCGACCATGCCCGCCATCGTCGGGATCGTCGCCTTGGAGACGCCGCCCGCCATCGCCTTCGCGTTACCAGAGCCGGCGACCGCCATGACGTCGAAGACCTCGATCATGCCCGTCACGGTTCCGAGCAGGCCCAGCAGCGGGCAGAGCGCCACGAGGACACGGATGTAGGCCAACCCGTCTTCGAGCTGCATGCGCAGCTCGGAGACGCGGAGGCGTCGAATCTGGTGTGCCCCCCAGGAGGAGTGGTCGGACCGCTCCCGCCAGGCCCGCTGCGCCTCGTCGGCAACCTGCGGGAAGACCCAGTAGAAGAAGTAGAAGCGCTCCAACATCAACGTCCACATCACGATCGTGACGATTCCGATGAAGTTGAGAACGCCTCCCCCCGTCTCCAGGAAGGCCTGCACGTCCAGGATCATCTGACTCATGGAGTCGGACCTCTTCGTTTCCGGCTTCCGCCGATTACTCCTGCTGCGCGATCAGGCCAGCACTCTGCTCGTCGAGCGTGTCGACGATCTTCTTCGTGTTGTTCGCCAGCGCGGCGTGGAGGAGAACCAGCGGAATCGCCGTGACCAGACCGAGCATCGTGGTCACGAGGGCCTCGGAGATACCCCCCGCCATCATGCGCGGATCGCCTGCACCGAAGAGCGTGATCGACTGGAACGTTCGGATCATACCGGTGACCGTTCCGAGCAGACCCATCAGCGGTGCGACGACCGAGACGATGCGGACCAGCCAGACCAGACTCTCGAGCTTGCCCGACTCGCGGAGCACGACCTCGTCGAGCATCAGCTCGAGCTGTTCGCGATCCGCATCGGGGTTGTCCTTCGCGACCGCGAGGATGCGGCCGAGCGGGTTGCTCGTATCCGGGTTGGCGTTCTTCTTCTGGGCGTTGACCTTCCGCGACACGACGAAGAGCCAGAGCATCTTCACGACGCCGAGCGCAAAGGCGATGAGACCCAGCGCGATGACCGTGTAACCGACCGCGCCGCCGTCGGGCAGGCGCTCGATCAGCTCCCGGGTCTCGATCAGGACCGCCAGCAGCGAGCCACTCGAGGGATCGACCGCCAGGCCGGTCAGCGAACCCGCCTCACCGGCCGTGTACTCCCCGATCGTGTCGAGGAAGCGCGACGGAGGCTGGCGCGAGAGCTGCTGCAGCTGACCCTTGTTCGGATCCCAGAGCAGGTACTCGCCGTTCGAGATCACGGTGAAGACGCCCGCGCGGGTGACTTCTCGCGTCTCGATGCCGGTCGGGGTGTAGACCTGGGTCTCGTAGGAGACGACCTTCCCCTGCTCGTTCATCTCCTGGAGCATCTCGGCCCAGAGCTTCGTGAGCTCCTCGATCGAGGGGAGCTCCTTGCTCGCGCCCAGGGTCTCGAGGAAGTCGACGCGATCCCTACCGAACTGCGAAGTCGTGATCGACGCTTCCACCAGGCCGCGGGTATCACCGGCGATCTGACGGGTCACACCGAAGAGCTCGCCGAGGTTGCCCATGCGCTCGGCGAGGGCTTCCTCGAGCTCCGCGATCTTGACTTCCTTCTCCTGGTATTCCTTCTCCAGGGCCTGGCTGCGCGCCTCTTCGCGGGCCTCGCGCGCCTTGGCGTCGGCGAGCATCTGGGCCTGCTCGTCGCGGCGCCGCTCGAAGATCTGGACGCGCTCGGTGTCTTCGCGCTTCTCGACGACGAAGCCCTGGCGGACCTTCTCGAGGAGGTCGTCGGGGGACGTCGCCTGCGGGACGTCGATGACCATCTGGCCGGGCTCGGTCTCCTGGGCGACGGCCGTGATCGGCAGGAACGCCAGGAGGGTGCTGGCCGCGACCCACTTCTTCATGTTTCGAACGATGATCGAGCGGGACATCAGCTCTGACCTCCGGGCTGCGGGAGCGGGACGCGGATCAGCTGGGGCGCGGACTGCTTCTTGGCGACGCGCAGCCCTTCGTCGATCCAGTTGGCGTAGTCGCTGGAATCGAGCGTCTGCCAGGTCTTGTTCGCCTGGTCCCACACACCGTATTCCTGAGCGTCACGCGTCTTGTACACGAGGGCGATCCGTCCGATTCGGAGGAAGTCGACGGGGACCTGGGCTCCCGCCTTATCGATCGTACCCGAGTGGGCGTCGATGGTTCGGCCGTAGTCGTTCTCGATCTGGTACGCCTCGAGGATGCGGCGGTAGCGCTCCGGCTCCGCGACGTCCGAACGACGCATCAGCACGCGCAGGCTCGCGACGCGGTTCTTGCGCTCCTCTTCGAGGAACGGCACGTCGAAGGCGACGAACTGGTCGAGGGCCTCGATCATGCGCAGCATCAGCGGCGTGACCGCGCGGCCGACTTCCTCGACCCCATCGATCTGCCGCTGAAGGCTTTCCAGCTCTTCGTTCTGGGAGTCGATGACCTGGGAGAGCTGGCGGTTGAAGATCTGCAGCGATTCGATCTTCTTCAACGTCAGGCGGTAGTCGCCGGTCAGGCTGTCCGTCTGCGTCGAGATCTCCTCGACCACTTTCTGGGACGCCGCACCCGCTTCGTTCGCTTCGACGCGGGCGTCGATCGGCGGATCGAGCTGCTGCGCGGACGCAACGCCCGCACCGAGGGCAAGCGCGAGCACCGTGCTCGCCATCGCCTTGAAGGTCGTCATGAATTCTCTCCTCGGTCCCCTCGGACCAGATTCGACTCTTGCGTCGGACCCGAAGCCGGTTGTTAGTCGGCTCGGTACCGATCTCTTGCAGCTTCTCCCCGAGGTAGGAACGGGCGAGAAGCGAAATTGATTACACCTGCACGCGCCCCGAAGAGGTCGCCGCAGGGCACCGGACACTAGTGAATGACACCGTTACTCGCCCCGTCTCGCGCGATGGCGCACGGAACCCCCTGTCCACCTCGACCCGAGATCCGCACGCGAAGGGCGGCTGACGGGTCGGTCGGGATCGGGTGTCTGGGTCGTCCTCCGTTGACTGCTACACGGATGTGCGCCGGTCGACGGGTCCGATCCGACTCCCCGGGCCGCCGGTCCGCCGCCTGAGCGAGGGCCGACACGGGTCGGGAACGTCCTGACAGGGAACTCCTGAGACCTCGGCCTCGAGTGGGAGCTCGGGGGGGCGGGATCCGAGTCAACCCTCGCCGCCGGGGGGGCCGGTGGTCGGGGGTTCACTCCGGAGAGTCTGGGGCGCGCCCCGTATTCTTTCGCAGCCCGCGCGGATTTCCAAGCGGTTTTTTGGGCTTCACTCGAACTGTTGCGAGTTCGGGAGCAGGCAGGACTCGTGAGCGCGGGGGCCAGCCGGCGCATCGATCGGCATCTGACGATACGTGAGTCGAGCCGCCCCATCGGACCCGGGGTCAGTCGGGCTCGTGGGCGTGGGCGCGGCGATCTCCCCGCGAAGTGACTCCGAGACGGCCCACTTCTCAGAGCGCCCGGACCGCATTATGCTGGGCGCGAACGATGTCCGTCGCGCTCTTCGTGCCCTGCTACGTCGACCAGCTGCGCCCCCGGGTCGGCCTCGCGGCACTCGATCTCGTCCGGGCGGCGGGGCACGCCGTCGAATTCCTCGACGAAGCGGTCTGCTGTGGCCAGCCCTGCCTCACGGCGGGGGAGGACGGCCGCGCTGCAGCCCTCGGGCGCCGCTTCGGCGAGCTCGCTACCGGCTTCGACACGATCGTCACACCGTCGGGGAGCTGCGCCGCGACGCTCCGCAGCCACCTGCCCCGCTGGTCCCCCGCCTCGGCCGGGACCGCCGAGCGGGTCGTGGAGCTGACCGCGTTTCTCGAATCCGACGGCTCCCTCCCGCCGCCGCGGAATGGATTTCCCCATCGGGTCGGCCTCCACGCGAGCTGCCATGCCCTGCGGGAGCTTCGGCAGGGATCGCCCTCCGAGACCCGCGAGCCGCCGCGCGAAGATCCGGCGGCAGCGCTGCTGCGTCGGATCCCCGACCTCGCGCTGGTCGATCTCACCCGCCGCGACGAATGCTGCGGCTTCGGCGGCGTGTTCTCGGTCGAGGAGGAAGCAGTCTCGAGCCGGATGGGGCGCGACCGCCTGGCGGACCACCGCCGCGGCGGAGCCGACCTGATCGCCTCGACGGACGTGTCCTGCCTGCTCCACCTGGAAGGCCTGGCGCGTCACGACGCGCACGGAGGCGGGTCGCCCACCGTGCTGCACGTGGCCGAGATCCTCGCCGAGGCGCAGCTCGGCGCGGGCTGGCTCGATCGCCACGCCGACGAGACCTCGATCCCGCTGCCGTCCAACCGGAGGGTGACAGATGGGGCACGTTAGTCGCGCCACCGCTTTCGTCGCCGAAGCGGACCGCACGACCTGGCACGACCAGGTGCTCTGGTTCGTGCGCGCGAAACGAGATGCCGCGGCGGACAGTGTCCCCGAGTGGGAGTCGCTCCGGGACGAGGCCGCCGGCGTCAAGCGCGACGCATTGTCGCGACTCCCCGCGCTCTGGCGCGAGTTCGAGACCCGGGCGACCGAAGCCGGCGCCGTCGTTCACTGGGCGCGGGATGCGGCCGAACACAACCGGATCGTCGGCCAGCTCCTGGAGCACCACGGGGCGCAACGCGTGGTGAAGAGCAAGTCGATGCTGACCGAGGAATGCGGACTCAATCCCCACCTCGAGACGAAGGGAATCGAGGTCGTCGACACCGATCTCGGCGAGCGGATCGTGCAGCTCCGGAACGAGCCCCCGAGCCACATCATCATGCCGGCGATCCACTTGAAGCGCGGCGAGATCGGCGAGCTCTTCCACGCGGAGATGGAGGCACCGGAGGGCCTCGAGGACCCCGACGCCCTGACCGCGATCGCGCGCGAGGACCTTCGCGCGCGCTTCCTCGCCGCGGACGCGGGCATCACGGGCGTGAACTTCGCCGTCGCCGAAAGCGGCTCCTTCGTCGTCGTCACGAACGAGGGAAATGCGGACCTGGGAACCGCCCTGCCCCGCCTCCACATCGCCTGCGTCGGCCTCGAGAAGATCGTTCCGCGGGCGCAGGATCTCGCGCCCTTCCTGCGGCTGCTCGCGCGCTCCGCGACCGGCCAGCCGATCTCGACCTATACGTCCCACTTCCGAGGACCGCGCGCCGCCGAGAACGACGACGGGCCGACGCCCGAGCAACACATCGTGATCGTCGACAACGGTCGCAGCCGGCTCCTGGCCGAACCGGCCTTCCGGGAGGCACTCGCGTGCATTCGCTGCGGCGCTTGTCTCAACACCTGCCCGGTCTACCGGCGCAGCGGCGGGCACAGCTACGGCACGACGGTGCCCGGGCCGATCGGCTCGGTCCTCGCGCCGAGCCGCGACCCGGCGCGCCACGCCGAGCTGCCCCACGCGTGCAGCCTCTGCGGCTCGTGCAGCGACATCTGTCCGGTGAAGGTGCCACTCCATCATCAGCTGTTGACCTGGCGCTCGCATCTGGCCGAAGGCGGACACCACGCGCGGAGGCGGCGACTCGCGTTCGGGCTCGCGGCGCGGGTGCTCGGCGATCGCGCGCTCTACGGATTCGCGACGCGCGCCGGGCGTGCGATCGCGCGGCGCCTCCCGTCGCGATGGCTCGACGCGCTCGGGGGGGCGTGGTCACGCAGCCGTGCGATGCCGCCGATTCCGGCGAAGAGCTTCCGGGATCAGCTGCGCGTCCGCGAAGAAGCGACGCCCGAGGAGCGGCAGCCGTGAACGACGCCAACGACGCGATTCTCGGCGCGCGCGACGCGGCAGCCTCGACCGCCCGCGACGCGATCCTCGGCGCGCTCGAGGCGGCGGCCCCGCCGGCGCCCGACGCGATACCACGGGTCGGTGCAGGCGAGATGCCGGCGGATCCGACGGGCGTGTTGCGTGAGCGTCTCGACCAGAACGGCGGGACGCTGGTCGAGGCCGACGGCGCGGACTGGCTCGCGTGTCTCGGGGACGCCTTCGACGTCGGCTCCTTCACCAACGTGTACTGCGCCCAGGGCGACATGGTCGCGGGAAGCGATCTCGGCTCCCGCGGCGTCGGCGCGACCGCGCTCGACGTGCACGCGCTGGCACCCCTGGACCTCTGCGTCCTACGTGCGCAGTTCGCGGTCGTGGAGAACGGCGCCGCGTGGCACGTCCCGGCGTCGCCGCTCGAACGCGCGGCGGCCCTGCTCGCCCAGCACCTCATCGTGCTGGTCGACGCGTCGGCGCTCGTGCCGACCCTCCACGACGCCTACGCGGGGATCGACCTCGGCGGCACCGGCTTCGGCTGGTTCCTCTGCGGCCCGTCGAAGACCGCCGACATCGAGCAGGCCCTCGTCCTCGGTGCCCACGGTCCGTGCTCGATGCGGTTGGTCCTGACGTCGTCCTGAACGCGCACCCCTGGCAGCGCATCGCCGAATTGCCACCATCGCGCTTCCCGACGACCGTTCCCCATCGCGTGCCCCACCGCGCGCACCCGGAGCCGCCATGCATTTCGGCCTCACCGAAGAACAGACCCTTCTGCAGGAGACGCTTCGCCACTTCGTCCAGGAGGAGATGCCCCCGCAGCGCCTGCGCGATCGCTTCGACGAGGGCAGCGGGTTCGACGAGGCGCTCTGGCGCGCCGCGGTCGGCGTCGGTCTGCAGGGACTCGCGATTCCGGAAGAGTACGGCGGCGCGGGGCTCGAGATGCTCGACCTCGCCCTCGCCTTCGAGGTGCTGGGTGAGGGTGCTGCGCCCGGTCCCTTCCTCGGACACTCGCTGACCGGCCTCGCGATCACGCGCTGCGACGATGCCGAATTGAAAGAGAAGTGGCTGCCCGGTCTGGCGAACGGCGACGTGATCGCGGGCGTGGCGCTCGGCGCGTCGGGCGAACAGTTCCTGCCCGAGGCCTTCTCTCTTCGCGAGCTCGACGGGCGCGCGACCGGCGTGCAGTCCTTCGCCGAAGTCGGCACCCAGACGGACCTCGTCCTGGTCGGCCTCGACGGAGGCCGGCTCGGCCTGATCGACGCGCGCGGCGACGGCGTGCGTATCGAACCGATCGACGCCCACGACCGCACGCGCCGCCTGGCCGACCTCCACCTCGAGAGGGCGCCGGTCACGATTCTCTCCGGCGGCGGCGCGCTCGCGCGCGAAGTCGTCGACGCCGCCTGCCTGCTCCTCGCCGCGGACGCCTTCGGCGCCGCCTGGAAGCTGATCCGGCTGACCGTCGACTACTGCCAGACCCGCGAGCAGTTCTCGACGCCGATCGCCCAGTTCCAGTCCGTGAAGCACCAGCTCGCGAACATGGCGGCCGAGGCGGAGCCGATGCGCGGCCTCGTCTGGTACGCCGCCTACGCCTTCGATCACCGCCCGGACGAACTCGCGAGGGAGGCCTCGATCGTGAAGGCGCACGTGACGGATCGCGCGACCCAGATCGGGCGCGACGCCGTCTCGCTCCACGGCGGGATCGGGTTCACCTGGGAGTGCGACGTGCACTTCTTCCTCAAGCGGGCAATGCACGATCGGAGCTGGCTGGGTGGCCCCGAAGCCCATCGCGCTCGCGCGGCAGACCTGGCCGGCTGGTAGCCGCGCGAAGCATCGGAAGGACGCGACCGACATGGACCTCGAATACGGACCCGAGTACGACGCCTTCGAAGCGGAGGTCGATCAGTTCCTCGCGGAGCTGCCCCGGGATCTCCCGCGGCGCGAGTTCCTGCTCGCGGCGACCGAGCGTGGCTACGTCTATCGCCACATCCCGAAGCGCTTCGGCGGATCCGAGAAGACTTTCGATCCGATCAAGGAGACGATCGTCGCGGAGGCGTTCGACGCATCGGGCCGCGCCTGGCGACTCGGCCCGCAGAGCACGGGCATGATCGTGCCGACGTTGCTCGAAGCGGGCGCCGACTGGCAGCGGGAGAAGTTCATTCCGCCGACGCTGATCGGCGACATGATCTGGTGTCAGGGCTACAGCGAGCCCGGCGCCGGCAGCGACCTCGCGTCCCTGCGCAGTACCGCGCGCCTCGACGGGGACGAGTGGGTGATCAACGGCCAGAAGATCTGGACCAGCGACGCCGAGGACGCGAGTCTGATGTTCGGCATGTTCCGCACCGAGCCGGAAGCCGACAAACACGGCGGCATCTCCTACCTGCTCCTCGAGATGGATCAGCCGGGGATCGACGTGCGGCCGCTCCGACAGATCACGGGCTCGACGCACTTCTACGAAGTCTTCTTCGACGACGTCCGGACGCCGGCGGACTGGATCGTCGGCGAGCGCGGCGAAGGCTGGCGCGTCGCGCGGGCCAACCTCAAGTACGAGCGCAACCTCGGCGGCGGCCCGCGCCTGCGCAAGCGCTTCGACCAGCTCGTCCAGCTCGCGCGCGAGACCGAGCGCGGCGGACGGCCCGCGATCGAGGACACCGCGATCCGCCAGCGCCTGGCCGAAATCGAGGGCAGCGTGCGCTGCTCCGAGACGATGACACTCAGGCAGCTCTCCGCGGCATCGCGTGGCGAGGAAGCCCAGACGATCCTGCCGCAGCTGGTGAACAAGCTCTACGGGACCGAGTGCGGCGACGCGATGGTCAAGCTCGCCTTCGACCTGCTCGGGGACGACGGCCTGCGCGCACCCTATCTCTCGAGCTGGACGGCGGGGCCGAATACCGGCAACACGACCGACTGGGTCGATGCGTACCTCTTCGAGCTCGCGTCCGCGATCGCCGCCGGCAGCTCGAACATCCAGCGCAACGTGATCGGCGAGCGCGGACTCGGACTGCCCCGCGACCTGCGCATCGGATGACCGCCGGTACCCCGTAGGTCTCGCGCGCATCGACCGCGTCGCCGGTGTGCAACCCCCCGGCAAAACCGCGCCCTACTCGGCGCATGCGGAGGCGGACTGCTAAACACGTCCGTCCGCCCCGCCGTACGCGTCACGCGCCCCCGGCGCCGGGCCACCTATGAGACGGAAACCGCAGGATCTCAATGGATCTCCGATTCTTCCTCCTCCTGATCTGCTTCTTCGTCTCCGGCTTCGCGGCCTTGCTCTATCAGACCGCGTGGACGCGGGAGTTCGCGTTCCTGTTTGGAACCTCCGAGCTCGCAGTCGTCGCGGTCCTCGCTGCGTACATGGCGGGCCTGGCGCTCGGCGCCGCGGTGGCCGCGCGCTTCGTGCGGCGACTCGTGCGACCCGTCCTCGCCTACGGTGTGCTCGAGCTCGGGATCGCGATCGGTGCGCTCTGCGTTCCCCTGCTGATCCAGGCCGTGCAGGGGCTCTACATCTCGGTGGCCGGCGGACTCGACGCGCCGCCCGAGACGATGTCGCTGGGCACCGCGCTCTTCCATCTCATCGGCTCCTTCGTCGTGCTCGTGCCGTGCACGGCGCTGATGGGCGCGACGCTGCCGCTGCTCGCACGTTATGCCGTGTCGGAAGATGCGCAGGTCGGCCCGCGGATCGGCGTGCTCTACGCGGTGAACACCTTCGGCGCGATCGCCGGCACCCTCGTCGCCGCTTTCTACTTCCTGCCCGCGGTCGGCCTACGCCAGACCGTCTACATCGGCATCGCCGGCAACGCCGTCGTGTTCCTCGCCGCATGGGCCCTCGCCCGGGACATCGGCGGTATGCCGCCGGACGACGACGCGACCGCGAAGCTCGACACGCGCTTCCACTGGATCCTGCCGGCGATGACCGTGTCCGGGATCGTGTCCTTCGTCTACGAAGTGCTCTGGACGCGACTCCTCGGCCAGATCCTGGGCGGCAGCACGGCCGCCTTCGCGTCGATGCTCTCGAGCTTCCTGCTCGGCATCGCCCTCGGCAGCGCCCTCGCCTCTCGCTTCGCGACGAGTCGCGAGGCCGCCGCGCGCGGCTTCGCGCTCGTCCAGCTCGGCGCCGGCCTGCTCGGCTACGCGGCGTTCCGCGCAGCGGATCTCCTGCCGGAGCTGGCCCGCCTGGTCGGCGCGCACCCGGCTGCCCCCGCCGCGGGCGCCGCGGCCGCGGGCGTCGTGCTGCTTCCCGTCACGCTCTGCATCGGCGCGACCTTCCCCTTCGGCGTGCGCCTGCTCGCGCGCGACGCGGACGAAGCCGCGGCCGTGAGCGGACGCGTGTACGCGTGGAACACGGTCGGCTCGATTCTCGGCGCGACCCTCGCCGGCTTCTTCCTGCTGCCGACGCTCGGCCTCGAGAACACCGCCCTGGTCGGCGTGATCACGAGCCTGCTCCTCGGACTGATCGCCGCGATCCTCTCGACCCCGCGAAGCCCCGTCCTTGCGGGACTCTGCGGCGCGGCGCTCCTCGCGACCCTGGTCGTCGGCCTGCCTCGACCGGAAGGGCTGCTCCTCCACTCGGCGATGACCGGATCGAAGATGAACGGCTCCATCTACTACCTGGGCGTCGGGCGCTCGGCGACGGTCACGGTCACGGAGAACGCGCGCGGCTGGAGGCTGTTCACGAACGGCCTGCCCGAATCCGGCGTGGACCGCGAAGAGCTTCCGACGCTCCGCTACCGGGAGACCGCCTGGCTCTCCCTGCTCCCGACCGCCGCCCGGCCGGACACCGAGGAGATGCTGATCATCGGCCTCGGCGGTGCCCAGACGCTCGAGTCGACGGCGCAGACCGTGAAGTCGATCGACGTGATCGAGCTCGAGGAGGAGGTCGTCGTCGCGAACAAGCTGATGCCGCGGCCGACGGACCCCTTCGCGGATCCGCGCGTGCATTTGCGGCTCGGGGACGCGCGCGGCGCGATGCATCTCTCGGACAAGACCTACGACGCGATCGTGTCACAGCCTTCGCATCCCTGGACCTCGGGCGCGTCCCACCTCTACACGCGCGAGTTCTTCGAGCTCGTGGACTCGAAGCTCGAGCCCGGCGGCATCTTCGTACAGTGGATCGGCCAGGGCTTCGTCGACGTGCCCCTCTTCGGGAGCCTCTCAGCCGCGATGACCGACGTGTTCTCGCACGTGCAGGTGTACCGTCCGGTCCCGGCCGCCCTCGTGTTCGTCGCGTCCCAGGAGCCGATCGACCTCGCGAGCACCGGCCCCGAAGCGCTCTCCGCTGCGCGGAACGACTTCTCCCGGTTCGGAATCGACGACGTCGAGGACCTGCTCGCCGCGCTCACCCTCGACGACGCGGGCGTTCGCGCCATGGCGGAGGGCCGGCCGCCGAACACCGACGACCACAATCGCCTGGCCACCACGCGGCTCCCGCCGGCGACTCGTGACGAGAATCGAGCGGCCTTCGAACGGCGACTGCAGTCTCTCGAGCCATGGAGCGACGAACGGTTCGCAGCGCTTCGGGGCATTCGAATCATTCGCCGCCTCACCTGGACCGGCGAGCGCGCGAGAGCGAAGCGGCTCACCGCGCTGCTCGCTCCGGCCGACGCGGAGGCCGCGCGGGGGTGGGTCGCCGCCGACACCGCCCGTCCCGCGATCGCGCGACGACACCTGCTGAAGGCCCTCGAGCTCGACCCCGGAAGCGAAGCCGCTCGCGCAGGCCTCCTCACGGTCCTCACGTCCGATCAGCTCGATTCACTCCCCGCCGACCTCGAATGGGGCGAAGACGAAGCGGCCGTGCTGCGAGCGATTCGGCTCGTGGGCGAGAAGGACTGGGACGGGCTCGCCGAGATCGATGCTGAGCTCGCTGTCATCGACCAGACGAACCTCCTCTTCGATGCCGCGAGCCGGATCCGCGCGAACGCACGGATCGAGTCCCGCGACCCGGAGCGCGCGCGCGAGGCCATCGCGCTGATGGATGCCCTGCTCGAGCGACATCGCTCGACCGCGAACTACTACACCCGCGTCCGCGCTGCCGTCGCCTCGGGCGACGCCGCGATCGCCTGGGCCGGCATCGATCACCTAGCCAAGCCACAGAGCCTTCGAGCTCGGAACGTCGCGCGTTCGCTGCTTCGGCTGATGCGTCAGCTCGGCACGCCGCCCGACGAGTGGAAGGAGACGGCCCGACGTGTCGGCGCCGCCGCTCGGGCACAAGCGGCGGGCTGATCGCGCGGCGCAGCCTCGGGAGCCGATGCACGCCGAGTCGGGGCCGCATCGCCCCGATGGACTACTCCGCGTCCACCCCTTTTGGCGGCGCGCGAGGGTTGCAAATTCGGTTAGACTACGCGCCATGATGAAGATTTCCTTCGAGCTCAGCGACAAAGATCTCCGCTATTTCCGACAGGTGCTGCAGAAGGTCCGAAAGGGCCGCAACGCCGAGAACGAGGACGTGATCCTCGGCGAAGCGCGGAGTCTGCTCGAAGAGGTCAAGGGAACCGACGCGCCGACCTTCGTGAAGGGCCGGATCGAACAGCTCGGCAAGCTGATCGACATGGTCGAGGACGCGGACTGGCGACTCGAGGGTGCCGATCGGAAGCGTGTGCTCAATGCGCTCGCCTACTTCGCCGATCCGGACGACCTGATCCCCGACCGCGTGCCGGGCCTCGGTTACCTCGATGACGCGATCATGGTCGAGCTCGTCGTCCAGGACCTCAAGCACGAGATCGAAGCCTTCGACGCCTTCGTCGAGTTCCGCAAGCAGAAGCGGAAGGAGAAGAAGGCGACGCCGGAGAGCCTCGACAAGCGCCGCGTCTCGCTCCAGGGTCGCATGCGCCGTCGTCGCCGCGGCGACCGCGAGCGCCACTCCCGTCGACGCGGGAAGTCGCCGATCTCGCTTTTCTAGTTCATCGGCGCTGCGCGCCTCTCGACGGGCCCTTTCTGGGGCCCGTCTTGCGCTGAGGGCTCGGTTTGGCGCGAACTGTGCTGAGGGCTCCGGTTCGCGCTTGGCCCGCGTGGCGTTTGAGTGCGTTCTGGGACACGTGTCAGTCTCAGGGGCGCTTGACGTCCGACGGTTGCGCCGGGGTCCTTCGGGGGGTGTGGTACAAAGCGGCCGGGATCTGCTGGGGGTGAGGTCGTCCCGACCACACGGGGCAGATCTTTCGGAGACTGTATGGGAATGCGCATCCTCGGGTGGGGCACGGCCCTGCCCGAGAAGGTCGTGACCAATCGCGACCTCGAGAAGACCCTCGACACGAGCGACGCGTGGATCGTCGAGCGCAGCGGAATTCGCGAGCGCCGAATCGGGGATTCGACCGCTGAGCTCGCGATCGCTGCTGGACGCGCCGCGCTCGGCTCGGCTGGGGTCGAGCCGTCGTCCATCGACCTGATGGTCCTCGCGACGACCACGCCCGACCAGCAGGTCCCGGCGACGTCGGCCCACGTACACCACGAGCTCGGCCTCGGCGGCGGCGCCTTCGACCTGAACGCCGCGTGTTCGGGGTTCGTGTACGGCCTCGTCGCGGCCAACGGATTGCTCGGCAGCGGCGCGAAGCGCATCCTCGTGATCGGCGCCGAGACCCTCTCCCGCATCACCGACTGGGACGACCGCAACACGGCGGTGCTCTTCGGCGACGGCGGCGGCGCCCTGCTGGTCGAGCACGTGCAGGACGAAGGGCAGCTCCTCGGTTGGGATCTCGGCCTCGACGCGGAAGCGCGCGAGATCCTCCAGGCGAAAATCGGCGGCTTCGTCGAGATGGACGGCCGCGAGGTGTTCAAACGCGCCGTGCGGGTCATGGTCGACTCCGCGAACCGCACCCTCGAGCAGGCCAAGGTGCGGGCCGAAGACGTGAAGCTACTCGTGCCCCATCAGGCGAACATTCGAATCATCCAGGCGGCCTGTGACCGCCTCGGCATCGAACGCGATCGAACCGCGATCGTGCTCCATCGCACGGGCAACACGTCGAGCGCGTCCATTCCCCTCGCGCTCATCGACGCGATCGACGGCGGCCGCCTCGAGGACGGGGATCTCGTCCTGCTCGCCGGCTTCGGCGCCGGCATGACCTGGGGCAGCGCCCTGCTCCGCTGGCAGGGCGGCGCGGGCGCCAAGCCAGGATCTTCCGCATGACCGAGAAGCGGCGTGTCGCGATCACCGGACTCGGGGTCGTCTCCCCCGTCGGCATTGGCCAGGATGCCTACTGGCTGGGCCTGCTCGCGCCTCAGCCCACGGGTGAGCGCCGAGCGCACGACTTCGAGCCTAAGGATTTCTACGACGACCCGAAGGCGATCCGCCGCGCGGATCGATTCGAGCAGTTCTCCGTGGCCGCTGCGAAGGAAGCCCTCGAGCAGGCCGGGGAGCTCCGCGCGGACCCCAGCAAGTGCGGCGTGCTGATCGGCACGGGCATCGGCGGCGTCGGCTCGCATGAGGAGCAGACGCTGGTGCTCGACAAGAAGGGCGGGCGACGCGTCTCGCCCTTCGTCGTCCCGATGATGATGGCCAACGCGGGCGCCGCCGCCGTGTCGATCCGCTTCGGACTCCAGGGCCCGTGCGAATCCCTCGCGACCGCGTGCGCGACCGGTACCCACGCGATCGGGAGCGCCGCGCGCTGGATCCAGTGGGGCGTCTGCGACGCGGTCGTCGCGGGCGGCGCCGAGGCGGCGATGACCCCGATCGCGATCAACGGCTTCAAGAACATGAAGGCGCTCTCCCCGGCTGGCGTCTCGAAGCCCTTCGACGCGGACCGGGATGGGTTCGTGATCAGCGAGGGCGGCGCCGTCGTCGTGCTCGAGGAGTGGGGCCAGGCCGAAGCGCGCGGCGCCGCGATCCTCGGGGAGGTGCTCGGGTCCGCGAGCTGCGCCGACGCACATCACATCACGGCACCGGCGCCCGGTGGCGCCGGCGCGATCCGCTGCATGCAGGCGGCGATCGACGACGCCGGACTCGAGGCATCGGCGATCGCACACATCAACGCGCACGGCACGAGCACGCCACTGAACGATGCGGCGGAGGCGGAAGCGATCGCGAAGCTCTTCGGCGAGCCGGGACCGATCGTCACGTCGACGAAGGGCGTGACGGGGCATGCCCTCGGCGCGGCCGGGGCGCTCGAAGCGGCGGCGATCCTCCTCGCGATGAAGCACGAGCAGGTGCCGCCGACCGACGCTCTCGTGAACTACGACCCCGAGCTGCCGAAGATCGACGTCGTGCAGAAGGAAGCGCGCGCCTGGACGCCCGGGCCCTCGCTCTCGAACTCCTTCGGCTTCGGTGGGCACAACGGCACCCTCGTGCTGGGCCCGCCGCGTTAGGCGAACCCGGGAACGCGAAACGGTACGACCCGTTCCGCAATCGAACACGGGTCGACCTTCGAGCCTCGTCGGAATCCGCTCGGCACGGAGCAGCCCTGCGGGCCTCCACCGAAACCCCGCAGGACGTGCCCTCACGAACGTGACCCCGCGTCGCGGGTCTCTGCGGCGGTTCTCGGGGCCTTCGTGACGATCGTGTGACAACGCCGGGGACGCGGAACGGATCCGCCGCACCCAGGTCCTCACTCTTCGAATGCGGGAGAAGACCCGACACGAGGAGGACCATCCGATGCATTCCCTGAAGCGAGATTCGAAGACGAACTGGACGCGGGCGATCGCGACCGGCGGCCTGGCCCTCGCGGCCCTGGCCTTCACCGGTGCCGCCGAGGCGCATGAGCGCGGGGGTCGACACGGCGTCGATCGCCACGGTCATGGCCAGGGTCACCACGCCCACGACCGGGCCGCGGTGCGCGACGCACGCCGTTACGATCGAAAGCTCGATCGACGCGGGGACGCGATCGACTTCCAGCTCGATCTGCTCGCGATGATCGCGGCGGCCAACGGCGAGCACGCGTTGGCGGAGCACCTCGATCGCAAGGGTGACCGCATCGAGCGTCGACTCGACCGTCGTGGAGATCGCGCGCTGCGGGATGCACGGGGTCACGTCCGACGTGACCATGCACACGACCGCAAGTGGTCGAGGAAGAAGGAGCGCAAGCTCCGTCGCCGGCTCGAGCGCCAGCGGACCCGGGCCTGGGAGCGTGAGCGGCGTCTCGAGCGGGAGCTCGCCCGGGAACGCGATCGTCGCCGCGACCGCCAGCTCGCCTACGAGCGGGACCGCACGCGGGACCGTGAGATCGCACGCGAGCGGGATCGACGACGGGGCCGTGACCGGGACGATCGCCGGGATCGCACCCGTTCCGAGCGACGCGACGACCGCCGGCTCTCCCACGTGGATGCGCTGCGGCTGAACGCGTTCGACCGGATGCACTAGCCCAGACGCGTCGCTCGATCTTCGAGCGAACGACGATAGGACCGGGGAGTCGCGGCAGCGGCTCCCCGGTCTGCGTCAGGACCACCCCAACTACGCCGAAGGAGCGCTAGGCCCAGTCGCGACTTCCGTGGCACACTCCCTGGGTCGCCCGCGCTCCGAATGCGTACGTGGGCCCCGAGGAGAGCAGCCGTGTCCGTCGATGTGCAGGCCGACGATTCCTCCTCCCCGCTGCAGACGATCGTTTCGTCGTCTCGCACCAAGCGCGTGCGTGACCGGATCGCGGTCGCTGCCTTCGCGGCCCTCTGGCTCTGCGCCGTCGGACGAATCGCGCCCGACGCCGTCCGACCAGCACTCGCGCTCGCGCTCCCGGCGGGCCTGCTCGCGGGATACCTCCTCGCCGACCTGCTCGCCGGCGCCGTCCATTGGCTGGCCGATCGCTGCTTCGATCCCGGGACCTTCGTCCTCGGCCCGCTCCTGATCGCCCCCTTCCGCGCCCACCACGACGATCCGACGAGCATCGCCCGGCACGACGTCTTCGAGGTCGCGGGCAACGCTGCCCTCGTGAGCCTCCCCCTCGTCGCGGCGCTCCTCGCCCTGCCTCGGCCCGACGGCTTCGCAACGACGCTGCTCTGCGTGACGACCCTGAGCTTCTCGGCGGCGGCCGTCGCGACGAACGTGTTCCACCGCTGGGCCCACGCGGCGAGCCCGCCGCGCGGCGCGCGTCGGCTGCAGCGGCTCGGCTTGATCCTGACGCCGCAGCGACACGCGCTCCACCACCGCGGCGACCACGATCGCGCCTACTGCGTGACGTCGGGCTGGCTCAACCCCCTGCTCGACCGGCTCGGTTTCTTCGCGCGACTCGAGCGCGTGGTCGGACGCGCGGTCGGAGGCCTGGTCGGAGGCGCAGTCGGACGCGTCGCGGGGCCGACGATCGGCCAACCCGAACTCCGGTCCGAGCCCCCGTCCCGATGAGACCTGAATGACCGACTTCAGCTGGCACGCCGTCTACTACAACGAGCTACAGAACGTCTACGCGCTGCTCGTCGTCCCGATCGCCTTCCTCGCCTGGCGCGCGGCGGCGCCGATGGCTTTCGATCGCGCCTGCGTCCCGGAGGCCGCGCGCTTCGTGTCCGGCGCGACGCTCCTCTTCGCGGTCGCGACGATGATCGACCCGATCTCGACGGGCAAGATCGCGCAGCAGGACGGGATCGAGGGCACGTTCGCGGCAACGGTGATCGTGTTCTTCTTCGTCCTCTTCGGCGACTTCCGGGTGCTGCTCCTCGCGATCGGCGTCGCGTGTCCCGAACGCGACCTGCGCGAGAACCTCGGCTGGGCGGCCGGTGTGACCCTCGTCGTGCCGGTCTTCGCCGGCGTGACCTACACGATCCTCGGCCTTCTGGTCGAAGACCTGCACGGGCAGGTGCTGTGGATGCTCTACGAGGCGGGGTTCTTCGGGCTCTGCGTGGCGCTGTCCCGTCGCTGGATTCCGCGCACCCTCGGCGACGACGTCGCGGCAACCGCGAAGGTCGCGTACCTGCGGGCGCTCTTCGGCTACAGCGCCGCCTACTACGTGCTCTGGTTCGGCGCGGACGTGCTGATCGTGGTGGGCGAACTCGACCTCGGCTGGGCCGTCCGGATCGTGCCCAACCAGCTCTACTACGCTTTCTGGGTGCCCTTCGCCTACTGGCGCTTCTTCACGCTTCCGGCCGCGCCCGGGAACGCCGCTCGATAGCCCGCCTCGAGGAGCGCGATCCACGCTTCGAGGTACGTGGCCCCACGCTCGGCAGCCGCCCGCGAGGGATCGCCCAACACCCCGGTCTCGGCGTTCGGCCGCAGGCTCGGATAGAAGAGTCCCTGGGATTCGCCGGGCGCGACGATCCGTCCCGGTTCGAGGGACTCGGTCCGAATCGTCCCGGGGCGCAGGTGGGCGACGACGCTCGTCTCGTACTCCCCGGCGTGAGGACCTGCGGCCTTCGCCGAGAGCGCGGCGTGTTCGACGACCGCCGACTGCATCGCCCCGATCTTCTGGTCCGTCTCGATCCGCAGCTCGAGGGGCTGCACGGCGTCGGCGAGTCGCGCCTGCATCGCGTCGAGGGCGTCGAGGTTGCCGCCGTGGGCGGTGAACAGGAACGCGCGCTCGAACCCGTGCCGTGAAAGCGATCGGAGGACGTCACGCAGCGTCGCTTCGAGGGTCTCGGGCTCGATGTGGAGGGTGCCCGCGAAGTCGAGGTGCTCGCTCGCGCAGCCGACCGCGAGCGCCGGAATCGCGACCGCGTCGTCGATTCGCGCCTCGAGCCCCGCGAGCAGGGCGTCCGCAATCCAGCGATCGGTGCCCAGTGGCAGATGCGGCCCGTGCTGCTCGATCGAGCCGAGGCCGACGAGGACGGTACGACGCCCGGAGGCGACAAGCGCTTCGACCTCCGGCCAGACCCGCGCTTCGTAGTCGACGCGAGGTCGAGGGGGACTCTCCTGCGTCGCGAGGGGTGCGGGACCGACGTCGTAGAGCACGGTCTCGCGCTCCGCGCCCGGCCAGGCCACGAGGTCCACGCCGGTCTCGTCGAGCCCCCGCGCGACGAGCACGTCCAGGACCGCTTCGAACTCGACCGCGGCGAGGGGCCACGACAGCTCGCCCCGGAGGACCCGCAGATCGTGCAGCGCTGGGTCGAGGCTCGCCCGGAAGCGACCCAGCCACACGTCTTCGTTCTCGCCCGACGCGAGGTAGAGGATCGAGGCCGGCCGACGGGCGATCGCCTGAAGCGGACCGTGCGCGAACTGCAGCACGTCGACGGCCCGCGGTTGCGGACGCAGCAGCCCTTCCGCGAGCTTGAGCGTGAGCTGGTCCGCGAACTCCATCGCGCCGCCCTCCGACACCAGCAGCAACGTGCGGTCGGCCCCGAAGAACGACGCGATCGGCTCGCCGGAAGGAAACGCCTGGTCCGCGACGCGGGGCGCCTCGCGCTGCGCGCGCGCCAGGCGCTCGGGATCGACGTCGAGCACCCGCGCGTCTGCGAGACGCGCTTCGGCGAGGGTTCGCAGGATCGACCACGCGGCGACGTACCCCGCGCGCGCGCCGATCACGCGGAGCAGGGAGCCGTACTCGGCGCCGCAGCCGAGGTCCACGCGAACGACGCCGCGCGCCTCTAGCCGCTCGAGCCAGCTGCGCTTCTCTTCCGAGAGTCCGTCCGCCTGTGTCATGTCGGGTCGGAGTCCCGTCACGAGCACCACGCCACCCCAGCGGTCGACGTGCTCGAGGGCGTGCCGGGCATTCGCCGAGAGCCCCTGGGAGAAGACGACGAGCCAGTCTCCCGACACGGACGCCGGCGGCGGGAGCGAAAGCGAAGCCGTCGACGCGAAGCGCGCCGACCAGCCGAGCAGACGCGAGGCGACCTCCGCGAAGTGACGCGCGTGCCCCTCCGATGTCCCGATTCCGGTCGCAACGAGCGTGCGTGGCCCCTCGCGACCGAGCGTCGCGAGGGCCGGCTGGTGGGAAGGCATCGCAGCGAGGGCCGCGGGCGCTTCGGCGATGCGCTCGGCGAGGAGCGCTCGCCCGCGAGCCGCGCTGTCGGCGCTGGAATCAGCGGGGGCCATCGTCGATCGTGGCTTCGTCGCGATCGTCGAAGGTCACGCGAACGGCGCCCTCTCCGCGGCGGCGAACGGCGCCGAGCGCCCGCGCGAGGGCGGCGCGGCCGGCGGCGCGCGGGAAGGGCAGCCGGTCGAGCAACCCCATGCGGACCGACGCGACGAGCTCGGTGTCCGGTGCATCGTCGCCCCGAGACAGCACGATCGACTCCCGCTCCCGGTCGCGGTCGTAGACCACGCTCATCCGAAACCATTCGACGACTTCTGCGTCGTCGCCCGGCAGCGCGATCGGCAGATAGTACGAAGCGGTCACCACCTGCCGCGCGTCGCCGGGCAACCCGACCGGATCGAAGACACGCACGTCGGCGGGCGGGAACGCGTCGACCAGAGCGCTCGTGCGATCGGTTTCCCGCTCCGTCGAGGGTAGAGACGCGCGGTCCGGCTCGAGGTCGAGGGCATGCCCGGAGGCGCGCTTCGCGCTCAGGTAGTCGCTGTTGAAGGGCGAGGTCGGCCCCTGGATCGTCTCGGTCCCGAGCAGCTCGATCTTCTCCGTCGCGAGGGCGAGGCCTACGGCCGCGGCCTTGTCGGGGTTGTTCGTCAGCAGACGGATCGGCGCGCGTACGCCGAGCAATCGGCTCATCGGCGCGACGAGGTCGTACTGGCGCAGGTCGGCGGGCAGCCCCATCGACGCGTAGGCCTCGAAGGTGGTGATCCGGTTGCCGCTCGCCTGGACCATCATCCGGTCCCGCGCCTTCGCGGTCAGCCCGGCACCCCGGCCCTCCTGCAGCAGGTAGAACACGACGCCATGCCCCTCGCGCGCCATCGCCGTGAGCGCCCCTTCGAGCTGCTCCCGACAATCGCAGTCGCGACCCATCAGACACTCGCTCGTGACGCACGCCGAGTGCACGCGCGCGAGCAGTGGCCGGCCGATGCCGGGATCGCCGACGGTGATCGCCATCGCCGTCGTCTCGTTCGCGAGATCGCGGAAGAAGTGCACGTCGAAGACGCCCTGCGCGTGGGCGAGGCGGTGCTCTCCGAGGTGCAGGGTCGACTTGCGGATTTCGAAGCGCGGGCGATCGGTGGTCATCCGCCTCCCTCGGCCGCGGCCGTCGGCGTGGATGTGGACGGCTGGCCGGGATCCTGTTTGCGCGCGCTCATCGCGGAAAAGTAGGCGATCAGCGCGTCGAGGTCCGCGTCGGTCAGATTCGGGTGGGGGGGCATGCTCGTGTAGCGCGTGGCCTGGGGATTCCGGATGTAGGCCTTGATCTGTTCGATGGGACGATAGTCGATGATGCTCCGGGGGACGTTCAGGTCGGGTCCGACGCGTCCGCCCTGGGCGTTGATCGCGTGACAGCTCGCACAGGCGGTCTGGAACAGCGCGTAGCCCCGCCACCCCGGATCCTCCGCTTCGAGTCCGATCGGCACCGTCGCCGGGAACGCCTTCTCGAAGGGCGCGACTTCCATCCGGGCGAGCTGATAGGGCCACGGCGTGTCGTGCGGATCGCCTTCTTCGGTGCCCGTCCACACGAGATAGAAGGGCGCGGGGTCGACCTGGCGCCGGTCGATCGGGGAGAAGCGCGATCCGCCGTCGCCCGCGGCCATCCGGTCGCTCTCGCCGAACGCGACGTAGCCACCGGGCTCGAGGAGCGTGCGCCCGGGGACCGGTCGCGTGTAGCCATCGAGGGCGCGCAAGAGGATCCCCTGCTCCGAGAGTCCCGACGCACCGCCGGTCGACGCGAAGCCCAGGTCGAGCACGCAACCGAGGGGCAGCGCGCGGTAGCGCATCGGCCGCCCGTGATAGGGGTCGGCGACCGTGATGTCGTCTTCGCCGCACGCGGAGCGGAGCGCGTCGAGCCCGACCGTTCGCTCGTGTCCTTCGGCGTCTCGGAAGATCAGCGTGTCGGCAGGGGACGCAGAGACGATCGACGAACCCAATACGCAGGCCATCGCGACGAGGAGGCCGGCGCGCTTCGCACGCGCGCGGATCGAGGGGGCGAAGGCCGGCTGCATGGGGCGCGAATGATAGGGGAGGCGCCTCGCGTTGTCCGAACGCGCACGGATCGCCATTCAGACCGGACCCGCCACCCGCGCGGCGGACGCGGTTCAGCTGCGTCGGCGAACGACGACGGAGCCGACCGAGTAGCCCGCTCCGAATGAACAGAGCACGGCGTGCTCGCCGACTTCGATCCCGTCGCGGTGCTTGTGGAAGGCGATCACGGAGCCGGCGCTGCTGGTGTTGGCATACTCGTCGAGGATGACGGGCGCTTCTTCGGTGTCGGGCTCACGACCGAGCAGCGTCTTGGCGATCATCTTGTTCATCCCGAGATTCGCCTGGTGCAGCCAGAAGCGCTTCAGGTCCCCGAGCGAGACGCCGACGTCGGCGACGTGGCTCGCGATGTGTTCGGCGACCATCGGGCAGACGTCGTGGAAGACCTGCCGCCCGTTCTGCCGGAACATCAACTCGTGGCGCTCGCGCGGCGCGTCCTCGGCGACGTTCATGAAGCCGAAATCGTTGCGGATGTTGTTCGAGAACTTCGTCGCGAGTCGGGTCCCGAGGACCTCCCAGGACTCGCCCTCGCCGGCGACGTCCGACGACTCGACGACGACGGCGGTACAGGCGTCGCCGAAGATGAAGTGGAACTCGCGCAGCTCGAAGTTATTGTGACAACTCGTGAGCTCGGGGCAGAGCACGAGCGCGCGCCGGGCGTTGCCCGACTTGATCGCATCGATCGCGTTCTGGAGGGCGAAAGTCGCGCTCGAGCAGGCCACGTTCATGTCGTAGGCGAAGCCCGATGCACCGAGCGCCTCCTGGACCTCGATCGCGACCGCGGGATAGGCGCGCTGGATATTGGACGCGCCGACGACCACCGCGTCGAGGTCGCTTCCGGTCAGGCCCGCCTGGGCGAGCGCCTCCTTGGCGGCCGTGATGCAAATCTCGGCCTGGATGGAGACCTCGTCCTCGCTGCGCGTGGGGAGGTGCGGCCGGAAGCGGGCCGGGTCGAGCAGGCCCTCCTTCTCGATCACGTAGCGATGGCCGACGCCGGAGGCCTTCTGGATGAACTTCACGCTCGGAAAGTCGCGCTGCTCGATCGCGCCGGATTCGATCTCGGCGGCGTGCTCGGCGTTCCACTTCTCCACGGCCTGCGACAGGCTCTCGACGAGCTCTTCGTTGGTGATGCCGAATTCCGGCGTCCAGAGTCCGGTCCCGGTGATCAGGACTTCGTTCATTTCGTTCACTCCAGGCCTGTCTTCGAGGTTCAGCGGCCTAACGGCGTCCAGTCCCGCCGCCGGCAGTAGCGGCGTCGGTGTTGGTCAGCCGAATGTGCGCGGTCGGTTGGCCGGGCGGGAAGTTCGCGAGCGCTTCGCGCGTTTCCGCTCCGGTCGCGACCAGTTCGATTCGCAGGAAGGGTCCGTCGTCGTTCAGGCGAACCTCGCTGTCGACACCGAGAGGGGCTTTCGTGATCGCCACGCCGTCGACATTCGTGCCGTTCCGACTGCCGAGATCCTCGATCTGCCACGCCCCCTCGTCGTGGAAGATCCGCGCGTGCTTGCGCGAGACCAACGGGTCGTAGAAGCGTACTCGACACTCCGCGCTGCGCCCCAGGAAGAGCTCGTCCGTGAAGAGCGCGGCCTGCTCGCCGTCCGGGCCCTTCCATCGGATCACCAGCGCGCCGACGCCGGCGTCCCCGCCGATCATGGTCGGCATCGCCGCCAGATCTGCCTCGCGCTGCTGATCGGCGAGCACGTCCTGGGGATCGCGGACGATGCCTTCTCGACCGATGTCGAAGCGCCAGGCCAGGATCGCGACGATCGGGATCGCACCGACCGCGGCGTAGATGCCGATGCGCAGCGCGGACTCCGGGATGCCGAGCACGCCGGCGATGTCTACGCCACCGGAGGAGATGCCCCAGACGGCGACGATGTAGACGCCGACGGTGCGGAACACGCGCCGTCGTCCCGCCTCCGCGACCCACTTCGAGAACCTGCCCGCCACCGCCGTCTCCGCCGTCTCTCCGAGCGGACGCACATGCGCTTCGCTCGACGATCCAGTCTATCCGACCCCAGAGGGCGCCGGAAGCGACGTCCGGGCGAGGCTCCTCCCCCGCAACCGCGGGCGGCGGGCCCGGGATCGAGGGCGAGAATGCGTCCGCTCAGGCGGCTTCGCGTCGAAGCGCCGCCTGCGGCGACTCCCGCGTACCGGACGCGCCGCCGAGTCCGCCGAAGAGCGCGGTCACCCCGAAGGTCGCGAGCGCCAGCCCCGCGACGTCGAGGAGCGGCGGGTCGAAGGGCAGCTCGAAGACGAGGACGACGACGAGCCACGATGCGATCGCCGCCAGTCCTGCGCCGACCGTCGCCGCCAGCGCCGCGAGCACCACCGCTTCGGTCGCGACGATTCGCCGGAGCAGGCGTCGCGACGCACCGAGCACCCGCAGCAGCAGCGCTTCCTTCGCGCGTTCGGTGCGCGCGGCCATCGACGCGGCGATCAGGATGGCGATCCCGGTGCCGAGGGTGAAGAGCGAGAGCAGCCGGATCGCGATCCCGATTTGTTCGAGCATGGTGTCGAGGGAACGCAGGATCAAAGTCGCGTCGAGGGCCGAGACGTTCGGGAAGCGACCGACGAGATCCCGCTGCATCGCCGCGCGCGCGTCCTCCGCCGCCAGATGCGCGAGCAGGACCGCGCTCTGGGGCGCGCTCTCGAGCGCCGCCGTCGGAAACACGACGAAGAAGTTCGTCGCCATGCGTCCCCAATCGACCTGCCGCAGGTTCGCGACGGTCGTCTCGATTTCGACGCCCTGGATCCGCCAGGTGAGCGCATCGCCGACGCCGACGCCGAGGGAGTTCGCCAGGTCCCGTTCGAGGGAGACCGGAAAGGACGTGTCGCTCGCCCGCACCTCGTCCGGGTTCCACCATTCGCCGCCGACCAGCTCTTCCGTGTCCCGGAGCTCGTCCGCGTAGGTGAGGCGGTATTCGCGCTGCAGCCCCCAGCGCAGCTCCCGCGACAGGTCCTCGTCGGCGAGGAAGGTCGCGCGGGGAATGCCCTGGATGCCGGCGAGTCGGGCCGCGATCAGCGGCGCCTGATCCGTCAGGCCCGCGCCGTGCTCTGCGAGCAGCGCCTGCACGCCGTCGACCTGATCGCGCTGGACGTCGAAGAGCACGAAGTTCGGTCGGTCCGGGCTGTTGTCCACGGCCATCTGGTCGATGACGTTGCGCTGGACCGAGTGGACGGTCGCGACCACGAAGAGCGCGAAGCCGATCGCGATCGTCGTCGGCAGCGTGTGGTTCCGCGGGCGGAAGAGGTTCGCGATCCCCTGACGTGCCCAGTAGGCGAGACCCTTCGGAGGATGGTTTCGCAGCAGCCGGACGAGCCCGCGCGCGGAGAGCGCGAGCAGCGCGACCGTCGCCGTCAGCCCGAGGGCGAACCCGGCCCCGACGCGCAGGTTGCCGGCCTGCCAGATCGACGCGAGCAGCAGACTCCCCGCCACGATCCCCACGGCGCCCCAACGTGCACGCAGACCCGAGTCGCCGGCATCGCTCTCGGACTCCGAGAAGTCGCGCCGGATCGCGCGCAGGGGCGCGACCCGAGCGAGATCGAGGACCGGCCCCATCGCGCATAACAAGGTGGCCCAGATCGAGAGCCCGAGTCCCGTCGCGATCGCCGCCGGGCCGACCCGGATCGAGACCTCGACCGGAAGCAGCTCCCCGAGCATCCCGGGCAACAGGGCCACGAGCGGAAGACACAGCAGAATGCCGAGGGTGCCCGCGGCGAGACCGAGGCAGATCGCGAGACCGGTGTAGACCGCGACCACGTCGTTCGGGCGCGCGCCGATCGAACGCAACATCGCGACGCCGTCGAGCTTCTCCCGCACGAAGACACGCACCCCGGCCGCGACCCCGATCGAGCCCAGCACGAGGGCCGCGAGGCCGACCAGGCCGAGGTAGCGCGTGAGGTTCGAGAACGCTTCGGCCATGTCCTCCTGGTAGCCCTGCACGGTCTGCACGCGTACGCGCTGATCTTCGAAGAGGAGCTCGTGCTCTTCCGCCCAGGCGTCGACGAGATCGGGGGGCAGCTTCCAGTACCGCAGGTGCCCCACGAGGCTGCCCTCGACGACGAGCTGGGTGCGGTCGAGGTCGCTCGCCGTCAGGAAGACCCGCGGCGCGATCTCGGATTGCAGGCCGACGCTGCCCGGGGCCTTCGTGACCGCCGCCGCGATCACGAAGTCTTCACCGCCGATCCGGAGCGTGTCACCGACCGCGATGTCGAGCTGGATGAGCAGGGTCGAGTCGACGAAGACCCGGCCCGGCTCCTGCCCGAACTCGTCCCAGCGATAGGCGGGCTTCGTGAAGACGGCGCCGTAGATCGGGTATTCGCCGTCGATCGCGACGAGATCGACCAGGCGGCTTCGCTGGGACTTTTCGGCGAGGGCCATCGAACCGAGGCGGGTGACCCGGGTCGCCGGCTGGAGCGCGGCGGCTTCGATCGGCTCGAGCGCCTCGAGGATCTCGGGCCCGAATCCGTCGCGGCTCTCGAGCCGCAGGTCCGCGCCGAGCAGCTCCTTCGACCGGAGATCGACCGCTTCGTTGACCGCCTCGCGCAGGGAGTGGAGGCAGACGACGACGGCGATGCCGATCGCCATGCAGCTGCCGTAGAAGCCGAAGCGACGGGCCGCCGCACGCAGCTCGCGGCGGATCATCGAGAAGACGAAGCGCGTCCGCATCGCGCCCTCCTCGCTCGCTAGCCCACGCGCTCGGAAGCGGCCAGGCTGGAGGCAGCGCGGTCGACGGTCTCGATCCGGTCGATGCGTCCGCCGTCGAGGTGGACGATCCGGTGAGCGCGGCGCGAGAGCGCCAGGTCGTGGGTGACGATCACGAGCGTCGTCCCGCGCTGTTCATTCAGCGCGAAGAGGAGATTCTCGACCTCCTCGCCGGTGTCTCGATCGAGGTTGCCCGTCGGCTCGTCGGCGAAGAGCACGCGCGGCTCGTTCGCGAAGGCCCGTGCGATTCCGACGCGCTGTTGCTCGCCGCCCGAGAGCTGGGCCGGGTAGTGGTCGACGCGATCGCCGAGGCCGACGCGTTCGAGCAGATCCCGCGCGGTCTTCTCGGCCTCGGCCGGGGCCGGCGCGCGATCCGGACCGAGCAGCTCGAGGGGCACGAGCACGTTCTCGAGCGCCGTCAGGGTCGGGATCAGGTGGAAGCTCTGGAAGATGAATCCGATCCGTTCGGCACGAAGGGCGGCGCGCGCGTCTTCGTCGAGGTCCGCGAGCGACTCGCCGGCGAGCTCGACCTCGCCCTCGGTCGGCTCGTCGAGCCCGGCCAGGAGCCCGAGCAGGGTCGTCTTGCCACTGCCGGACGGGCCGAGGATCGTGACGACCTCGCCCTCCCCGATCTCGAGATCGACGGCGTCGAGGACCGTGAGGGATGCCGCAGCGCCCCCCTCGGAGGGAGCGTCGCCGTGCAGCCGGTAGCGTTGCGTCAGATTGCGAGCGAGGATCATGCGCGATGACTAGGTCGTGTAATCCGATTCGGACCGGGGGAACGCGGGCGGCGCGGCCCATACCTTATCTCTTGCGCTCGTCCGTCGCATTGACCGTCGGGCTCGCCTTCCTGCTGGCCGGGCTCACGGCCTGTAGCGGCGATGAAGAAGCCGCCGCGACACCGTCCGCGGCCGACGAGGTCGCCCGCATCGAGGCCAAGGCCGCCGGCGGCGATCGCGCCGCGACTGCGGACGATCTGCCCGTGATCGTCTTCCTCGGTACCAGCCTCACCGCCGGGTACGGCCTCGAGGAGAGTCAGGCCTTCCCCGCGCTGATCGAGGAGCGCGTCCAGTCCGAGGGCCTCGGCTACCGCGTGATCAATGCGGGCGTGTCTGGCGACACGAGCGCCGGCGGACTCCGTAGCCTGGCGTGGCTCTTGCGCATGCCGGTCTCGGTCCTGGTGCTCGAGCTCGGCGCCAACGACATGCTCCGCGGCCAGGGCGTCGACCAGCTACGCGACAACCTCGAGACGATCCTCGACCGCACTCGCGAGGCCCACCCGAACGTGAAGTTCGTGATCGCCGGTATGCGCGCCGCGCCGAATCTGGGACGGGAATACGGCGAGCGCTTCGACGCGGTCTACCCGGCCCTGGCAGAAAAGTACGGCGCGCCGCTCGTTCCCTTCCTGCTCGAGGACGTGGCCGCGCAGCGGCACCTGAACCAGGCGGACGGGATCCATCCGACCGCGGAGGGTCACGAGCTGATCGCCGCGCGGATGTGGGAGATCATCGCGCCGGTGTTGCGTTAGGTCCGGTCGAGCTACGGAGATGCGCTGACGAATGCCCGAAGACGACATCGCCAGCCGAATAGAGAAGCTCAACGTCTGGCAGCGCGGTTCGGAGCGAGCACCTCACAAGCCGCTTCTGCTTCTCCTCGCGCTCGGTCGTGTATCCCGCGGTGACCCGGCGCCGGTTTCGTTCGAAGAGATCGCGCCCGATCTCGAAGCGCTCCTGCGTGAGTTCGGTCCGAGCCGTCGATCATTCCATCCGGAATACCCGTTCTGGCGATTGCAGAACGACGGACTCTGGGTGGTGACCGCGGAACGCGAGATGACGCGGAGGACGTCGAGCTCAGACGTGCCGAAAGGCGAGCTCATCAACGCCGGCGCGAAGGGACAGCTCGCACCAGACGTCCTCGCAGCGCTGGAACGCTCGCCGCAGCTCTTGGGCGAGATCGCCGGAAGTATTCTGGGCAGTCACTTCCCGGACTCGATTCACGCCGACATCCTGTCGGCCGCCGCCATCACGCTTTCTGCCAGCACGACTACGCGTCGACCCAGGGATCCGCGGTTTCGAGAACGGGTGTTGACGGCCTATGAGCGTCGATGCGCTGTCTGCGCATTCGACGTCAGGCTCGGGAGCGTCTCGATCGGGCTCGAGGCGGCCCACATCCGATGGCACCAGGCCGCGGGCCCCGACACGGAAGCCAACGGCCTCTCGCTCTGCGCGACGCATCACAAGACGTTCGACCTCGGCGCATTTACGATCGACCCGGTGCACGGCCTGCTCGTCTCGGAACAGGTCTCCGGCTCGTCGCAACTCGACCACGTACTGCTCCGGCATCACGGGCTACCAGTTCGTCAACCACAGCATCGGGAGCACCGCCCGGATCCAGGGTTTCTCGCCTGGCACAGACGGCTGGTATTCAAGGAAGGCCCGCGATCCATCCACGGTGGAGGAGACGCCCCGTGAGCAACCACGTGCCCGAAGGCTGGCCCACGGTCGTGCCCCGCATCAGCGCTGAAGACCCGGAATCGCTCGTCGTGTTCGTCCACGAGGTCTTCGACGCGACCGGGGAATTCCAGGCCGAGCGCCCGACGGAGCTGCGGATCGGCGACTCGCTCCTCATGATCGGCGGGACGATCGAGCGCGGAGAAAAGCCCGCCTTCCTGTACGTCTATGTCCCGGACACCGACGCGACCTGGGCCCGCGCGATCGAGCGCGGCGCGGAGAGCCTCGAAGAACCGGTCGACATGCCCTACGGCGATCGACGCGCCATGGTCGCCGATCGCTGGGGCAACACGTGGCAGATCGCAACGCACAGCGGGCGGTTCACGCCCTAACGATCCGCCTCGATCACGACCTTCCCCGTCGCCTTCCGATCCAGCAGATCCCGTAGCGCCTGGGGCGCGTCCGCGAGCGCATAGCGCGCGGAGACGTAGGGCTTGAGCTGGCCCTCGTCCATGAAGCGGTAGAGGTCGCCGGTGATCTCGGCGAGGAGCTCCGGCTGCTTCGAGATCATCGCGCCGTAGAAGACGCCGATCACCTGGCAGCTCTTGAGGAGCGTGAGGTTCAGCGGGAGCTGGGGGATGCCGGCGGTGAAACCGATCACGAGGAAGCGGCCCTCCCACGCGATCGCGCGGAGCGCGGCTTCGGCGTAGTCGCCGCCGATGCAGTCGTAGACCACGTCGACGCCCTTGCCGCCGGTCAGCTCCTTGGCGCGGGTCTTCAGGTCCTCGGTCGAGTAGTCGATCGTCTCGTCCGCGCCGCGGTCGAGGCAGACCGACAGCTTCTCCCGGCTGGACGCCGCTGCGATCACCTTCGCGCCCATCAACTTGCCGAGCTCGACGGCGGCGAGGCCGACGTTGCCGGCGGCGCCGAGAATGAGCAGCGTCTCGCCGGGCTCGAGGTTCCCGCGGAACTTGAGGCCGTAGTAGCCGGTGCCGTAGGCGTAGAGGAGACCGGTCGATTCCGCGAAGCCGACGTTCTTCGAGAGCTTGCGGACGGCGCCCGCGGCGCAGACGACCTTCTCCTGGAAGCCGCCGATCAGGCCGGACTGGCCGATCACGCGATCGCCGACCTCGAAGCCCTCGACGCCCGGGCCGATCTCGGCGACGACGCCCGCCGCTTCGCCGCCAGGCACGAAGGGAAGCTGCGCCTTGAACTGGTACTTGTCCTCGATCATCAGCGCGTCCGGGAACGTGACGCCCGACGCCCGGGACTCGATCACGATCTGGCCTTCGCCGGCGACGGGATCCGGGACCTCTTCGAGGACGAGCTTCTCGGGCGGGCCGAATTCCTTGCAGACGATCGCTTTCATCGGGGTTCTCCTTGGACGCGGGACCGGATGCTAGCGACTCCGGCGACGGGTGTGCGGCCCCCTCCCTGCTTGGCGCACCGGTCGGGAACCGCGATACTCCCGCCGCCCGGCCTGCGCGGCCGCGCCGAAGAGGGGAACACCTGTGGCCACGACCGTCCGCGGCGCCGCCCGCGTCCCGCGCTCGATCGAGGATTGCTGGACGCGATTCCTCGACCTGACCCGCGCCAAGGACTACGTGCCGGGCCTGACCGACACCGTCGTCACGACCGACGAGAAGCAGGGCGTCGGCGCGTCCCGGATCGTCTCTCATCAGCAGTTCGGCGACATGAACGAGACGGTCGTCCAATGGGACGAGGGCATCGGCATGACGATCCGCCTCCACAAGGGCGACAAGCCGGCCACGCCCTTCAAGGAAGCGCACTTCCGATACGAGTTCCGGGACATCGGCGAGCCCGACGCCTGCGAGATCCACTGCTCGATCACGTACACACTGCCAGGCGGCCCGCTCGGCCGACTCGCGGACGCGCTCTTCCTGAGACGCCTCTTCGCCCGAAACGTCGTCGACTCCGCCGTCTGCCTCGCCGAGAACTACCGGACCGACGAACCCGTCGACCACTCGAAGCTCCCCGAGCTTCGCAAGACCGCGCTCTAGGGCGCCGACCCGAGAACCCGATGCCCGAGATCATCAGCCCCATCGACGGGAAGCCCTGTCACTCCTTCGACCTGCTCGACGACGACGCCGTCGGCGAACGCCTGGCGCTCGCCGCGGCGACCCAACGCGCCTGGAACGACACGCCGATCGCCGAACGCGCCGAACTCTGCCGCGGAATGCTCGAGGCCTACCGCGCGCGCGGCGCCGAGTACGCCGAACAGATCACGCGCATGATGGGCAAGCCGATCGGCCAGGCGAGCGGTGAATTCGCCAGCACGATGGTCGAGCGAACCGAGCACCTCTGCGACATCGCCGAAGCAGCCCTCGCCGACGAAGTGCTCCCGGACAAGCCGGGCTTCCGCCGCTTCATCCGGCACGACCCGGTCGGCGTCGTCCTCGACATCGCGGCCTGGAACTACCCCCTCGCGATCGCGGTGAACGTGATCGTTCCCTCCGTCCTCGCGGGCAACAGCGTGCTCGTGAAGCACGCGTCCCAGACCGCCCTCGTCGCCGACCAGTTCGCGCAGTCCTTCCTGGACGCCGGCGCACCGGAGGGGCTCGTGCAGCCCGTCCCGATGAGCCACGAGACGACGGCGAACCTGATCCGCTCCCGCGCCCTCGGCTACGTCTCGTTCACGGGGTCCGTGCGCGCCGGACACGAGATCTATCGCGCGGTCGCGAGCGAGAATTTCATCCAGGCCGGCATGGAGCTCGGCGGCAAGGACCCGGCGCTCGTCCTCGAGGACGCGAACGTCGCGTTCGCCGCAGAGAACCTCGTCGACGGCGCGTTCTACAACGCGGGGCAGAGCTGCTGTGGGATCGAACGCATCTACGTGCACGAGCGCGTCTACGACGACTTCGTGGCCGAGTACGTTCGGATCGCGAAGGGCTATCAGCTCGGCGATCCCCTCGACGAGGAGACGACGATCGGCCCGATGGTCGACGCCAGGTCCGCGGACTTCGTGCGCGATCAGGTCGCGGCCGCGGTCGCCGCGGGCGCGTCCCAGCTCGTCGGAGACAAGGACTTCGACGTCCCGGACCGCTCGTCCTGCTACTTGGCGCCGCAGGTGCTCGTCGACGTCGACCACTCGATGTCGCTCATGACCGAGGAGACCTTCGGCCCGGCGATCGGGATCATGAAGGTCGCGAACGAGTCCGAGGGCATCGCCCTCATGAACGACTCGGAGTTCGGCCTGACCGCGTCGATCTGGAGCGGCGACTTCGATCGCGCGGCGAGCCTCGCCGAGGACGTCGAAGCCGGGACGGTCTTCGCGAACCGCTGCGACTACCTGGATCCGGCGCTCGCCTGGACCGGGGTCAAGAACTCGGGCTTCGGGTGCTCGCTCTCGAGCCTCGGATTCCAGTCGGTCACACGACCGAAGAGCTATCACCTCCGCGAAGAGACGGCCTAGCACCCCCCGCGACTCCGAGAGTCAGAAGGGAAGATCGATGTCGGACGAAAGCCCGGTCACGAACAAGGCGGAGCTCGACGCCTGGATCGAGCGCGAGGGCATCCGCTACTTCAAGATCGGCGTTTTCGACGCCGACGGCGTGCTGCGCGGAAAATACGTCGACCGCACGAAGCTCGGGAGCGCCGTCGACAAGGGCTTCGGCTTCTGCGACGTCGTGCTCGGCTGGGACCTCCACGACGAGCTCTACGCCGACGTGCCGATCGAGGTCTCGGGCTGGCACACGGGCTATCGCGATGCCCCCGTCCGTCTCGACCTCTCGACCCTGCGCCGCATCCCCTACGAAGAAGACACGCTCCTCCTGATCGGCAGCTTCACCGGCGACTACGCCGAGGTCTGCCCTCGTACGGTCCTCTCGCGCACGATCGACGAGGCCGCTTCGATGGGCTTCGAGGTCTCTGGCGCCTTCGAGTACGAGTTCTTCCTCTTCGACGAGACGCCGCATAGCGTGCGCGACAAGGGCTACCGGGATCTCACGCCCGTGACCCCGGGCATGTTCGGCTACTCGGTGATCCGCAACTCGGTCCACGCGGACTTCTATCACGACCTGCTCGACTCGATGGAGGCCTTCGGCTGCGAGCTCGAGGGCCTGCATACGGAGACCGGCCCCGGCGTGCTCGAAGCGGCGATCCGCTACACGCAAGGCGTCGACGCCGCCGACCGCGCCGCGATCTTCAAGACGTTCACCAAGGTCTTCGCGCAGCAGAACGAGGTCATGGCGACGTTCATGGCCAAGTGGAGCAACGACTACCCGGGCCAGAGCGGACACCTCCACCTCTCCCTCGCAAAGGAAGGCACCAACGCCTTCTACGAGGGGGGGGCGCCCCACGACATGAGCACGACCATGCAGCAGTTCATCGCGGGGCAGGTGAAGTACCTGCCCGAGCTGCTCGCGATGGTGTGCAGCACGATCAACAGCTACCGGCGACTCGTGCCGGGCATGTGGGCACCGACCGCGGCGAACTGGGGCGTCGAGAACCGGACCACCGCGATCCGCGCGATCCCGGCCGGCCCCGGCGGTCAGCGCAGCGAGTTCCGGATCGCCCCGGCGGACGCGAACCCGTACCTCGCGATGTCCGCGGCCCTCGCGTCCGGCCTGCGCGGGATCGAAGAAGGGCTGGACCTGCCGGACCCGATCGAAGGCAACGCCTACGAGGACCCGAAGGCGCAGGCCAACCCGCTGCCGACGACCCTGCGCGACGCCGCGACCGCCCTCCGCGGCTCGGCGCTCGCGCGCGACGCGTTCGGCGACGCCTTCGTCGACCACTACGCCGCCACCCGAGAGTGGGAAGATCGCGAGTTCCGGAAGGCCGTCACCGACTGGGACCTCGCGCGGTACTTCGAGATCATCTGACGAACGGACGCCGGACGTGCCGAACGAATCGATCGCGGGTCAGTTCAACTATCCGAGCGCCTACCGGATCGGCGCCGGTCGCGTGCGCGAGCTCGCTGCGGTCTGTCGCGAGCGTGGCATTGCTCGCCCGCTCGTCGTGACGGACCCCGGCATCACGGGCCTCGATTGGTTCCCGCCGATCCTCGACGCGCTGCGTGCGGACGGACTCGAGCCGACGGTCTTCTCGGACATCGATGCCAATCCCGCGGTCGCCCACGTCGAAGCCGGCGTCGCCGCAGCGCGAGAACACCGCGCCGACGGCTGCGTGTTGATCGGTGGCGGCTCGGCGATGGATGCCGGGAAATGCGTCGCGCTTCTCGTCGACAATCCCGGCGGCGTGCTCGACTACGAGGACGTCGGCGACAACTGGAAGCAGGCCGACGGCGCGCGCGTCTTGCCCTCGATCGCGATGCCGACGACCGCGGGCACCGGCTCCGAGGTCGGCCGCGCCGCCGTGATCGTCGACCCGTCCGACCACAACAAGAAGATCATCTTCCACCCGGCGATGCAGCCCGACGCGGTCCTCGCGGATCCCGAGCTGACCCTCGGCCTGCCGCCCGGCCTCACCGCCGCGACCGGCATGGACGCCCTCGCCCACTGCTTCGAGGCCTACTGCGCGCCGGGCTACCACCCGATGGCCGACGGGATCGCCCTCGAAGGCATGCGGCTGATCGCGGAGAACCTGGTCGCCGCCTACGACGACGGCGCGAACCTGGCGGCCCGCACCCACCTGCTGATGGCCGCGTCCATGGGCGCGACCGCGTTCCAGAAGGGGCTCGGCTTGATTCATGCGCTCTCGCATCCGGTCGGTGGCGTCACCGGGCTCCATCACGGGACGGCGAACGCGATCTTCCAGCCCTACGTGATGCTGCACAACGAGGCGGTCATCGAGGCGCGCATGCCGCGGGTCGCCCATGCGATCGGGATCGAGGGCGGCTTCGATGCCGTACTCGATTGGACGGTCGAGCTTCGAGACCGACTCGGCTTGCCCGGGGATCTCGCGGGCGTCGTCGACGAGGCGCAGATCCCGGATCTCGTTCGGATGGCGAGCGAGGATCCTTCGCTCGCGACGAATCCGAAGCCGTGCACGTTGGCGGAGATCGAGGACGTGCTGCGGCGGACGATCGCGGGGGAGCTCGGCTGAAGCGACCGGACTAGAACCCGTCCGGGTGCTCGGCCAGGTAGGCCTCTTCCTCCGCGGTCGACGTTCGACCGAGCGCTGCGTTGCGCGCGGGAAACCGTCCGAAGCGCTCGATGACGACGCGATGCCGCTCGGCGAAGGCGCCCGCCTCGGCGATGAACTGCGTGAACGCGGGAGGCACTTCGCTGGCGGCGCGCGCGAAGGCAGCGACCCCTGTCTCCTGATCCGCGAGCACCTCCGAATGCTCCCACGGAATCAGCAGGAAGTAGCGCTCGACCGGATGGAGCGCGGCCTGTTCCTCCGCCGACGTGCGCTTCGTGAGGGCCAGGGCCTTCGCATCCCCCGCATAACTCCTGGCCAGGCCGCGAAACAGATTCCGCGTGAACTGATCGAGCAGCAGGATCAGCGCAACGCGAGAGGAGCCCCCTGTTCCGGCCCATCCATCGAGCTCCCCCGCGAGCGCCTGCTCGACGGTCGCGCCGAAGCGTCGCCGGACCTCCTCGTCGAGCGCTTCGTCGCGGGTGAACCAGCGCGATCGCGCTTCCATTCCAGGCGGCTCGTCGCCGAGCGCGCCCAGCCAGAACGCGAGGATCTCGTCGACGCGAGGATCGACGCCGCCCTCTTCGCTCACTCGCCGGCCGCAGCCCTTCGAACCATCCCCGTCGCGATCCGCACGGACCTGGCGAGGTGCTCGACCGCGATCCTTTCGTCTCGGCCGTGGGCGCCGCTGCTGTCGGTCACCTCGAGCTGCATCGGCACGAAGCGCAGGATCTCGTCGGCGACCTCGCCGAAATGACGCGTGTCGGTCGCGCCGGGCACCAGCCCAGGCAGCACGACCGCGTCGGGGATCTCCGCGAGGACCGCGTCCTTCGCGAGCTGGAACGCCGGTCCGGACGCCGAGGCCGCCGGCGCCGACATGCCCCATCGCTCCCCGACGATTTCGATCTCGGGATCGTCGATCGCATCCTCGAGATGCGCGAGCACGTCGTCCGGCGTGTCGCCCGGCAGGATTCGGACGTTCACGGTCGCCTCGGCGAGCTCGGGAATGACGTTCGACTTTACGCCGCCGGACACCAGAGTGACCGCGAAGCTGGTCCGCAGGAGCGCGCGATTCAGGTCGTCCTTCATGAAGCTGCGCTTCACGAGCGGCCCCATCAGCCAGAGATTGTTCATCGCGAAGCGCGTGCTGAAGGGCTGGTGCGGCGCCGCCGCCTCGAGCATCTCGCGCACGGGCATCGCGAAGCGCGTCGGCATCGGGTTCGCTTCGACCTTCGCGATCGCCCGGGACAATTTTCCGATGGCAGTCGAGAGGGGCGGCATCGACGAGTGCCCGCTCACGCCGCGCGCCCGGAGCTTCACGTTCATGTAGGCCTTCTCGGCCGTCATGATCGCCGCGGCCACCCGGTCTGGGACGAGCGGATGCCCGTCGAGCATGAAGCCCCCTTCGTCGAAGAGGATCGCGAGTCGGACACCCCGCTCCTTCAGCAGCTCGGCCACGAGCTTCGCCCCGTAGTTGCCACCGATCTCCTCGTCGTGCCCGAAGGCGAGATAGATCGTGCGCGAAGGCTGTACGCCTTCGGCCAGCAGCGCGTCGACGGCTTCGAGCCAGAGGATCACCCCCGTCTTCACGTCGAGCGCACCGCGGCCCCAGACGTAGCCATCCGCGATCACGCCCCCGTAGGGCGGCTGCGACCACTGCTCCGCCGCCGCCTCGGAGACGGGCACGACGTCGGTGTGGGACATGAAGAGCGCGGGGCCGAGCGTGTCATCGCTGCCCTTCCACTCGAAGAGCATCGTGTGCTCGTTCACGTGCTCGAGGGCGAGCGACTCGAAGACCCGCGGATACGTCGCGCGCAGGTAGGCCTCGTGCGCGACGAAGGGCTCGGGCCGGAAGTCCGCCGGGTTCTCGGGGCTCACGGTCTCGAAGCGGATCGCGCCCGCGAGACGTTCGGCGATCATCTCGGAGGTCGGTCCCTCGGCGAGCGCGACCGAAGCCGCGACGAGGGTTCCGAAGAATGTGATCGCGACGAACGGTCGGATCCCTGCGCGCATGCCCTGCCCTCCTCCGGACCGGTGCGGTCCGAGCGGGCCGAAGCCTATCCGAAGCAGCCGCGTCGGCCATTGACCCGCCGTGTCGAAATGCCACGCTCGCGTGATGGCCCGCGGCGCGACGATCTACAAGGCTCAGCTCGAACTCTCCCTCGTGGACCGGAACGTCTACGCCGAACGACAGGTGACGGTCGCCCGTCACCCCTCCGAGACCCACGAGCGCACGCTGATGCGCGTGCTCGCGTACGCGCTCCGCTACGCGGAAGACCTGGAGTTCGGCCGCGGTGTCTCGGCCACGGAGGAGCCAGATCTCTGGAGCCGGGAAGGAGATGGTCGACCCATCGAGTGGATCGAGGTCGGCCAACCGGAGGGCAAGCGACTCGTGAAGGCCGCGCGCCAGAGCACGCGCGCGACGCTCCTTGCGTTCGGGGAGGGGGTCGAGCGCTGGCGGGAGACCCAGCTGGGTGAGATCGATGCACCGGCGAACCTGTCGGTCGCACGGATCGACGACGACTTCCTCGCGGCCCTCGCCGACGCGACGGATCGACAGCTCCGCTGGTCCGTCACTCTGAGCGAAGGGATCGTCTTCCTCTCGAGCGGCGACGACGCGTTCGAGACGACGCCCGAAGTCTGGCTCGGCGACCCCCTCGCCTAGCAGCCCGCTGGCAGAGGACTAGAAGCGGAACGTCCACTGGAGCTTCACGAGCGGCGCGGTGCGCGTCACCTCCAGGTCGTCCCGCGCGTCGAAGCCCTGGTTCACGACGAGGAAGAGCTCGCGCCCGTCCTCGATGATCCAACGGAAGCGGCTGTTCATCCCGATCTGGTCGGTCACGCTGTCGTACTGCACGAGGGTGATCCACGAGACGTCGGGCGTGAAGAAGAAGTTCACGCGCGCGCGCAGGACGTGGATGTTTTCGTCTCCGCCGGGCAGGCGCAGGTTGTTGAACGTGTAGACGAGGCCCGTCTGGAAGTGCTTCGTGAAACGGACGGTGACATCGGCGTTCACGCGCGCGCGCGTGCCGTCGTAGAACGTCCCGTATCCGGCGCTTACGGTCGCCTCGACGGGCCGGTTCGGGCTGGTCTGGATCCGCACGCGCCCCTCGTCCCAGTGATAGCGCCCCGCTGGAACGGCGAACGAGAGCGGATTTTCGGCGGTCACGATGTCGTAGCTGTGCTCGTACTCGAACCGGATGCCGTCGTCGATCGGCGTCTCGATGTCGATCGGCCGCCACACGAATGAAGCGGTCTCGACCTGTCGCCCCTGCTCGGTGATCAGCGTGCCGCTCAATTGAGAGTCGACGGTCTGCGCGAGCGAATCGACGGGACGCCAGCGCCGTCGATAGCGTGCCGAGTATTCGCGGATGCCGACGCGATTCGCGAAGCCCATCGCCGGAGCGAACTTCTCGTCGAAGACCCGTGCCGTGGCCTCCCAGTCGTGCTTGTCGTTCGGGTACGAGACCGCCGCGCCGTACGCGTAGCCCACGCCTCGGATCGGCGGATCGACGGCGGGACGCTGATGCGGGTCGTTGTGGCTGACCTGCGCCCATCCGCTCGCGCGAAACGTCTTGCCGCCTCGGAAATTCGTGTCGCGATGGATGAAGTCGATTCCCGCGACCGTGTTGTTGCCATCGCCGTCGGGCTCGCCGTGCGTGACGATCGCGCCGACGGTCGACTCCCCGAAATTCGCCGCGGCGCGTCCCACGAAGAGGTTCTGCTGGTCGGAGGTGCGCTTCTCATCGATCACGACGTCCATCACGCCGAATTTCACGGGTCCGACGCGTCCGGTGACCTTGCCGCCGCCCAGGATCCGCTGGGGCTCGCCCGCGTCGTCGAGGCCGATGTTGCGCGAGAAGAAGGGGCGCCCGTTCGTCGACAGGTCCCCGAAGTCGAAGATCAGGGCGTCCTGCAGGAAGAAGTCGCGCTTCTCCGGGAAGAAGAGCGCGAATCGGCCGAGGTTCACCTGCCGTTCGTCGACCTCGGTCTCGCCGAAGTCGGTGTTCCAGGTGACCGACGTGGTCACGCCCGGCGTCATCTTCCAGAAGGCGTCGAAGCTCGGATCGAGCCGTGTGTAGTGCCGCTCGTCGCCGGTCGGGTCCGAGGACGGCCGGTTGGTGTCGTCGACGCGACGCACCGTGTACGACGGAATCGCCTGGACGCCCGCGCCCTGGCGAATGCCCTTCATGCCGACCAGGTTCCCGGCCCGTCCCAGCGTCAGGATGAAACGCTCGCGCACGGGATCGGCCCAGCGATCGATCTCGTCGCGGCGACGGATGCCGCGGGCCATGTTGAAGCCCCAGACGTTCGCGTCGGGATCGAAGTTGATCGTCTGGTAGGGCAACGCGATCTCCACGGTCCAGCCCTCGGAATCGACGCTCGTCTTCGCATACCACCGCCCGTCCCAGCTGGACTCCGCCGTGCCGCCTTCGAGCAGGAAGTCCCGGCGCACGCCGTTCGGGTTGATCTGGAGGAAGTAGCCGTTCTGGCGATCGAGGAAGGGATCGATCGCGAAGCCGAACCGGTCATCCCCCCGCGTCGATCCGTCGCGCAGCATCTCGTTCGCCACGATCTTCGACGGGTCCGAGTCCCACATTCGCGCGGCGATGTAGAGGTGTTCCTCGTCGGTCATGATCCAGATCTCGGTCCGCTCCGTCGGCGCCTGGCCGGGATCCGGGAGCGCCTGGGTCAGGCCGTCGACATAGGCGGCATCGCGCCACTCGCCCGGCGCGATCCGGCCGTCGATCCTGGGCGCTTCGCTCGTCCACCCGATCTCGATCTCGGGACGCTCGTACTCCTCCGCGATCGCTCTGTCGGCGAGGAGGAGCGCCAGGGAGGCGAATACACAGAGCCCGATCCGGATCGTGCGCGCAGCTCTCGGGACGCGGACGGCCATGGAACTCCTGCTTCGACGGGGTGCGCGCGGGCGGGGGAGCCTACCCGTGCTTCCCGACCCTCGACAGATCGCGGCGCCGCCTTTACGCCGCCGGAAGCCGCCCCTGCCGAGTTCGATTAACGTGACCGACCGCGACGGCGCTCCGCAGAACGCCCGAGCGAAAGCCGAGTCCGTTTGCGAAGGACGTGCGGCAAACAGGAGGAGTTCCATGCGCATCGGGATCATGTCCGGACACGGACGCCAGGACGAAGGCATCGAGACGCTCATCACGAAGGCGCAGGACGTCGAGCGCCGGGGCTTCCACACGCTCTGGATCGCGAACATCTTCGCGATCGAGGGGATCACGGCCTGCGCGGTGATCGGACGCGAGACGCAGTCGATCGAGCTCGGGACCGCGGTCGTTCCATCTCACCCGCGCCACCCCACCGTGATGGCGCAGCAGGCGCTGACCGCGCAGTCGACCTGCGGCGGGCGCTTCACCCTCGGCATCGGCCTCTCTCACGAGATCGTGATCGAGGGCATCCTCGGCCTCTCCTACGCGCGCAAGGCCGCGCACATGCGCGAGTACCTCGAGGTCATGCAGCCGCTGCTGCGACAGGAAAAGACGAGCTTCCAGGGCGAGGAGTACAGAGTCGAGATCGAGCTGGCGGTGCCGCACACCCAGGCGGTGCCGGTCGTGGTCGCGGCGCTCGGCCCGGCGATGTTGCGCGTGACCGGCGCGATGGCCGACGGCACGAGCCTGTGGATGACGGGCGCGAAGACCGTCGAGCAACACGTCGAGCCGACGATCACGGCGGCCGCGGAGGAGGCCGGCCGCCCCGCGCCGCGCATCATCGCGGGCATGCCGATCGTGCTCACGAACGACGAGGCCGAGGGCCGCCGCCGCGTGGGCGAGATCATGATCCACTACGGAATGATCCCGAGCTACCGCGCGATGCTCGACCGAGAAGGGGTCGAAGGCCCCGGCGATCTCGCGCTCGTCGGCGACGAGAAGCAGCTCGACACCTCCCTCGACCGCCTGCGCGACGTAGGCGTGACGGATCTCAACGCCGCAATCATCCCAACGGACGACGACGCCGAGGCGAGGACCCTCGACTATCTCGCGACCAGGCTCTAGCGACAACCTCGCGCACCCCGAGCAGAGGGCGCGCATAGCACGGCCGGGAATCAGCTAAGGGCCGGCTTCGAGCGTTCCGACCGCCACATATGGCTCGTCTTCGAGCATCTCGTCGACGACCTCGATCGACGGTGTGAAGCGTCGTGAGATGACACGGGGGTTCGCGATGCGGTCCATGCGGAACATGCGCTGCAGGTCCTCTGGCGCGGCGTCCGGATCCGCGTCGGCCCGGTCGAGGTCGACGGCGAGGATGTACCAGAAGGGCGCGCGGACGAAGATGCCGTGGGGCTCGACCTGCCGCTGGGTGACTCTGCCTTCGCGGTCGGTGTAGCGGAAGCACATGCACACGCTCTCTCGGAAGCAGCGCTCGAAGATGTCGAGCAACGTCGGCGACATCTCGCCGAACGACTCGCGCATCGCCTCCGACGCGCGCGTGCCGATCACGATCCGGCGACAGAGCTGACGGAGTTGCGCGCGCCGCTCGGGCGGGAGCGACGCGAGGACCTTGTTCACGCCGGACTGACTACCGCGGCTGAACGGCAGCCCCGACAGCCGTCGGCCGATCTCGACCGAGAGCCAGAGCCCGACCGCCTGCTGCGCGTCGAGCTGGAGCGGGGGCAACGGCGCGAAGCGCGCGAAGCGGATGCCTCCGCCGCGTCCGCGATCGCCTTCGATGTCGAGCCCGCGCGCGCGAAGGAGCGCCACGTCGCGCCGCACCGTCCGCACGCTCACCCCGAGCTCTTCCGCGAGCTCGGCCATCGAGACGCCCTCGCGCGCACGGATGGCCGCGACCAACGACTCGAGTCGGTCGCCGCGTTGGAGCTCTCCGCCGCGGGTGCGTTTCGGCATTCGCCTACGATGGCATACAAATAGGTCATTTTCTGGCCTATTCGACTCTAGAGTGATCGGTGTTCGCAGCCCGGCCGACTCCCCGGCCGATCCATCCAAGAAGACGGGGTGGCGAGAGCGAATCAAGAGAAACGAGAAAGGATCGAACCATGACGACCGCCGAGATCGGAAAGCAGCTCGTGGCCCTCTGCAAGGACAACAAGGGCCTGGACGCCGTCGACTCCCTCTACGACGACAAGATCGTGAGCATCGAAGCCCAGGGCTCCGACGAGCTCCCCGCGCGAATGGAGGGGCTCGAAGCCGTGCGCGGCAAGAACGCCTGGTGGTACGAGAACCACGAGCTCCACGACACGTCCTGTTCGGGCCCCTACTGCGGCCACCGCGAGGACCAGTTCGCGGTCCACTTCCAGATGGACGTCACCTTCAAGCCGACCGGCGCGCGCCAGCAGCTCATCGAGGTGGGGCTCTACACGGTCGCGAACGACAAGATCGTCGCGGAGGAGTTCCTCTATTTCGCCGACTGACGTCGGGCGGCGCTGCGCGCCTCTCGGCGGGTCCTTGCAGGGACCCGCCTCGCGCTGAGGGCTCGGTTGCTGAATCCGAAGCCGTCGCTCGCGGGCGCAGAGCGGGGGCCGTTCGTGCGTAGGCCGTGCCTACATCGCGCCTGATGTGGGCGAGCGATTCGCGACGTCAGTCGAGGATCGTGAGCTCCACGCGGCGGTTGCGGCGCTTGTTGTCCGCGGAGTCGTTCGCGACGACCGGGTTCGATTCACCGAAGCCCTTGACCTCGAAGCGGTCCGCGTCGAGACCGGCCGAGATCAGGTAGTCCCGGACGGCGGAGGCCCGGCGCTCGGAGAGGCCCTGGTTGTAGGAAGCCGCGCCATCGGCGTCCGTATGACCATCGACGCGAATCCGAACCGCGGGGTTCGCCTTCAGGACCGCGATGTCCGCGGCGAGGCTCTCCTCGAAGCCGGTCTCGATGCCGGCGCCGTCGACGGCGAAGCGCAGGTCGTTGAGCGCCCAGCAGCCACGCGCATCGACGTTCGCCTCTCGGAGAGTGCCGGGGCACTCGTCCCGCGGATCGATCACGCCGTCGCCGTCCGTGTCCGGCGGCGCCGCCGCCACGTTCACGTTGCGTGGGGAGGGCTCGTCGCCCAGGTAGACGTTGCGCGAGAACTGTTGCAGCGCCGCGGAGGAGCCCAGGCTCGCGGCGGCCGAGAAGCTGCCGCAGGACGTGGTGTCCGCAATCGAGCGCAGGAGCGTCGCGCCCTCGGGCGCGCTGCCCGTCTGCACCGTGTGGAAGCAGACCTCGCCGTTCCGGCTCTCGGCGAGCTCGCGAGCAGCCGCGAGGGCGCGGCCGTCGGCGTCGTCGCGACCGGCGTAGTCCGTCGCGAGGCCGTCACTCACGATCACGACCGCCGCGCGACCCGAGCCACCCGCGAGCGCGTCTGCGACCTCGTTCTCGATGACGGAGTAGAGCGGGGTCGAGCCTTGCAGGAAGCTCGCGCCGTTCGCCGCGTTCGCGAGGGCGCCGCGGTCGAAGCTGCCGCCGCCCGCGGTCGCGCGCTGGCGTCCGCCGAACTGCACCTGGCCGGCCGCGTAGTTGCCGCTGGGCATCGCCGCGACCAGCGACTCGAGGGTCGCCTTGGCGTCGGGGAAGTGGTCCGCCTTCGAGCCGGACGAATCGAAGACCGTGACGGTCTGCGTGACCGCGACCTCGCCGGTCGGCGGCGTGACCGCGACCGGGTCCTTGTAGACGATGGGCTTGGCGCAAGCGCCGAGCATCGCGAGGGCGCCAAGGCCCCCCGCGAGAGTGAGAGAAGCGTTGATCCTCGTCATCTGCGGATTCTCCTGTCGATCGGTTCAGTACCGCGCCGCTGGATCCGCGGAACGGCGAGACTCGTCTAGCCCGACCCCTCGGTGGGCGAACAACACTAGCGACTCAGTCGCCTGGTGACGCGCCGTGGGACCCCCTCCCACCCGAGATTGCCGGCGATTCGCCGGTTCCCGAGCGTGGGTCTCGACTTCATGACGCCCACGATTTCCTCATCGTGGACGCACGTTTCGCAACCGACCACGACCGGGCCTTCGAGAACATGAACGCGATGCGCATCCGTTTCGGCACACGGAATTCACGTGGCCGACGCGAAAATTCTGCTTCCGCGAGACGGAGATCGGGCCCGAAAACCAGCAGCGATCCGGCAGCCGTCCCGCACGCCCGTCGCAATTGCCCGCGAGGGCCGTCAGGGGCCGCCGAGGCCGGTCACCCCCTACTGGACTCCAGGCACTTACTTCCCGGTAGACGTTCCACGAATGGACCGGCGCGAGGGCGCCGATCGGAACCAGGTGATCATGAAGCATCCCGCGCTCACGAAACGAGTTCGCACCCACTACGAGGGTCGCGCCTTCTCGCCCCGGCTAGTCGACGGGCTCTGCGAGGAGATCGAGCGACGCACCCGCCCCGACGGCGTCGAGATCGCGAAGGGCTGGAAGATCCCGGTCGAGCAGGTGCTCGAGGTCTTCGAGCCGGTCGAGCAGGCGCCGCGCCCCGCGATCCTCCATCCCGCCCCCGCGGCGATTCTCGCCCTCTCTTTCGGCTACCGCCTCGACTCGCCCTTCGCTCGACTTCCCGAGGACCGCTGTGCCGGTCCGAACAACGAAGCCCTCGCCGAGATGACCCGTCGCTGCCACGCGCTCTTCCCCGAGGCCTGGGTCGGTGTGCAGCACGAAGTCGGCGTCGCCCTCGCCGAGACCGACGAGCCGGAGGATACGCTCTCGCCGGAGCTGATCACGCCGCCTCGCGACTGGAACACCAGTCAGGTCCTCGCCTACTTCGTCGAGCACCTGCCTCGCTATGCCTTCGCCGGCAATCGCTGCGTGATCGTCGTGAGTCACCTGCACCACTACGGTCGCGCCGAGATCCTGCTCTCGCGGGACGGCCTCGAGGCGTTCCCCGCGCCGAAGGAAGTGCCGGCCTACGCGGACTACGACCCGGGCGAGGCGCAGCCGCGCTTCCGCTCGCCCTGGGAGTACCTCGTGAACGACTTCCTGGCGCTGTGCAAGGCGTCGGCCGCGCCGCGTACCCCGGCCATCGATCCCCCGCCCTACTTCGCCGCCGCGCGCTGAGCATCCGTCAGGACGCCGCATACGGCGCGCTCGCCGTCCCCCGCGGTCGCCGCCGAACTGCCGACGGGTTGCGCCCGTCCTTCCTGCGACGACGTTCGCGGGGAAATCGTACGCCCGGGAATGCGCGCCCGTCGATCCGCCCGTACAGGTGACGCCTCGAAGCGTCGATGTCGGGAGGACGGAGGAGACCGCGATGCAGATCGGCGTCCCCAGAGAGATCAAGAGCGAAGAACTCCGCGTGGGCCTCACTCCCGCGAGCGTCCGTGAGCTGACCTCGAGCGGACACGCGGTGTTCGTCGAGAGCGGCGCCGGGATCGGCGTCGACGCCGACGACGCGGCCTATTCGGCGTCAGGCGCGACGGTCGTCGCCAGCGCACCGGACGTGTTCGAGCGCGCCGAGCTGATCGTGAAGGTCAAGGAGCCCCAGGCTTCCGAGCGCGCGCTGCTGCGCCCGGAGCACACGCTCTTCACCTACCTCCACCTCGCCCCCGACGCCGACCAGACGAAGGAGCTCGTCGCGAGCGGGGCCACCTGCATCGCCTACGAGACCGTCACGGACCGCCAGGGCGGTCTGCCCCTGCTGACCCCCATGTCCCAGGTCGCGGGGCGCATGTCGATCCAGGCCGGCGCCGCGAGTCTCGAGGCGAGCCGCGGCGGCGCGGGGCTCCTGCTCGGTGGGGTGCCCGGGGTCGCCCCCGCGAAGGTCGTCGTCCTCGGCGGCGGCGTGGTCGGCGCGAACGCGATCCAGATGGCGCTCGGCCTCGGCGCCGACGTCACCGTCCTCGACCGCGACACCCGCGTCCTCGAGGGCCTGGCCGCGCGCTTCGGCTCGGCGCTGCGCACCGTCTACGCGACCGCGGAGGCGATCGAACGCTACGTGCTCGATGCCGACCTGGTCGTCGGCGCCGTGCTCGTCCGCGGCGCCGCCGCACCGCACCTCGTCACGGCGGAACATGTCCGCGCGATGCGCCGCGGCTCGGTGCTCGTCGACGTCGCCATCGATCAGGGCGGCTGCTTCGAGACCTCTCGGCCGACCACCCACCTCGAGCCGACCTTCGTGGTCGACGACGTCGTGCACTACTGCGTGGCCAACATGCCGGGCGCCGTCCCGAAGACGTCCACCTACGCGCTGAACCACGCCACGCTGCCCTACGTCCAGCGCATCGCCGCTCGGGGTGCCCGCGCGGCGCTCACCTGCGAACCGGGGCTGCTGACGGGACTGAACGTGTGCGCGGGGCACGTGACCGAGCCCCACGTCGCGGACGCCCTCGGATACGACTACGTGGAGCCGATCCTCGCCCTCGAATCGGTGCGCGACTAACGCTTCGCCTTTGCGCGCTCGTCCGCGAAGTAGAAGCGCGTCACTTCGTTCAACACATCGGCGCGCTCCCACTGCAGGAAATGCCCGCATTCGGGCACGACGAGCGGACCGGTGCGGTTCGGGAACGCGATCTCGCAGCGCTTCGGGAAGTCCTTCGGCACGACCTGGTCCTCCGGGCCGTAGAGGATCAGCGTCGGTGTCTCGGTCTTCTGCATGAGCAGCGGCGGCTCGCTCATCGGGCGCCCCCACTCGAGCTGATAGGGCGACCAGGCCGCGGCGAGCCGCTCGATGTCCGCGAAGGGCTCGGTCATGAAGTCGTAGTCGGCTTCCTCGAAGGAGTACTGCGACGCCAGAAGGCGATGCTCGTAGAAGTCGCGCACCCATTGGCGGCAGCGCGCGGGCGTGTCGAGCTCCGCGCGAAGCTGATCGGGCTCGCGTCCCTGCCGGATCCGGTAGTCGCCGGTCGGTCCGTGGGGAAGCGGGTTCAGTTCGAGTTTGCGCTCCTCGTACCAGGCCGCTTCGTCGACGACGAAGGGCGCGACCGTGTTGAAGAAGATCATCTTCGACACGTGCTCCGGATAGCGGTTCGCCATGTCGACGATCACGGTCCCACCGACGTCGCCGCCCACGAGACCGAAGCGCTCGTGACCGAGCACGTCGTGCATCAGCGCGAAGCAGTCCTTCGAGTAGAGCACGAGGTCGTACTCGTCCTTCGCGGACAGGTCCGAATCGCCGTAGCCGCGCAGGTCGGGCACGACGACTTCGTAGCCGGCGGCGGCGAGGGGCTCGATGTTGCGCCACCACACGCGCTTCGACTCCGGGTAGCCGTGGACCAGGAGCAGCGGGTACCCGCCCTCCCCTTCACGCACGTAGCCGAGGGTCATGTCGTCGGCGACGGCAGCGCGGTGGATCGTGAACGCGTCGGGCGCGGGGGTCGCGGGCTGTTCGGGGCGCGGAAGCGGCATGGGTCTCCTCGATCTTCAGTCGACGGGCGGACGCGGAGCCTGACAGCTCAGCCCGCGGAGAGGCGGGCCCGCGCCTCGGCCGGGGTGGCGATCTCGCGCCCGTGGCGCCCGGCGATCTCGACGACCGCCGCGACGACCGCCGCGTTCGTGGGCGCTTCGGGCGCGAGCTCGAGATAGGGGTAGTCGCCGAGGCCGATCGCGACGTGGCCGCCCTGCGCGATCGCGTGCTCCGCTAGGGGCAGCGCGTTCGCGCCGTAGCAGGCAGCGGCCCAGACGCAGTCGACGCTCTCGGGCACGAAGTCGATCAGCGCCTGGAGTCCCCGAACCGTGCCCGGGTGACCGGGGAGCAGGCCGCCTTCGGTCGTGAAGAGCTCGGCGAAGATCGTGTTCGGGAGCACGCCGGTCGTACAGAACGCCTCGAGCAGCCGCAGCGAGCCGACGTTCCAGATCGCCGCCATCGGCAGCGCGCCGACCGCCCGCGCCCGCGCCGCGAGCGCCTTCAAGACCCCGACCGAGTTGTAGTAGACGAGCTCGTCGCCCCCGACCGCGTCCATGCCCTCCTGCCAGATTCCCAGGGACAGACTCGCGAGATCGAGGGGCGCCAGGTCGGCTCGCGAAGCGGTGTCCTTGGACATCGCCTCGATGTGGCCGATGCGTTCGTCGAGATCGGTGACCGTGTTGGCGCCGAGGGTCGGCATGACCATGGCGTCGCAGCGCGCGCGGATCGCCCGCGCCGTCTCGGCGTACAGGGCGACGTCGCTCGAAGGCGCGCCGGTCTCGGGATCGCGCGCGTGGTAGTGGACGATCGAGGCGCCGGCGGCGACGCAGGCCTCGGCATCCGCAGCAATCTCGTCCGGCGAGTACGGCACGTTCGGGTTCGGCTCGCGGAAGGTGTACTCGTTCAGGCGGGCGTCGATGATCAGCTTGTCCACGACGCCAGCATCGCGCGGCCGCGCCCGGCCCGCACTCGCCTGCGGCGCAGATCTCTCGGCTAGAGGCGTCGAGCCTCGAGACGCCTCTGAAGTGCCTTTCAGGGAGGCCCGCCGCCGATCTGCAACCCTCCTGATGCCTCGCCTCGGACTCCCGGTCAGCTAAGCTACCCGGGCCCGAACGATCGTTCGCCGGCCGCGAGCAGAGCCCCTGCGCTCGCCGTGGACCGCCGCGAACGCATTCCAACAGGAGACCTTCCCATGTCTTTCTCTACCGACAATCCCGTCGCACAGGACCTCGGCTACCTCCCCTTCGACTGCGACAACCACTACTACGAGGCGCTCGACGCCTTCACCCGCCACGTGCCGAAGGAATGGCACGCGCGCTGCGTGCAATGGGCGGAGATCGACGGCCGCAAGCATCACGTGGTCGGCGGCAAGCTCGCCCACGCGGTCAAGAACCCGACCTGGGATCCGATCGCGATGCCCGGCGCGATCTCGGACTTCCTGCGCGGCAACCCGGACGGCACGTCCATGATGAAGGCGCTCCGCGAGCGCGAGCCGCTGCCGGCGCACTACATGGATCCCGATGCGCGCATCAAGACGATGGACCAGCAGGGCATCGAAGCCATGTGGCTCTTCCCGACCCTCGGCGTCCTCTACGAAGAGCTGATCAAGCACGACACCGAGGCGGTGAAGGTCCTCTTCCACGGCTTCAACCGCTGGCTGAACGAGGACTGGGGCGTCAACAACCAGAACCGCATCTTCGGCGCTCCCTACATCTCCCTGGCCGACGTCGACTTCGCGGTCAGCGAGCTCGAGTGGGCGCTCGAGGAAGGCGCGCGGGTCGTCTGCATGCGACCGGCCGCGATCCACACCCGCGAGGGCACCTTCTCGCCGGCCGACCCGCGACACGACCCCTTCTGGGCGCGCGTCTCCGAGTCCGGGATCTGCGTCGTGATCCACGCCGGCGACTCCGGCTACACGACCCACGGTTACGTGAAGGACGGCTTCACCGCCGACGCCGCGGAGTCCGCCATTTCGCCCAACATCAAGCACTTCAACATCGAGCGCGCCGCGTACGACTTCCTGATCACGTGCGCCTTCGAGAAGCTCTTCGAGCGCCATCCGGGCGTCCGGATCGCCTCGATCGAGAACGGTGCCGAGTTCCTGCCGGATCTCTACCGGAAGCTCAATCAGTCGGCGAACCGCCTCTCGATCGCGAACTACTACGGCGAGCACCCGGCCGAGAGCTTCCGCCAACACGTCTGGGTCAACCCCTTCTGGGAGGACGACGTGAACGAGGTCGCCCATCACATGGGCACCGACCGCGTGATCTTCGGCTCCGACTGGCCTCACATCGAGGGCATGCCCACGCCCCTCGACTACGTGAAGGAGCTCGAGCAGTTCGACGATGCCCAGACGCTCCAGATCCTGCGTGACAACACGCGGGAGCTGAACGAGCTCCGACCTTTGACCTAGCGCGCGCAGAGCGCGCTTGGGCCGCAGGCGCTTGGGCTGCATTCGCGCTTCGCACGCTCACGAGCGCCAAAACGTTCGCCCGCGCTGCCCGGTTGACCCGGCGCCGCGCGGGCGTTTCCATTTCCGGGGTCCGCCCGCGATGGGCTGACCCGCAAGCGAAGGAATCCCCCCATGCCCTGCCGCGCCCTCGAAGGCATCCGTGTCCTCGATCTCACGACCCCGCTCGGTGAAGCCACCGGCCGCATCCTCGCCGACCTCGGCGCGGAGGTGATCAAGGTCGAGCCGCCGGGGGGCTGCGAAGCGCGCTTCTCGCCGCCCTTCGCGACGCCGCCGAGCGCGGACGCCCCGCGCCCGGAACGAGGCTCCGGCGATCCCGAGCAGTCGCTCTACTGGCGCGCGTGGGGTCTCGGCAAGCGGAGCGTCGTGCTGGATCTCGACGACGCAGCGGACAAGGCGCGCTTCCTCGCCCTCGTGAAGACCGCGGACATGCTCCTCGAGTCGTCGACGCCCGGCGAGATGGCGGCGAAGGGACTCGGCCATTCGGATCTCGAAGCGATCAATCCGGGGCTCATCTACGTCTCGGTCACGCCCTTCGGCCAGGACGGGCCTTGTGCCACGCACCCCGCGACCGACCTCACGCTCTCTGCCGCGGGAGGTCTCTTGAACTCGACCGGCGACGGCGATCGCGTCCCGCTCCCGATCGGCTTTCCAGAGACCGCCCATCTCGGCGCGACGCAGGCGGCCGCCGACGCGCTGATGGCGCTCTACTCGCGAAACCGCTCGGGCGAGGGCCAGCATCTCGACGCTTCCGTCCAGACCGCCGTGCTCTGGAGCCTGATGAACCAGACGAGCTTCAGCGCGGTCGACCAGGAGATGCCGAATTTCGGGGAGGACCGCGCGGGGCGGACCGGGACGATGGTCGTCTTCGAAGGGCTCGACCTGCCGGTCATGGAGCCCTGCAAGGACGGCTTCGTCGTGATCGTGCTGGTGCTCGGCGCCCAGGGCGCATTCGGCTTCGACTCGTGTATGAAGTGGATCGGCGAACAGGGCGGCCTCGACGACGACCTCGAGGAAGTCCAGTGGATGACGTGGATCCAGGACCTCCAGGAAGGAAAGCTCGAGCTCGCGACGGCCCTTCGCGGCGTCGAGCAGTTCAAGGCCTTTCTCAAGACGATGACGAAGGCCGAGATCCAGGAGCAGGCCGTCAAGGGCAAGTGGCTGATCGCGCCCGTGAATACGGCCCCGGACCTGCTCGCGGATCCGCAGCTCATCGACCGCGACTTCTGGGTCGAGGTCGACGGCGACAAGGTTCCCGGCCCCTTCGCGCGTCTCGAGAAGACGCCGATCGAATACGATCGCCCGGCTCCGACCCTCGGTCAGGATCAGGCGCTGGTCGACGACGTCGACCGCAAGCCCCTCGCGCCGATCGTCTCGGATCCGACGCCGCGTACCCAGGCCTTCGAAGGGCTCAAGGTCGCGGATTTCTCGTGGATCGCCGCGGGGCCGTTGATCGGTAAGGACCTCGCGAACCTGGGGGCGACGGTGCTTCGCGTCGAGACCGAGTCGCGCGTCGACACCCTGCGCTTCATTCCGCCGTGGATCGGCGACCCGGGAACGACGACGGGCCACATGGCCGCGAACTTCAACCAGAGCAAGAAGGGCATCGCGATCGACTTCACGAAGCCCGAAGGCCTCGCCGTCGCCCATAGGATGGTCGAGTGGGCGGACGTCGTCGTCGAGAACTTCACCCCCGGCACGGCCGAGCGGATCGGCCTGGGCTACGAGCAGCTGCGCGAGATCAAGCCCGACATCGTGATGCTCTACAGCTGCATGCGCGGCCAGACCGGCCCCGAGGCCGCCCACACCGGCTTCGGCATCCATGGCGCCGCGCTCGGCGGATTTACCGGCATCACCGGCTGGCCCGACCGCAAGCCGTCTTCGCCCTGGGGCGCCTACACCGACTTCATTTCGCCACGTTATGCGCTCTCGGCCCTCGTCGCCGCGCTCCACCATCGCGACCAGACGGGAGAAGGCCAGCTGATCGACGTGTCCCAGATCGAGGCGGCAATCCACCACCTGGCCCCCACGATCCTCGACTCCCAGCGCACCGGGCGCGTGGTCGAGCGCCCCGGTCTCGACTCGGAGTGGGGCTGCCCGCACGGCGTCTATCGCACGAGCGAGACCGAGCGCTTCGTCGCGATCGAGACGCGAACGACCCCACAGTGGCGCGCGCTCTGCCGCGTCGTACCCGAGCTCGGGCGCCTCGGCGGCGACGAGCTCGACGGCGTCGACGCGCGACTCGCTCGGCGGGCCGAGATCGACGCGATCCTCGAGCGCTGGGCCGCGTCCGAGAAGGCCTTCGAGGTCGCCGAGCAGCTGCGGGAGGCGGGCGTCCCGGCGTACGTGCCGCTTCGCGCCCGAGACTATCGTCACGATCCGCAACTCAAGGCGCGCGACTTCTTCATCGAGCTCGAGCATTCGGGCTTCGGTCGCCACAGCTTCGACGGACCGGTCACGAGATTCTCGAAGACTCCCTCCGCCCCGACGCAGGCGGGCCCGGTCATCGGCGAGCACACCTTCGAAGTCATGAAGGACATCCTCGGATACAGCGACGACGAGATCTCGGAGATCGCCGCCGCCGGCGCGCTGAGCTGAAATCGACTTGTCCAACCCGCCGGTCTACCCGTTGCTCTGGTCGAGCGATGTCTCCGCGATCCTCGCGAACGACGTCTCCGCGATCCTCGACTGGGCGAAGGCCTCGCTCGGGCTCGGCGAGGTCTGGCGCGGTCCCGATACGACAGGAGTATGCATGCGCGGTCGCCTCTCCCGCCCCCTCGCTCTTGCGGTGACCGTGGCCTTCCTCGGTTGCGGCGGCACCGATACGCCGCTGCCCGACCTGCCCCCGGCACGGGACGGCCTCCCCGAAGCCGAAGCGCTCTCGGGCTTCCAGACCTGGGCGATCGACAAGGTGATCCGCGGGCGCGTGGCGATGGGGTCGCGCTCTGGCTTCGTCGTCCTCGTCGCCCGCGACGGACGGGTGATCCACGCCGCGGCGACGGGGCACCAGGACGTCGAGGCCGAGGTGCCGATGTCCCTCGACACGCGCTTCCAGATCGCTTCGATGACGAAACCCGTGATCGGGACCGCGGCGATGATCCTCATCGAGGAGGGCAAGCTCGGGCTGGATGAGCCCGTCGCGACCTACCTGCCTTCGTTCGGCGACCTGCGCGTCGCGAGCCTCGACGAAGACGGCCAGATGACCGGCACGACGCCGATGCAGACGCCGCTCCTCGTCCGGCACGTGATGTCGTTCGCGTCGGGCATGGGCCCGGGCTTCACGCCGGGGCCGATGAGGGACCGATGGCTGGCCGAGGGACCCTACTCGGGCTCCGGTCCGCTGTCGGCTCGGGTCGAGCGGATTCCGCCCCTGCCCTTCTTCGAAGAGCCCGGCACGCGCTGGCGATACGGCTCCGCCTACGACGTGCTCGCGCGCCTGATCGAGGTGGCGAGCGGTGAACCCCTCGACGACTTTCTCGAGCGCCGCATCTTCGTGCCGCTCGGCATGCAGGCGACGACCTACCTGAAGGACGTGCCCTCGGATGCGCCGCTCGCGGTGATGTACGAGCAGACCGAGGACGGCCTCGCACGCGCGGTCCAGGAACATCGCCCGGACGACTGGACGCCGGGCGGCACCGGTCTCGTCTCGACCGCCAGCGACTACATGCGCTTCGCGCTGATGCTCTGGAACGAGGGCGAGTACGACGGCGTGCGCATCCTCGCGCCGGAGACCGCGCGCCGCATGCGCGTGCCCGAGATCGACGGCGTGCTCGCGACGATGATGGGGATCGAGGGCCTTTCGTTCGGGTTGGGCGTCTCGGTCGTGACCGACGCCGACGCCGCGCTGATGCCCTCGCACGACGGCGACTTCTGGTGGAGCGGCGCCTACGGAACGCATCTCTGGATCAGCCCGGAGAGCGGAATCGTGCTCGTCGTGATGCAGCAGCAACAGATGGGCAACGACGGCGAGGACATTCCGGTCGTGCCGTTCCTCGTCCAGGGAATCGTGATCGACGATTGAGCCGAATCGCTCCATCAGCCGCGAGGCGTGTACGGCGAGTCGAGCGACGCAGAGAGTGCCTCCAGCGCGGCGTCGGCATCGTCGACCCGCTTGATCCCGGCGCGCCGAGCGAGCGCCATGCAGCGCTCGCGCAGCCGCCCGCACCCGGTGTCGCCGACCCCGGTCACGCCGCCGTCGGAAACCCAGAAGCGCGGCTCCGGCTGGCGAGCGAGCCATTCGAGCGCGGGCAGGTCGACGATGTTGCCGGAGCCGTTCGGAGCGAGGTCGTCCTCGGCGACGCGCCAGCCCCGATCCGCCACGATCCGGAGCTCGCCCGCGTCATCCGCGCCTGAGTAGATCGCGACGAGCGCGGTGCCGCACGCCGCGGTCACGATCTGCTCGAGCTGCTCCACGCTGAGCGACATGCTCCCGCTCGCGTCCACCAGGACCGATCCGCCGACGTCGCGCCCGCGGCGCGCGAAGATCGCCCGGTCGATCAGCAGCCGGTCCGGCCGACGGATCACACCCCCCTCGCACGCGGGCCGCATCGCGCCGAAGCGCGCCGGCGCGGCCGCGCGTTGTCGCACGCGGAGCGGCGGGCGCGTGATCGTGAGCTCGCCGGGCTCGACCGTCCCCGCCTCGCCGTCGCCGTCGCCGCGCCTGCCGAGGCGACGCTCGAGGAGGCGCCGCGCGCGGTCGCCGAGACCGAGGCCGGCACCGACCTCGGTCCCTTCCGGGACATAGCAGCAGGTCGCGTCTCGTACCCGGAGATCGTCCTCGAGCAGCCCGTAGCGCCGGAGCTCCCCGGCGAGATCCCGCGCGACGTCGCGGGCGACGCGGAACGGCGCGACCGGCCCGCCGGCGGCGGCGCTCGCGAGGGAGAGCCGCGCATCGGTTCGCTCCAGCCAGTCGAGCGCGATCTCGCGCGCGCGGGGCGAGAGCATGTCGACCTCGGCGCGCATCATCGTCTCGGCGCTCGTCGAGAGCGAAGCGATGGCGCGCAGAAGGACCGCCGCGACGCGCCCATGCTTCGCGTCCTGCGCGGTCAGGTGGCCGACGTGCGCGGCCGCCTCATGATCGAGCAAGATCGTCAGGCCGACCCGCGAGAGCCCCTGATTGATGCGCGCGTCCTCGACCGCCTGCAGCACCACGAGGGGATAGCGGACGCGCGGAAATCGGTCGGGCGACCAGGCGACGTGCGCGAGCTCGTGCATGCACACGGGCAAGCCGCCTGCCTCGAAGGGCACGAAGAGCGTGCGGTCGACCTTGATGGTCGCCCCGCTGCTCGCGAGCCAGTCCTGGGTGCGACTGTCGAGGACCTTCCAAGGCCCCGCGTGGGGTCCGCGCTCGACGAGCTCGGGATAGGGGGCGTGCATGCAGTCGCTGGGCTCGGTGAGTCGGTCTTGGGGGATACGCATGAGTCGTCTCCGGGTTCGGGTCGCTACGGGACCGGGATCAGGCCGCGGCCAGCTGCAGCGCCTCGAAGACCTGCTCGCCGCGCTCACGACCGAAGACGGCCCGACAGGCCTCCTCACGACCGAGCTCCTCCTCGAAATCCTGGAGCGCGAGCCAGCCTCGAATGCTGATCGCGCGCTCAGGCTCGAGATCGAAGGTGCGCAGCGCCGCCTCGCGGAGATCCGGTCGGAGTCGCGCGAGGGCGTCTGGGTGCGGCGCGTCCACGCGCAGCACGCTCCGGAAGCGGTCACGCAACGCCTCGGGCAGCTGCTCGACGGGGCAGTTGTCCGTCGCGACGACCTGGAAGCCCGGCGCCGGCTCGATCGTCTCGCCGCTCGGGAGCGTGAGCCGCGCGGTCTCCGGCGACTCGAGCACGGGGTGGAAGAACGCGAGCAGGTCGGACGACGCGTAGGAGACTTCGTTCAGGACCAGCCGCCCGCCCCGGCGCATCGCGGTCACGATCGGCCCGTCGCGCCACTCGAACCCGCTGCCCTTCGGCATCCACCCGCCGCGCAGCTCGGCGGCGGGGGTTTCGGGGGTCGTCGTGAGCGCGAACACGGGGCGATGTGCGACGCCCTCGCGCGTGGCGACGAACGATTTCCCGACGCCGGGCGGCCCCCAGAGATACACGGTTCGCGCGGCCTCGCTGGCCAGCACGCGGCCGACCAGCGGCCAGAGGGACTCTTCTGTGGATCGATCGAGCCGCTGCTGCTTTTCTCGCTTCTTCCTGGGCATCCGGGCCTCCATGCGCCCGCCGCGCGCAATCGCACAGCCGGGCGGTCGTGGTGTGGAGTCCGGATCATGCCCGCGGTCGCGGGCGTTCCGATTTCGGCCCAGGATTTTTCCGCGCCGGTCGCGCGCCCTCGCTACTGCGGGAGCTCGCCGCCGGTCTGGAGCAACGGCGTCGCCTGCCAGTCCAGGGTCCACTCGAAGGTCGTCGGGTTCGGGGGGATCGGCGCCGGGTCGAGCTCCACGGCGGTGAGCCCGCGGTGCTGCAGCAGGTGCGGGTACCGGTGGCGAAGCAGGTGGCACCACGCGAGGGTCGCGGTCGCATTCATCCCCCAGGCGCACACGAGCCCGGGGCCGTTGGGCCAGATCTCGTCGAGCCGAAGGAGCGCAGCGAGGGTCCGCTGGCCGAACGGGCTCTTGATGCGCGCCCCTTCGGCCCCCGGCTCCTTCAAGTGCTGATATCGGCAGCCCTGCTGGAAAAACGTGATTTCCGCGCGGTTCCGCATGGTTTCGGGCAGATACGCGATCGCCGCGTCGCTGAAGACGAGATGCGCGCGGGACAGCGTGCTGATGTAGCGCCACCAGTGGCGGAAGATCTCGCGCTCGACGTCGGTGTTTCCGGGCTCGACGCACTTGTTGTCGCCGCTCGCGCCGTCCGAAAGCGGCGGACGGGTCGTGCAGACGATTACGTCGCGATCGCGGACGAAGGGGAGCGGGAGGTGCCTCAGCTCGCCGCGGGGCAACAGGTCGTAGCGGGTGCGCTGGCTGGCGGGAAAGTTCAGGATCGACGTGCCGAATCGGAAATTCTCCCGTTCGGCGAGGGCGAGCGCGATCTCGAAGTTCGCATCGCGATCGCGGGTGGCGTGGACGTTGATGGGGCGGGTGGAATCACGACGGGGCAGCGCATAGAACAGCGGGTGGATGAGACACATCTCGGCAGCAGGACCTCTCCTCGGACTGCGTCGGCTGCTCGTCCCCACGCAGTTTGTGGACGGAGCCGGAGAGAGAAAGCAGATCTTTCGCGATGCGCCAGTCTTTGCGCGCGAGACCGCGCTCTACCCGGTTCTCGCGCCGCGAACGCACTCGTTTCGAAGCCCCGCTTGCAGCGCGACTTCCCGAAGGACATCCGTCGGGCCCATTCGGCCCGGCAACCGGTCAGCCTTCGCGCGCCGGCATCGCCCCGAGCTGCGTCATCAGCCCCATCGTGTCCGAGTAGCGGAAGGTTTCCTTCACCTTCCCGTCGATCACCCGCAGCAGCGTGCAGTTCTCGACGTGGAAGCGCTTCCCGCTCGCGGGGATCCCGAACAGATCTCCGTCGTTCGTGCCGGTCAGCGTATATCGCAGCGTCACGAGCCCGTCGGTCTCACCCATCTCGAGGATCTCGAGATGGACGTCGCTGGCCGCCTTCCACCAGGACTCGAGGGCCGCGACCTCGACGTCGGCGCCGCTGTTCTGCTCCTTGCCGTGCACGAAGGACAGGTAGTCGTCGTGCAGGATCGCGCGGTAGCCGGCGGCATCCCGGGCGTTGTCGCATTCGACGACCCGCTTCACACAGTCGATGGGGCTCAACATCTTCGTCTCCTCGGCTAGCGCCCGGTCCAGACCGGGTCGCGCTTCTCCATGAACGCACGCGGGCCTTCCCGCGCGTCCTCCGACGAAGACACCTTCGCCGAGACCTCGTTCTCGATCTCGTAGGCGTTCACGAGCGGAATCCCGCTCGTGCGGAGCGCAACCTCCTTGACCGCCCGGACGGCCATCGGCGCGTTCTGCTGGAGCCGGTCCGCAAACTCGAACGCCCGCGGCATCAGCGCTTCCGGCGGGACGACATCGTTCACGAATCCCATCGCGAGGGCCTCCTGCGCAGACACGGCGTCGCCAGTCATGAGGATCTCCATGGCCCGCGCCCAGGGAACCTGCCGCGGCAGCCGCACCATCGAGCCCGCGCCGGGCACCAGGCCCCGCTTCGGCTCGGAGAGTCCGAACGACGCGTTCGTCGAGGCGATCCGGATGTCGGTCGCCTGCAGGAGCTCGCTGCCGCCCGCGAGGGCAAAGCCGTTGATCGCGGCGATGATCGGCTTGTAGAGCTCGAAGGGTCGCAGCAGCGCGGTCGACATGTAGTGGCGAACGTCGGCCATCAAGCGCTCGCCCCACTCGTCGGACGGCGGGATCGCACCGGTCAGGAGCGGCAGGAGAGTCCCGAGGTCACCGCCCGCACAGAACGCCTTGTCCCCGGCACCCGTCAGGATCGCGACACGCAGCTCGTCGTCGTCGCGATAGTCGATCCACGCCTCGGCGAGCCGGATGATCGTCTCGGGACTGAACGCGTTGCGCCGCTCGGGGCGGTTCAGGGTGATCAACGCGATCCCGTCGCGCTTTTCATAGACCAAGTCGGGCATCGGGCGAAGGCGCTCCGTTCGTGGATCCTGGGCGGCCCAATGAGAGCCGATCGAACGGCGTCCTGCCACCGTGGAGGCTACCCTCGTGAAGGTTCATCGATGGGGGATCCGATGCACTTGGACGAGGTCCACCGCAGCCATCGCGCGGGTTGGCTGCGCGCGGCGGTGCTCGGCGCGAACGACGGCATCGTCTCGACCGCCAGCCTGATTCTCGGCGTCGCCGCCGCCGAAGCGAGCCGCGGGAGCGTGATGACCGCCGGCGTCGCGGGGCTCGTGGCGGGCGCGATGTCGATGGCGGCCGGCGAGTACGTCTCGGTCTACTCCCAGAAGGACGCCGAGGAAGCCGACCTCGCGGTCGAGGAGCAGGAGCTCGAGGAAGATCCCGAGTTCGAGCTCGAGGAGCTGACCCAGCTCTACGTCGCGCGCGGCGTCGACTGGCAGACCGCCGAACGGGTCGCCGAGCAACTCACCGCCCACGACGCCCTCGACGCCCACGCCCGCGAAGAGCTCGGGATCGTCGATCGGGTCACTGCGCGCCCCCTTCAGGCCGCCCTCGCCTCGGCCTCGACCTTCGCGGTCGGCGCCGGCGTTCCACTGGCGGCGCTGGCACTCGTTCCGATCGAACGTGTCGCGCCGGGGGTGGGCATCATTTCGCTCGCGGCCCTGGCCCTGCTCGGCACCCTCGGCGCACGGGCCGGCGGCGCGCCCGCCTTCCGCGGCGCCCTGCGCGTCACGCTCTGGGGCGCGGGCGCGATGGTGCTCACGACGCTGGTCGGGCGACTCTTCGGGGCGGTCGTCTAGCGCCGGCGGCGACGCCGACTAATACGACAGGAAGAGATACGCGAGGAGCAGCGCCGCGGCCCACATCGCGGTCGCCCCCGTCGGCCACGGCTCGCCGAGGCGCGACCAGGGCGACAGGTGCGTCGACGTGACGTCGAGCAGCTGGAGGCGCAGGCCGTTGGCGGTCCGCAGGAACGCGCTCTGTGCCGTGGTCCAGATGCCGGCCACGCCGTTCCAGACCGCAGGGAGCATCCTCCGCCACACCCAGTCGACGTCGAGAACGGTGCTGCGCAGCTCCGGCGGGTACCAGCCCATCTTCCACAGGAAGACGAAGCCGAGCGCGGCGAAGAGCAGCAATTGGAGGACGGTGAAGACGTGCGTCGGGGTGTACGGCGCATAGTCCACCGGGTACGGCAGGATCGCGTAGAGCGGCGCCGGGTAGACGCCGATTCCGATGCAGAGGAAGGCCGCGATCGCCATCGCGGCGAGCATGTTCTTGGGTGCCTCTTCGACGCGCTTGCCGGAATCGTGGGCGAAGAACGAGAAGAAGGGGATCTTGATGCCCGAGTGGTCGAGCACGCCGGCCGAGGCGAAGAGCAGCACGAGGGACGCGATCAGCAGGTGCTCGGCGTTCGCCGCCGAGAGCACCATCGACTTCGAGATGAAGCCCGAGGTGAGCGGGAAGCCGGAGATCGAGAGCGAGCCGACGATGCAGAACGCCGCCGTCAATGGCATCGACTTGTAGAGCCCGCCCAGCTCCGACGCCTTGATCGTGCCCACCCGGAAGAGGACCGCGCCCATCGCCATGAAGAGCAGCGCCTTGTAGATCACGTGAGCGAAGACGTGGGCGACGGTGCCGTTCAGGGCGAGCTCGGTGCCGATCCCGATGCCCACGACCATGAAGCCGAGCTGGTTGTTCAGGCTGTACGCGAGCACACGTCGGAGGTCGTTCTCGATCACCGCGAAGAAGATCGGGAACGCGGTCATCGCGGCCCCGATCGGGATCAGGATCTCGGTCCCCGCATAACCTCGCGCGAGGGCGTAGATGGCGAGCTTCGTCGTGAAGCCGGAGAGGAAGACCGTGCCCGTGACCGTCGCCTCTGGATAGGCGTCCTTCATCCAGCCGTGCAGGAAGGGGAAGCAGGCCTTGATGCCGAAGGCGAGGAAGACGAGCAGGCCGCCGCGGCTGCCGAGGCCGATGTGTTCGAAGGCCAGGCTCCCGGATTGTGCGTAGAGGTCGATCGCGCCGGCCAGGAGCAGCAGGCCGGACAGGACCTGGATCACGAGGTAACGCTGGCCCGCGCGCAGGGCGCGCTCGTTCCGGCTCGCCCAGATCAGGAACACGGACGAGACGGCGGTCAGCTCCCACCACACGAAGAGGGTCAGCAGGTCGCCGGCGAAGACCGCGGCGATCGCGGCGCCCGCGTAGATGAGCGAGGCGCCCGCCTGGAGCGGGTCACGCTGGTGCGCGGCGTAGAGGACGCCGATGAACGCGGCGATGTGGAAGACGATGCCGAAGACGCGAGAGAGCGCGTCGATCCGGGTCACCTCGAGGGTGTAGTCGAAGACCTGAACGGTCTGCGAAAACTCCGCCGGCATCTGGAAGAGCTGCCAGAGACCGATCACCGGAAGCGCGAGCATCGCCGGCTGCGACAGTCGCTGGGGCAGGAGCGCGACCGGCACCGCGGCCAGGATCAGCAGCAGCCCGGGCGGCGAGCCCTGCACGATGGACGCGAGGAGATCAGTCATCGACCGACTCCTCGTCCGTGGGCTCGTAAGCGCCTGCGGCCGCCTCGTAATAGTCTTCGTCGCGCATCACCAACTTGCGGAAGAGCTTCGCCGTGTTGACGAGCCCGACGTAGGCGATGAATCCGAAGACGGCGTCGAAGGCGAACCACTCCTGGAAGCCGAAATGACCGTGCTTGTGGTAGCCGAAGTCCGCGAGGGTCACCCCGACCGCGACGACGATCAGGATCTTGATCAGCAGGTTCACGTTCTCGGGCTGGTCGAGCCAGTACGCGCGCTCGCCCTCGGGAGGCGACGGATGTGAAGCGTTGTCGTCGGACATCTCCCCTCCCCTATCCGAGCCCGAATGCCGGAGCGAGCAGGTCGTAGACCGCGTCGGTGTAGAAGAAGACGACGAAGCAGAGCAGCGCCGTCGTGCAGATCGGCAGGAGCATCAGAAGCGGCGCGTCCGCGACGCTCGCGTCCTCGCCCTCGGGCAACGGCCGGAAGAACGCGCGCACGACGATCGGCATCAGGTACCCGATCGAGAGCAGCGAGCTCACCATGAAGACCGCGCCCATCCAGAATTCGCCGGCCTCGAAGGCGCCCGTCACGAGGAACCATTTGCTCCAGGCGCCGCCGAGGGGCGGCAGGCCGATGATCGAGAAGCTCGCCACACAAAACGCGCCGAAAGTGAACGGCATCTTGCGGCCGATGCCGTCGAGCTGACTCACCTCGGTCTTGTGCGCGACGACGTAGACGGCGCCCGCCACGAAGAAGAGCGTGATCTTGCCGATCGCGTGCATCAGGATGTGGAGCCCGGCGCCCATCGCCGCCGCGCCCGTCGCGAGCATCGCGCCGAGCACGATGTAGGAGAGCTGGCTGATCGTCGAGTAGGCGAGCCGCGCCTTGAAGTTGTCGAGGGAGAGCGCCTTGATCGAGGCCGCCAGGATCGTGATCGCAGCGATCCACATCACGACGTCCGAGAGGCCACCCGCGGAGAGCATGTCGAGGCCGAAGACGTAGACGGCGATCTTCAGGACGGAGAAGACGCCGGCCTTCACGACCGCGACCGCGTGGAGCAGCGCCGAGACCGGGGTCGGCGCGACCATCGCGGCGGGGAGCCAGCGATGGAAGGGCATGAGCGCGGCCTTGCCGACGCCGTAGCTGAAGAGCAGGAGCAGCAGCATCGCTTCCCGCCCTTCGATCCGGCCTTCGAGGATGCCGCCGGGCTGGAAGCCCAGGTCATCGGTGAGGTTCGCGGTCCACAGGATCGCGAGCAGCAGGAACATCACCGACGTCGAGACGAGGATGCCCAGGTAGAGCCGGCCCGCCTTGACCGCGGCTTCGGTGCCCGCGTGCGTCACGAGCGGGAAGGTCGAGAAGGTCAGGATCTCGTAGAAGAGGAAGAGCGTGACGAGGTCGCCCGCGAAGGCGATCCCGATCGCGGCAGAGATCGCCAGCGCGAAGCACGTGAAGAAGCGCGTCTGGTTCTTCTCGTCGTGACCACGCATGTAGCCGAAGCCGTAGAGCGAGGTCAGGATCCAGAGCCCCGACGCGACGAGGCCGAAGAGGAGTCCGAGCGGCTCGACTTCGAAGCCGAGTCCGAGGCCCGGCATCCAATCCGGGAGACCGAGGCTCGGTCGCGCGCCCGCCATCACGGGTTCGATCAACCGGAGTACCTGCGAGAATGTCGCGAGGCCGATCACCACGGTCCACGCGTCCCGCGCATTGTCCGAGACGAAGCGACCGAGAACCTGGACGCCCGCGGCACCGAGGAGCGGCAGGCAGATCGCGGCGAGGATCACCGACTGCGCGGTTTCGGGGTTCACGTCACGCCCCTCCCGCCAGTCCGAGGAAGAGCTGCTTCGCCGCCGCTTCCGCGACCTCGACCGAGAACCCCGAGAAGAGGCCGAACCAGATCGTCATGCCGGCGAGGATCCAGGTCGGGATCAGCAGCCGAAGCGGCGCCTCCTTCTTCTCGATTTCGCCGTCGGGCTCCGCGAAGTAGACGACTTCGACGAGGCGCCAGATGTAGACGACCGCGAGGATCGAGCTGCCCATGATCAGGAACGCCAGGAAGAGCTGGTCCTGCTCGAGGGCCGCCGAGACGAGCGCCCACTTGCTGACGAAGCCCGCGGTTCCGGGCACGCCGACGAGGGCGAGGCCCGCGGCGACCAGGGCAGCCATCGTGAGGGGCATGCGCTGGCCCAGGCCGCGCATCATGGCGATCTTCGTCGCGCCCATCCGCCAGGTCACACAGGCGGCGACGAGGAAGAGCGCGCCCTTCATGAGCGCGTGATTGAAGAGATGGATCAACCCGGCCGCCACGCCGGCCTCGCTCGCGAGGGAGAGGCCGAGGGTCATGTAGCCGACCTGCGCGATGCTCGAGTAGGCGAGCAGGCGCTTGAAGTCGGTCTGGTAGATCGCCGCGATCGAGCCCACGAACATGGCGAGCACGGACAGCGGCATGAGCAGCGCGTCGACCCCGATCTTTTCGAAGACCAGGGCCGCGCCGAAGAGGCCGAGGCTGAAGCGGATCAGCAGGTAGTAGGCGACCTTCGTCGCAGTCGCCGCGAGGAACGCGGAGACGATCGGCGGCGCCTCGCTATAGGCGTTCGGCAGCCATTGATGCAAGGGGAAGACCGCGAGCTTCGTCGAGATGCCGACGACGACGAAGGAGACGGCGACGAGGATCGTCCGCGTGTCGCTCACCGCCTCGAGCCGCTCGGCCATGTCGACCATGTTGAGCGTACCGGTCATCTGGTACATCAGCCCGATGCCGATCAGCAGGAAGGTCGCGCCGATCGTGCCCATCACCAGGTAGGTGAAGGCCGCCATCAGCGCGCGACGCTCCCGGCCCAGGGCGATCAGGATGTACGACGAGAGCGACGAGATCTCCAGGAAGACGAAGACGTTGAACACGTCGCCCGTGATGGTGACGCCGAGCAGGCCGGTCAGGCACAGGAGCGCGGCCGAATAGAACAGGTACTCACGGCCGACCGGGATCGCCCGGCGCGCCTGCCCCGTTCCCGCGGCGAAGACCACCGCCGCGACGAGGGACACGACGACCAGCACGAGGGCATTCGTGATGTCGATCCGGTATTCGATGCCGAAGGGCCGCGGCCAACCGCCGAACTCGTAGACGATGATCTGTCCGTCCATCGTCTGGCCCAGGAGCGTCATGGAGATCGCGAGGCACGCGAAGCTGATCGCGACCGTGAACGCGGAGGCGATCGCCTCCTTGCGAAGCAGGAAGCAGAGCGGCGCGCCGAGCAGCGGGAGCAGGACCTGCAGCGCAGGCAAATGGTCCGCGAAAGCGAGGCCCGCCTCGGCGACGTGGTGCGTGGATGCGGCGTCGGTCACCCGACACCCCCTTCCGCGGCTTCTTCACGCGAGAGAGCGGCGAAATCCTTCTCGTCTTCGGCCCGATCGAGGGCGACGATCTCGTCCTCCTCGACGGTCTCGTACGCCTCCTTGATCCGCACCACGAGCGCGAGGCCGAGCGCGGTGCTCGCGACGCCGACGACGATCGCGGTCAGCATCAGCACGTGGGGCAACGGATTCGAGTAGACGACCTCGGGGCGGCCCTCCATCAGGATCGGCGCCGTGCCGCCCGCGACCTTCCCCATCGAGACGTAGAGCAGGATCACGCTCGCCTGGAAGATGTTGATCCCCATGATCTTCTTGACGAGGTTGCCGCGGGAGATCGCGATGTAGAGGCCGATCATCATCAGGGTGATGCAGCCGAGGTAGTTCCAATGGGTCAGGAAGTGACTCGCGAGGTCGCCGATCACCGGTTCGACCTCCCCGCGAACGAGTAGAAGATCGCGACCATCACGAAGGCGACGGTGATCCCGACGCCGAGCTCCACGAGCAGGATGCCCAGATGCTGTCCGTGCGCTGCGTCGTGGCCGTCGAGTACGCCGTAGTGGAGGAACTCACCGCCCATCAGCATGGACACGACCCCGACGCCGCCGTAGAGGAGCGCACCGAAGGCGATTCCGAGCTCGACGACGATCATCGGGACCTTCCGGCGCAGCGCGTCGAGGCCGAAGATCAAAGCGTGCAGGATCAGCCCGGCGGCGAAGATCACGCCCGCCTGGAAGCCTCCCCCCGGTCCGTAGTCCCCGTGGAACTGCACGTAGAGCGCGAAGAGCAGGATGAAAGGAATCACCGCCTTGCCGACGACGCGCAGGATGATCGTCTCCTGCACGCGCATCTTGATCGGCGTGGGCGCCTCCGGCGGCGCGTCTTGGATCAGGTCGTCGAGGAGGTCGCTCATGCGTCGCTCTCCTCGCGGTCGTTGTCGTCGTCGCGCTCGTCGTCTCGCGCGAGGACGCCGCCGAGCAGCAGGATCGCACCGACCGCCGCGGTCAGGACCACCGTCGTCTCACCGAACGTGTCGTACCCGCGATAGCTTGCCAGGACCGACGTCACGACGTTCGGAATGCCGACCTCATCGCTCGAATCGACGAGATAATGCGGAGCGACGTGCCGGTGGATCGGGGCGTCCGGGTCGCCGTAGGCCGGCATGTCCAGGGTACCGTACGCGAGCAACAGACCGGTCGTGGTCACCACGAGCAGGCCCGTCACGCGGTGGTGGAGGGGCCGGGTCTCGGTCGAGGTCGTGAGGCCGAGAGCCCCGAGGAAGAGGACTGTCGAGATGCCCGCGCCGACGGCGGCTTCGGTGAACGCGACGTCGACCGCATCCATCATCGTCTGCATGCCTGCGGCGAGCAGCGAGAAGATGCCGAAGAGCATCGCGGCCGCGAAGAGACTGCGGATGCGCGCGATCTGGACCGCGAGCACGATCATCAACAGGAAGAGGATCGCCTCGATCGCGGGGCCCATCGCCTGCTCGCCCATCAGTGGCCCTCCCCTCTCTCGGACGCCGCGAGCGCTTCGTTCCGGATTGCCTGAGCGGCTCCCGTCGCCTCCTGGACGTCCGGCGCCTCGAGCCCCTTCGAGTAGGCGGCCTTCACGAGGGCGTGTGCCGCCGTCGGACTCGTCAGGTAGAGGAAGAGGAAGATGATGAAGAGCTTGACCGTGACGAGGTCGAGGCCTTGCTCGAAGGTGTTGTAGATCGCGAGCCCGAGCAGGGTGAGCGTGGCGCCCATCGTGTCCGTCAGACTCGCGGCGTGGGTACGCGTATAGAAGTCAGGCATGCGGAGCAGGCCGACCCCGCCGATCAGCGAGAAGAGGCCACCCCCCACCAGACAGGCCCAGACGAGGATTTCGCGCAGGCCATCCATCACTTGGCCTGCTCGTCGCTCGCCAGGTTTGCGAACTTGCTGAAGCGGAGGAGCGCGATCATGCCGGTGAAGTTCATCAGCGCGTAGAGGATCGCGAGATCGAGCCACTCCGGGCGACCGGTCAGGAAGCCCGAGACGGCGATCAGCAGCACGGTCTTGGTTCCGAACATGTTTGCCGCGAGCACGCGGTCGAAGACCGTGGGCCCGAGGATCGCGCGCACGAGGGCCAGCATCATCGTGGCGAGCACCGCGATCATCGCGACGACGAAGACGTTCACGCGGCTTCTCCCGCGTTCGTGTCACCGCTCCCTTCGAGCGCAGAGACGCGTCGATCCATCTCGCCGGAGAGGAGACCTTCCGCGGAGTCGGTCGTGAGGGCATGCACGAGGAACTGACCGTCGCGCACATCGAGGGTCACCGTTCCGGGCGTGAGCGTGATCGAGTTGGCGTAGATCACCTGCGCCACATCGCTCTTCTGGCTGGCGCGGACCTGGAGGATGCGCGGGTGGATCGGGAGCGACGGAGTCAGGATCACCTTCGCGACGGAGAGGTTCGAGAGCACGATCTCCTTCGCGAGCCACGGCACGTAGAAGAGATGCCGCGGCGCGAGCTGGATCGGGACCGCCTCGTCGTCGAGGATGCCCAGGTGCGCGACGATGGCGACGACCGCGGCGCAGGAGAGCGCGCCGTAGGTCATGAGCATCGCGGTGTAGTGACCAGAGAGGAGGAGCCAGGTTCCGTAGAGCGCGGCGAAGAGCACGATCGCTCGCTTCATCGCTTCCCTTCCTCTCCCGTTCCCGCGAACGCCAGCGTCACCGAGCGCGACTTCGCACTCGCGGGATGCCCACCGACGCGATCCCCAGCGTCGCGAACGGAAAGCACCTCAACACTATCACCTCACGGCGATGCTGGAACTCCCATTCGGCACGATCGAGCACTGTCTGTACGTCGCAAACGCCCGATAACTCACGCCCTTCTACATGACCACTGAAAATCATGTGAATCGCGAGCGGGATCGGGGATCGACCGGGATCACGACTGCGACGTTCACCCGGGATCGCGTCACACGAATGCCCGATGCAACTGAGACAGAGAGTCGCGGGCGTTTCCCTGCAAGCGCGCGGCGTCCCGCTTAGCGCGAGGGGAGAAAGCGCTCTGCGAACCGCGCGATCCGATCGAGGTACTCCGCGCGATCGCAGGGCGGCAGCCCGATCGTCACCCAGGTGACGCCGACTTCTTCGAGGGCAGCGAGCTGTTCTCGGATCGAGTCGTCTGCCGGCAACTTGCGCGTATTCATGTGCAGGCCGAAGGGGACAAAGTTCACATCGAGGGGCTCCGTTCGGCCCTGCTGCTCGGCGTTTTCGTTCATCTTCCCGATTGCAGCGCCGAGATCCTCGACGCTCTCGATCGCGCTCGTCCGGGTGCGCGCGGTCCCGGCCGCCGGGAGCGGCATCGGGCTCCAGCCCTGCGCGAAGTCGACCGCGCGTCGGCGGGCCCGCGGGCTGTTTCCACCGATCCAGATCGGCGGATGCGGTCGCTGGGCCGGCGGCGGCGCCATCGTGTTCCCGGCTGCGTCGAAGCCGGCTCCCGAGAGCGCGACCGAGTCCCCCGTCCACGCCGCCTTGATCGCCCGAAGCGCGTCGTCGGTCACGTCGTTGCGGTTCGCAAAATCAGCGCCGAGCGCCGCGAACTCGCCCTCGAGATAGCCCGCACCAACGCCCATGATCACCCGGCCACCCGAGACGGCATCGAGACTCGCGACCGCCTTCGCCGTCAGGAACGGGTTGCGGTAGGCGAGGACGAGAAGGTTCGTATGCAGGAGGAGCGACTCGGTCGCACCGGCCGCGACCGCCAGGGAGACGAAGGGATCGAGGGCGTGATGCCCGCCGGTCGCGAGCCAGTCGTCGCTCGGGAAGGGATGTTCGGTCACGAAGCAGGCGTCGTAGCCCGCGACTTCGGTCGCGCGGGCAATCTCGGCGATCGCTTCCGCCGTCCCGAATTCGCCGAGTTGGTCGACGCGGTCGGTGGGGAGCTGGAGCGAGAACTTGAGGGCCATGCACGAATCTCCTGGGCTTCCGTCCGAGCGCCGACCGGGAAGCGAACGGCGATACTAGTCCGAACCGCGCGCGCCGGGCGCGGGCGGATCGACCGGCGGACCGGCGAAGCACTGCGCGATCTCCATCCACGCATTCGCGATTTCACCCTGCACTTCGAGCCCGGTGTCCGTCACGTTCCGCACCTGCGTGACGGTGAGGCAGAAGTCGAGGGCCGAGCCCTCGATCTTCTCGCCCGGGCCGGCTTCCGCAGGGTCCCCGTACTCCCAGATCTCGCCCGAAGGCGCGGTGAGGCGCACGAAGGGCGGCGGGCCAGGCGGGTCGAGCTTCCGGTTCACGAAGGTCCACCCGAAAGTGCGGTAGCCGATCGCGACGATGTTCCGGATGCGATCCGAATGCTCTCTCGGCGTGCCCTTCATGTCGTAGACTGCCTGGGCGTGGGCCCAGGTCTCCATGTAGCGGGCGGTCGTGAACATCGATGCGCCCATGTCCGGGCCGTACCAGGGAAGCCGCGCCTTGGGATCGCACTCGCCGAGGGTGTCGGCGAGCGCGAGCGCGGTGTCCTTCCACTTCGCGAGGAGCTCCGGCGCGGAAAGGTGGCCGAAGGCCTCCCGCTGGAGCTCGAACATCGAGCCGCCCGAGCGGACTCCGTCCATGAGCGCCGTGCGGTGGGCCGCGAAGGCCTCCTCTCCTTCGACGGAATGGAGCGCCGCGTCGTCGGAGAAGTGGAGGTGGGCCACGATGTCCCAGGGCGTCCACTCCTTGAACTTCGTCTCCCGAGCCCAGTCCGCCTCCTCGAGTCCGTCGAGCAGGGCGTGGAATTCGGTGACCTCGTCCCGGAGGTCGCTGGCGATCGGCAGCATCGTGACTCTCCCCGAGGCGCGCTAGGCGCCGCGCAGCTCTTCCATGTAGCCCTTGCGATCCTCCTCCGACACGAAGTCGAAGGTGCAGAGGATGCGATCGACCAGCCCGCCCCAGCGCTCGCGCAACGCGCCCGCGACCTTGGCGGGCTCCGCCACGACCGCGAACTGCTCGAGGATCTCATCCGTGATCTCGTCGCCCATCGCGACCCACTCGCCCCGCTTGGACAGGCGGTTCAACTCACCCTGCAGGTCTCCCCATCCGTGCGCGTCGAGGACCGGCTTGTAGGCCGGGGTCGAGCCGTAGAAGGCGATCTGTCGGGCGGTCGCCGTCCGGACCTCTTCCCACTTGCGCTCGTCCTGACCCGTCACGACGAAGGCCGGCAGGCAGAGCTCGAGGTCGCTTCGCTGGCGTCCCGACTTCGCGAGGCCCGCATCGATCGCGGGGAGCGACACCTCGCGCAGGTACTTCTCGGTCGTGAAGGCGTGGACCAGCATGCCGTCCGCGACCTCGCCACAGATCTCCGTCATCTTCGGCCCGACCGCCGCGACCACGACCCTCGGCGGTCCGTAGGTGTTGTTGGTCGGGGTGAACATCGGCGTCATCAGCGTGTGCGTGTAGAACTCGCCGCGGAAGTCGAGCTTCTCGCCCTCGTACCAGCAGTCCCAGATCGCGCGCATCGCGAGCACCAGCTCACGCATCCGCGCCGCCGGTCGCGACCACTCCATCGAGAAGCGCTTGGTGATGTGCGGCTTGATCTGCGAGCCGAGCCCGAGGATGAAGCGCCCCTTCGAGAAGGCCTGCAGGTCGTTGCCGATGTTCGCCAGGGTCATCGGGTTGCGCGCGAAAGCCACCGCGATCGACGTCATGAGCTGGATCCGCTCGGTGTGCTCCGCAGCGAGCACGAGAGGCAGGAAGGGATCGGTCGCGATCTCTGCGGTCACCATCCCGTCGTAGCCCTGCGCCTCGAGCTTCTTCACCTGCTCCGGGACCTGCGAGAGGTCGGAGATTCCCATGAGTCCGGAATCGATCTTCATCTGCTTCTCCTTCATTGTTCTTCTACTCGGCCTGGTCTTCGAGCCAGGCGGGATCGCGCTTGTCGAGGAAGGCGCGCATGCCCTCTCGCGCCTCGTCGCTCGCGAAGCACTCCGCAGAGAGCGCCGCCGCCCATTCCATCGCCTCGGCGGGCGCCTTGCTCGGCACTTCGTACACGAGTCGCTTCGCGATCCCGAGCGCCGCGGGGCCGCCACGCCGAAGATCCGCGACGATCTCCTCGATCGCTGCGTCGAGGGCGTCCGCCGGCGCTGCGCGCGAGATCAATCCGTATTCTGCCGCCTTCGCGGCGCTGAACCGGTTGCCGCGCAGAAATGCCTCCATCGCCTCCCCGGGCCGCATCTTCGGCAGGCAGACGACGGAGATGATCGCGGGGGTGACGCCGAGACGGACCTCGGTGAAGCCGAACTTCGCGTCGTCGCGGGCGATCGCGATGTCGCAGACCGCCGCGAGGCCGTTCCCACCGCCGACGACGTGGCCCTCGATCCGACCGATCACCGGGGTCGGCGAGGCCTGGAGCTTCTGGAGTAGCAGCTGAAAGTCACCGAGCGCCGTCGATGCGCCGCTCTCGTTCCGCGCGGACTGCTCCTTCAGGTTGGCGCCCGCGCACCACGTCGTGCCCTCGTTCGTGAGGACGACCGCGCGAATCGAGTCGTCGGCGTTCGCGCGGTCGAGGGCAGCCCCGACCGCAGCTACCAGCGCCGAGCCGAGGGCATTGCGGTTGTCCACATCCGCGAGGGTCACCGTCATCACGCCGCGCTCGACGGCTACTCGAACGATCTCGTCGCTGCCCACGTCACTCCCCGCTCCCCCGGGCGTGCGCGGCGCTTCGCAGGAGCGTCCTACGGGGCCGGCTACGGAGGGCGTGAAGGCTCGGTAGTATCAGAGCCGCCAGAAACCCGCCAATCCGCCGAGTCCGCTCGGCCCGTCCAGGATGCTCGCCATGGCCGACCCGATCCGCATCGCCAACTGCTCCGGCTTTTTCGGAGACCGCCCGAGCGGCGCGCGGGAGATGGTCGAGGGCGGCCCGATCGATGTGTTGACCGGCGACTGGCTCGCCGAGCTCACGATGCTGATCCTGGCCAAGACCCGGGCCAAGCGACCGGGAGGCGGCTACGCACGCACCTTCGTCCAGCAGGTGGAAGAGGTGATGGGGACGTGTCTCGAGCGCGGCATCCGCATCGTGTCTAACGCGGGCGGCCTCGATCCGGAGGGCTGCGCCGAAGCGATCCACGAGATCGCGATCCGGCTCGGCCTGTCGCCGAAGATCGCCTTCGTGCGCGGCGACGATCTCATGCCGCGGGTCGACGAATTGATCGAGCGCGACCAGCTCCACCACTTCGAGACCGGCGAACCGATCAAGGATCCCGGCCGCTTCATGACCGCGAACGCCTACCTCGGCTGCTGGGGCATCGTCGACGCCCTCTCGAGCGACGCCGACATCGTGATCACGGGCCGCGCCACCGACGCCGCGATCGTCTGCGGCCCTGCCGCCTGGCATCACGGCTGGTCTCGCACCGACTACGACGCGCTCGCGGGCGCCGTCGTCGCCGGGCACTTGATCGAGTGCAGCAGCCAGGTCACCGGCGGCAACTACGCCTTCTTTCAGGAGGTGCCGAACATCCAGCACCTCGGCTTCCCCTGGGCCGAGGTCGCGGGGGACGGCAGCGCCGTGATCGGCAAGCACGACGACGGAACCGGTGGCCTCGTGTCGATCGGCACGGTGACTTCGCAAGCGCTCTACGAGATCGGCGGCCCGCACTACTACGGCCCCGACGTCACCACCCGCTTCGACACGATCCAGCTCGAAGAGATCGGCGAGAACCGCGTGCGCGTCTCGGGCGTGCAGGGTGAAGCGCCGCCCGACACGCTCAAGGTCTGCATGAACCGCGACGGCGGGTTCCGCAACGACATGCGCGTCGCCCTCCCCGGCCTCGACGCCGACGCGAAGGCCGAGGTCGTCGAGGCGGCCTTCTGGCGGGCGTGTCCCTTCGAACCGTCCGACTACGAGCAGGTGACGACGCGCGTGCTCCACACGGACAAGGCGGATCCGGCGAGCAACGAAGAGGCCCTCGCCGTGTGGCACATCGCCGTCAAGGACCCCGACGAGAAGAAGGTGGGCCGCGCGTTCTCGAACGCGGTGTCCGAGCTGGCGCTCTCGTCGACCCCTGGCTGGTTCACGATCGGCGGGGGGCCCGGCCCCGCGCGCGCCTATGGCGTGTACGAGCCGGCGAACGTGCCGGCCAACGCAGTGCCGCAGGAGGTGACGATCCTCGGCGGCGACTCGCATACGATCGACTCGGTGATCCCCCACGTCGACACGGAGATCCAGGCGCGCCCCGGCCCCGACGCCGCCGCGCCCGAAGGCGCCACCCGCCGCGTCCCGATCGGCACCCTCGTCGGCGCCCGCTCCGGTGACAAGGGCGGCAACGCGAACCTCGGCGTGTTCGTGCGCGACGACGCGGCCTGGGCCTGGCTCGACGCGTTCCTCACGACCGATCGCCTCAAGGAGCTCCTCCCGGAGTGCGCCGGGTTCGAGATCGACCGCCACCGGTTCGCCAACCTGCGGGCGCTCAACTTCGTCGTCCACGGGCTGCTCGAAGAGGGGGTGGCGGCGGCGACGCGACAGGATGGGCAGGCGAAGAGCCTGGGGGAGTGGCTGCGGGCGCGGGTGGTGGACGTGCCCGAGGGGCTGTTGGGTTAGGCGCTAGGCGGCTCCCGTACGAGAACGCGCGACCTCGGTCGATTTTCGGCGACATTGGCTCACTCGCGACCACTCTCTTCCGTCAACCAGCCCCGGGGTCACGCCGCGGCCGGTCGGAGAAGATCGATCATGTCGCGCGCGCGCTGTGGCCCCGAGCGCAGTCACGGACCCGGGTTTTCAGCGGTTCTCACTCTTCTGGTCGTCGCGTCGACGCTCCTCGGCCCTCCCGAAGCCCTCGCCGTGCCTCCCGGCGTCTACTGGCTCGGAGGCGAGGGCTCCCTGCGCTTCGCCAATGGCCGCCCCGAGCTCCGGAGAAACGACAGGCTCTACGGCTTGCTCGAAGGTGGGGCCTCCGCCTTCCTGAACAAGGGGTCGAGCGGCCTCCGATATCAGCGGCCGGACGGCACTGTCGTCGAAGTGAACGACGATCTGATCCCGTCCCTCGACCCTGGTACGCCGCCGGGCGCCGATGTGCTTTTCCGGATCGAAGAGATCTCTCGGGACGGCTCGTTGTTCGCCGGCACTCAAGAATGGACCGACCCGACCACCGGCGAGGATCGAGCCCGCCGCGTCGTCCAGCCGATCGACGGTCCGGCAGTCGAGTTTCCCTACCCGCTCGCCAACCCGAATCTACTCGAGCCCCAACGGCACAACGCGCTATCGAGCAATGGCGAACTCGCGCTCGGCTTTTCGTCCGAGATCGAGCCGGGCGTTGGTCTCACCGGGCGGTCGGCGATTGCCTGGAGCGCCAGCCGCGGCTTCATCAGCTACGCGCGCCCGGCGGGTCGCGACTACGCGACACCGTACTTCGTTGCGAACGACGGAACAGCGGTCGGCACCAGCCATTCCGAAGCCAACACACTCAACGGCCTGATCGTTTCGCCGGACCCGTCCGACGGTGTGATCGTGTGGTCCGCCGACGGCTCAGCCGAGCTGCTCGGCCCGGTCACGCGTGAGGGCGGCTCCGAGTGGTCTGCGCTCATTCCGCGCGCGCTCTCCGCCAACGGCGAGCACGTCGTCGCGAGTACGGGCGGGATCAGTCGCGTGTTCAGCCGCGGCGGAGACGGATGGGAAGTCACCAGCGGCAATCTCTCCCTCCCGATCGCATCATTCATCTCGGGCGTCGCCGACGACGGCTCTCTCGTAGTCGGTCAGGCAGACGACAGCGGCTGTTTGCCCCCGTGCCTCGGCCCGCGCGCGAGCATCTGGTCGAGAGAGGACGGCCAGATGGATTTCTCGACCTATCTCCAACTCGCCGGGATCGACACGACCGGCTGGGAGTTCGAATCCATCATCGACGTATCGCCCGACGGCCGGACTTTCGTCGGATACGGCTACAACAGCGAGACGTTCGACTACCTCTTCTATGCGGTCGTGCCGGAGCCGAGCACCGCTCTTCTCCTCGGACTGGGTCTGACCGCGCTCGCCTCGTCCGGACGCCGCCACGCCTAACGCCTCTGCCGGGCCCCTTCCCATCCAGGTTCTCCAACGGCGCCTCGCGAGAATTCGCGCGATAACTGCTCGGCCGATGCCACTCCTCCTCGAAGGCCGGCGACCGCGATCAGGCGGACCCGTCCCCTGGAGGACTCTGACGTTGACCATCGCCCCGCCCGCGGCCCGAATATTCGCAGTCTTCGTGCTCCTGCTGGGGTGCACGGTCGCCTTTCCCGAGGAAACACTCGCGCTCCCGCCGGGCGTCTACTCCCTGGGTGGCGCCTTCGATGAGCACCGAGGCCAGCCGCGAAGGCTGGACTTTCCGCGAACTCTGTCGACGGACGGTGAGTGGGTGTTCTCCGACCGCGGCCTCGGCTCCACGCTCATCTACACCGACGGACGCCGCGTCGACGCGGGTGCCGGCGAGTTCGACACGGGCCTTTCGCCTGACATCGACGCCGACTTCTACGTGCACGCCATCTCTCCGAGCGGAACGACGCGACTCGGGCGCCTGACATGGAGAGACCCGGACACGGGCGCGCTCGGTCGGCGCGACGTCATACAACCGAGCGACGGCCCGAGCGCGGACATCGTCGGAAGCGGCCCGGAAGCCGGTCGAGCCATTTCTCCGAACGGCGAGTTCGTGCTGCGGAACGAATTCGAGCTCGTCGGCGGAATCACGCCCATCCGGCCGCGCGTTTGGAGCCGCGGAATGGGCTACGTCGACTACTCGACGCCCGATGGAATGAGATGGGCCGATCCTCAGTTCGTCGCCAACGACGGCACGGTCGCGGGACTTCGAATCCTGGAGAACGAACTCGCCGATGGCACGGTCCAACCGGGACTTCGGGAGGGCCTGATCGTCTGGGAGCCGGACGGAACCGCGCGCTTGCTCGATCCGCCGACGTGGGAAAGCGGCGTCCCCTGGTTGGCCGACCAGATTCATGCGTTCTCCAGCGGCGGAACACACGTCGTCGCGAGCGATGGCCCCTACGCCCGGGTTCTCGACGTCGACAGTGGCGACAATTGGCAGCTCAACTCCGTCCCGGCCGGTGGTTCATTCGTCGAAGTGATCGAGGCGAACGCGGTCACTGCGGATGGATCGATGGTCGTCGGCAGCGCAGAATTCGATGGGCCGATCGGGCGCTTCGAATACGCGACCGTCTGGACGCGGGACGGCGGGCATTTCGAGCTCTCTACATTCCTTCAACTCGCGGGAATCGACACGACCGGCTGGGGCTTCTCGAAGATCATGGACGTCTCCGATGACGGACGAACCTTCATCGGGCTCGGAGGAAGGGCTGGAAGCCCCGACTACCTCTTCTACGCCGTCATCCCGGAGCCGAATACGGCACTGCTCCTCGGCTTCGGCCTGGCGACCCTCTCCTGGTCTCGCCGCGGACTCGCCTAACGTGAGCAACTAGCCGGAATTCTTGCGACTTTCGCACCTCCGTAGCCACTTCTCTCCGAAGGCCGGTATCCGATGTCACGCGGCTCCGGTCGAGAGAGGTCTGGTCTTGGTTTCCGCCCCGCGATCGCGTTCTACGCTGGTTCTCTTCGCCTTCCTGACCGCCGTCACCGTCCTGGCGCCACACTACGCGGCCGCTCTCCCACCGGGCATCTACTCGCTGGGCGGCGAGTACGACGCCCGACGACCCGGTGTCCGCCGGGACCGCATTCGCTCTCTAGCGAACGACGGTGAATGGGTCTCGCTGGGCGTCTTTCGAGAACCACTCGAACTCCTCTACACGGACGGGCGCCGAGAACTCGCGGGAACCGGCGGCTTCGACACGGGCCAACCTCCGGAATTCGATCTCACGATGGACGTGTTTGGAATCGCCGACGAGGGTACGACCCGCGTCGGAACCCAACGCTGGATCGATCCGGATGGCGGAGGTCGGGGGCATGTCGACGTGATCCAGCCGGCCGTTGGACCGGCCGTCGTCATCGATCAGACGGTATCGGAACGGGATCAAGTCTCTTCGAACGGCGACTTCGTGCTCGGGCAGAGACTCAGCCTTACGCCGCCAGGGACACCATTCTTCGCACTTCCGACCAACCCCACAGTGTGGAATCGGCACTCTGGATGGGTGGACTATGACACGCCGAGCGGGCGTAGCTGGGTCGATCCGATGTTCATTGCCGACGACGGGACCGTGGTCGGAACGACTGTGACACTGAACGCGCCCCCATTCGAACCCGTGGTGCTCGAGGGTGTCGTCGTGTGGTCGCCCGACGGCAGCGCGCGCGAGTTGGGCCCTCTGACGCTCGACGACGGATCAAGTTGGACCCCGAACGCACCGCGCGCGATCTCCCGCGACGGCCGACACATCGTCGCCGGATACGAAGTCGGAGGAATGGGCGTGATCGGACCGGACGACAGCGTTTGGCGGCTCAATCTCGGCGGGACCACGGACCCCGCGGGCGAAGTCATTTTCGAGGCGAACGCGATCAGCGGCGACGGATCGATCGTCGTGGGCCGCTCGGGATCAACGGCAGGATGTTCGTTCGGACCCGTCGTTGTCTGCAGGGCGTCGGTCTGGACGCGCAACGAGGGACGCTTCGATTTCGAAACGTACTTGCGGTTGGCCGGACTCGATCCGACCGGCTGGGACTTCGACAGCGTCGCCGACGTCTCCCACGATGGACGCATCTTCGTCGGGTACGGGCAGTACGAAGACGGCGAGGACTACCTCTTCTACGCCGTCATCCCCGAGCCCAGCACCGCCTTGCTCCTCGGCCTGGGCCTCGCCGCCCTCCCCTCGTCACGCCGCCGTTCGGCCTAACGCTCCCCATCCAGCACCGTCCCATCCGCGATCTCCACCGGCGCCTCGCTGTCCGCCACGAGCGCGACCTCACCGCGAACGGCGACGTCCCGCCCGAACCGGTGATCCCCCTTGATCGACAGGCGCCGCGCCTTGGCGAGCGAGGGCGAGCCGTGCGGAAACCGCGCGTCGAGGTGCTCGACGTTTCGGTAGTACCGTTCGTCGAGCTCGATGACGCGCTCGCGTGTCGCTTCGGGGTCGACCGCCACGAGCCGCGCGTCGTCGAGGAGCTCGTACGCGTCGGAGCGAACGGCGAGCAGATCCGCGGTCGTCTTGACGGGCGTGAAGCGGTCTCGCGAGACGCAGATCGCCTGTGCGCCGTCGAAACACTCGATCGCCGCGCCCATGGCCGTCTCGAGCTGGAGACAACGCGGCGCGTCCGGGTCGTCCGCGACGACGGTCTTCTCGTTCGACATGACCGGTAGCGGCAATCCGTCCGGCGATTCGTCGAGGGCCGCCGCGAGTGCGTCGAGGTCGAGCCAGAGGTTGTTCGTGTTGAAGTAGCGGTGGCGCGCGACGTCCTGGAAGGCATGGGCGTCTTCCGGGGCACACTGCGCGGATTCGCGCAGGGCGAGGCGACCGTCGCGCTGGGCGAGGTGGCCGCCCTTGCGGTCGGCGGCGGTCCGTTCGGCGACCTCCATCGCGAAGGGCAGCCCTTCGCTCGCGAACCAGCCGAGGATCGACAGATCGAGGGCGCCGCCGAGGTTGTCGGCGTTGGATACGAAGGCGTAGCGGATCCCCGCGCCGCGCAGCTTCGCGAGCGCGCCGGAGCTCGCGATCGCCGCGTAGAGGTCGCCGTGGCCGGGCGGACACCACTCGAGGTCTGGGTTGTCGGGCCAGTCGATCGGCGCGAACGATTCGGGGTCGACGCGGGGCACGCGATGCTGGAGAAAATCGAAGGGGATCGAGCTCGCGAGACCTTCGTGCCGCTCGAGTCGCGCGAGCGACGGCGCGCGCGTGCGGAAGCTGTTCATCAGGAGCAGCGGCAGCCGTACGTTCTCTTGCTCACGCAGCCAAAGCACCTGCTTCGCGACCAGGTCGAGGAAGGTCGCGTCGTCGCGCACCCGAAGAAGACTCTTCGGCCCCGCCAGCCCCATCGACGTCCCGAGGCCGCCGTTCAGCTTGAGGACGACCGACTGCGCGAGCGCCACGCGCCCTGCGCTCTCGAAGTCACGCAGTCCGTCCGCCCGGGGCAGCGCATCGACGGGCTCGATCGACGCCTCGGATATCGTCGTGGCACCGCCCTCGCGCACGAAGCGAAGCGCGCGCAGGAACGAACGAATCGCGATCTCGGGCATCCCCTGGGCGTGCATCCGCTCGCGATGGGCCCGCCCCGGACTGTCCTGCGTTCCGCTCACGCGACGCTCTCCTCCTGCAGCGGTCGGTCCCGCCGCCTCCGTGTGAGTGTACGGAGGCTGCGATCGGGGTCCGAGCGAGCCCCAATGCGACCGGAGTTGCCGGTCGGATGCGCGCTCGCTGCCGAAGAAGCTAGCTTCGTTCTCCCCCCGGTCCACGGCGGCGCCGTGGCGAATCGAGGAAGACCTTGGCAGGCGAAAGCATCCGCATCGAAGACCTCGCGAACCCCGTCCTGACCCCGCCCCAGCAGGCGGCCCTCGACTACGCGGAGACCCAGCAGATCGACCTCTCGGTCAAGGCCGTCGTGAACGCCGCGGAAGAGGCGACCGACCTCACTTGCTGGGGCGCCGACGACTGGAAGGAGCGACTCGGCGTCTGGTTCGACGAGATGAACGCGGACGACGACCGGACCGCCCTCGGGCGCATGATCCTGTTCGGCGATTGCGTGCGCTACGCGACGACCCGGTTGCGGATCAACGAGCTGCTCGAACGCCACCCGGAGATCCACGACGTGAAGATCGAGCGGCCAATCATCGTCATGGGCCTGCCCCGCTCCGGCACGACCCATCTCGTGAACCTGATCGCCGCGGACGAGCGGCTGCGCTCGATGCCGCTCTGGGAGGGGCAGGAACCCGTCCCGGATCCGAACGAGAAGCCCGGGGACGACGGCGTCGACCCGCGCTGGCATCGCTGCAACGCGATCTGGGAACGCATGAAGGCGACGTCTCCGCTGATTTCCGCGATGCACCCGATGGAGCCGGATCACATCCACGAAGAGCTCGAGTTCATGCTGCCGGACTTCACCAGCTACAACCTCGAGTGGATCGCCCGGGCGCCCAGGTGGCGCGACTACTATCTGGCCCACGACCAGACGCCCCACTATCAGGGCGCGCTCCTCACCGGCCTCAAGATCCTCCAATGGATGAAGCCGCGGGAGCGCTGGGTGCTCAAGTGTCCTCAGCACCTCGAGCAGATCGGCCCGTTGATGGCGACGTTCCCGGACGCGACGGTCGTCGTGACCCATCGCGACCCCATTTCGGTCATCCAGTCCGCGGCGACCATGAACGCCTACGCCTCCCGCCAGAACTACCATCACACCGATCCGCAGTGGTACCTCGAGTACTGGCACGACCGGATCCAGCGGCTGCTCGAGGCCTCGGTCCGCGACCGCGATCAGCTCCTCTCGGACCGGACCCACGACGTGCTCTTCCACGAGTTCATGGCCGACGACGTCGGCACCGTCGAGAAGATCTACGAGGTCGCCGGCTTGCCGATGACCGCCGACGCGCGACAGCAGATCCAGGACTACATGGACGCGCATCCGCGGGGCAAGGACGGCCAGGTCGTCTACGACGTGCGCAAGGACTTCGGCGCGGATCCTGCCGAGCTGCGAATGGCGTTCGACTTCTACTTCGAGGCGTTCCCGGGCGTGAAGGTCCAGGTCAAGTAGGGCTCGGCTTCCCTAGGCCGTCCACTTCGGCACGTACTCGAAGCTCGGGTCCTGCTCGTCGCGACGACTCGACTCGGAGACGTCGGCGCGCCCGAGCGGAAACTGGCTCGACGTGTCGAGGAGATGCGTGCGATGCGCGATCGCCCAGCGCCCCTCGCGCTTCTCCCACTTGTCGAGGTAGCGACCGCGCCCCACGAGCTCCATCTGAGTCCCGTCGCCGTCTGGAAGCGTCCAGAGCACGACCGTCACGTAGGCCTCGCTCGTCGCCGAGACGCCGTCGTCCCCGAGCTCGACGAGCACGTTCGTGATCTGATGGGAGTGGCGCTCCATCGCGGCATGGGCCTCCCACACCCACTCGATGAACCGATGGCCCGTGCCCTCGTAGATGCCGACGTAGTCGGCCGTGCCGCCGTCGTGCCAGACCGACTCCGCCATTTCCCGATCCATCCGGTCGAGCCCTCGGCAGTACCGAGAGAGCACGTCGCGGATCGCCTGGGTGTCGAGGAGCGCGTCGAGGGAGTCGGGGGAAGGCATGGTCTCTCCAGGGTCTTGCCAGCGAACTAACTCGCCTCTTCGGGCGACGGGATACGCAGCGGCATCAGCATCGACCCGCCGAGCAGCAGCAGCCCTATCTGTGCCATGAACATCGTCGGGTACGAATCGGTCGCCGCGTACAACATCTGCGACCCGATGTTGGCCAATGCCAGCAGGGGCACGCCGACGATCCCGCCGAGCCCGCTCGCCCGCCCGAAGTTGGCGCGACCGAAGAGTCGGCCGGTCAACACCCCGTGAAGCGGCGCGGCCCCCCCGATCCCGACGCCATAGACCGCACCCGCGACGAGAAAAAGCCTGTAGCTCGGCTCGAGGCTCAAGATCCACCAGGATAGGGCGTTCGCGACGACGATCAGCGCGATCGCGGGCTTGAGCGGAGCCACGTCCGCAAGCCCGCCGATGATGACCTTGCCCGCCAGCGAGAAGGGCACCATCGCCGTGAAGAAGAGGCCCGCCTCGACCTGGCTGAGTCCCAGCGAGTTCTCCGCGAACGGAATGAGGACCGCGATCATCACCACCGGAGAGGTCAGCACGAGCCCGTATCCGGCCGCCTGGAGCCACAGCTGATAGTCCCGAGCCAGCTCGGCCGTGGGCAGCGGCACGAGGGAATCCGCATAGGCCGCTTCCTCGCTGCTCGTGGCGTCCCCCTCCCGATCTCCGTCCGGACGCTGACCGAGCTCCTCGGGCCGCGCGATCACGAAGCTCACGAAGAGCGGAACGCCCACCACCGCCGTGAACGTGCCGAAGTACAGGAGCATCGTGCGCCAGCCCTCGGTTTCGATCAGATAGCCCGCCAGGACGGGCGCGAACCCGCTCGCGAAGGTCGCCCCGGCGATCGTCACCCCGAGCGCGAGGCCACGGCGACGCACGAACCAGTTCGACACGAGCGTCATCGCCGGCAGCGCCCCGAACATCGCGGAGCCCGGACAGACGAGGAGCGCGAATGCAGCGGTGGCCTGGCCGAACGTCGCAGACTTCGCGATCGCGACCAGACCGACGCCGGCCATGAGCGCGCCGGCGGTCATCATCGGACGGGCGTATCCGGAGTCCATGGCGCGGCCGATGAACGGACCTGCGATGCCCATCAACAGGATCGCGTAGGCCGGGGCGACGCCGATCGACGTGGGCGCGATCGCGAAGGAATCGCTCATCGGTCCGACGAGGTTCCCGACGATGCCGATCCCGGTCGCGGAGAAGATGAACTGCGACGCGAACGCCACCGCGACCATTCGCCAGCCGAGAAAGGCGGGATCTCGTTCGCGCTCCATCACACCCGTACCGCTGGCGTCGGTCGTCATCCGCCCTCCTCGCCCGGACCGCTGCGCGAGGGCGTCGGTCGAGTCTAGGCCAGCGATCGTCACGCGCCGCCCGCCCGAATCGGGCCGGGCAGCCGCCGCGCGCCCCTGAGCTACGGTTTCGGCATCGACGATGCCCGCTTCGGCGGGACGCGGAGGACACGCCATGAGCGCAGAAGAGATCCCGGTGTCGGGTCCCGCGGCGGATGCCTGGGACGGCGGCGCGCTGAACATGATGGAAGAGCTGCCGGACCTGTTCGAGCGGTTCTTCGCCTTCTTCCGGCCCGGTCACACCGAGGGCGTCGCGCCCGCGCGAATCAAGGAGATCGCACGGATCAAGATCGCGGCAATGAACGAGTGCGATACCTGACTCTTCGCCCGCTACGCGCAGGCTGCGCGTCAAGGACTCGACGAAGAGACGATCGCCCAGATCCACCTGCCCGAGGCGGAGCGCACGCTCGAGCCGCGGGAGGGACTCGCCGTGCGCTTCGCGGAGAAGCTGGCCACCGACTTCCGGACCGTCGACGAAGCGTTCGTGCGCGAGCTGCGCGAACACTTCAGCAACGCGGAGATCGCCGAGCTCGGCCTGATGATCGGCCAGTACATGGCCCTCGGCCGCATGCTCGTGATCAGCGGCGGCCACAAGGGCGCCTGCGAGATCTACACGCCGCCCGACCTTTAATCGGTCGGCGCTGCGCGCCTCTCGACGCGCCCGTTTTGGAGGGGGCGCGTCTTGCGCTGAGGGCTCCGTCGCGATCGAGGCGACGCGGCGCGACGACGGATCAGAACGGAATGTCTTCGTCGTCCGAGGGCGGCGGCGGGGCGTCCGCGAACATGCCCGCGTCGTCTGCGTCTGCCGCAGGGGCTTCTCCGACACGATCAATGGCCCAGGTCTCGAGGCTGTTGAAGTAGCGGACGTCGCCTTTCGGGCTCGTCCACTCGCGACCGCGGAGGCTGAACTCGACCTTGACGTCTTCGCCCTTCGAGAAGCCGTCGAGCATCTCGCAGCGGTCGCCCGTGAACTGGAACATGACGTATTGCGGATAGCGGGAGTCGCTGTCGAGCTCGAGCACGAACTCGCGCTTGCGGAAGCGCTGGGTGACCTGCTCCGCCTCGAATGCCGCGTGAATCTTTCCGTGGATCTGCATGTTCATCGCTCGGACCGCCTTTCCTGGACGCGCACGTTAGCGCGTCCAAAAGCGGTCGGAGCGATCGAAACCGGAGAGCGCGCGGCTCGCGCGCGAGGCGCTAGCGGCGGCGCGGCTTGCGGCCGGTGATCGACAGCCCCGCCAGTCCGAGCCCCGCGAGGATCGCCGGGCCGGGCTCCGGGACCATGCTGGTCGTCGGGTCCTGCAGCGCCGAGTCGCTGCCGAACTGGACGAGGAAGTCGTTGCGCGAGCCGACCCCGATCGTGCGCGTCCACTGGAACGCGCCGGTGAAGTCATCGCCGCTGCCGACCGCGAAGGGCAGCCCCGTGTCGTCGAGGTCGTCGACGTTGTTGTCTGTCAGGTCGCGCAGCAGCGTGCGCCATGTCGTGACCTGATAGGCGTCCGCGTCGTAGCCGATGAAGGGCGCGCTCGTGGTGGCGTCCGAGATCGACATCTCGATCGCGCTCGGGTTCGTCACGAGGGTCGCCTCGTCGTCGCCGAAGGATCCCCCGAGATCGAGGTCGGTGTAGTGGAAGACGTCGATCGTGAGATCGCTGAGACCCGTGTTGATGATCTGGAGATTCTGGAAGACGACGCCCTGGTTCGGGCCCGTCTCCATGACCTCGAAGAGCAGCCGCGCGTCGAAGAGGCCCGTCCCGCTCGGATCGAACCACTGCAGCTCGCCGACGGTGCCCCCGAAGAGCGTGTAGTCCTCGACGTCGGGTGCCGCGAAGGCGAATTCGCGGCCATCGGCCTGGAGCCGATAGAACCACCAGGACTCGTAGAGCTGGTCGCCCGCCGCGGCGCCGGTGAAGTCGGTGTTCACCGTGTTGCCGTTGCTGGTGTTGAAGTTCTGCGAATAGCCGAACGTGACGCCGCCGTCGGAGACCGTGCCGATCGCGAGTGCGGGCAGCGGGCAGGCGATCAACAGGGCCAGGGCGAGCGCTTTCAAGCCGGGGATCGGGTTCATGGGGGACACTCCAGACGTCCGGATACAGGACGTGATGAAGCGTTCTCGGGGCCCCCGGCTTTTACCTGAAGCAACTTCCAGGGGAGAAACCCTACGATGCGCACGAGTTGCGCATGCCCGTGAACGGGCTGCCGGCGGGTCGCGATGTCGTCGCGCCCTGCCCGCTCGTCGTCACTCGTCGACGGAGATCAGCCTGCTCGGCAGCGTCCTTCGAGCCAGTCGACCAGCCGGGTGGCGAGGTCGATCCGGAGCCCGGAGAAGGCGTGGTCACCGAGGGGCATCACGTGCTGCGTGAGGTCCCCGGCGCCGGCTGCTTCGAGTGCTTCGACGAGGGGCGCATGGTGGAGCGTGACCGTCGTCACCTGGTCGCGTGCGCCCGCGACGAGCAGCAGGGATTTGCCGGCGAGCTGCGGTGCATGGCCGGTCGTGTCGAAGCGGTCGGCGTTCGCGATGACTTCCCCGACGAGCTCCGCCCCGCTCCTGCCGACGATCGGGCCCGACCAGCCATCGAGACTGGCCGCCATGCCTTCGGCACCCCCGGGCATCTCCGCCGCCGCCTTCGCGAGTCCGCCGAGGTTCGCGCCCGCGAGGCTCGCGACGCAGTCGACGCGGTCGTTCTCCGCACCGGCGACGAGCGCGGCGAAGCCGCCCATCGAGTGTCCGACCAGCGCGATCCGGGCGGGGTCGAGCCGGTGCTCCTCCGCGAAGGTCGGATCCGAGATCGCTTCGAGGACGGCGTGGACGTCTTCGACGACGTGCACGAAGGAGAACTGCCCCCCGCTCCCCCAACTCCCGCGATAGTGGAAGAACACGACCGTCCAGCCGGCGCGCCGCGCGGCCTGTGCGAGATCGAGGTTGCGCTCGAAGCCAGGGAAGCCGTGCAACAGAACGAGCGCCGGGTGCGGTCCTGCCCCCTGCGGCTCGTAGACGATCGCGTTGAGCGACGCGCCCTCCACCTCGAAGGCGGCTTCGATCATGCTCGGCGGCGCGTCGAGATCGAAGACGGGCGGGTCCTGGGTCGCTGGCGAATAACGGTCGGTGTCGGAAGCATCGGAGGCGCCGGAGCTCGTGTCGAACGTCGCGCATCCCGCGATCAGGCAGGCCACGAGCGCGGGCAGGAGAACGGCGGAGCGAGGGGTCGGGTGCAGCATGCCGGGAGTCTAGACCGCCCGGCCGGGGTAGACTGCCCGTTCGGGCGCGCGCCTGCCGTGCGGGCCCTGTGGTGGAGAAGCGCATGCCCGGCCCCCTCGACGGAATCCGCATCATCGACGTCTCGGAGGTCATCTCCGGCCCCCTCTCGACCATGATCCTCGCCGATCAGGGCGCCGACGTGATCAAGGTCGAGCCGCCGACGCACGGCGAAGAGTCGCGGATGCTCGCCAACTATCGCGGCGGGATGGCCGCGCTCTACATGAACTGCAACCAGGGCAAGCGCTCGATCGGGCTGAACCTGAAGAGCGGGGAGGGCCTCGCGGTCCTGCAGCAGCTCGTGCGGGACGCCGACGTCTTCGTGCAGAACTGGCGGCCGGGCGCGGCGGAGCGACTGAAGGTCTCCGAGAGCGATCTCCGCGAGATCAACCCCGACATCGTCTACGCCTCGATCACCGGCTACGGCGACGACGGACCCTACGCGAGTCGCCGCGGCTACGACCCGATCTTCCAGTCCTTCACGGGCTACGTCGGTGCGCAGCTGAACCCCGACGTGCCGATTCCGGACATCGTACGCAACGCGGTCGTCGACAAGGCCACGTCCTACACCCTCGCGCAGGCGATCACCGCGGCGCTCTTCGCGCGGGAGCGCGGGGCGCCGGGCCAGCACGTCCGCGTGGCGATGCTCGACGCGGGGCTCTCCTTCTTCTGGCCGGACGGCATGCTGCGCCATTCCCTCGTCGGCGACGACGTCATCAACTACGTCGTGCCGGGCGAGCGCTACCAGCTCACGCCGACCAAGGATGGTCAGCTGATCATGTGGGCCGGGACGTCCGAACAGATGCGCGCGAGTCTCCGCGCGGTCGGTCGCGACGACCTGGCCGACAGCCCGAGCCAGCGCGGCAAGGCGATGCTCACGGAAGAGAACGTCGCGGCGCGGGTCGAGGCAGTGAACGCGGGCCTCGCGCAGATGACGACGCAGGAGGCCTACGAGCAGCTGACCGAGGTCGAGGTGCCCGCGGCGCCGGTGCTGAGCCACCAGGACGTGCTCGTCGATCCGCAGCTCACCCACAACGGGTCGATCATCGAAGCGACCCACCCGGTCTACGGCCGCTACCGCCGCGCCCGTCCCGCGGCGCGTTTCTCGGGCACGAAGCCGGACGAGTCCCGCCCGTCTGCTCTCTACGGGGAGCACTCCGACGAGCTGCTCGACGAGCTCGGCATGTCGACCGAAGAGCGCGCGCGCTTGCGAGAGATCGGCGCGCTGACCTGATCCGCGGGGGCCGCGCTACTCGACCGACGCCTCGCGCAGCTCCCGGAACGACTCCTCGAGACACTGGGCGTAGAAGCTCGGGGCGGGCATCTGCTCGCGGCACGACGTGATCGACACCGTGATCGCGCCGTTGTAGCTGAGCACGGCGTGGAAGAGTCCGATCCCCTCCATCGGCAGGCCGAGGGCGAACGAAGCGACCATGCGCGCGCCCGTGAAGTAGAGCGGGACCTGTGGTCCGGGGACGTTCGAGACCACGCAGTGGGCGACCGGCGTGAGTCGGCTCATGAGGCCCGTCCGCGCGATCAGGCGTCCTGCGATCCCCGCGAGCGCTCCGGGCATCGTCTGCGTCACATCGGTCATCGAGCGCGCGCCGACCGCTTCGCTCATCTCCTTGGAGCTCTGGGTGGTGCGGTAGACCTTCTCGAGTCGCCGGACCGGATCGGGCTCGTCCGTGTGGAGCGTGACGAACATGCCCGAAACCTGGTTGCCCGCGGAGCCGGCCTGGTCCGCCGTCCGGGTCGAGATCGGGGCGAAGGCGGAGAGCGGCTCGCGCGGCAGCTCGAGGTGCTTCTCGAGATACTTTCGGAGGGCACCGCCGACCGTCGCCAGGATGACGTCGTTGACCGTGCTGCCCTCGACGCGCTTCCGGATCTGCTTCACGTCCGCGAGCTCGAAGTTCGCGGCCTCGAAGACGCGGTGGGGCGAGACGCGGCCGTTGAAGCGCGTGCGCGGCACCTCGGCGACCTGCTCGTCGTCTTCCTTCCGCGCCGCCGCGGCGTCCATGTAGCCGCGAATCGCCGGCGGCGCGGCCTCGGAAAGAATGCGCGCGAAGCGGAAGGGCTGCTGGACGTTGTTGACGGTCGCGCGGATCCCGAGCTCGAGCAGCGACGGCTCGGACTCGGCGACCCAGGGCGCGTCCGGCGGTTCAGGCTTGCCCTCGACCTCGAAGTCGTGGGTCGCGGCGGTCATCTCCATCCCCGACACACCGTCGATCGCGGCGTGGTGGATCTTGGTCAACACGGCGAAGCAGCCCGGCGGTAGACCTTCGACCTGGTCGAGGCCCTCGATCACGTACATCTCCCAGAGCGGCTTTCCGAGATCGAGCGGGCGCGCGTGCAGTCGCGCGGTCTGGATGCAGAGCTGGCGCCAGTCGCCGGGCTTGGGCAGCGCGATGTGCCGCACGTGGAACTCGAGGTCGAAGTCGGGGTCTTCGATCCAGTAGGGATGGTCGAAACCGAAGGGCACGCGCACGATCTTCTGCCGGAAGCAGCGCGCGAGATGCAAACGCGACTCGATGTTCGACAGGATGCCCTTGAAGGTGACCTTGCCGCCGGGCGCGGTGGCCTGGTCGTAGATGCAGATCCCACTGATGTGCGTGGGCGCGTTCCGCGTCTCCATGTTGATGAAGGTCGCGTCGAGTCCGCTGAGCTGTTCCATGATCGGGGGGCCTCGAGTGGGGGACGGCGAGGAGCCGCGCCGGACGCGGCGCATCCGAAGATCCCACATGTTGGCAGGGCGAGCCAATCGAGGGCGTTCTGCGACGCGTCGTATCCGGCACACGAGACGGGACGCCGACGGCGCAGCGTGTCATGTCGTCCCGGACGCCGTTGCCGCGCCGCGTCGTGCGGTGTCCCCCAACGCGCCTAGCGTTCCGGGAGCGGTCCCTTGCCTTCCCGCGTCACCTCGAGTTCACCGCCGCTCGCCTGCAGGATGGTCGAGGGCTCCGGCCACATCGGTCCACCATCCACGATCACGTCGACGCGTCCGCCGAAGATCCGCGTGAGCTCGTCCGGGTCCTCGAGCTCGGGCTCGTCGTCCCCCGACGTGAGGGAGCCCGTCACGATCGGCTCGGCGATCCCCTCGACGAGCATCCGACACAAGGGTGAGTCGGGCATGCGCAGGCCGATCTCGCCGAAGCGATTGCGCATGTCGCGCGGCACGTCGGTGCTGGCCTCGAGCACGACCGTGTACGCGCCGGGCAGGATGCGGCGCACGGTGCGGAACACGTTCGTCTCCATGATCGCGTAGTGACCGAAGTCGGAGAGTGCGTTCACGAGCATCGAGAGCGGCTTGCGAGACCGCTCGTCGTGCCCCTTGAGCGTGCGGATCTTGCCGATCGCCTTGCGACTCGACAGCGCGCAGCCGAACGCATAACCCGTGTCCGACGGATAGAGGATCACCTGGTCGCGCGAGAGCGCATCGAGGGCAGGCGCGAGCTTACGCGGCGCCGGCCGCTCCGGATCGACGCGAAGGCGCTCCATCGAAGCGCGGTCAGGATCCCGGCGCAGGCGCCGCGGCCGGACCCGCGCCCGGTACCGGCGTGGACAAGCGCGGGAATCCCAGCGACTCGAGCTTCTTCACGATGTCGTGGCCGGCGGTCTCGGGCTTCACGTCCTTGTCGATCTCGCGCAGGATGCCGTCGCCGTCGATGTAGAAGGTCCAGCGCTTGGCGTAGAGACCACCGAACGCGAGCACGCCCCAGCGCTTCGCGGTCGCGCCCTCCGGGTCGGACAACACGAGCGTCTTCGTCTTCATCGCTTCGGCGAACTCGGCGTTCTTCTCCGGCGTGTCGAGAGAGACGTAGAGGACCTCGACGTCGAACTCCGCCAGCTGCTCGGCGCTGTCACGCAGCGCCGCGAGTTCGGCCGTTCAACCCGGGGTGAAGGCCTTGGGGAACCACGCCACGACGACGCCCTTCTTGCGGGCGCTCGCGCCGACGTAGTCCGCCGACTTGAAGACCCGGCCCTCACCTGCGAACTCGAAGGCGGGTGCGGATTCGCCGACCTTGGGCGCGGCGAGGCCAGTGACCGGCAGAAGCAAGGCCAGGACGAGGACGGTGAAGCCGCCGACGGAAGCTCGAATACGCATGGTCACACCATCGCGCCTTCGCTTCCGGGCGGCAACCGCGCGACCGTGCTAACGAAACGGCCGATCGCCGGACCCGCGTCCCCGTGGGCCGGCCGAGTCCCTCCGCCGCCGCCCAGGCGGCCCGCGAAGCACCCCGCGCGCCTCCCCCGGAGCCCACACCATGGCCAAGCCCTCCTTCGACTGGTCCGATCCGCTGATGCTCGACGAGCAGCTCACCGACGAGGAGCGCCTCATCCGCGACACCGCGCGGGAGTACGCGCAGGACAAGCTGATGACGCGGGTCCTGACCGCGAATCGCGAAGAGCGCTTCGACCGCGAGATCATGAACGAGATGGGCGAGCTCGGGCTGCTCGGCGCGACCCTCCCCGCGAACTACGGCGGTGCCGCCGTGTCCCACGTGGCCTACGGCCTGATCGCCCGCGAGGTCGAGCGGGTCGACTCCGGCTACCGCTCGGCGATGAGCGTGCAGTCGTCCCTCGTGATGCACCCGATCTTCACGTACGGAACGGAAGAGCAGCGCATGAAGTGGCTTCCCGGCCTCGCGACCGGTGAGCTCGTCGGCTGCTTCGGGCTGACCGAGCCGGACCATGGCTCCGACCCGGGCGGCATGCGCTCCCGCGCCGAGAAGGCGGACGGCGGCTACGTGCTGACCGGCACGAAGATGTGGATCACGAACAGCCCGATCAGCCACGTCGGCGTCGTGTGGGCCAAGCTCGACGGCGAGATCCGCGGCTTCGTCGTCGAGGACGGAATGGAGGGCCTCACGTTCCCGAAGATCGAGGGCAAGATGTCCCTGCGCGCCTCGATCACCGGCGAGATCGTGATGGACAACGTGTTCGTCCCCGAGGAGAACCTCTTTCCCGAGGTGAAGGGACTCGGCGGCCCCTTCGGTTGTCTCAACAAGGCGCGCTACGGGATCTCCTGGGGCGCGATGGGCGCCGCGGAGTACTGCTGGCACGCGGCGCGGCGGTACACGCTCGACCGCGAGCAGTTCGGGCGTCCTCTGGCAGCCAATCAGCTCATTCAGCTGAAGCTCGCGGACATGCAGACGGAGATCACACTCGGCTTGCAGAGCTGCCTGCGCGCGGGACGCTTGATGGACGAAGGTCGGCTCGCGCCGGAGAACATCTCGATGCTCAAGCGCAACAACTGCGGCAAGGCGCTCGAGATCGCGCGCAAGTCCCGGGACATGCACGGCGGCAACGGCATCTCCGACGAGTTCCACGTCATCCGTCACCTCGTGAACCTCGAGACGGTCAACACCTACGAGGGCACGCACGACATCCACGCGCTGATCCTGGGACGCGCGCAGACGGGGATCCCCGCGTTCAGCTAGGCGACTCGCGCCCCGGACTCACGGGTCGAGCAGCCTGGCCTTCGCCTTCGAGAACTCTTCGTCCGTGATCGCGCCGCGCTCGCGCATCGCTTCGAGTCGCTCGATCTCGTCCGCGATCGAGGGGGCGATCGAGGTCGAAGAGCGTCGCGGCGCCTCGACTTCGCGCGCGAGCGGTGGGTTCGAGACGTAGAGTCGGATCGTGTTGGCCAGATCCGCGACCCAGCGGTTGTAGTTCGGGTGGATCCGCGGACCGGGCGTCTCGATCCGCCGCTTGTTGACCCAGCGCTTATTGCCCTTCTCGCTGTAGTTCAGATTGATGCTGTCTCGATAGGCGATCGAGAAATCGTTCTCGTCGTAGGTCACGTCGACGATCGCCGTATGCCTGCGCACGTCGACGCGGAGAATCGCGCGGCCCGGTTCGCTCTGGAGGACGGACCAGCGTTGCCAGGCGGCGCTCGCCTCGATCCACCCCTGGAGGTCTTCGAGAGACGCGTCCGGCGCAGCGCCGTGGGGCGAGTTCGAAACGTTCTCGATCGTCACCGAGGGTTTCGCGGCCGTCGCGACCGCCGGCAGGATCGCGAGAGAGAGCAGCGCGACGAGGAGCGGACGAGCGAGGGGTTGGGACAAGGCGGCCTCCAGCGAGGGGTCGCCGAGAGTCTAGCCGACCCGGGTCGCGCGGCCTCGTGCCGTCGTTAGGTCTCGAGTCGCTCGAGGACCGCGTCCGGCGTTCGATGCAGCAACCGTCCTTCCAGGTCGAGGGTCACCAGTCGCGTCTCCCCGGAAGCGACCCGTTCGCCGGACTCGACCTCGTCGATCTCGAAGTGCACGTCGATCGTATGACGGATCCGGCCGAGAGTCGCGCGCACCGTGAAGCGCTGGCCGTAGCGGAGGGGGCGCCGGTGTCGGCAGCGACTCTCGGAGACCATCAGCTGGTAGCGGGTGCCGATCACCGAGCCGTTGTCGAGGCCCAGGCCGCGCAGCAGCTTCGTCCGCGCCGCTTCGAAGTACTTCAGGTAGTGGCCGTGCCAGACGACCCCGAGCGGGTCGACGTCATGGAAGGGCACCTCGAGCTCGACCGTGGCCTCATGCGCGTCTGCGCGGCCGCTCACGGCGCCGCCGATCCGCTCGCGTTCGAAGCGCCGAAGCGGGACGGGTCGAGAGCCTCGCCGCGACCGACGTGGGGCAGCGCGGCCGCGCGAAGGAGCGCGAGCACCCGCTCGATGTCGTGGTCCTGCCGGCGGTCTTCGCGCAGCGGATCGACGTGCTGGCGCAGGAAGTCGACGAGCGTTCGCGTGCGCTCGCCATGGTCCGAGCCGCCGCGGAGCTCGACGGCCTGGGACGCCGCGAGCAGACCGATCGCAGCGACGGTCTCCGCGAGCTCGAGGCTGCGCAGGCAGTCACGCGCCGCGATCGTGCCCATGCTGACCTTGTCCTGGTTGTGCGACTCGGTGCTGCGACTGAAGGCGCTCGCGGGCATCGTGAGCTTCTGGGCCTCTGCCGCGAGGGCCGAGGCCGTGATCTGCATCGCCTTGAAGCCGTGGTGCGCGACCGCTTCGGCCCCGGACACGCCGACCAGATTCTCCGGCAGTCCGTCGCTCGTCGTCGGCGAACACAGCAGAACGAGCTGGCGATCGAGGAGATCCGCGACACTGGCGACCGCGCTCTTCAAGCCGTCCATCACGAAGCAGACGTGACCGCCGTAGAAGTTGCCACCGTGAAGGACGTCCCCCGCTTCGATGTCGATCAGCGGGTTGTCGTTCGCGCCGTTCAGCTCGATCTCGAGCACGTCGCGGCCGAACGCCAGCGCGTCCAGCAGCACGCCAATCACGTGCGGCGCGCAGCGGATCGAATAGCGGTCCTGCAGACGGGCGACCTTCCGCGGGCGATCGATCTCGAGATGCTCGCGGATCACGCGGGCGCAGGCGCGGGAGCCGGGATGCGCCTTCCACTCGAAGATGCGGTCGTCGAAGTGTTGGGGATTGCCGTGAACGGCTTCGCTGACGATCGCGGTCACGACGGAAGCCAGGCTCGCGAGCGCCCGGGCGCGCTCGAGGGCCAGGACGGCGAGCCCGGTCATGACACTCGTCCCGTTCATGATCGCGAGGCTCTCCTTGGGCAGGAGCTCGAGCGGTTCGAGGCCGAGGCGCTCGTGCGCGTCCGCCGAGCTCAGGACTTCGCCCTCGAGCGTGACCTCGCGCTCGCCGACGACCATCGCCGCCACATAGGACAAGGGCGTCAGATCGCCGCTCGCCCCGACCGACCCCTCGGCCGGGATCCGCGGCAACATGCGCGCGCTCAGCAGCGACACGAGCCGCTCGATCACGACGGGCCGCACCCCGGATCGTCCGCGCGAGATCGAAGCCAGGCGAGCGACCACGACCGCGGCCGCTTCTTCCTCATCGAGGATCCGGCCAGTCCCGACGCCATGGAATCGCAACAGGTTCCGGGCTGCGCGCTCCCGGTGGGCGGCGGGAATCAGGTTGTCGACGGAGGCGCCGACGCCGGTCGTCACGCCGTAGACGTCGGTGCCGCCGCGATGGCTCTCCTGGACGAACTCGGCGGTGCGTTCGAGGCGGTGTCGGTGAGCCGGGTCCTCGTCGAGCACCGCGATCGCTTCCCCGCGCGCGAGCGCAATCGCCTCCGCCAGCGAGAGCGCCTGCCGACCGAGCGCGATCTGCGGGCGCTCCGCGCATGCGGCGGAGTCGGCGGTTTCGCGAGTGGAGGACGACATGAATCGATTCGGTTCCCGATGCGAGCGCGCGAGGGCGTAGGCCGCGCGGATCGCGGCGTCGGCGACGTGCGCCACGTTGCTGGGGTGGGGGCAGGATTGTATCGTGCCGCCGCCGGTTGCGTAGCGAAAGGGAGACGATGCAGACGTCCACGCGGATCGCGAATCTGACCGCCCTCGCCTTCACCTGCCTCCTGTTCTCGGCGGGCGCGACCGCTTCCGCGACCGAGGAGCGCTCGGACGCGACGGCAGATCCCACGGACGGCCCGCTCGTCGTGATGATCCACGCCGATTGGTGTGGCACGTGCCGCGTGCTAGGTCCCGTCTGGGAACAGATCCAGACCGACTTCGCGGAGACCTCGACGGTCGTGAGCCTCGACGTCTCCGATCGCCCCGCCTACGTCGCATCGGCCGAAGCCGCCCGTGCCCTCGGGATCCAGGACTTCTTCTCGAAGTATCGTGCCAAGACCGGAACGATCGCCGTCCTCGCCTGCGAGTCGCGAGAGCCGGTCGCCGTCCTGAACGGCGAGCGCGACTTCGAGGTGTACCGGACGGCGCTGGCGAAGGCGGCCTGCGAGACGTCGTGAGCGCGTCGCGCGGGCGGGCCCCGACACCGTGAGCTCCCCGGGAAAGGCCGGCGAGGCGACGCGCGACGACGGCGGCCCGGACGTCACGCGGCTCTGGCTGCACCCCGCCTTCGTGGTGACGTGCTTCGCAGGCCTCCTGCTCGCGCTGTCCGCAGACGTCTGGTGGCCGCGGCTCTCGGCGTCGATCTACGACGTGGAGTTCGCGCTGAACGACTGGTTCGCACCGGCGGCGGCCGGACCCGCCGGCGTGCTCCGCTACCTCGCCCTGCCGGCGATCGGATTTGCGGCCGGCCTGCTCGCGAGCATCTCGCCGTGCGTGCTCCCGATGGTGCCCCTCAACGTCGCTTACATCGGCGCGCACGAAGCCTCAGGCGCCCGGGCGCTCCGCCTCTCGGCGGCGTTCTCCCTCGGCGCCGCACTCGCTCTCTCGGTGCTCGGCCTGGCGGCGGATCTCGCCGGCCTGCTCCTCGTCGAACAGCGCGGACCGGTCCTCCTCCTCGCCGGCGGCGCACTCTTCTACTTCGGGCTGGTCGTGGCGGAGATCGCGCCCGACCCCTTCGGCGGACGCGCGCCCCTCGCGAATCGGCGCCTGGGTCCCTTCGGCGCGGGGGCCGCTTTCTCCGTCGTGACCACGCCCTGCACGAGCCCCCTGCTCGGGACGGTGCTGGTCGCCTCGGCGGCGAATCCCGCGCCCGGCCTCTCGGTCCTCACCGTGATCGCCTTCTCCCTCGGGTACACGCTGCTGGTGTTCCTCGGCGGCGTCTTCGGCGGCGGACTGGTCGCCGCAGCGCGACGCATCGACTTCAGCGGCGCTCGCGCCGCCGCCGCCGCGCTCCTGCTGGTCTGCGGGGCAGCGTTCGCCTGGTCCGGTGTCGCCTGGTTCTAGCGAGGATCGTCGGACGCACGCCCGGAGTAGAGCTGCGCGAAGGCCGGGGCGAGGTGATTCGTGCTCGCCCCGGCGACCGGCTTCGTGAGCTTCGGGTTGTGGTCCGCAACCGTCGAGCTGATCTCGCGCGCCAGCGCGTGCGCGAGGGCGACGTTCCGGTCGAGCTCCTCGAGCGTCGCTTCGTCGTCCGCGCTCTCGAGCAGCGACCGGTTCAGGTCCGACAGGAACGCGAGCTCGGCGTAGTCGACGAAGGTGTTCGCCGGAAGCGGCGGATCGCCGTCCCGCGCGGCGTTCCATTCGCGGAAGAACGCCTGCATCCGCACGTTCGCCTCCGCGAACGCCTGAAGCTGTGAGCGGCATCGCGCCATGAACGCGGGGTCGTGGATCCGGTTGCGGCAGAAGATCAGCGCCGGGCCACCCCAGTACATCACGAAGTCCCAGACGAACTTCAGGACCATCGCGCGCGGGTTGCCGAGGATCGCGTACTGTCGGTGATAGGTGACGAGAAAGGTCCGCGTGAGCGATCGGTAGAGCTGATCGTAGGTCTCGGCCAGATCCTCGGTCGGCTCTCCGGCGAGGTCGCGCGCGACCAGCTCCCCGATCATCGTGTTCGAGATGCCGATGAAGTCGCTCCCCGGCGAGTAGAGCGGATCGATGAAGACACCGGCGTCGCCGCTGATCGCCCACCGACCGGCGCCGAAGACGTGCTCGATGTCCTGGCCGTAATGCTTGATCGCTCGGAAGTCCATTCGCTGTGCCGCGTGATCTCGAATCACTCCGGCAAGCTGCGGCTCGTGGCGATCCAGCCAGTCCTTCACGCGATCGAAGCTCGAGATCGTCTCGAAGGGGTGGAGGTTCGCGCTCGCGACGATGCCCACGCTCGTCCGATCATGGGCGAGCGGGATCAGCCACACCCAGTAACCCTCGCCGATCAGATGATTCGTGCTGAGTCGTCGCGGCTCCTCGTTTCGGGCGAGCCACGCTTCCGAGTCCGAGAACGTGTCGACGTCGAGGGCGGCATCGACCCGAAACCAGGCGGCGTTCGCGCGATGACGGCTGGTGCGACCCGTGTCGAGGCGCTTGCGGAGGACGGCCGCCCGTCCCGACGCGTCGACGAACCAGCGCGCCGACACACGCTTTCGCTGGCGGCCGCGTCTGATCTCGATCGCATGATCCTCGCCCGACGGGGCGCTCCCGCCGTCGGCGAGCTCGACGCCGGACACGCGGGCGCCGGCGAGCAGCACGGCGCCAGCCGCTTCCGTTCGCTCGGCGAGCCGATTCTCGAATTGTCCCCGGTCGATCTGAAAGCTCGGCTTGTACAGGAAATGGCTCGGGCCGCACTCGAGGCGGGTGGTGAGGTCCCGGTTGTCGCCCTCGCTCATGAAGAAGCGCAGCCCGAACTTGCGAACTTCGTCTTCGAGGAGATCGCCGAGCCCGAGCGTCTCGATGAAGTAGTGACTCGCCGACTCGACCGAGGATTCGCCGACCTTGTGCGCGGCCTCGGGCAGAGGTCGCTCGTTCGGCTCGACGACCAGGACCGAGAGTGCCTCGTGACGTTGGCGCAACTGGAGCGCGAGACAGAGTCCGGCAAGGCCGCCGCCCGCGATCACCACGTCGAAGCGCGATTCCGCAATCACCGCGAACCGGTTCCCGCGGCGCCGAGCTGTGCGCGGGTCACGCGAGGCCCCCGTTCACGGCGAGGGTCTGGCCGGTCACGTAGGACGCGTCCTCCGAGAACAGGAACGCGACGGCGCCCGCCACCTCGTCGGGATGCCCCAGGCGCTGCATCGGCACCATCTTCGCGAGATCGCCGCTCGCCAGATCGGCGATCATGTCGGTCTCTATCAGGCCCGGCGCGACGCTGTTCACGGTGATCTTTCGTTTCGCGAGTTCGAGGCTGAGCGACCGCGCGGCGCCGATCAGCCCGGCCTTCGACGCGCTGTAGTTCACCTGCCCCCGATTGCCGATCGTCCCCGCTGCGGAGGCGATCGCGACGATCCGCCCGCCCTGATGAGCGCGGATCATCGGCATGAGCGCCGGGTGCACCACGTTGTAGAAGCCGCCGAGATTCGTCTCGACCACGCGGTCCCATTCTTCCGGCCGCATTCCCGGAAAGGCCGCGTCGGCGTGGACACCTGCGTTGCAGACGACGCCGAAGAAGGGGCCGCGATCGGCGATCGCGCCGGCGATCGCCTCCTTCGCGGCATCCCGATCGGCCACGTCGAAGCCCAGGAGCGTCGCCTCGCGCCCGGCCGCGCGCACTTCCCCCGCGGTCTTCTCTGCCTCGGATTCCCGCTCGCGATAGTTGATCGCGACGTCATAGCCCTCGCGGGCGAGCCGAATCGCGATCGCACGACCGATGCCACGGCTGGCGCCGGTGACCAACACTCTCTTGGCGGGAGCAGACTCCACGCTCGAAGCTCCTTCGACGTACCGCGCCCCGGTCGAGGCGCGTAGGTCCGGGCAGAAGGGTAGCGCTCGGTCGATGCGGTTCATGCGCCGAGACGGGACGATCGTCGCCCTCGATCGTGTATTCTCGGCCCCCGATCATGAGAGTGGCGTTCGTCTCAGGAAATCGCGAGATGCTGCCGGACGCGGTCATCCCGCTCGGCCTGCTCACCCTCGCCTCGAACCTCCCGGAACGTCACGAGCGAACGATCATCGACCTCTGTTTCGAGGACGATCCGCACGCCGCGCTCACGAGCGCCCTCGAGGACTTCGCCCCCGACGTGATCGCGGTCGGAATGCGCAACATCCAGAGCGCGGATTACAGCGGCACGTCCGACACGATCGCCTACTACGCCGACCTCTTCGACGCGATCCGCGGCGTGACCGATCGCCCCATCGTGCTCGGGGGCAGCGGCTTCAGCGTGATGCCCGCAGCGCTGATGCAGCACCTGCGCCCGGATTTCGGGATCGCCGGCGAAGGTGAGGTCGCCTTCGCGACCCTCCTCGAGCGACTCGAAGCAGGCGGCGCTTGCGACGACATCGGCAGCCTGCACAGCTGGCTCGGCGATCTCCTCGTGTCGAACCCCGCGGCCCCGGGCTTCCTGGACATGGACGCGCTCGCGCCGGCGGACCGATCCCTCGTCGATCCGCGCCACTACGAGCGCGTCGGAATCGACGCCGTCCAGACGAAGCGCGGCTGTCCACTGCGCTGCGAGTACTGCACGTACCCCACGATCGAGGGGCGCGTCGGTCGCCTGCGCAGCCCCGTCGCGATCGTCGACGAGCTGCTGTCGATCGCAGACACCCACGCCGGCGTGAACCACTTCTTCGTCGTCGACTCGGTCTTCAATCTGCCACGGACCCACGCCAAGGAGGTCTGCCGCGAGATGATCGCACGGGGCCCGGACCTGCCCTGGACCTGTTATGCGAACCCGCTGGGCTACGACGCGGAGCTGGCAGGGCTGATGGCGGAGGCCGGCTGCGCCGGCATGGAGGTCGGGTCCGATTCGGGCTCCGACCGGATCCTCGATCGACTCCAGAAGGGTTTCTCGACCGAACACATCCGCTCGCTCCACGCGCTCGCGAGCGAGGCGGGGATCCCGGACTGCCACACCTTCCTGCTCGGCACGCCCGGCGAGACCATGGACGACGTCCTGCGAACCCTCGAGTTCATCGTCGACCTCGACCCCTTCGGCGCGATCCTGATGGCCTGGGTCGACGACTACGAGGCGCTGGACCCGGGGCTCGCCGTCGAACGCCAGAAGCTACGAGACTCGGTCCTGTCTCTACTCGAAGAGCACAAGAAGGATTTCCCGTGGTGGAGCATCCCGTCCCTCGGCGTCAACTACGACCCGGGCCTCTTCGAGCTGCTGCGCTCCCAGGGCCTGACCGGACCGCTCTGGCAGCATCTCCGAATGATCTCCGGTGAGGGTCCGCCGCGAAGACGGCGCCGCGCACGCGCGGCGGAACCCGACGGCGACTACAGGGCACGACCGAATTGAGATATACCTCGGTCGACCCGAGCGCCTCGATCCCGGCAGGAGTCCCATGCGTCGTCGCACCCATCCCAGCTACCCCACCCGCCGCCTCCCCGTCCTCATCGCCCTCTTCGTCGCGCTCGCGACGCTCGTCAGCTGCGGATCCCGGGTTCCGCCCACCGTCACGCTGCATCCCCAGATGGCCCTCGACCCCGATGCCGCGATCTACGTCACGTCGAATCGTCAGCGCGAGCGGGTCATGCTCGCCGTACAGAACGCCGGCCTGAACGTCGCCAGCGAGTTCCGGGACGCGCGCTATTCGCTCCGCGTGAAGATCGGCCGATCCCGCGGCGGCGGAGAGTGCGGCGCGAACGCGAACGTCGTCTACATCCTCGACGCGATCGGTCGCCGAGCCATGGTGATCAAGGGCCGCGGCCGCACCGGCGACTGCGAGCCGAATATCCTCGACGAGATGAGCGCGAAGCTCGCGATGGGCTTCGGCCTCTAGGCGAGGGCTAGCTCGCCGCTGCTCCATCGGCGTCGGCGTCCGCAGCGCGCTCCGCGGACGCGCGAAGCGTGGTGACCAGCAGGTAGCCGAGCCCCGGCAGCATCCACAGCAGCTCTCGGCAGCGCACGGCCAGCCCCACCGCGAGCCCGACCTCGACGGGATGCCCGAGCATGCCGAAGAGCCAGACCTGAGCGCCTTCGAGCGCACCGATGCCGGCCGGAATCGGAAGTGCGTGGGCAGCGCCGGTCGCGAAGATCGCGGCGACGATCGCCAGACCGTCCGCGGGCAGGCCGAACGCGACCAGGAGCGCCCAGAACTCGAGGATCACCAGCACGTTCGCGACGATGCCGATCGCGAACGCGACGCCGAGCTGCTCGCGCCGGCCGAGCAGCGTCGCCGCGGCACGCTCCGCCGCCTCGATCACCGCCGTGCCCGACCCGGGCCCGTCCGCGGGCTGGGGGGCGATCCGGCGGACCAGCTCGCTCGCGATGCCGCGACCGCGATGGAGCGCGCGCGCCACCAGCACGACCGCGGCGAACAGCACCCCGGTGCCGATCAGAATCGTGATCAAGGCGCGATCGAGTTCGGGAATCCCGTGCTGGAGCAGGAGCAGCGCGAAGAGGATGCTGAAGGGGGCGGACGCGAGGGTCTCGAGGGTGCGATCCGCGGCGACGCTGGCCACGGCGTCCCCGCCCGACACGCCGACCCGCGTCGCGAGCCAGGCCCGAAGCGGGTCGCCGCCGAGCTTCCCGCTCGGAATGAGCACGGCCAGGACGTGTCCCGCACTCCGTTGGAGCGCAACGACGTGGAAAGGCGGCGGGAGAGTGAGGCCTGCGAGCAGGTACCGCCAGCGCACCGAGAGGCAGGCGATCGTCGCGAAGATCGCGAGTCCGACCGCGAAGAGCCCGGGAACGGAGACATCGGATCCCAGGACGTCGATCGCGGCGCCGCCGTAGGCGCGCAGCATCCATACGAGCAGCGCGGTCCCGATCACCACGCCGCCCCAGAAGACGACCCGGGCCTTCACGCGCTCACCCCGAGATCACCCGGCGTGTTCGCGCAGGGACTCGTAGCCTTCGCTCTGGGACTCGTAGCCGGAGATCTTCGTACCGGCGGCGATGCACTCGTCGAGGATCACCTCGAAGGGGCGCTCGTCGTTGACCTCGAACTGACTCGCCTCGAGCTCGAAGCGCGCGCCCGAGTCGTCGTAGGGCGCGACCCCGGGAGAGCCCGCGGTCAGGACGCCGATCGCGGGGAGCAGGCGCTGCTGGATCGGCGGCGCCTCGCGGGTCGAGATCACGACGTCGGCTCCGGGCAGGCCGGCGGTCAAGACGGAGACGACGCGCGCGAGCTCGTCGTCGCTCACGCCGCGCACGTGCTCGGCGCCGCTCGCCTTCCGCAGGCGCGGGAGGCTGATGTAGACGCGCATGCCCTTGTCCATCAGGTGACGGACGTGCTCGGTCAGCGCGATCATCTCGAAGGCGACGTCCCGGTTCAGTCCGAGCAGGACGCCGGGATTCGCGGAGCGCATGCCCGCGGCGTGCGCGCGATCGAAATTCGCCAGGCGGCGCTGGTAGTCGGCGCGGGGGTTTCCGCCGTTCGTGCCCATGAACTTCGAGTAGACCGACGGATCGTAGGTCTCCTGGAAGGTGCACATCGTGACGTGGGGCGCGAACTCGCCGTCGTCCCGCCGCGGGACGTCGGCGAAGAGCGCGTCGTAGTCCGGCTCGTCGAGGGAGCCGATGTTGATCAGCACGTGCTCGAAGTCGCGATCGAGCGCGTCACCGAGGGCGACGCGAACCTTCCCCATCATGTCGTCTCGCAGATCGCCCTGGCTGTACTCGCCGGTCAGGAGCGCGACACCGCGCATCCCGCGCTTGTGGAGGATGTCGAGCTGGTGTCGGCTGGTCGCCTCGTCGGCGGTCTCGCGCCGGAGCTCGTCGTTGAAGCGGCGCATGCCGCACATCTTGCACTCGCCGTGACATTCGTTCGTCAGGTAGAGCGGAGAGAAGGTCTCGACCTCCTCGACGTCGCCGCGGGTCCGGCTGGCGATCGCCAACAGGTCGTCGGTCGCGACATCTGTCGCAAGGAAGAGCGTCGCCAGGTCCTCGCCGGACAGGACTTCCCCCTTGTCCAGGCGGCGCGCCAGCTCGGCGCCCTGACCCGTGGCGCTCCGCTTCCGCGCAGCTTCGCTCTGGGAGTGGATCTGATCGGCGTCGATCGTGTACCGGCTCATCACGTCCTTCCGAGGCCCCTCCGCCGCGTCCGCGACGTCCCCGTGTTCGCCCTGTGCGGCGCGCACGGGGTCGGCCGTAGAGTAGGCGCCACGGGACGCCTCGGCGAGACCCTGTGCGCCGAACCGGCCTACTCCGTCGACGCGGACTTCCGAAGCTCTCTACGCAGCTGCCACGCGCGAAACGTGCCGCGCAGGCTCCGCCCTAGCATCCGCCCGAGCTCGGGCAGGGTCGGCGCGGACCACTCGATCATGCCCTGGCTGACCGACAGCGTCTTCCTGCCTTCGCTCCGCCAGTCGCTCACAAGGACCGGTTTGTAGACCGACGGGCTCCTGCTCAGGTTCTCGACATCGAGCAGCGCGTTCTCGGGCGTCCGCTCGATCTCGATCGGGACTTCGCCGAGGCGCTCTCGGATCGCCGATTCGGGATCGCGGCCCGCCACCTCGGTCTCGATCCGCACGAGCAGCCGATCGGCCAGGACGACCGTGAAGAAGACTGAGCTGTCCAGGGCGTCCGCAGCCGCAGCGGCCGCGTCGATGATCTCGTACGTGTGGAGGCGATGGCCCGCGAGCTCGACGACGTCGTTCTCGCGACCGAGCACCACGACGGCGGGGCGCGGGTCGCCGCAGCGGCACGGCGGCAGCAGTCGCAGGCGATCGCCGGTGTCGAGGCGCACCAGCGGGCTGCCCTCGATCCCGAGCGTCGTCACCATCAGGCGCCCGATCTCCCCCGCTTCGACCGGCCGGTCCGAGTCGGCGGCCAGGATCTCGCAGTAGTTGAGGTCCGTCTCGAGGTGCATCGACCGGGCCGGACAGCTCGTGCCGAGCAGCATGGTCTCGGTCGAACCGTAGAGCTCGATCACGCGCGCGCCCCAGACGCGTTCGATCCGCTCCTGAAGGACGGGCGGCAACGGCGCGCCGCCCAGGAAGAACGTGTCGATCGAGAAGTCCTTGGCCGGATCGAGGCCCTGGGCCTGGGCGAGCTGCGCGAGGATGATCGGTTCGAGGGGCAGCCCGGCGAGGACCTGGGCGCCCGTCCGATGCGCTAGATCCAGGGCGCGTCCGAAGGGGACGTCCCAGTTGATGTTGCCCGCTGGAACCGAGACCCCGTTGCCCTGCTGTGCGATCAGCTGCATCAGGTGCGCCGGCGCCGCCATGAACGGGAAGCGGTTGATCAGGATCCGACCGGGTCCGAAGACGTCGGGATGGCGCCGCGCGATCGCGCGCGCGTTGCTCGCGAAATCCTCGGTCGTGAGCCACGTCGAGTTCGGCGGGTTGCCGCTCGTCCCCGAGGTCTCCCCGTAATGGCAGACGCGCTCGAGGGGCGTCGCGCGCGTGCCGTGCACGCCGGCCCCCATCAGGTCTTCGCGCGTCGTCAGCGGGAGCTTTCGGAAGTCCGCGAGCGTCTGGACGTTCGCGTTGCCGATCCGCTCCGCGTAGAGCGCGCTCTTGCTCGCCTGGGCGAGCGTGGCCGCCAACGCCTCGGGCAACGCCTGCTCTTCGTTCATCTCCGCACTCCCACTCCGATCGCCCGCTCGGTTCACCGCGGGATCGACTCCAGTCCCACCGACCATACGGAAGCGTCCGGCGCGGCGCCGCGTTCGACCGCGACCGTTCCGTCGACGCCTCGGACGACCGCTTCGAGCAGCGAGACCGCGGGAGCGATCAGCAGATCACCGAAGCGCGCATCGACGTCCGCGGTCGGAGTCGGAGTCGGGGTCGGGGTCGGGGTCGGCCGACGTTCGATCGTGACGAGGCGCGCGAGCGCCCCGCTCTCCCGCGCGGACAGCACGAACGCGAGCGACAACGGCGCCGTCGGCTGCGCGTGCTCGTAGGGCGCCTGCAGCGGCTCGTCCGCCAGCACGACGGCGACGTCTTCGCCCTGCGTCTCGACGAGGCACCAGGCCTCGAAGAGCGCGGCCCCGGCGAGCTCCGCGCCGCCCGTGAGCGTGGTCGAGCGCCCGGTGTTGCCGGTCGCGATCGACGCGTAGCCCCCCGCCGTGTTGTGCACGGAGTTGTGGAACTGCGTCGGCGACACGCGCCCTTCTCCGACTCGCATCATGCGCAGCATCTTGATCGCGGGTGTGTGCTCGCCGTGCGCCGTGCCCCACACCGTCGAGAGTGTCCCGAGGTCGGCCCGCGCCGCGGTCGCGGCCTGCACGAGCGCCTCGATCGCGAGCCGGGACAAGGGCGTCGCGCGCCGGCGGAGCGCGCCTTCGAGGATCGCCACATCGGGCTTCTCGATGGACCGGTCCTCCTTGCCGTCGCACCACGCCTCCGGCGAGGCGAAGCCCGGCGTAAACAGTCCGAGACCACGAACGAAGACCGGCTTCATCGCGCCGCTCCGAAGACGAGGCTCACGTTGCTACCGCCGAAGGCGAAGGAGTTGCTGATCGCGAAGCGCAGATCCGCGTCCGTGCGCTCGGTCGGCACGGCCAGCGCGATCTCCGGATCGATCGGCGAGGCGCCGACGCTCGCTGGGACGAAGCCCTGGTCGAGGGAGTGGAGGACGAACACCGCCTCCGTCGCCCCCGCCGCCCCAAGCATGTGGCCGACATAACCCTTGGTCGACACCACCAGAGGATCGTTCCCGGGACCCAGCGCCGACCGGATCGCCCGCGCCTCCATCGCGTCGTTGAAGGGCGTGCCGGTCCCGTGGCTGTTCACGTAGTCGATGTCCGCAGGCGCGACGCCAGCGTCCGCCATGGCCGCCGCCATCGCGGCACGGGCGCCCTCGCCCTCCGGATCGGGACGCGTCATGTGGTGCGCATCCGCGGTCTCGCCGGCACCCAGCAGCCGAGGCCCGTCGCCCTCGCGCTCGACCAGCGCAAAGGCGGCCCCCTCGCCGATGTTGATGCCGCGTCGATCCGCGCTGAACGGACGCGTCGGCTCTGGCGAGAGCAGTCCGAGGGAGCCGAATCCACGCAGCGTCATCTGACACAGACTGTCGGCGCCTCCGACGAGCACGGCATCGACGACGCCCGCGTCGAGCCAGCGGCGCGCGCTCGCGAACGCCTTGCCGCTCGAAGCGCACGCGTTCGACTGGATCGCGAGCGGTCCGGTGATCGACGTGAGCGCTCGCAGCGCCTTCGCCAGCCCCGCGGCCGAGCCGCCGTCGAGCACGTCGAAGCCTTCGGGCAAGGCGCCCGACTCCGCGTGCACGTGCCAGGCCTCTTCGATCCGGTCCATCGCCGCGGTGCTCGATCCGACGCAGACGCCGACCCGGTCGGATCCGTAGCGGTCGAGCGCCGCCGCGATGGAGTGCGCGATCTCGTCGAGCGCGCGCTGCACGAAGCGATTGTTCCGCGAGTCGACGGGACGCAGCGCGTCGGGAAGCGGCGGCAGCGCGTCGTCGACGGCGCCGACCAGGGTCTCGAAAGGCGTACCCATGGGCGGCGCGCTCATCCGGGGGCGCCCCGCGTCGAGGGCCGCCATGACGTCCCGCGTGGTGGTCCCCAGCGCGTTCACCGCCGACCAGGCCGTGATCGGGTATCCGCCGGCCGAGGCAGAACCCTTGCGCGCGAGATTCGATGCGTACCCTGCGGTCAAGATCGTGTCGTCCCCTGGGCTCGCCCGTCGGTCAGCGGGGCTGTCTGCGGCGCCGATCCGTCTGCACACCGCCGGGTCGGCCACGGAGCTCCGAAGCGACGGGATCGGAAGCTAGAGCAACACGATGGACGCTTCGTAGCCACAATCCGGATTGCGGATCTCGTAGCCCGTCGGCCCGCCGGAGCGCTTCTTGCCACGATAGTCGATCGATACGCCAGCCGCCTCGCGCCCCGACTCGCGCGCGCCGGCGTCGCCCGTCGCCCAGAGGCCACGATGCAACGCATCCAGAGTGCGGAGCGCGAGCGCGCGCCGCGGACCGCGCGGGGTCGCCACGAAGTCGATCTCGCGTCCTCGCTGTCGGAGCGCGAAGAGCCTCGGTCCAGCCGGGGCGAGGCCGACGAGCTGGAGCGCCTCGCCGCGCCGCTGCACGATCGCGTCGTAGGCGGCCTCTCGACCCGCGAGCTGCATCCGCACCCGAGCGTGCACGTCGATCTCCGAAGGGAGCACGACCGTCGACGTCCGCATCGGATCACAGCCGGTCACGCCGACCCGCAGCAACAGGTCGACGCAGCCGGGACCGGAGAGCACCAGCAGCGCGACCAATCCGAGCAACACGATCGGCCGACGCGCGATCAATCCGAAACTCCATTCCCAGGTCGAGCGAGCGCGATCGCCGCGGGCGCCGTCGCCAGCGCGAAGAGCACGCCCAACCCCGTCGTCAATCCGATCGAGCGGAGCACCGGCTGCTCCGAGAGCGCGAGCACGCCGAACACGAAGATCGACGTCACGCACGACACCAGCAGGCTCGACAGCGTCACGCCGACGCGATCGCCGCGCCGCGCCGCGTCGACCGCGAACACGCCGTAGTCGACCCCCATTCCGAGGATGACGAGCAGACTCACCGCCGACGCGACGTTGACCGGCCATCCGATCCAACCGAACACGCCGAGGGTGCAGGCCACGCCGAGCGCGGCCGGCAAGAAGGCCAGGACGCCTCGCCCGAGCCCGCGATACCGCAGCAGCAGCACGACGAACACGAGCAGTGCGCCGAGGGCGACACGCCGCGTCGTCGAAGCCTGATAGCCCGCATAGAGCTCACCGACGATCGCCCCCTGATCGACGAACCAGACGCCCGGGAGATCCGCGATCGCCGCCTCGATCTGCGCGCGCCCGTCTTCGGGAGAAACGCCGCGCAGGAACGTCACGATCGCGTGCCGTCCATCGAGTTCGACCATGCCGTCGAGGACCCGCGCCAGGGGCGAATCCGCCAGGTCGGCGGGGCTCAGTGGCTCCATGTCACGATTCGCCAGGCTGGCAGCGAAGGGCGCGAACGCTTCCTTCCGGAAGCCCGCGGCACCGAAGGCGCGCTCGACGCGCGCGTCGAGGTCCACCTCGCGGTCGAAGGCCGCGCGGTTGCGGCGCTGGAGTGACTCGGGCCAGAGGAACGCGTCGAGCGAGCCGATCCCCTCGAGCACGCCCGCGTCGACCAGCTGCCGGAGACGATGCGCGAGCTCGGTGTTGGATTCGAGGACCGACTGCTCACTCTCAGCGAGCGCCACGACGAAGCGCGCGCCATCGAACCCGGCGACCTGCTCGCGCACACGCGCGGCCTCGGCGAGGAGCACCGGGTCGGTCGTCATCAGATTCGACGGATCCGCGTCCCACGCCAGACGCGGCCAACCGAGCGCACCCGCGAGCCCGAGCACGAGGACGAACGAAACGGCACGACCGCGGCGCTCGGCGAGCGCGTCGACGAGACGTTCGAAGCGGTCGGCGAGGCGACGTTGCGTCGCGCTCGCGCGGGCAGGCTCCGGAAGGAAGGCGGGCAAAGCAAGGGTCGTGATCACGAGCGCAGCGACGATCCCGATCGCACCGAATCGGCCCATCGCCCCGAGGCCCGGGAAGTCGCTCAGCATGAGCGACGAGAACGCGAGCGTGGTCGTCGCGCCGCTCAGGAGCAAGGAGCCCAGGATCGCGTTGCGGGTCTCGCGCGCGTCGCCCCGCGTCTCGAGCGCGTGGTGGTTCAGCAGATGGATCGGATAGTCGATCGCGACCCCGATCAGCGCGAAGCCGAAGCCGAGGGTGATGCCGTGGACCGCGCCGCCCCCTGAGACCGCGACGGACATCGCAACGACGAAGCCGCCGAGCGGAACGAGGAACGCGATCGCGAGCAATCGCAACGATCGAAACACCGCGAGGAAGAGGCCGACGACGACGACGATCGAAACGCTCGAGATCAGGTTGATGTCGCCCCGGATGCTCCGCTCCGCGGCCACCGCGAAACGATTCACGCCGTCCTGCGCCAGGCGGAGGCCGGGCGCGTCGCGCGCCGCGACCGCGCGCTCGAAGACCGCATCGATGTGGGAGAGGAGCGGGATCTGTCGCGCCGAGTCGAAGGGCGAATGCACCAGGCCGACCTGGATCGTCGCGAAATCGTCGCTGGGGTCCGCGCCGCCGGAGGGACGACTCGCCTCGAGGCGCGCGAGCATGCGTTCCGCGAGACCGAGGGGATCCGCGCCGATGGTCCGCGCCAGCAGCGGTCCGTCGGGTGCGGTCATGCGGCGCTTCACCGACTCGGCGCGTGCACGCAACGCCGACGCGCTCGTGAGGCTCGGGATCTCGGACTCCGGATCGGCCGAAGCGAGCAGGAAGCGACGTTCGAAGTAGAGCGAATAGAGCGCTTCGAAGTGCGTGTCGTCCAGGCCGTGCTCGATCCAGGCGACCTCCGGGTGATCCGTCAACGCCGCAGCGAGCTCCGCCGCGACCTCCCCGCTCTCCGGTCCGCCGTCCACGAGCAGCACCATGCGCCGCGACAGGGGCGACTCGACGAGCTCGAGGGAGAGCGCGACGAGCTGGGCCTCCGAATCAGTCGGCATGAAATGGGTGATCGAGTTCGTGAGGTCGAGACGCGCGAGCGCGAACGCGGCGAGCGCGGCCAGCCCGCCGATCGTCAGGGCCCGGATCCGGCCGTCCGTCACGGAGGGTCACCCCCGCGCGCCGCGCCCCCGATCGCGCCGGGAGCGGCGTCGATCGCGAACCACTCGCCCCGCTCCGACGTGGAGAGGACCGCGCCGAGCTCCACGTCCGCGAAGGTCACGCGCGTGTGATCTCCGTTCGTCTCGAAGGTCGACATCGAGACCAACACCTCGCTCGATCCCCCGAACACGATCTCGCGGATCCACTCGCGCACGCGTCGCTGCCTGGGTCGGATCCGGAGGGACCACTGCTCGCCCTCGACGGCGTACCGGGTCTCGAACCGGTCGCGCAGGGCGGCGAGGTCACCGCGCAGCACGATCATCAGGTTCTCGACGAGCCCGGCCGCGATCTCGTTGCTCGCGAGGTCGAAGTGGCGAGTGCCGGTCTCGTCCCGAAACGTCGCTCGGCCGGCTTCGACGACCACCTTCGCCGAACCGGGTCGCTCGGTCTCTCGAACCATCGTGCTCGGCGGCTCGAAGTAGAGACGACCCGCCGACTCGAGAGGCGCGGTCAACACCGCGATCGATTGTTCGCTCACGAAGGTCGCGCGCACGGCCCCGGCGGCCGCGAACTTCTCCATCAACGCTTCGACGGTCGCCGGCGCAGCATCGGCGCGCGCCACGGAAGCACCGGTCGCCAGCGCGCACGACACGAGCAGCAGCTGCACGCCGCGGCACATCGCGAGGTGAAACTCGCCTCGCCGGTCGATGTGATCACGGCTTCGGCTCACGCTTCGATCCCCCTGCCCGGAGCGCGTCCGGCCCTCGGAAGTGGTTCGCATCGTGTGGAGTCGGACCGTGCATCCGATTCGCATCATGCTGTGCACGCGCGCCTCGCCTCGATCCCCGGCGCGCCGAGTTTAGAGGTATGATGCGGCCATGCAACGGGGCGGCACGCGGCAGAGTCGAATCGCTCGCGCGTCCACACGCGCGACCACACCCGCGACCACACCCGCGACCACACCCGCCTGCGGGTCGGTGCGCGAGAGCCTCGAGACGTGATCGATCGACTCGGTCGCACCTGGCGCATCGTCTGGACGGGATGCGCCTTCCTCTACTTCGCGCTGGTCTGCTTCTTGCTCGCGATCGTCACGGTGCCGGGGCGTGCGCTCCGCGGGGGCACGCGCTCGGAAGGCGAGGTCTGGTCCCAGGGCTGGACCCAACGCGGGACGCACAGCTTCTTCCAGCTGTTGCGGGCGACCCGGGTCGCGGAGCTCGAATGCGACGACCTCGAGCGCCTGCGACGTCCGGGCCAGCTGCTCGTCGCGAACCATCCCACCCTGATCGATGCAATCTGCCTCATGTCGCTCATGCCCCAGGTCGACTGCGTCATCAAGGCGAGTCACGCGCGCAACGCGGTGCTCGCCGGGATCGTCCACACGGCAGGATATATTCCCAACGACGACGGCCGCAGTGTCGTCGAGCGTTCCGTCGAATTGCTGGGCGAGAACCGCTCGATCGTGGTCTTCCCGGAGGGCACGCGCTCGGAACCGGGCGAGCTGAATCCGTTCGGACGCGGCGCCGCCCACATCGCCCTTAGGTCGGGTCTCGATCCCGTTCCCGTTACCATCCGATGCGAGCCCGCTACCCTCTATCGCGGCCTGGCCTGGTGGGAGGTGCCCGAACGCAAGTTCCGGATCACGCTCGAAGTCGGGGAGCCGATTTCCCTCGCCAAACTGATGCCGGAGCCCCTTCCCACTCCCCGCGCGGCGCGCGTGATCACCGCCGCCCTGACCGAACATTTCGAGAGGCAGCTGAACCTTGTCGGATGACAACGCCCTCCACGACGAGCTCAAGGAACTGATCGTCGAAACCCTCGCACTCGAAGACGTGACCGCCGCAGAGATCGAGACCGACGGCGCACTCTTTGGCGACGGTCTCGGGCTCGATTCGATCGACTCGCTCGAGATCGCGATGGTCCTCGAGGAGCGCTACGGGGCCGTACTCGCGGACGACCCGGACACGAACCGCGAGATCTTCCAGAGCGTGCGCACCCTCGGAAAGTTCGTGTCCGAGAATCGGGCCCGGTGAAACCGCTCGGCGAGCTGCTCTCCCGACCGGGTCGGGAGGACGAGGCGGTCTCGCTGCGCGGCGAGACCGGGTCGACCTTCGCGCGCGACGTCCGCCGGCTGCGGTCACGGCTCGAGCGCGCCGAAGACGCCCGCCCCGGCGTCGGCTACGTCCTCGCGACGAACGACTCCTACGCATTCGCCGTGGGACTCTTCGGCCTCTGGCAGGCGTCGATGCACGCCGTGCTTCCACCGAACCGACAGGACGGCACGCTGGCCGCGCTCGAGGCTGAGACCGCTGGGCTGATCACCGACGTGCCGGGTTGGCTGTCGCGACCGCTCGCGATCGACCCTCTCGCGGAGGTCGCCGACGCGGACGACGCGCCGACACCGCTTGCGCCGCTCTCGGACGACACCAAAGCGCTCGCGCTCTTCACGTCCGGGACGACCGGCGCGAACCGAGCGATCGACAAGCAGATCCGACACCTCGATCGCGAGGTCGCCGAGCTCGAGCGGATCTTCGGCCCGGCCAACGACGTCGACTCGGCGCCCCGCGTGCCCGCCGACGCCAGCATCTTCTCGACCGCGCCGCCGGCCCACCTCTACGGGCTGCTCTTCGGCGTGTTGTGGCCCCTCGCCTCGGGGCGACGCTTCTGCCCGGACGCGCTTCAGCACCCGAGCGAGATCCTGCCGCGACTCGAGCGCGGTCGACCGTCGGTGCTCGTCAGCGTGCCGAGCGCCCTGCGACAGATCGCCCGTCATGACGCCGGCTCACTCTCGGCGGATGCCTGCGCCGCGGTGTTCTCTTCCGGTGGCCCGTTACCGCGCGAGACCGCCCTCGCGACCGAAGCGCGCCTCGGCAACACGCCGGTCGAGGTCTTCGGCTCGACCGAGACCGGTGGCGTCGCATGGCGACGTCGACGCGCCGACACCGAGGATCCCGCCTGGACGCCGTTCCCGAGCGTGTCCGTCGACGTCGACGACGAGCAACGACTTCGTGTCACCTCACCCTTCGTGAGCGGCGTCGACGCGGACACGACGCGCCGTGATCGCTTCACGATGGGCGACCGCGCGCGATTCGAGTCGGACGGACGATTCCGCGTCGAAGGACGGACGGACGACGTCGTGAAGATCGCAGAGAAGCGCGTAGACCTCGCGCGCATGTCCGAGGCGCTCCGCGCGCATGCCGGGGTCGAGGACGCAGCACTCGTCACGATCGGAGACGACGGCCCCGCGCGGATCGGCGCCGTCATCGTCGCGACCGCGGAAGGCCGCGCTCGAATCGCGGCGGACGGTCCCGAGGCACTCCAGCGCACGCTTCGCGCATCGCTCCGCGAGCACTTCGACCCCGTCGTCCACCCGCGCGCGTGGCGACTCGTCGACGCCCTGCCGATCGACGAGCGCGGCAAGCTGGCCCGCGCGGCGCTCCGCGCCCTCTTCCGGGCGCCCGGAGCCGCCACGCACCAGCACGACGTGTCGGACCGCCCGGAAACGAAGGAAGCGCTACGCGGCGAAGACCACGTCGAGCGCACCTGTCGCGTCCCGACGGACCTCGAATGCTTCGTCGGCCACTTTCCCGATCAACCGGTCGTGCCCGGCGTGCTTCAGCTCGACTGGGCGCTCGACGCGGCCGAGGAGCTGCTCGGCCACGTTCCTCGTGTCAGCGCCGTCGAGTCGATCAAGCTCGTGACCCCGCTCCGGCCAGGGGACACGTTCCGGATCCACGTCCACAACCCGGAGCCGGATCTGCTGCGGATCGAGGTCGCGAGCGAGAGCGCGCCGCATCTCAAGGCGCGGGTGAGACTGTCGCCGATGGCTGAGCAACCCCGGAGCGCGTCGCGCCTCGACGCTCGAACGACGAACGACGTCGACGTCACTCTCGTGATCCCGATCTTCGACCACGGCGGGACGATCCGCGCCGTCGTCGAGGAGCTCGAACGCTTCGACCTCCCCTGTCTGATCGTGAACGACGGCAGCGGCGAGGACACCCGACGCGCGCTCGCCGAGCTCGAAGCGCTATTCGACTGGGTCGAGGTCGTTCACCACTCCGAGAACCGGGGTCGCGGAGCGGCGCTTCGGACCGCCTACGAAACCGCTGCTGCGCGCGGGCGCACGCACGCACTCCAACTCGATGCCGACGGCCAGCACGAATCGGACGACGTCCCGCGCTTCCTCGACGCGGTCAAGTCGACCCCGGAGGCGCTCGTCCTCGGCGCGCCCATCTTCGACGAGACGATCCCGTTCATCCGCCTGCACGGTCGGAAGCTGTCGAAATACTTCGTCGACTGGGCGACGGCGTCGGATGCGGTGACCGATCCGCTCTGCGGCTTCCGCTGCATCCCGCTCCGCCGGACCCTCGAAGTGCTGGCGCAGCAACCCACCGGCGACCGGATGGACTTCGATCCCGAGCTGATCATCCGCCTCGTTCGCAGCGGCGTCCCGGTCGTCAACGTGCCGACCGAGGTCCGCTACCCCGAGAATGGCGTCTCGCATTTCCGCCTCGTCGAGGACAACGTGCTGATCGTGAAGGCGTACCTGCGGCTTGCGCGCTCCCGGAAACGGATGGTGCGCCGATGAGCGGGCCGCCCCGGGCGAACGACGCCTGGGACAAGCAGGGCGAGCGGGGCTCGCTAGGCTGGATCCGATTCATCGTGTGGGGCATCCGCGCCCTCGGCTATCGCGGTCTCCATCTCGTGGTCGCGCCGACTGCGCTCTACTTCACGCTCTTCGGCGGAACGGCCCGCCAGGCCTCCCTCGACTATCTCACGCGGCTTCGCGCAGTGACCGGCGATCCGCGCCCGCCCGGCTGGCTCGACGTCTATCGCCACGTGCACGACTTCGCGGAGTGCATTCTCGACCGGCTCTCGCTCTGGTCGGGATCGATCGACGAATTCGCTTTCGAGCTGGAAGGGGTCGAACACCTCGAGAAGGCGCTCGCCGACGGACGCGGTGCGTTCCTGGTCGGGGCGCACGTCGGCAGCTTCGACATGCTCCGGGGAATCGCCCTCGACAACGACATCCCGGTGAACGTGATCATGTACTCGGCGAACGCCGAGAAGATCAACGACGCCTTCGAGACCCTCGACCCGGGTTCGAAGGTGCGGCTCATCCACGCCGATCCGAACTCGACGAGCATCGGATTCGAGGTCGGCGCCTGTCTCTCCCGCGGCGAGTTCGTCGCGACGCTCGCCGATCGCGTCCCGTCCGAGAACGACGAGCGTGTCCGGCGCGCGCGCTTCCTCGGACACGAGACGGCGCTGCCGGAGGGTCCCTTCCTGCTGCCGCTCGTGCTGGGCGTCCCCTGCGTGCTCGTCGTCGCGATCCGTACGGGGCCCCGCGCCTATCGTGTCCACATCGAGCCGATCGGCGACGGCGAGCGGGTCCCGCGCGCGGAGCGCGAGCCCGAGCTCGTGCGACGCGTCGGCGTCTTCGTCGACCATCTCGAACGCTTCTGCCGCGCGCATCCCACGCAGTGGTTCAACTTCTACGACTTCTGGGGACCCGGCCGGAAGGCAGACGACGTCTCGAACACGGACACGGGAGCGACAGTTGTCTGATCCGGAATGGCCGCCGATCACGGAGCTGATTCCCCATGCCCACGACGCGATCCTGATCGATCGGATCATCGCGCACGATCCGAACCGCACGATCGTCGAGGTCCGACCCGCGACGCGCCCGATGCTCAGGCGCGCGGACGAATCCGTCCCGGCCTGGCTCGCCATCGAGTACATGGCCCAGGCGATCGCTGCCCACGAGGGCATGGTCGCCTGGACGGCCGGGCGTCGAATTCCGATCGGATACCTGATCAGCGCGACGAACGTCCGGTTCCACGCCGAGCGTTTCGACTCGGGGACACCGCTCCGCGTCTCGTCCGAACGCGTGCGAGGACGACCGGGCCTGGGCGCCCTCTCCCATCGCTGCTCGATCACGCGAATGGGAGACGACGACCCGGAGATTCCCCTCGCCGAGGGCAGCCTGTCGATCGCGATCGATCCGGCGAGCCGGGGCGAGACGTTCCCCGAACCGGCGACGACGACGAACGCGCGCTCGAGAACGTGACCGACTCGCGCACCGGCGGTATCGTCATCCCGTCGTCGCACGCCCCAAGCGACGATGAACCCGTCCTCAGGAGGGACCATGACCTGGAATCGATCGACCCGTTCTCTGCTCTTCGGCCTCGCGAGCCTGGCGCTCGTCTTCGCCTTCGCCACGCCGAGCTTCGCTGCGACCTCGTGCACGTTGACGTACAGCCTCAAGGGCTGGTCCGCGATCTACAAGACCGCGCGCGGGACGGGCACGATCACCTGCGAGGACGGTCAGTCCGCGAGCGTCCGGATCGTCACCCACGGCGGCGGCTTCACCGGCGGTACCCACGGCGTCGAGAATGGCAAGGGCCGCTTCTCCCAGACCGAGAAGGTCGAGGACCTCTTCCGCACCTTCATCGAATGGACCGGACACGCCGGCGTCGGCGCAGGCAAGAACGCCGAGGTGCGCGCGATGTTCGCCGGGTCCAAGCGCCTCTCCCTCACGGGCAACGGCTCGGGCATCGGTCTCGGGATGGCCGTCGGCGCCTTTTCGATCCGGGCCCAGTAGCCGGGTCGATCAGGGTCCGGCTTCCGGAGCGCCTGCTCCGGGCGTGTCCCGGCTGCCCGGGAAGCGGGGTACGAGGAAGGGCGTGGCCGCCTTGTACGCGAGGTACTCGTCGCCGAATCTCGCCTCGAGCTCGACTTCCTCGACGTACCGGATGTACATCAGGTAGGCGAGCGGGATCACGAGTCCGCCGAGCATGAACGACCAGGAGTTCATCGCGATTCCGGCGCCGACCATCATGAAGACGGCGCTCGTCTGCATCGGGTTGCGCGTGTAGGCGTACGGGCCCGTGGACACGACGGACACCGTCGGCACGACCGGGATCTGCGCGCCCTTCGCGCGTGCGAAGAGCACGAGCGTCCAGAGGTAGAGCCCGAGCCCGGCGAGCCCGACCGCGACCCCCAACGCCGTGGCCACGCCGCCGAGCACCCCGATCGGGAGCGGCGCGGCGTCCGCCGCGAGCCGAGCCGGTGTGTACAGGAAGAAGTAGAGGAAGAAGACCGGGAAGGTCACGATCAGCATTGTCCGGAAGAACCGGTTGACGTTCCGGTTCTGGAAGACGATGTGATGTCGGATGTATCGGTTCATGGGACCCGCTGCGCCCTGCCCTTCGACTCCGGTCCCGCTCTGCTTCAGCTCTCCGGGAGCGCCCCGGGGTTCGGACCCGCTTCGGCGTCGCCCAGCTGCGTCGGCTCGCGGCCCGCGCCGCGCTTATCCGGCGGCGCGATGACCGAGACGATCGGACGATCCCCCTCGTCGCCTTCCGGTTCCACGACGTGATAGCGGTGGTTCGCCTCGAGCGGGCCGAGGCGACTGGTCTTGCCCGAGGGCCACTCGATCGTGATCTCGTCGAGCCGCGTCGCGTCGCCCACCCCGAAGTGCTGGTGGAGCGTGCTTCCCGAGAGGTATCCACTCCCGAGCGACACCACCCGCGTCTGCCACGCGTCACCGGTCCGCAGGCGGATCTTCGCGCCCACCGCGTCGCGGTTCGACGTCGTGCCCTCGAGCTTGAACGACGCGAAGTTCCCTTCGGCGCCGACGTTCTTGAGGAGCACCGCCGACTGACGGTAGTTGCGCATCGCCAGATCCAGCCGACCATCCTCGTCGAAGTCGACGAGGGCGAGGCCGCGACCGTCCTCGTCACGGTCTGCGGCGTTCAGCCAGCCGACGTCCGTGAAGGTGCCGTCGCCGTTGTTGCGGAAGAGACCGTTTCGCTCGTAGCCGTTCAGGGTGTTCTGTCCGAGATCGAAGAGCTTCTCATGTCCGGAGCGTCGACCGACGCCCTCGAGCATGTCCATTCACAAATCGTCCTTGATTGGACCGGACAGAAAACCGTTGACCGCGTAGAGATCGAGGCGGCCGTTGTTGTCGTAGTCGATGAACTCGGCGCCCCAGCCCCACTGACCGTCCCGGACGACGGCCTGGTCGCTCACGTCGGTGAAGGTGCCGTCGCCCTCGTTCCGGTACAGCGAGTTCCCGCGAGAGAGTCGGTCGGTGATCTTGTCCGAGACACGCTGGACCTGCTCGGGCCAGACCAGCGCGAGGAGTCGCGCGTGCCACGGCACCGGGAGCGGGAACGTCTGGTGGAACATGATCCACCGCGAGTTCGCGTACATCCCGGAGACGAAGAGGTCGAGGTCGCCATCCGCGTCGTAGTCGGCCCAGGTCGCGCCCATCCCGGACCCGCCGTCCTCGGTGCCCGAAGCCATCGTGACGTTCGAGAACGTTCCGTCGTGATCGTTGCGATAGAGGCGGTTGTTGCCGAACTCGTTCGCCACATACAAGTCCGGCCAGCCGTCGCCGTCGAAGTCGCCCCAGGCGCCCGCCATGTCCCAGCCGGGCGAGCCGACGCCCGCCTTCTTCGTGGCGTCCTCGAAGCGACCGTCGCCGCGATTCCTTAGCAGCGTGCCCCGGACGCCGTTCGTCGCGTCGTAGGGCGGGTCGGGTGCGGCACCACCGTGGTTGCCCATGCGCACGATGTACACGTCGAGAAATCCATCGCGGTCGTAGTCCGCGACGACCGGCATGCTGCCCCAGACGAGCGACGGGATCTCGGCCGCCTCGGTCACGTCGACGAAGCGCTTGCCGCCTTCGTTGCGGAAGAGTCGCTCGCCGCCGCGCACGGCGGTCACGAAGAGGTCCGACCAGCCGTCGTTGTCGTAGTCCATGAAGACGACGCCGCTGGCGGCCGCGGGATAGGGCCGCGGGATGCCGACGTCGCTCGTCACGTCCTCGAAGGTTCCGTCACAGCGGTTCCGATAGACGAAGAACTCCGGGCTCCCTCCGAAGACGAGGTCCTCGCAGCCGTCGCCGTCGAAATCCCCGGCTGCGACCCCCGAAGCCTGGCGAATCGGATTCTTGTCCTCGTCGCCGAAGATGATGAAGGGCGGCGACTCCACGTTGGCGTGGACGGTCTCGATCCCCACCGTCGGGTCGACCCGCTCGAAGCGCGGTCGATCCAGGCTCACGAGGACGCGTTCGGTGACGGTCTCGGACGTGATCTCCCAGAACGGATCGAAGAACCGCACGGTCAGATCCATGTACTGGTCGACGCGGATGCGCTCCCCATCCGGAGAGGTCCCGCGAACGAGCAAACGGACCGTTGCCGGGTAGCCGTCCTCGGTCTGCTGTCGCCAATAGACACGATTGATTCGCAGCTCCGCGCTGTGCACGTCGGCGAACTGCGCGAGCAGGGTCGAATAGCGATCCTCGATCGTCTCCTCGACGCTCGCGCCGCCCCACCGGAAGGTCGTCTCGGCGTCGGTCGCGTAGGTCTCGCGAGCGTCCCATCCGAGGCCGTCGCCGGTCTCGGTCGCGTAGAAGCGCAGGAGCGTCGCCAGGTCCCCCTCCTCCAGGAGGTCGGGGAAGTGGTGATGGAGCATCGCGCTCAGCGGCTCCACCTGGGTGTCCCGCGCGTGATCCCAGGGATCCTGCTCTTCCGGCGTCGCCGCGCCCACGGGCAGCGCTCGAGCGACGAGCAGCGCCACGACGAGCGCCGCAGCCTGGCCCACGCGGGCACCACGCCTAACCTTGAATTCGCACCGACTCATCCGCATCCCTCTCCCTTGCGGTCCGTCGAAAATCATAGCGGCGAGATCCCCGGCCTAGAAGTGCCAGGGGAATTTCGAGAAGTCACGGTCGCGCTTCTCGAGGAAGGCGTCGCGGCCCTCTTCCGCCTCGTCCGTCATGTAGGCGAGGCGCGTCGCCTCACCCGCGAAGATCTGTTGCCCGACCATCCCGTCGTCGACGAGGTTCATCGCGAACTTCGCCATGCGCTGGGCCGTCGGGCTCTTCGTGTTGATCTCCGCCGCCCATTCCAGGGCGACGTTCTCGAGTTCGGCGTGGGGCACCACCGCATTCACCATGCCCATGTGGTGGGCCTGCTCGGCGGAGTAGCTCTTGCCGAGGAAGAAGATCTCGCGCGCGAACTTCTGGCCGATCTGCTTCGCCAGGTAGGCCGAGCCGTAGCCGCCGTCGAAGCTGGCCACGTCCGTGTCCGTCTGCTTGAAGACCGCGTGCTCCGCGCTCGCGAGGGTGAGGTCACAGGTCACGTGCAGGCTGTGCCCCCCGCCGACCGCGAAGCCCGGCACCACGGCGATCACGACCTTGGGCATGAAGCGGATCAGCCGCTGGACCTCGAGGATGTGCAGCCGGCCGGCGCGACCGGGCTCGATCGTGTCCGCGGTCTCGCCCTCCGCGTACTTGTATCCGTCGCGCCCGCGGATCCGCTGGTCGCCGCCGCTGCAGAACGCCCAGCCGCCGTCCTTGGGTGACGGGCCATTCCCGGTCAGAAGGATCGCGCCGACGTCGGTCGTCATCCGTGCGTGGTCGAGGGCGCGGTAGAGCTCGTCGACAGTGTTCGGGCGGAAGGCGTTGCGGATCTCGGGGCGATGGAACGCGATTCGGACCGTGCCCTGGCCCACGGCGCGGTGGTAGGTGATGTCCTCGAAGTCGAAGCCCGGGACCGTCTCCCAACGTGCGGGGTCGAAGATCTCCGAGACTTTTTCCTTCGCCATGTCGTTCCTCCTGCGCCGCCGCGGCGTGGCGGGCGCCGGAAGATAGCGGCCGTGACGGCCGGCGCGGCGTCGCGCGTTGCTATCGTCGCCCACGAACTCGAGCCGGAGCGAGCGCCCGCCCCCATGTCCAATCACCTCGACCTCGACCTCGAACGCATCGGTGAAGACGTGCAGCTCCTCGAAGGGATCCGGACGGCGCGCGCCATCCGCCGACTGAAGCCGGACCCCGTCCCGCGCGCGCTGATCCGCAAGGTCTGTGAAGCCGGGACCTTCGCGCCTTCCGGCGGCAACCGACAGCCGTGGGTGTTCGTGCCCGTCGACGACCGCGAGAAGATCCAGTGGGTCGCCGACCAGTACCGACCGATGTTCCAGCGCTACATCTCGCCGGCGATCGAGCGTGCCGAGAAGGAGAACTTCCCGGATCACCTCAAGCGGAACATGACCGCCGCCCTTCACCTCGCGGAGCACCTCCAGGAAGCCCCGGTCCTGCTCTTCATCGCCGGCTTCATCCGTCGGGGCGAGTCCCAACTCCAGGCGCTCTTCCCCTGCGCCCAGAACGTGCTCCTCGCCTGCCGCGCGGTCGGACTCGGCGCGTCGTTCACGACGATGCATCGCGCGTTCGGGGAGGAGTGCGACCGTTTGCTCGGCCTACCGGAGAACATTCCGAGCGCGGTGATGATCCCGATCGGCTGGCCCGCCGGGAAGCACGGGCGCCCGCCCCGCAAGCCCGTCGACGAGAAGCTCCACTGGAACGAGTTCGACGCGTCGACGCTCGCGAAGGAAAGACCCATTGACTAGCCGGCCCGCGATCCTGCTCGTCAGCCTGGTCATCATCGCCCTCGCGAGCGCCGTGCACGCGGACGAACCGACCCGGCCCAACATCCTGCTCCTCGTCGCCGAGGACCTCTCTCCGCGCATCGGATCCTTCGGCGACCCCGTCGCGCGCACACCGAACCTCGACCGCCTCGCCGAAGAAGGCGTGCGCTTCACGAACGTGTTCACGACCGCCGGCGTCTGCGCCCCGAGCCGCGCCGGCCTGATCCTCGGCCGGCACCAGATCTCGACGGGCACGCAGCACATGCGGAGCTCTGGCGGCGGCTATCTCGCCGTCCCTCCGCCGGACGCGAAGGCCTTCCCCGAGCTGATGCGCGCCGCCGGCTACTTCACGTATCAGAACGGCAAGCTCGACTATCAGTTCAGCGGCACGATGGGCGGTAGCGGGCCGACCTCGATCTGGGACGCCGAGGACGAAGAGGCCCAGTGGGCGCTCCGCGAAGACGGCTCGCCCTTCTTCGGCATGGTCAACTTCATGGTGACCCACGAGAGCGGCGTGATGGCGCCCCTCGGCACCTGGCCCCACGGCATCGTGCACCTGCTCATGCAGGGCATGCAGTGGAGCCAGCGCCGAGGCTTCACCGACGCCGTCGTCCCGACCGACCCGGCGAGCGTCGTGCTCCCGCCCTACTACCCCGATCTTCCGGAAGTCCGGACCGACCTCGCGCGTCACTACGACAACGTGCAGATCATGGACGCCCAGGTCGGCGCGATCCTCGAGCGCCTCGAACGGGACGGCCTCGCCGACGACACGATCGTGATCTGGACCACGGACCACGGCGACGGACTCCCGCGCGCGAAGCGCGACCTCTTCGACACTGGTCTCGAGGTGCCGATGATCATCCGCTGGCCCGAAACCCTGCGCCCGGAGCGCTATGCGACCGGCGATACCGACGATCAGCTCGTCAGCTTCGTCGATCTCTCGGTCGCGCTCCTGGCGATGGCCGGCATCGACGCGCCCGACGGAATGCACGGACAGGACTTCCTCGATCCCACCGCCCCGCCGCGGGCGTTCGTGTACGCCTCCCGCGACCGGATCGACGACAAGCCCGATCGACAGCGCGCCGTGAGAAGCGACCGGTACAAGTACATCTGGAGCGGTCACCCCGATCTTCCGGAGAGCGAATCGTCGGCCTATCGCGAGAACCTGGACGGCATGCGCGCGATGCGCCGCGCGTTCGAAGCGGGCGAGCTGACCGCGCAACAGCGCCTCTGGTTCGAAGCGCCGGGCGAAGAGCGCCTGTTCGATCTCGAACGCGACCCGCACGAACTGAACGACGTGTCCGGGGATCCCGCCTACGCTGACGCCATCGCGCGCATGCGCGCCGCCTATCAGGCGTTCCGCGAGCGGGTGCCGGATCTCTCGGACGAGCCGGAAGAAGTGCTGGCCGAGCGCTTCTGGCCCGGCGGCGAGCAGCCGGTCACCGCCGACCCGACGATTCGGGTCGTCGGCGGTCAGGTGGTCGTCGCGTGCGACACCCCCGGCGCCTCGCTCGAATTCGCCTGGGACGGAGGCCCCTGGCGTCTCTATTCGGGACCGATCGCCGCGCGTTCGGGGGCGCGACTCGCAGCGCGCGCGGTCCGCTACGGCTACGAAGCGAGCGACGAAGTGGGCACGACGCTGCCCTGACACGGCGCCTGCGCCTGCCGAGAACCCCGAGTTCTTTCGCGCAGTTGGCCCGTTCTTCGACGGTCCCGTACCGTGTGCCCGCTCCGCGGTCGCGCAGCGATCGCCTTCCCTTCGAGAACCTTCCACCGGCGGGGCGAAGCCCGCGACCGGCCCCATCCACTCCAGGAGATCCTCCCCATGCGTGAAGTCGTCATCGTCGAAGCCGCCCGCACCCCTCTCGGCAAGCGAAAGGGCCAGCTCGCCGCCGCCCACTCGATCGACATGCTCGGCGCCGTCCAGAAGGCGGTCATCGACCGCGCTGGCATCGACGCCAAGGAAGTCGGCCAGGTCATCGGTGGCTGCGTCGGCCAGGTCGGCATGCAGACGATGAACGTCGCGCGGAACGCCTGGCTCGCGCAGGGCCTGCCGATCGAGACGCCCTCCACGACCGTGGACACCCAGTGCGGCTCGTCCCAGCAGGCGACGAACCTCGCCTACGCCCTCGTCTCCTCCGGCGTCGTCGACGTCGCGATGGGCTGCGGTGTCGAGGCGATGACGCAGATCCCGATGGGATCGACGATTCCCAAGGAGCCGTCGGTCGGCGCGCCGGTCAACAAGAACTACTGGCAGCATCACGAGTTCACGAGTCAGTTCGACGGTGCAGACCGGATCGCCAAGAAGTACGGCATCACCCGCGACGACACCGACGCCTTCGGCAAGCGCTCCCAGGACCTCGCCGCCAAGGCGTGGGCGAACAACAAGTTCGACTCGCAGATCGTGCCGATCGAGGCGCCGATCGGCTTCGACGAGAACGGCAAGCCGACCGAGGAGACCGAGACGGTCAGCCGCGACGGCGGACTCCGCGACACGACCCTCGAGGGCCTCGGTCAGCTCAAGACCAACATGCCCGACGGCGTGCATACGGCGGGCTCTTCGTCGCAGATCACGGACGGCGCGGGCGCGGTCCTGCTCATGACCCGCGAGCGGGCCCAGGAGCTCGGCGTCGAGCCGAAGGCCACGATCGTCGACACCTGCCTGGTCGGATGCGACCCGGTCCTGATGCTCGAGGGCCCGATCCCAGCGACCCAGAAGCTGCTGGCCGACACCGGCGTCGCGATGAGCGACATCGACGTGTGCGAGATCAACGAGGCCTTCGCCTCCGTCGTCCTCGCCTGGGCGAAGGAGCTCCAGCCCGACATGGAGACGGTCAACCCGAACGGCGGCGCGATCGCCCTCGGCCACCCGCTCGGTGGCACGGGCTCGATCCTGTTGACCAAGGCGGTCCACGAGCTGGTGAACGCGGACAAGGAGCACGCGCTCGTGTCCATGTGCTGCGGTGGCGGCATCGGCACCGGCACCCTCATCCGCCGCGGCTAGTCATCCCGGCGCGGTCGCCCAGGTGGAGATCCTCGACGTCGACCTGAGCGGCTTCGAACGCGGTGACTCCACGCGCCGTCGCGCCGTCGTCGACGGCGTTCGCCGCAGCCTCGAGACGGGCTTCGTCTACCTGCGTCACGACCTCGACGAGGCGGAGCTCGACGCGTGTTATGCGCAGCTCGGCGAGTTCTTTGCGCTTCCGAAGGCCGAGAAGGAGCGGTCCTCCGTCCCCGGCGCTCGCGGGCAGCGCGGGTACACGGGGCTGCTCGTGGAAGTCGCGCACGGACGCCAGACCGCCGACTGGAAGGAGCATCTCAATTGGGGCGAGCAGGCGCCTGAAGGCTCCGACCTGGGCGCGCGCTTCGCCGACCAGTACCTCCCGCCGGTCTTCCCGGAAGCCGAGTGTCCGGGGATCACGGCCCGGCTGACGCGTTTCCACCGACGGGTCGCCGAGCTTCAACGGCGCTTCCTCCGGATCGTGGCGGAGGGGCTCGGCGCGGATGCGTCGTACTTCGACGCCATGACCGAGCACGGCGTCCATCTCACGCGCGCGGTGCACTACCCCGCGATGACGGACGCGCCCCATGCCGACGCGACGCCGGGCGAGCCCCACGTGTGGGCGGCCGAGCACGGAGACATCAACCTCGTGACGGCGCTCCCCCGAGCGACGGCGAAGGGGCTCCAGGTGAAGGCCGCGGACGGCTGGCTCGACGTCGAGCCGCCGCCGGGTCACGCGGTGCTCAACACCGGCATGATGCTCGAGCTCGTCTCGAACGGAACGATCCCGACCGGCCTGCACCGCGTCGTCGCCGCCCCGGATCAGACCGGCGATCGCCTCGCCGTCGTGCAGTTCTGCCACCCGGCGCCCGACACGCTGATGGTCCAGATGCCGAATTGGGTGACTCCCGAGCGGCCGGCGACGTCTGAGCCGATCACCGCCTCCGCCTGGCTCGACTTCGTGCTCAGCACGATCGGGCTCGACGACCAGTAGGCGGTCATGCGTCGGGCCTAGAATCTCTCGCGATCCGGCCGCAGGTCGAGCTCCAGGGTCCACGCGGTCGGCGGTTGCGAGTGCAGCATCCAGTAGGCCTCGGCGATGTCGTCGGGCTTCATCATGCCGCCCTCGCCCAGATGGTCCTTGATGCCCGGAAATCGGCTGTTCACGATCGCGCCGTCGATGACCCCGTCGATCACGACGTGCCCGACGTGGAGTCCCTGCGAGCCGAAGTCCCGAGCGAAGCCCTGCACGACCATTCGAAGGGCCGCCTTGCCGCTCGCGAACGCGACGAAGGGCGGCTTGCCGCGCGTCGACGCCGTCGCACCCGTATAGAGGAGCGAACCGCCGCCGTTCGGGATCATGCGACGCGCCGCTTCCTGACCGACCAGGAACCCACCGAAGCAACAGACGCGCCACAGGTCCTCGAAGAACCGGGGTTCGATCTCGAGGGTCGGGACGGGGAGATTGTTGCCGGCGTTGTAGACGACGACCCGCGGCACCCCGCCGAGGCGCTCCGCTTCATCGAAATAGTGCGTCACGCCCTCCGCCACGGTCGTGTCGCCGACGACCGCGCTCGCCTCGTGTCCGAGCTTGCGGATCGACTCCGCGACCTGCTCGAGGTTCTCCTTCGTCCGGCCGCACACGAGGACATGGAACCCCTCCCGCGCGAAGCGCCGCGCGACCGCGGCACCGACGCCCTCTTCCGCGCCGACCCCGATCACCAATGCGATTTCACTCGCCACGCTGCTTCCTCCTGCCGGCGCTCGGTCGGAGCGCTCGCCCGCGTCACCCGACCGCGCGAGCTACCGTGGGGCCCGACCTATAGCCCAACACCAGGGAGAGCCTCGATGAGCGAGTCAGACGGATCGACCGTCCTCTACGAAGTCGAAGACGGGATCGCCACGATCACGATGAATCGATCGGAGGCCCGCAACGCCCTGTCGATGGCGCTCCAGCGCGATCTGTCCGCCGCCTTCGCGCGCGCGGACGGCGACGAAGCGGTTCGCGTCGTGATCCTGACCGGCGCCGGCCCCGCGTTCACCGCAGGCGTCGACCTCAAGGAGTTCGGCGAGACCGGCGGCACCGACGACGGAGAGCGCCCCGACATCTGGGGTGCGATGGACGGCTGCTCCAAACCGATCGTCGGCGCCGTGAATGGACCCGCGATCACCGGCGGCTTCGAGGTCGCCCTCGCCTGCGACGTCCTGATCGCCAGCCGCAGCGCCCGCTTCGCCGACACCCACGGCCGCGTGGGCGTGCTCCCGGGCGCCGGCCTCTCCCAGCGCCTCCCCCGCGCGATCGGGATCTACCGCGCGAAGTATCTCTCGCTCACGGGCAACTTCCTCGACGGACAGACCGCCTTCGACTGGGGCCTCGTGAGCCACCTCGTCGACGACGAAAAGCTGATGGACACCGCCCGCCAGGTCGCGCGCGACATGCTCGGCCTGCAACCCCACATGCTCCCCGCCATGAAGCAGGTGATCGACGACGGCTTCTCAATGACCTTCGGCGACGCGATGCCGATGGAGTCGAAGCGATCCCGCGAACAGGTCCGCCAGGCAGACGCGTGGCGCGGCGCCGGGGACGCGTTCGCAGACGTCCGCGACCGCGGTCGCGAGCAGAAGTGACCGCGCTCCGCGCCCTCATCCTCGCCCTACTCGGCCGCTTCGGCGCAGAGCTGCGGTTCCCGGTGCTCTTCGCGTTCGCAGCGGGGCTCTTCGCGCTGGACCTCTTGCTTCCGGACTTTCTGCCCTTCTTCGATGAAATCGTGCTGGCATTGGCCACGGCGATGCTGGCGTCGTGGAAGCGGGAGCCGGAGAAGCAGCGGGAGTTGGGGGAGCCGATCGATGTGACGGATTCGGTCGAGAGGGTCGATGAGTAGGCGGGCGCCTTGCCCTCGGTATTAATGGGGATGGTTGGGTATTAGGCGGACGCTCCGCCGCGGGGCCCGTTCGCGGATCAGGTTTCGCGTGAACGCTGGTTGCGTGCTCGATTCGGTGGACCATCGCCCCTATCTTTGTTAGGTGATGGAAGACGCCCAGCAACTCTCGATCGATCAGTGCTTCGTGCATCGGCGCGCGGCTTCCCGGCGAAAGAAGAAGCCCGGGCGGAAGCCCGCTCCGCGTGCGCGGGTTCTTCATCGCGAGCGCGTGGCGGTTCGGAAGGAGCATCCGATCCACGTCACGCTCCGAATGCGTCGGGACGTTCCGTCTCTGCGAAATCGGCGTTGGCTACGCGCGTTTCGCGAGACGCTCGAGCGAGGATGCGAACGCGGGGACTTCCGCGTCGCCCACTACTCGGTTCAGCGCGATCACGTGCACATGATCGTCGAAGCGGTGGACAAGACTGCGCTCGCTTCCGGAATGAAGAGCATCGGCTCGCGCATCGCTCTGGCGGTGAACCGCGTGTTCCGGAGGAAAGGACCCGTCCTGGACGGTCGCTTCCATTCGGTCGTGCTCGGGACGCCTCGCCAGGTGCGGAACGCGCTGCGCTACGTGCTCCTCAACGATCGGAAACACCGTCGCCAGCGCGGCGAACGCCTCCAGCGGAGCACCGCGCCGGATTCCCACTCTTCCGGCCGCTTCTTCGAAGGCTGGAAGGAGCGGATCAAAGCGATCCCAAAGATCGAGGTCGCACGGCCGAGGTCCTGGCTCCTGGTCAAAGGCTGGCAACGAGGCGGCGGCCCGATCTCCCTCTCGGAAGTCCCGCGCTAACCCGGCCCGACGGCACGGCTAACGAGCACCCCACGCGCGACCCACGAGCGGAGGCAGAAGGAACCACCTCCCCCATCAAAACCGCCTGCAAGGCCTACGAACAAGACCCGGGCGCCCCCCCTACTCCACCAGCACGTTCGGCTCCCCGTACCCCGCCTGCTTGCACGCCTCGAGGTAGAACGCGAGGGTCGTCGACGCGTCCACCACACTCACGACGTTGTCGTCGTCGTCGAGGTTGATGTTGGCGCCGTACATGTGGAACCAGACGCGGGTGTCGTCTTCGATGCACTGGAGGGTGTGGACGGAGCCGGCGGGCTCGTAGAGGAACGAGCCTGCTCGGTTCACGTAGTCGTACTCCTTGTACTTCCACGCGCCGGAGGTCGTGTAGCCGAAGACGGGGCCGGAGTGGCGGTGGCGCAGCACCTCGTAGCCGGCCTGGAAGATGTTCTCGATGATCCAGAGGTTCTCGCCGAGCTTGACCTGCAGGACCTTGAGCTGGGAGCCGTCGCCGATGTCGACGAAGGGCAGGTCATCGGCGCCGATGTGAATCGACTCGGGGACGGGCAGAGCGGACATGGCTGACTCCTGTTCGCGCGAGGCGCGCACCTCGCGATGGTATGCTGGCCGGAACCGTGACCCGAGCGTAAGTCACTCCCCCCGACCCAGCGAGGCCCGCCATGTCCGCCGCATCGACCCTGCCGCCCGAGGCGACGGGCCTCCTCGACGAGGCGAAGGCGCTCGAGCCGCGGCTCGTCGATCTGCGGCGGCGCATTCACCAGGAGCCGGAACTCGGGCTCGAGACGCCGGCTACACGCCAGAAGATCCTCGACGAGATCGCTGATCTCGAGCTCGACGTCGCGCTCCACGAGGAGACGAGCGGCCTCGTGGCGACGCTACGCGGCGGGCAGCCCGGGCGACGGGTGCTGCTACGCGGCGACATGGACGCGCTGCCGATGCGCGAGGAGACCGGGCTCGCGTTCGCGAGCCGCCACGAGGGGCGCATGCACGCGTGCGGGCACGACGCGCACGTCGCGATGCTTGCCGGCGCTGCACGGTTACTCGCGGGAAGGCGAGACAGCCTCCCGGGCGAAGTCCTTTTCATGTTTCAGCCGGGAGAAGAGCTCTCCGGCGGCGCCGAGATCATGCTGCGCGAGGGCATGCCTCGCTTCGACGCGGCGTTCGCGCTGCACGTGTCGCCGCAGATCCGGACCGGGCGGGTCGCGTCGAGGCCGGGCGCCATGATGGCGTCCTTCGACGACTTCGAGATCGAGGTGCGCGGCCGCGGCGGGCACGCTTCGATGCCGAGCGATTGCATCGACCCGATCCCGATCGCCGCGGAGATCATCCTCGCGCTCCAGAGCTTCGTCACGCGGCAGATCCCGGCCACCGATCCGGGCGTGCTGACGGTGTCGCAGGTCCACGGCGGCACGACCAACAACGTGATCCCCGACGTGGTGCGCCTGACCGGGACGATGCGCGCGCTCTCGGACCGGACGCGGGCCATGATGATCGAGGCGCTGCCGCGGATCACCGAGGGAATCGCCACGACCCACCAGGCGAAGGCGGTCGTCGAGATCCAGGGCGGCTACCCGGTCGTGATGAACGATCCCGAGTTCGAAGCCTTCGCACGGGAGACCGCGGCGGAGCTGCTCGGGGAGCGGGGTCCGGTCGTCCTGCCTTCGGCGGTGATGGGCGCCGAAGACTTCTCGTACGTCCTGCACGAGGCGCCGGGGGCGATGATGCTGCTGGGCGTGCGCGGACCCGACGCGGAAGACCCCGCGCCCTGCCACTCCAGCTGCATGACCCTCGACGAGGACGCGATGGCGATCGGTGCCGCGCTCCACGCGACTGTCGCAACGAGATTCCTCGCGGCTGGCTGAGGCCCCCGGAACACCCCGATCGGCGCGCTAGACTCCCGCCGCTCGCGACCCCGGGATCTCGCCCGGACCTCTCTCGTCGCGACGCGACTCCGTCTCTCGGAGCGAACCAGGAGCACAGCGTGGATTGGGAACGTGTGATCGGACTCGGCGTGGCCGGCAACTTCACCGGACACCTCGAGCAGGCCGGTGAGGCCGACGACTTCAAGGATCTCGTGATCGAGGACGCGAGCGCGCCGAAGGGCGTCTTCCCGTTCTACGTGCCGGGCGACGGCAACCACTTTCTGCACACGTTCCCGATCTCGAGCGACCGCGTGCGCCTCGGGTCCGACGACGAGAAGCACCAGATCGAGCCCGAGGTCTCCCTCCTCTGCGAGCTCGAGTGGGACGGTGAACGCATCACGGCCGTCCGACCGCGACGCGCGATGGCCCACAACGACTGCTCGATCCGGCGCGAGGGCGCGAAGAAGATCAGCGAGAAGAAGAACTGGGGCGCCGAGACGAAGGGCACCAGCGCCCAGTCGATCGAGATCGACCGCTTCGAAGCGGGCGGCATCCTCGACCATTGCCGGATCGCGTCGTTCCTTCTGCGCGACGGCGTGCTGACGGACTACGGCGTCGACTCCCCGGCCTCGAACTACAGCTACATGTACGGCCAGCTGCTCGACTGGCTCGTCGTGAAGCTCAACGACCAGGTCGACGAAGGGCCGCTCGAGAACATCTCGGACTGGCTGCGGATCGCCGGTCGCCCGAGCCAGGCCATCATCAGCATCGGCGCCACGCGCTACACCGAGTTTGGCGAGACGACCTTCCTCGAGCGTGGCGACGAGGCGATCGTGATCGTCTACGACGGCCGGCGCTTCGACACCGAGGCGATTCGGGCGATCGCGCGCGGCGACGCGCCTACCCCCGACGCCGACCTCTCCGTCCTTCGGCAGGAAGTGGTCTGACCGCTCCTTTGCAAGGGTCCCCTTGATCGGAATCAAGCTCGCGCTCCTGATCGCGATCCTCGTCGCCGGCGCGCTCGGCGCGGTGCTGCCCCTGCGCGAGCGGCGCGCCGCGACGAGCGAGCGCCTGCTCGGCTGGGGCAACGCCTTCGCCGCGGGCGTGCTCCTCGCCGCCGGCCTCGTCCACATGCTGCCGGACGCGGACCGCACCTGGACGTCGCTCGGACACACCTATCCCACGGCCTTCGCCCTCGCCGGTCTCGCCTTCGTCTTCATGCTGCTCGTCGAGCACGTGTTGCTTCCCGAGCAGGCGCACGAAGAGATGCACGCGCCCTCGGGCGAGCGATTCGCGCGCATCGCCGAGCGCAGCCAGCACAGTGGCGATGCGGTCGCCGCCTACGCCGTGCTGATCGCACTCTCGATCCATTCCCTGCTCGCCGGCCTCGCCCTGGGTGCGGAAGCCGATCTCTCCCGTGCGCTCGTGATCTGGATCGCGATCATCGCGCACAAGACGGCCGGCGGATTCGCGCTCGGCATCTCCCTCGCGCGCAGCGGCCTGCCGACGCGACAGAGCTGGATCCTGGTCGCCCTCTTCGCGGTCGCCACGCCCGCCGGTGGCGTCGTCGGTGCGATCCTCGGCGAGCTCGTCGAGGGCCGCCTCGGCGCCAGTCTCGAAGCCACCTTCCTCTCGATCGCGAGCGGCACCTTCGTCTACGTCGCGACCTTCGACATCCTGCGCGACGAGTTCCCCGCCCCCGGCGGCCGCTTCGCCAAGTGGTGCGTCCTCACCGCCGGCGTCGCCTCGATGAGCGCGCTGGCGCTCTGGGCCTAGCGCTCCTTCGCGGAACCCCAGTACTGATAGGCCGCGATGGGAGGCGTCCCCGGGAGCGCCATCGTCTCCAGCGCCTCGATCTTGAATCCGGCCTCCTCGATCAGCCGCGGCACCTCGCGGTTGATGTGACATCCGCCCGCGAGTCGCTTCCAGAGCGGATTCCAGCGGTCCTGCCACTTACGGAGCTTCGGATCCGGTGAAGCCCCGTGCTCCGCGAAGAGGAGCTGGCCGCCCGGCTTGAGCACGCGCCGCATTTGACCGAGCGCCTTCGCGAAGTCGGGGATCGTGCAGAGGGTGAACGTGAGCAGCACGGTATCCGCGCTGTCGTCGTCGAGGGGAATCTCCTCGCCGGGGAGCCCGAGCCACTCGACCGGGAACGGCGCCTCTTCGAGACGCGGCGCGGCCTTCTTGCGCATGCCCTCGGAAGGCTCGAGGCCCCACACCATCTCGATCTTGTCCGCGTCGTAGAAAGGCAGGTTGATCGCGGAGCCCATGCCCACCTCGAGTACGCGGCCGCGGGCTTCGGGCACGACCTTCTCGCGCTGCTTCAGGATCGGCGGGGTCGAGCAGGCGACGTCGATCAGGCGGGGGAGGATGTGGTTCTCGTAGAAGCCCATGAATGAGATCTCCGGTGTGATGCGCGGCTGCGCGCGAGGAGTCGATGGAAGCAGAAAGGGCGCGCGCTCGCCCCGACCCAGGGTCTCCGTGCACGACGCGCCGGGTGTGCGAGAGTCCGGGCCGAACGCGAGCTTGGGAGTCGAATCGGACATGCAATCGAACCACATCAGTCGAAGGGCGCGCTTCGCGGGCGCCGTGGCACTCTGCCTCGCCGTCGCGAGCCTCACCGCGTGCGCCGGCATGGCGGGCAGCCGCCCCGACAACATGCCGGGCAACATCAACGACGTCTTCCTCGACGAAGAGATGGACGTCGAAGGCTTCGTCGACCGCTTCGAGGGCGAGTCCCGCGCGGTGTACGCGCAGCGCTTCGCGATCGTCGACGCGCTCGACATCGCCCCTGGCGACGTCGTCGCCGACATCGGCGCTGGGACAGGCTTCTTCAGCTTCCTGTTCTCGGAAGCGGTCGGCCGCACTGGCCGGGTCCAGGCGGTCGAGATCTCACCGAAGTTTCTCGAGCACCTTCGGAGCGAGTCCGAAGCCCGCGGCCTCGGAAACGTCGACGTCGTCGAGGGTACGACGAGCTCCGTGGAGCTCCCGACCGGCCAGACGGATGTCGCCTTCATCTGCGACGTCTATCACCACTTCGAAGCGCCGATGGATTCTCTCGCGAGTCTCTACGACGCGATCACGCCAGGCGGACAGCTCGTCGTGATCGAGTTCCATCGCATCGAAGGCGTGACGAACGAGTTCATCTTCAAGCACGTCCGGGCCGGGCGCGAGGTCTTCCAGGCCGAGATCGAGGCGGCCGGCTTCCGCTTCGTCGACGAGATCGAAGTCGACGACCTCGACGACAACTACATCCTGCGCTTCGAGCGCCCCTAGCGCTCCGGCACTCGAAACGAGGAGCCCCCCATGTCCCTCCCTTACCAGTGTGATCCCGACGCCGAGGTCCTGACGAAGCTCGTCGACCACGTACTCGTGCTGACGCTCAACCGACCCGAGCGCATGAACTCGATCGGCGGCCACCTGCTGACCGACCTCGCCCGCCTCTTCCTCGAGGCGGAGCACGACGGCAACGTGCGGGCGATCCTGCTGACCGGGGCCGGTCGCGCCTTCTGTTCAGGCCTCGACCTGAAGGACGTCTCGAGCGGCGAGACGAACACGACGGGCACCGGCGGCTTCAAGATCAACGAGACCCCGCCGATGGTGATGCGCCGGATGGACACGCCGATCGTCTGCGCCCTGAACGGCGCGGCCGCCGGCTACGGCATGGACATGGCCCTCGGCTGTGACTTCGTGATCGCCTCCGACAAGGGCCGTTTCGTTCCGCCGATCCGCCGCGGCGCCGTGCCCGAGAGCGGCGGCACGTGGCTGCTGCCGCGCCTCGTCGGCTGGCACAAGGCGTGCGAGATCGTGCTGCTCGGTCGCATCCTCGAGTCCGACGACATCGAGCGCCTCGGTCTCGCGAACCGCGTCGTGCCCCACGACGAGCTGATGGATACGGCGATGGAATGGGCTCAGGAGATCGCCGCGAACGCGCCCCTCGCCGTCGCCGCCGCCAAGCGCACGATGCGCGGCGGCCTCGACACGACCTTCGAGGCCAACTCCCAGGCGGTGATGGCCGAGATCCTCCAGCTCTTCCGGACCGAGGACTTCAAGGAGGCCCTGATGGCCTTCATGGAGAAGCGCGACGCGAAGTTCCAGGGGCGTTAGTCGAGCACCACGCGACGGATTCCGCACCGAACGGAATCCCGCGTACTTTCCGCGCCCGATCCTGCGACGACTCGGCGCGATCCCTCAACCCCCCTCTCGAAGCATCCGATTTTCCCTTTGAAATCAGGGATTCACGGATGCCCCTGCGCGCGTATTGCGGTGCAGTTGCGGAGGGGTGTGCGCGAGTCCCGTCGGACGAAGGGCCGATTGGATGCGGGCTCGCGATTGGAGGCGAGCGCTGCTCGCTTTCGCGTGCGCGCTCACCTGGACGACATTGGCGACGAGTGAAGAAGCGGAGGCGACGACGGAAGACGTCGCGGTCGACTCCGTCTTCATCGTCGAGGACGGCGCGCCGCCGGGCTTCGAGAATCTCGACGTGCCCCAGCGCACGCTGATCGACGTCTCCTACGGCGGTCGCGATCTGCCGGTCGCGAGCGCGACGTACACGGAGTCGACGATCCGCTTCGACGATCCCCAAGCGATCGTGCAGGAGATCGACGGCCTGCTCTATCCGTCCCGGGTCGTAGAAGCCCTGTCGGGCCGACTCGAAGCGAACGTCGAGCTCGCCTGCACCGAACCCGGGGTGCCCGAAGGCTGCGGCCTGCTCGACCCCGAGACGGCCGGGGTGATCTTCGATTCGAGCCGCTTCCACGTCGAGATCTTCGTGAATCGTCGGATGCTGCGAATGGCCCGCATCAACGAGCAGCAGCGCCTGCCCCCGCCCTCTGACGAGTGGACCGGGCTCGCGACCCTCGGCGGATCGTTGTCGGGGACCGCGAACGGCAGCCCGAGTTACAGCTTCCGCGCCTCGACCCTCCTCGCCAAGGGCCCCACCCATCTCGACTTCGTGAGCGACGTCCAGACCAACGGCAGCTACGTCGTCGATCGGCTCGCGCTCCACCACGATCGCAAGGATTGGCAGTTCTCCGGCGGGCTCTATCGCGCGGCGCCCTTCCGGGTGCTCGGCGAGACCGAGGTCGTGGGCTTCCGCGCGCGTTCGTCCCTGCGCACCCGCACGCGCCTCTACCTCGATCGCGCCTACGGCAGCCGGCTGCGCATCTTCCTCCAGCGCCGCTCCCTCGTTCAGATCTTCCGCGCCGGCCGGCTGCTCGTGAGCGGCATCTACGACGTTGGCAACCAGGAACTCGACACCTCCGAGCTGCCGCCCGGGGCCTACGAGGTCGAGCTACGAATCAAGGACCCGGTCTCCGGTGAGCGCCGCGAAAGGCAGTTCTTCGCGAAGACCAACGATCTCCCGCCCCTCGGACAGATCCACTACAACCTCGAAGCCGGCTTCCTGCGCGACCGCCGCGACCCCGATCACCCCCTCGACGTCTCCGGCGCGCCGATGCTGCGCTTCGGGACGGCGATGCGGGTGACGAAGCAGTTCGGCCTCGACATGGACATGGCCCTGATCGACGAGGAGACGCTCTTCACCGCCGGTGCGCTGTGGCTCGGCCCGAACACGATCGTGCGCGCCGGCCCGATCGTAACGAGCCGCGGGGCCGTGGGCAGCGAGTTCTTCGGCGCGTTCGAGCGCGGCGCCTTCTACGTGAACGCGAACCTGCGCGGCGTCTGGGGCGAGAGCGGCTCGAGATTCCTCCGCGTCCCCTCGACGGACTTCCTCTACAGCGCGTCCTACACCTGGCGCAACATCCGCTTCTCGCTCCGCGGCGACGTGCGCGAGCGCGCGCTCGACGACCAGCCCCGCTACTCGGTCACGCCCTCCATTCAGATCCCGATCTTCCGGCGCGCGAAGCTCCGCGGAGATCTTCGCTTCGAGTACACCCGCGGCGACCAGGGCGACGTCTTCCTCGCGAAGATCGATCTCGTCGAGTGGCTGAAGGACTTCCAGTTCAGCCAATCCGGGACCGGGCGCTTCGACGATACCCGCGGCGGACCCCAGGGCATCGCCGAGGCCGACCTCCGCGCGCGCTGGCGCAGCCCGGCGAACCTCCCCGCGGACGTCCAGACGGACCTGCGACTCACGCGGAGGCAGGACCGCACGGCGATCGGCACGATCGCCGACGTCCGCAGCCACCGCGGCTCGGTCAACGTGTACGTCGAGCACAGCATCTACGACGAAGGCCGGAATCCCGAAACGTTCTACGGCACGCAGTTCAGCGTAGGCATCGTCGGGGACCAGCAGGGCGTGACGGCTCTCGGCGACTCGACAGGCGCAAGCGCAGTTCTCGTCGAGATCGGCGGGGACTTCGAGAACGGCCTCTTCGAGCTCTACGTGAACGACTCCCGGGTCGCGAACGCACGCGTCGGCCAACCGACCCTCGTCCCGCTGCCGCCCTACGCCGAGTACCGGGTCCGGATCGCGTCGATCTCGGGCCAGTCCCTCACCTACGATTCGAAGCCGCGCAGCGTCGTGCTCTACCCGGGCACGAGCGCGCGCCTGCGCTGGGACGTGCAGCGGATCTTCGTCCTGATCGGCGCCGTGGTCTGGCCCGACGGCGAACCGGTCACGAACGCCCTCGTGACGGGCGGCGTCGAGGTCGCGACGACCGACGAGTACGGCTTCCTGCAAGCGGACGTGACCGCGGCCGGCCGCCTCAAGATCCGCGATCCGAAGCGCGCCGACGCGTGCTGGATCGACGTGCCGCCGAACCCCGGGAAGGAGGACATCGTGATCCTCGACGAGATCACCTGCCTCGACCCCGCGGCGATAGCGATCCTGCCCGGGGCGACGACGACGACGACGACGGCCGAAGTCGCGGGCGGCGAAGCGGCCGGGCCGGCGGCGCCGGAAGCGCCCGCGGAACCGGGAGCGCCGGCGGCCCAAGTCAGTGGACGCTGACCCGGTTCTCGCTCCGGTAGGACTCGAAGACGCGGACCGGACCGTTGCCCGGCAGGTCGACGTCCCACGCTTCGCCGGCGTAGAGGCGATTGCCGGGGAGCTCCTGGCAGCCTTCGTCCTCGGCGGCGACGACGGGGCCCGCGGCGCAGGCCTCGAGCTTGCGGAGCAGCACGCTCGACTTGCCGTTGTTCTCGAAGTGGAGCTTCCGCCCGTCGCGGGAGACGACGAGCTCCGGGCGCGCATTCGGGGGTCGGATCAGCACGAGCACCTCGTAACCGACGAGCACTTTGAACGCGAGCTGCTGGGTCGTCGACGTCTTGTTCTCCTTGGGGACGAACGCGACGCGGTAGACGAGGTCCTCGTCGGTCGGCATCTGGCGGGCGACCAGGCGCACGCGCTTGCGCTCGTCGGGTCCGATCGCGAGGCGTTTGGGCGACGCGAGCAGGCCCGCCGTGCGCGGGTCGTCGAGGGTCTCGCGCTTCGTCTCGTCGCCCGACGGATCGACGACCCGGGTGGCCTCGACCTCCACGAAGAGCGAATCCCGACCGTTGTTCCAGACCTCGATGTCGTGGCGCATCTGCCCGGGCGCCTGCAGGTCGACGATGATGTCCGAGAGCACCATGTCGGCGTGGCCGGCCCCGGTGCACAGGAACGCCGCGAGCAGCGCGGCGAGCGTGGTCTTGCGACCTTCGAAACGAGCCATGTCACTCCCCCCAGTCGTGACGGAATCGGGTCCCGAAACTAGCGCACGCCCCGGAGCCGATGCTGCGGGGCGTGCACTCAATCTCGAACCCGGTGGCGGCTCACTGGGGCGCGATGAGCACCGTCAGCGTGTCGCCGTAGGATCCGGTCGGCGCAGCATTCATCTGGCCGACCGTGATGTTCACCTGGACCGTCGCGGGCGTGGCGCCACCACAGGTGGTGGAGACCGCGTCGCCGGTCAGGCCGGCCAGCGGCGTGCCGTTGGACGTGGCCGCGAAGCCACCGACACCATCATTCCACTGCACACCGTAGTTGATGAAGTTCGTGCCGTCGGTCAGGCGGAACGTCGTGCCGACGCCGTTCGCGCTGGTCGCGGTCATCTGATAGGTGCCCGTGCTCGTGTAGACACAGGCGGGCGAGGAGCCGGCGGGCGCCGGGTCACCGGTCGTCCAGGGCGCGAGGACGATGTCCACGAAGCCCGTGATCTGGGCGGTGTCACCCTTGATGATCGAGATGTCGGTCGTACCGGTCGAGGTGAGCCCGAGCGTACCGTCGGTCGCCGAGTGAGCCGTCGTGCTGAGCAGAAGGGCACCAAGGCCGACGATCGCGATCAACCACTGACGAGAGAAAGTGCGTGCCATCACGTCTTGTCTCCAATTCTTTCCAGTTCGTTGTTCGTTCAAGTCGAAGGCCCGGCGTCCCGGGCAAACTTGACTTCGTCTGGGGGCACGGGGATCTAAAGGTTTTTCCCCACGAAAACCTGCGTGTTTCGGTCGGTGATCGGCAGCACATCCCGGCAGCGGCTCGACTCGCCTCGCGTTTTTCAAAATCGATCGAGTTCGACTCCCAATCCCCGGTTTTAGAGCGGTTCGCGATTCTTCCGATCCGAGCGGAATGCCGCGTACCAGCGGCTGATCTAAGCTCGGGCGCCGCCCATGCCGGGCGCCCTCCGATTCCCACTCGAGGCCCCTCCGCTCGTGCTCCTTCGACGCTCCCTTCTCGCTCTCGTGACCGTGTACGCCGCGACGCTCATCACGGCGGCGACGGGCTACGCCGCCGATCGTTCGATGATCCTCGCGACGACGACGAGCGTGCGGGACTCGGGACTGCTCGACGCGCTCCTACCGCGCTTCACCGAGCAGACCGGCATCGAAGTCCGCGTCATCGCGGTCGGCACCGGGGCCGCGTTGCGCATGGGACGGGAGGGCAACGCCGATCTCCTGCTCACCCACGCGCCCACCGCCGAGCAGCGCATGGTCGATGACGGCGTCGTCGCGCAGCGTACGCCCTTCATGGAGAACCATTTCGTGATCGCCGGCCCGGCCGACGATCCCGTCGGCATTCGCGACGCGGCCTCGCCGGAAGCGGCCGTGAAGAAGATCGCCGCTGCCCGGGCCGGCTGGGTGAGCCGCTCCGACGATTCCGGCACGCACAAGCGAGAGAAGGCGCTCTTCCGCGCCGCCGGCCTCGATCCCGACGCCGACTGGGACGGTCTCGTCCGGACCGGCAGCGGCATGGGTCTCTCGCTCCAGGTCGCGGGCCAGCGTCGCACCTACATCCTGAGCGACGTCGGCACCTTCCTCGCCTTCGAGAAGCGCGTCGACCTCGTGGCGCTCTCCCAGCCCGGGCCCTCTCTGCTGAACACCTATTCGGTGCTCCAGCTCGAAGGCGGGCGCTTCGAACGTCCCCTCCATACCGACGAGGCCGACGCCCTCGCGACCTGGCTCCTCGAACCCGACGTCCAGCGGACGATCGGAGCCTTCGGCGTCGAGACGTTCGGCCGCGCCCTCTTCAAGCCGCTCCACGCGCAAGCGTCGGGCGACCGCTAGGCGGGTTCGGCGTGGCAGCCGAGGCACAGATGGGACCGGTCGCGGAGATCACATTCCGGACGCTGTGGGTCTGCGGGTCGGCGTTGGTGCTCGCGCTCCTCGCTGGCGTCCCGATCGGGATCGTCCTCGGTACCCGGCGGTTCTTCTCGCGCGCCCTCGTCATATCCTCGGTCAACGCTGGCATGGGCGCACCGCCGGTCGTCGTCGGTTTGCTCGGCGCGATCCTGCTCGCCCGAAGCGGGCCCTTCGGTGAGTGGAACCTCCTCTACACGCCCTGGGCGATGGTCCTCACGTCGACGGCGATCGCCTTGCCCCTGGTCATCGGCCTGACCCTCGCCGCCGTCGGCTCCCTCGACGAGGAGTGGGAGCTGCAGGTGCGCACCCTCGGCATCGGACGGGGCTGGCGCCTCTGGCTGCTGGTGCGCGAGATCCGGATGGGGCTGCTCGCCGCGGTGATCGCGGCGCTCGGCGGCATCCTCTCCGAGGTCGGCGCGGTCAACATGGTCGGCGGCAACATCGCCGGAGAGACCCGCGTGCTCACGACCGCGATCATGATGCATACGAGCATGGGGGAGTTCGAGATCGCCCTCGACCTAGCGAGCGTGCTGGTCGGTCTCATGCTGTCGATCGCGCTCGGACTGACGTGGCTCCAGCTCTCGGGACGCGCCCGATGAGCGAGAACGAGGTCGCGCGACCGGTGGCGCTCTCGGCGCGCGACCTGCGCTGCGTGCGCGGACGCGGGCGCGACCGCTTCGAGCTCGAGGTCGACCACCTCGACCTGAACGCCGGCGAGGTGCTCGTCCTGCTCGGCCCGAACGGGGCCGGCAAGAGCACGCTGCTGCGGGCGCTCGCCGGGCTCGACCGATCCGCGGCGCCCGGCGCGATCCGAAACGGCAAAGGCCCGGTCACCCTCGTCTTCCAGCGCCCGACCGCTCTCTCGGGATCCGTCTCCGGCAACGTCGGCGCGGCGCTCCTCGGCAAGGGCGTCGCGAAGGCCGAACGCCAGACCAGGATCCACGCCGCGCTCACCCGATTCGACATCGAAGCACTCGCGGACCACGACGCACGCACGCTGTCGGGCGGCGAGCTTCGCAGACTCGCCCTCGCCCGGGCGTTCGTGCTCGCGCCGAGCGTGCTGCTCCTCGACGAGCCCTTCGATGATCTCGATGCGGAGGGCCAACGCCTCCTCTCCCTCGATCTCGCAGAAGCGATCGCGGAAACGAAGGTCGCGGTCGCGATGGTCACCCACGATCTGCGGCGCGCGCTGCTGCTGGCGGATCGGATCGCGGTCCTCGCCGATGGACGGCTCGTCCAGCACGGCGCCCGGGACGACGTGCTCCTCCACCCGGACACGCCCGAGATCGCGAACATCGTCGGCATGATCAACGTCGCGCACGGCCGTGTGGTGCGGCGCGCGGCCGACACGTCGTGGATCGAGATCGACGAGGGCTTCGAAGTCCCGACCGCTGCGCCCCTCGCACCCGGGACGCGCGCCTGGGTCGGCATCCGACCCGAGCACTTGAAGCTCGACGTCGGCCGCGGCGACGGCCAGCCGATCGGGAAGGCCGAGGTCGAGAGTCTCGTCTCCGACGGGCTCGCGGCGGTGGTCACCCTGCGCGTGCGCGACCGACGCTTCACGACGCACCTGCTGTCGGGGCGCGGGCTCGCGCGGCGACTGCGGCGCGGCGATCGCGTGTCGCTCGCGGTCCATCCCGACCAGGTCCACGCGCGCGCCGTCGACGCCTGAACGACGCCTGAATACCACCGCAGGCGAGCGATCGGCGATTCGCACCGACCCCTCAGGCAGGCGACGCGCAACTCCGTCGCAACGCCGGCCCCTCTCCGCCTTTTCCCTCATGCCGCTCCGGCCCATTCCCGATGCGCCCCGAAGTACGGCGCGAATTCGGCCGTCCTACGTGAAGCGGCCGCGGGCGCGTTCCGTCCGCGCCCGTGGAGAGGGAAGTCATGGCCAATACATCGATGAACGATGTCCCCGAGTCCCCCGAACAACGCATGCAGCGCCGACGCGCACGCCGCTGGAAGCGCCGCGCCCGCATCGCGGGTCCGCTCCTGGGGCTGCCCCTGCTCGTCGCGACCCTCGCGCTCTCGGTCGACCTGATCACGTATTCCCCGGTGACGCCCCAGAAGAAGCTCACCGACCGGCCGCTGCCGGAGGCGACGCGCGAGCGCAGCTCGACGCGCATCCCGCTGCCGGCGACCGGGATCTCGACGACGCCCGTCGTCGAGCCCGCGACCGGGACGCCTTCGATCGACCTCGACCTCGACCTCAGTCTCGAGGGCGAGACCGCTTCGCTGACCCGTGACTTCCCGCCGCCGGCGCGGCCCTACGCGCTCCGCGATAGCCGCTAGTCCGTCGAGGACGCCACGGCGGCGACCAACGCCAGGTCGCCCTGCTTGACGCTGTCGACGTCGAATTTCTTCGCGGCGGCGGCCATGCGGGTGAGCGCCCCGGCGATCGGCATCGCCGGCTTCGTCTCGCCCTTCTTGGCGCGATGGAATCGCACGGGGTTGATCCGGGCGACGACGTAGGTGCGCAGATACGGGCTCTTGAAGCCACGCGCCTGAAGCCCCTCGATGATCCGGCCGACCTCGCCGTTGATCTCCTCGAGGCGGGACGCATAACCCTCGCGCTCCGCGAGGCTCTTCTTGAGCGTCTTCGTGCTGAAGCGATCGACCTTCTTGAGGAAGGGGTTGAAGGCGGCTCCAGCGAAGCGACCGTGGCGCTCGTAGACGATGCCCAGGGTGAGCAGCTCCGCCGCCTCGAACTCGTTCGAGAAGTCCGTCTCCTTCGCGCGCGGACGGGCGTCCGCGAGCGCGCGCGCCATCCGGATCACCTCGAGGCTCCGATCCTTCAGGTTGTGCGCCTTCTCCGTGTTGAGCGCGAGGATCTTGAACGAGAGCTCCTCGTCCGGCGAGATCAACGCCGTGATCTGCTTGAGGCCGAGCACCTTCGCCGCCGCGAGACGATGGCGGCCATTCGGCGTCCAGAGTCCGCCCTGGGCACCGCGGACCACGATCAACGGATCGAGAAAGGAGCCGCTCTCCTCGATCTTCGTCGCGAGCTTCTTCACGTGGGTGGGTGAGAGATCGCGCTGGAAGGGCGTCGGCTCGACGGCCGCGAGCGGGAGACTCGCGAGCAGGATCGGGCGCCCGGACAGAGGCTCGCGATAGGCGCTGATCGGATGGCCGCCGGCGTCGCGCACTTCGTTCGCGAGGGCCGAGACCGAGGCGTCGTCGAGGGCGAGCGCGACCTCGCCGGCCTCGAGACCCCGCTTCGCCTTGCTCGGCGCGAGGTTCTTGGCCGCAGCTGACTTGCGGCGCGAGGTCTTCTTCTTGGCGGCTTTCTTCTTCGCCGCCTTCTTCTTCGCGGATTTCTTGGCAGGGGCCATGTCGCGAGTCTAGCAACGCGCCGACCCGCCCGAGGCCGGGTCGGCGCGCACTCGAACCTCAGTCGAAGGCGTACTGCAGGCCGACCGTCGTGATCCAGTCGGTCTCGAGTCCCGGACCGTCGAGGTGCTGGAACGCCGGCACGCCGGCTTCGATCGCGAATCGGATGCCCTCGAGCGGACCCGCAGGCACCAGCAGATTCACCCCGAGCAGGAAGTCGAGGCGCTGGAACGCGCGCCGCCCCGGATCCTTGGTCGGGATCGTCGGCATCGGCCCGATCGACGGGTCGCTCCCGCGATGGTTGAGGGTGTGCTGCCACTCGGTCCGCAGGCTCGTCGAGAGCCAGTCGCACCACTCCCAGGCGGTCCACGCAGTCAGCGCGTACTCGTTCCCCTGACGATAGTCGGCGTGATTCTCGTTCAGCCGGATCTCGCCCCGCGCCTGGGCGCCCCAGCTGAGCGAACCGTCACCGCCGGCGTAGGTCAGACCCGGCAGGAAGTCGAAGCTGCCGGAACCGATCTGCATCGGATAGGGCAGCCGGACTCGCGCCGGCGCGGAGGCCGGCGTGCGATCGCGGCGATTGAGCGCACCGGTCGGGAAGCTCAGGCCGAGGTTCGCGTGGATCGCATGGTGACGACCGGCGCCCCCGTGTCCGTCGTGGGCCGCTCCGGCCACGTCGCCGTGCGCGTCACCGCCGTGACCACCGTGCCCAGCCTCGGACTTCCAGAGCTCGACGAGCGCGGTGGCGCGCACGTCCCCGAGCCCTTCCGAGCGCGTCGTGAACGTCAGTCCGCTCATGCCGATGCGATGCTCCATCTCCATCAGCACATAGGGCACCATCAGCATCAGCGTCACACGCTCGATCGGCGCGAACATCGCGCCGAACATGTGCATCTCCATGTCCATGCTCGTCGGCGTGACCATGAAGTCGTCGAGTACGCGGCTGCGCGAAATGCGCTCGCTCCCGTTCCGGAGTCCGTTCATGCCCATTCGCATGTAGCGATAGGAGAACATCACCTCGCCCTGGCCATGGACGTGGTCGCCCATCACGCCGATCGGCGCGTGGGCGGCCGGACCGCTGCCCGCGACCGCGGGGGTCACCGCGAAGATCGCCAGGCACGCGAGCCCGACCAGGACCGCACCCCTGCCCCGTCTTCCTAGAATCCGTTTCATCTCTTCCCTCGGCGCGCTCGCGTGGCCGCGAAGTCGACCGCGTCGACCTTCGCGCGCGGCGCGCGGACGTGCGTCGAAGCGCGGGCAACCAGAGGCCCACGCGGACGCGCAACGGCGCGGTCGACCCGAAGGCGACCCGCCGCATCGTTCCAGGGCCGCGCCCCCTTGGCGCGACCGGTGTCGTCGGAACGGCGTCGCCTAGATGGGAACGGGGTCGTCGAGAAGCAGCGGGCGGGGCGCGACCGAGCGCGCGCGGGGCGGTCCGTCGATCCGGACCTCCCGCAGCAGAGTCGCGAGGTGGATCGCCGGAATCGTCGCCCCGAGACGGCTGAGCGTGCCTCCGACCCGCGCGCGCTGGTCGCCGCATCCACAGGTGCACACGGCGCGCAACGCCTCGTCGGTCGCACGCGGCACGGGACCGGCCACGTGCGTGTGGTCGGCGTGACCCGCTCTCATCGGCGAATCCCCAGGAACGCCGCGCTCGCCGTCCATGCTGCCAGCGTGCGCGTGCATTCTCTCTGGCGTCGTAGACAGCTGCGCGTGCTTCATCCCGGCGATGTCGGGTACGGGCGTCATGACGCTCGCGCGTCGCGAAGCGTCGAGGATCCCGGCGTCGACCGGGCGCTCGCAATCGACGAACGCCGAGGCGACGTAGCTCGAGAGGACGAGCAGCGAGACGAGCGCGGTAGTGAGGGGGGCGTGCCGTCGCACGGCGCAAAGGGTACCGCTTCCGTGAAGCGAAGGCCGGCCCGACAGCGACACGAATCGCTGCACTTCTTCATCTGCTCGCGAACGATTGGACGCCCGGTCGGGCGAGGGCTACACCCGGGCCCTGCCCTGCCCGAGGAGACCGACCGTGTCCGACCCGACCACCCTTTCCGAGACCCGCTGCTTCGGGGGCGTCCAGAAGACGGTGCAGCACGCGTCGCAGTCGACCGGGACCGACATGAACGTCTCGATCTTCCTCCCGCCCCAGGCGGAGACCGGCCCGGTGCCCGTCCTCTATTACCTCTCCGGCCTGACCTGCACCGAAGAGAACGCCACGGTCAAGGCGGGGGCCCAGCGCTGCGCGGCCGAAGCGGGCCTCGCCCTCGTCATGCCCGACACGAGCCCCCGCGGCCTCGACCTGCCCGGGGAGCACGACGACTGGGATTTCGGGTCCGGAGCCGGCTTCTACGTGAACGCGACCGAGGCGCCGTGGAAGGACCACTACCGGATGTACGCCTACGTAACCGAGGAGCTCCCCGCCCTCGTCGCCGCCACCGCGCCGATCGACACGACCCGCGCCGCGATCACCGGCCACTCGATGGGCGGCCACGGCGCGCTGGTGATCGGCCTGCGCAACCCCGAGCGCTATGCGTCGATCTCGGCCTTCGCGCCGATCGTCTCCCCGACCCGGTGCCCGTGGGGCGAGAAGGCGTTGTCGAACTATCTCGGCTCGGACCGCGCGAGCTGGGAGGCCTACGACGCGTCCTTGCTGGTCGCGAAGCCCCACCCTGCCGAGATCCTGATCGACCAGGGACTCGCCGACGGCTTCCTCGAAGAGCAGCTCAAGCCCGAGCTCTTCGAAGCCGCGGCTGCGGCCTCGGGTCAGGCGCTCCGGCTGCGGCGACAAGAGGGCTACGACCACAGCTACTTCTTCATCGCGACGTTCATGCCCGACCACGTCGCCCATGCAGCGAAGGCGCTCGGCCTCGCCTAGCACGCGAGCTTCGGCTCAGCTGAGCTTGGAGAGCGCCTCGAGGTTCGCTTCTGTGTCGGCGGCGATGTCGCAGAGCCGGCCCGCGTCGACTCCGACCTGCTCGCCGAGTCCAAGCAGCTCCGCGTCGAGCTGGTCCGGCGCGTCGGGCCAGCCGTGCTCGATGCGGTTCGCGATCTCGTGTCCGAGGTTCATCGCGCGGGAGAGCGTGCCTGCGTCCCCCTCGACCGTGTCCGACTCGTGGTGCCCGAGCACGGCTTCGCAGAACGCCTCCGGGAAGCCCCACGACGCGAGGACCATGGCGCCGAGGGCGCCGTGGGTCGCGTCCAGCATCGCCTCGACCGTAGCCGTCGAAGGAGAGGCACCATCGTCCTGCCAGGCCGGCAGCTCGGCGACGAAGGCCAGCACCACGAGCTGCCCGAGATCGTGGAGCAGTCCAGCGAGGAAGCCGGTCGTCTCCCAGGGCGGTGTCTCCTGTGCGATCTCCTGGACCGCGCTCGCGGTGAGCAACGAGTGTCGCCAGAGCTTCTGCGCCGTCTCACCGAGACCCGGCGCGCGGAGCAGCGTCGAGCGCAACGCGACGACGACCACGAGGGTGCGCGCCTCGCGCACGCCCATGCGCATCAGCGCGTCACGTACATTCGGGACCTCGGTCGCGCCGCGAAAGTAGGAGCTGTTCGCGACGCCCATGATGCGCGTCGCGAGGACCGGGTCGCCGTTCACGGCCTGGGCGAGCTCGTCGAGATCGACCTCGGCGGACTCGATCAGCCGCACGACGCGATGAGTGGTCGGCGAGAGCGAGGGCAGCCGGAGGCGCTTGCGCAGGATCGCGCGCACGAGGGGCATGACCCAACGCTCCTGCGAGGGGTCGAACTCGATCAGCGCCTTCGCGCCGGCGACCGCCGCCTCGGCGTACAGGTCCGCCGAATGGCCTCCCAGGCCCTCTGAATCGATCTCGTGGACGTCGACCGACATTCCGCCTCCATGGGGGTCTTGCGGCGTGGACGGACTTCGACTTGATGGGGCGAATCCCCCGGAATGAGCGGAAGAAAACCGATCTCGGGCCGATCCGTCGCGTTCGGTGTGCGTCCCGACACGCGCATCAAGCGAAGCCCCGCCGATACCGATTCGAGGCACAGAGCAGGGACCTGCCGGTCCGAGGGTTTCGTGGTGCGCAACGGGCTTCGAACATCGGCGATTGCGCTCGCCATCGGCGCAATCGCCCTCACGTGGCTCGTCGCGGCGGATCCGCTCGGACGCGAAGCGATCGACGTGCGCGCAGCCAACTCCACGCAGCCGCCGGCAACCGACACGCAAGCCTCGCGCACCGATCTGCATGCACGAATCGGCGGCTCTACGACGTCGGACGACAGCGACGCGCGCACGCCGACCCGGGAACGCCGAAGCACGCCGCCAGTTGCCGATGCGTCGGAAGCCGGCCTCCCCGGGCACTCGACCGCCGACCCCGAGTCGGAGCTCGATCTCGCGGAGCGCCTCGATCGGGCGATTCGGGCGGCCGAGCGCGAACGCGGTCTGCGCATCGCCCGGGCGGTCGTCGACCACGTCCTCGACCGCGGTGAGGCACGGATTCTGTTCCCGATCGCGACCGACGCCGACGTCGCGACCATCGAGGGCCTGCTCGACGGCTCCGTGCCGGCAGAGGTGGCACCCGGCCTGCGGGTCTTCCCGCTCGTCGGCCAGGCCGCGGCGCGGGTCGACGCCGAATCGCTCCTCGCGCTGATCGCCTCGGGCGCCACGAACGACATCAGCCTCGATCGCATCCACCGACCGAGTCTCGCTTCGACGGTCCCGTTGATCCGCGCCGACGTCGCCCACGCGGCCGGCGACGACGGCAGCGGCCGCGTGGTCGCCGTCCTCGACACCGGCGTGGACCTGGATCATCCGATGTTCCTGGGTCGAATCGTCGAGGAGGCGTGCTTCTCGATCCTCGGTCAATGTCCGAACGCGGCCACGACCATGACCGGCCCCGGCGCCGGGGAAGCGTGCCCGTACTCGGGCTGCGGCCACGGCACCTCCGTCGCGGCGATCGCCGTCGGCCGCCAACCGGACGACAGCCTGGTCGGGGTCGCCCCGGCCGCGGACCTGATCGCGATCCGGATCTTCAGCGACCTCGGCGGAAGCATCGGCGCCTACACCTCGGACATCGTCGCGGGACTCCAGCACGTCCTCGTGCTCTCCGCGACCTACCCCGTCGACGTCGTGAACCTCTCGTTCGGCGGCGACACCTACGAGACCGCGGCCGCCTGTGACGCGAGCGGTCCCTCGACGCTGGCGACGGTCGCGTTGCTCCGGAGCGCCGGGATCGTCACGGTCGCCGCTGGCGGAAACGGCGGCCTGGCCGACGCGATCACCAGCCCCGGGTGCCTCTCAAACGTGGTCGCTGTCGGCGCGACGGACGACGCGGACGTCGTGCCGGGATACTCGAACTCGGACGACCTGCTCGCGCTCCTCGCGCCCGGCGTCGCGATCGAGACCGCCTCGAACGGGGGCGGAACCCGCTGGTCGGGCGGGACGTCGATGGCGGCGCCCCACGCGAGCGGCGGCGTCGCGCTGATCCGCACGCATCATCCGACGGCGACGCCCGGCGAGATCGAGAACGCCCTCGCCCTGTCCGGCGTCCCGGTCTACGACCCCCGCGGCGACGTGACGCTCCCGCGTATCGACGTGCAGGCCGCGATCGATCTGCTCGTCGCCGCAACCACCCCGCCGAGCCCGAGCCCCACGACGCCGACGGGCCCGGGCGGTGGACCGAGCATCGCCTCGTCCGCGAGCGACGGCGGAGGAGGAGGTGCCTGCGGGCTGATCGGGATCGAGCCCTTCCTGGTGCTCGCCGGAATCCGGATCAAGCGTTCCGTCGTCGGCTGATTCCGATCCAGCTCAGGCCTTCGGATCGCGGACCACCATCATCCGCACTTCGGTCATGTCCTCGATCGCGAACTTCACGCCCTCGCGGCCGAGACCGCTCTCCTTGACCCCGCCGTAGGGCATGTGGTCCACGCGCCAGGAGGGCACGTCGCCGATCACGACGCCCCCGACTTCGAGCGTGTCCCAGGCCTTCTGCGCCTTGTAGAGATCGCGGGTGAAGATGCCGGCCTGCAGGCCGAAGACAGAATCGTTCACCTGTGCGAGCGCCGCGTCGAAGTCCGAGAACCGCGACAGGATCGCCACGGGCCCGAACGCTTCCTGGCAGACCACGTCCTCGCCGTCCGGCACGCCCTCGAGCAGGGTCGCCTCGAGCATCGCGCCCTCGCGCTGGCCCCCGCATAACAACGTCGCACCCGACGCGACCGCCGACTCGATCCAGCCGTGGAGCCGCGTCGCCTCCTTCTCGGAGATCATCGGCCCGATGAAGGTCTCTTCCTCCCTCGGGTCGCCCATCGGGAGGGTCTTGGTCTTCTCGATCAGCTGGTCGCGCAGGCGGTCGTAGAGCGCCTCGTGTACGAGGATGCGCTGGACGCCGATGCAGCTCTGACCGCTCTGGTAGAAGGCGCCGAACACGATCCGTTCGATCGCGTCGCCTACGTCGGCGTCCTCGTCGACGATCACTGCCGCGTTGCCGCCGAGCTCGAGGACGACCGGCTTCTTGCCGGCGCGAGCCTTCAGGTCCCAGCCGACGCCCGGCGAGCCCGTGAACGAGAGCAGCTTCAACCGGTCGTCTTCGGTGAAGCGCGCGGCCCCGGCGCGCGTGCAGGGCAGGATCGAGAACGCGCCCTCGGGCAGGTCGGTCTCGGCGAGCACCTCGCCGATCACGAGGGCACCGATCGGGGTCAGACTCGCGGGCTTCAGCACGAAGGGGCAGCCGACCGCGAGGGCCGGCGCGACCTTGTGCGCCGCCAGGTTCAGCGGGAAGTTGAAGGGCGAGATGAAGGAGCACGGGCCGATCGGGACGCGCTTCCACATCCCGGTATAACCCCGGGCGCGGGGGCTGATGTCGAGGGGCATGACCTCGCCGCCGATCCGGACCGACTCCTCCGACGCGATCCGGAAGGTGTCGATCAGCCGCCCGACCTCGCCGCGAGCGTCCTTGATCGGCTTGCCCGCCTCGATGCAGAGGGCGATCGCCAGCTCCTCGAAGCGCTCCTGGAAGCGCCGGACACAGTGATCCAGGACGGCTTGCCGCTCGTAGGCCGCCATCGCCGCCATCGGCTCGGTGGCGGCGACCGCGGCCGCGATCCCCCGATCGATCGCGGCGTCGTCGGCCAGCGCGACCCGGGTGGCGACCTCGCCGCTGTACTTGTCGAGCACCTCGAGGTCGTGATTCGGCGCTTCCGGCGCATTCGCGAGGTAGTACGGGTAGTTCGGAGCCAGGGCGGTCATCGGGGGCGGTCCTCCCGCGGCGCCGGGTGGGACCCTCGGCGCCGGACGTGGCAAATCGGTCGCCCGGAGGGCGGTCGCGAAGCTAGCCCACGGGGGCCCCGGCCCGCGGGAGAAACGGTGCGACGACTGTAGATTCTGGGCGCAGTTGCCGATGGGTGGGGCATGGACGAATCGTTCTCGCTCCCGCCCTGGGCCCGCCAGGTGCTGATCGGCCTCGGGCTCTTCCTGCTCGGCGGCCTGGTGGCGTTCGGATACTCCTGGCGACCGCTCCACGGCGCGCTGTCCTGGAAGGTGGACGCGCTCGAAGAGAAGCTCGACGCGCGCAACCTCGAGAACCTGAAGCTCGCCGACGAGCTCGCCCGCCTGCGCAGTCAGGAGGCCGAGCGCGTCGATCCGGAGGCCTTCGCGGAGGTCGAGCAGGCCCTCGCGAAGACGGAGTCCGCCCTCTCCCAGGCCGAGAAGGACCTGAAGCGAGCGGATCGCAAGCGCAAGGACGCGAACGCGAGCGCCAGCCGCTGGCGGAAGCGCTACGAGACCCTGCGCGACGAACAGGCGAGGATTCCGGCCTCACCCGCACCGACCCCTGCGCTTGCCGACGCCCCGGCGACCGCCGCCGCCCCCGAAGCGCCCGCTGCGCCCGCCCCGGCCGATGCGCCGGCATCGCCAGCCGCGCCGGAAACCGGCATCCTCGGAGGCGACGCGAGCACGCCCTAGGGCGTCGGCCCTGCGGACTGGATCGGTCCGCCCCGCGCTCGCGGGAGTCTGCCCATGTCCGTTCACGGTGAATTCGGCCGTGCGCTCCAGAGCGTGATCGGCGCCGTCGAGATGCTGGAGCCGACGACCGCCGCGCCGCATCGCGCCTCCCTCGAAGAAGCGCGGCTGGCCCACCAGCCCAACCTCGAGAGCGCTGCCCGGACCGCGCTCACGGCGTTGTCGGCCCTCTCGGAGCTCGAGGTCGCCGGAGAGCACCTGCCCACCGCCGCGGCCCATCTCGACGCCCATTGCCGGGCGATCCTCGGCCTACCCGCCGAAGAGGACTGAATTCGCCCGTTCAGGGCGCAAGGTGTCGGCAAGCGCTTCCGGCATCGACCCTCTGAGGCGATTTCTCACACCCGATCGTGATAGCATCGGGGGGTTCGCCTGCCCCAGAGCGCCCCACCCCGATGCCCCTCCTCCTACCGATCCGCCCCTCGACCGGATTCCGTCGCACGACGCAGGCGGTGTTCACCCGCGTCCTGCGGCTCGCGGGTGCGCTTCTCGTGGCGCTGGTCCTCGGCGGGCTCCCCGTCGCGCAGGCCGTCCTGATCGACTCGGGCGACGGCACGGGCAACACCACCGCCCCCGCCGCCGATCCTGGCTTCGACAACGTCGGCTCGACCTCGACCAACTTCACGGCGGTCTACGTCCGGAACGGCTGGGTGCTGACGGCCAACCACGTCGGGGATCAGCCGATCCTGCTGAACGGCGTGACCTATCAACCCCTCGCTGGCTCGGGTGTCCGCTTCACGAACCCCGATGCGACCCAGGCGGACCTTCGCGCGTACAAGCTGCAGACGAAGCCGCCGCTCCCGGACCTGTTGATCGCGAGCGCCCCGCCGACGCCCAACGCCGTGATCACGATGATCGGCAACGGCTGGGGACGCGGCGCGGCGACGAGCTGGATGGGCATCAACGGATATTGGTGGCTCGGTGTGCGGGACGTGCGTTGGGGCACGAACCGGATCACCCAGACCGCTCAGACCATTCTCGACACCCAGGCCTTCACGACGACCTTCGACAGCGCGCCGACACCGGGCAGCCAGCACGAAGCGGACATCGTGAACGGCGACTCCGGCGGAGCAGCGTTCGTCGGGAGCGGAGCGAGCGCCGAGCTGATCGGCATCCTCTTCGCCCGGGGCGCCTTCCAGGGACAACCCGCCAGCACCTCGCTCTACGGCAACATCGGCATCATCGCCGACCTCCACGCCTATCGCGCCGACATCCTCGCGCTGATCGACCAGCCCGACTGCGACGACGGCCTCGACAACGACATGGACGGCCTGGCCGACTACCCCACCGACCCTGGCTGCACGAGCGCCAGCGACGACAGCGAGCGCGAACTCACCCTCGCCTGTGACAACGAGATCGACGACGACAACGACGGCACCATCGACCTGGACGACGGCGGCTGCACGGATCCGGGCGACACCGACGAGCGCGGCGCGCCCTGGGAATGCGACAACGGGGTCGACGACGACCTCGACACCTTCTCCGACTTCCCGAACGACCCGGGCTGTCTCCACCCGACCGGCCTCTACGAGCTGGCGGCGCCGGAACCTGGCTTCGGCGGGGGGCTCATCGCTGGCGTGCTTGCCCTCGGCGCGGCGTCGCGAAGCAGCCGCCGTCGCTACTCGAGCAGGTCGACCCGGTAGTTACCGCGTCGCTCGTCGTACTCGAGCTTCACGCAGCCTTCGCGCTCCGCGTCCTGCAGGAGCTCGGCGAAGTTGCGGTAGCCGGCGCTCGCTTCGTTGAAGTCGGGGTGCACCCGTCGTAGGGCCTGCTTGATCATCGAGCCCCAGACCGCGTCGTAGTCGTTCGAGAGGCTTTCGAGGATCTCGAGCATCAGGTCGATGCCGTCCGCCCCGTCCTCGTCGGTCGACTCCGAGCTCGATCTCGACTTGGACGCCGCCTTGGTCTTCGAGGCCTTCTTCTTCGAAGTCGCGGGCTTGGACTTCTGCTTCTCGGCCCGCTTGTCGGCCTTCAGGTCCGCGGCCTTCGCGAGGTCGTCGTAGTAGAGGAATTCGTCGCAGCTCCCCATCAGCAGACCCGACGTCGAGTTCTTCACGCCGCAGCCGATCACGCGCTTGTGGTTCTCCTTCAGCTTGGAGACCAGCGGCGAGAAATCACTGTCGCCGGTGAGGAGCGCGAAGATCTCGATGTGCTGCTTCGAATAACAGAGGTCGAGGGCATCCACGACCATCCGGATGTCGGCGCTGTTCTTGCCGCTCATCTTGGAGCGCGGGATGTCGATCAGCTCGATCCCGCGCGCGTGGAAGTCGCGCACGTCGCTGCGGTACTGACTCCAATCGCAGTAGGCGCGCTTGTAGACGATGCGTCCCTTCTCGAGGAGGCGCTTCAGGATCAGGTCGATGTTCAGCGTGCGCCACTTCGAGTCGCGGGCGCCGAGGGCCAGATTTTCGTAGTCGACGAAGACGGCGATCAGGGGCTCTTCGGACATTTCCTACCTTTTGCCTGAATCAGGCGCTGTGGGCTCACCGACCGCTGCCGGCTCAGCGAGCGCCGCCGGCTCACCAAGCGCCGCCGGCTCACCAAGAGTGAGTCGCCAGCGCGCGACCTCGCCGTGCTCGTCGATCTCACCTTCGAGGACTCCGGGAGAGTCGGCCATCGGCGCGAGGAATGCTCGTCGCGGCCGACTGCGCGCGGACAGCTCCCAGCCTCCGCCTTCCCGCGGCCAGCCCTCGAGCACCACGATCCCGTCGTCGTCGAAATAGGACACGAGGATCCTCTCCTCCTCGATCCAGACTTCGGCGTCGTCGCATGCGAAGGCGTCGTGATCGCCGAACGCGGCAACCGACACGGCACATACCGGGTGGTGGACGCGACCGGCCGTCATTTCGCGTGACTGATCCCGCCGTCCACCGGGATCGTCACTCCGTTCACGTAGGCACCTGCGCGGGACGCCAGGTAGATCGCGATGCCCGCCATGTCCTCGGGTGCGCCGATCCGGCCGAGCGGCACCAGCCTGCTCATCGCGTCGCCAGCGGCCTCGAGGGTCGCCTTCATCATGCGGCTCTCGAAGGGCCCCGGCGCGACCGCGTTCACCGTGATCCGCTTCGGGGCGAGCTTGCGCGCGAGAACGCGCGACATGTGATGCACCGCCGCCTTGCTCGCCGAGTACGAGTAGGTCTCGAGGGCCGGGACCGTGATCCCGTCGATCGAGCCGATGTTGATCACCCGCGACGGATCCTCGTCGGTCGCTGTCGCCGCGAGCGCGGGGGTGAGCCGACGAGTCAGCTGGAACACACCCTTTACGTTCACGTTCAGCACGCGATCCCAGGCGGCCTCGGGGAAGTCCTCGTACTCCTCGCCCCAGTTCGCGCCCGCATTGTTCACCAGGATGTCGAGGCGACCGTTCTCGCGCGCTTCGATCTCGTCCCCGAGACCACGGCAGCCCTCGTCGGTCGACAGATCCGCGACGATCGCGGTCACGTCGCCGCCGTCCCCGAGCTCCGCGATGCGTGCGTCGAGCTCCGCCTGCTTGCGCGAGGCGATGTAGACCTTCACGCCGGCGCGGGCGTAGCCCTCGGCGATCATCCAGCCAATGCCACTGCCGCCCCCGGTCACCAGGGCCACCTTGCCTTCGATCGAGAAGAGATCGTTCACGTTCACGCGTTCACTCCTGTGTCTGGCGGGTCGCCGGGGGGCGCGAGTATAGGCGGCCCGCTCCCGCGCGCGCGGACTCACCGTCGACTCGCGCCGCTCGCGGGACGGCACTCGTCGTCGACGGACGCGCACGGTAGCCTGACGGCGATGCCGACCCCTGCGCTCGACTCCGACGGCCTGCTCCCGGGCTTCGCTTCCCGCGCGGGCACCCGGCGCTACGCCAGCCGGATCGAGCACGGCCGCGCGGAACGCGGACTCCCGGTCTCGGCGGACCACTTCGCGCGTCCGGACGAGCTGTGGCTCTCGTCGCTCTCCCTGGGCACCCTTCGCGGCAACCCGGGCGGGATCGACGACCTGCTCTATCGGAGCGTCATCGGAGATCTCCTCGAAGGCGGCGTGAACGTCTTCAACACGGCGCTCTCCGATCGCATGCAGACGAGCGAGCGCGCGATCGGGCACGCGCTGCGCCGCGCGATCGCCGAAGGGCTGGCCCAGCGCGACGAGATCGTCGTCGTCACCAAGGGCGGCGCGCTGACCCCGGACCCCGAGCGCGCCGGGGACTACACCTCGACCCAGCGCGATCTCTACTCGACGTACATCGACAGCGGCATCGTCTCCCCCGACGACATCTACCGTGGCCACTCGATCGATCCGGAATTCCTGCTCGACCAGATCCAGCGCAGCCGGCGCAACCTCGGCCTCGCGTGTCTCGACTACTACCTGATCGAAGAGCCCGAGATCCATCTCAAGGATCGCGGCGTCGACGGGTTCAAGGACGCCCTCGCCGCGGCGTTCCAGGCCCTCGAGTCGGCGGTCGAGCGCGGCTGGATCCGCGCCTATGGCCTGGCGACCTGGGAGGGCTTCCTCGTCCCGGACAACGACCGCAATCACCTCGGGATCGTCGAGGTCTTCGAGGCCGCCCTCGAGGTCGGTCAGGCCGATCACCACCTGCGCGCGATCCAACTGCCCTACGGCCTCGCGATGGGCGAGGGCGTCGCCCTCGACAGCCAGCTCGGCCCCGACGGACACAGCCGCGCGATCCTCGAGAGTCTGCGCGACACGGGGACGGCGGTCTTCGCGAGCGCGCCGCTCTACGGCGGCCGACTCATCGGCCGCGTGCCCGAGTTCGTGATGCGGGCGCTGCCCGAAGCACCGACCCAGGCCCTGGCCGCGCTGCAATTCGCCCGTAGTACCGCGAACGTGACCTCGGTGGTCTCCGGCATGCGGGAAGGGGCGCACGTCGAAGAGAACCTGAGGCTCGTCGGGATCCCCCGCGCCAATCCGAAGATCCCGGCGCGGCTCTTCGAGATCGCGAGCCGCGGGCGGGACGCCCTCGCTTAGTCCCCTAGAATCCGGGCATGGGCGAGGAAGGCACGGGAGAGGTCACCGGGTTGCTCCGGGTGGCGGGCGAGGACGGCAGCATGGCCGACCGCCTGTGGGAGCTGGTCTATCCGGAGCTGCGCCGACGCGCGGCGAATCTCGTCCGCAACGAGCGGAGCGACCACACCCTGTCGGCGACCGCGGTCGTCAACGAGGCCTTCGTCCGGCTCTCGACACGCATGGCCCACGAGTGGGAGGACCGCTCCCACTTCTACAACGTCGCATCGGGCATCATGCGGCACGTCCTGATCGACCACGCCCGGAGCCACCGCGCGGAGAAACGCGGGGGCGGCGCGGCGAAGCAGGAGCTGGACGAATCGGTCTTTCCCGCGGTGCAAGCGGACGACGAGGGCTTCCAGATCGCCGAGCGTGCCCTCGAACGGCTCGCCGAGGAGCACGAGCGCGCCGCGCTCGTGGTGACGCTCAAGGTCTTCGGCGGACTCACGATCCCGGAGATCGCCGCCGAGGTGAAGGTCGCCGAGCGCACGGTCAAGAACGACTGGGCGCTCGCCCGCGATCGACTCGGAGCGATCCTCCTCGAGGGCTAGGCAATCTGCTGGATGCCCATCTCTTCGAGGCGGGCCTCCATCGCGCGGCGCGTCCGGAACAGGCTGATCTTGACGGCCTGGTTGGACTTGCCGAGCTCTTCCGCGATCACCTTGGTCGGGTGGTTGTCGCCGTAGTAGAGGTCGAAGATCTCGCGCTGGGCGTCGGACACGTCCTCATCGAGGGCGTCCGCGCAAATCTCGAGCATGCGCGCCGCCTCGACCCGACGATCCGAAGGCGCCTCGGGCGCGGCCGGCGGGGTCGCTTCGAGCTGCTCGATCGGCATGCCGATCGGCGTCTTCTTGCGGAAGCGGCGGCAGAGCTGGTGATGCGCGATGCCGAACATCCAGGTCAGCAACGCCGACCGACCCTCCCAGGTCGCGAGGCAGCGGTGGACCTCGAGGAACACGTCCTGCACGACGTCCTCGGCCTCCGTGGCGTCGCCGAGGCGCTTGACCGCGAAGCGATAGAGGCGCTGGTGGTAGAGCTCGTAGAGCCGGTCGAAGGCGCCCGGATCAGCGGCCAGGATCTCGCGCACGAGCTCCTGGTCCTGGCGCCGGCGCTCTGCGGCGGCGGGGTCGACCGGCTTGCCCGTCGCGAAGGACAGGACCGGGGCGGCCTCACCCTGCGGTCGGATCGGGTTCGAACCGGGGGCTGAAGTCAGGGTCGAAACGCTCATCGGATGCTCCTCTCAGGATTCCTGCGCGGTCGATGCGAGAGCCGCGCTCATGTCCTGGAAGGCGGAAGGCCGGCGAGAAGCGGGCAACCCGGGCGAAACTTTTTTCGATCTCCGCGTGATTCGAGAAGCGGTGTCGCCCGCGGGGAGAATCGGTGGATACCCCGGGGATTTTCCTCAAGGCATCCCCTCTGTTCGGACGATGAGGCGCGTTGGCAGGCGTCCTCTGTGTGACGCAAGCCTCAATCTTCGAGGGAATTCCGATGTCCGACCCCAGAATGTCCGGCCTGGTCCTGATGGGCCTCTCCATCGCCTGCTTCGTCGGCACGACGACGGAGATGCTGCCCCCGGTCACGTTCTTTCCTGCGCTGGCGGTCTTCGCTCTCGGCGCGATCAAGTTCATGAAGGCGAACAGCGTCGAGTTGCAGAAGGCCGAGCGGCGCACCGAGCGCCGCGTGAACCCGACGATTCGCGAGAACCAGCACGCCCATGCGCATGCCGAGCGGCTCGCGGCCAAACGGGGCGGCTCGCTGAACGCGCTCAACGGGAACGACGAAGTCGACCCGGAGACCGCCGCCCGCATGGCGTCGGGGCAGATGCCCTCCGACAGCGCACCGGGTGGAGACGCCATCGACATCGGCGACGCCGATGACGATTTCGTGGTGACGACGGACGTGTCGTTCCCGGTCGAGGTCCAGAAGGGTGACGCGCTCGCGGATCAGCTGAACAAGCTGAACACCCTGATGGCGCAGGGCGTGCTCACGGAAGAGGAATACGCGGTCGCCAAGGCGAAGTTGCTGGGCTGAGCGCGACCGCTACGCGTCGCCTCCGCGGAAACGGATCGTTTCCTGCGCAGGCCGATCACGGTGCTAGGGTCCGCCCATGCGATCCGGCGCGGCCCTCAAAGGAAGCTCCGAAACGCGCTGGATCGAGCTGCCGCCCGACGCGGACCAGCTCGACTTCGGCGCAGCCGTCCGAGCCGGGCTCGGCGGGACCCCGAAGACGCTGCCCAGCCAGTTCTTCTACGACGCCACGGGTTCGCGCCTCTTCGAGGAGATCTGCGATCTCCCGGAGTACTACCTGACCCGGGCCGAGGCGGAGATCCTCGAGCAGGCGGCCCCGGACCTCGCGGCGAACCTGCCCGACGTGCGCGCGGTCGTCGAGCTCGGCAGCGGCAGCGCCGTCAAGACGGAAACCCTGCTGCGCGCGTTCGAGCGGGATAGGCCGCTCTGTTATGCCCCGATCGACGTGTCCCGGGCCGCCCTCGAGGAGAGCGTCGAGCGACTCGAAGCGCGCCACCCGGACCTCGAGATCCGGCCGGCCGTCGCGGAGTACGAAGCGGGGCTCGATGAGCTGCGCGAAGAAGATCTGGGCGCGACGCTCACCCTCTGGCTCGGCTCCTCGATCGGCAACCTGCGAAAGAAGCACGCCGCCGCGTTCGTGGGCCGCCTGGCAGGCGGCATGAAGCCCGAGGATCGCTTGCTCGTCGGCATCGATCTCCGCAAGGACCGCGCGACCCTCGAAGCGGCCTACGACGACGAGGCCGGGGTGACCGCTCGCTTCGACCTGAACCTGCTCACGCGCATCAATCGCGAGCTCGGCGGCCACTTCGAACCCGGCGCCTTCCGTCACGTCGTGCACTACGACGAGCCGACCGGCAGCGTCCAGAGCTTCCTCGAGAGCCAGGTCGACCAGCACGTGCGGATCGATGCCCTCGAGATCGAGATCGCCTTCGCGGCCGGCGAGCGCATCCACACCGAGGACTCGCACAAGTACAGCCGAGAGGAGATCGACGCCCTGGCTGCGCAGGCCGGGCTGCGCCTCGAGCGGCGCTACCTGGATCGGGACCGCCGCTTCACGCTGAACCTGTTCGCGACCCGCGAAGCGGCCTGAGACGCGATTCACCGCGGATCACCGGATTCTGCTCGTTCTGCGCGCGCCTGCCGCGCCACTACCACCGCCACCACGGGACCGCCGGCGCAAACTCCCCCTTTGGCGGTCCAGCGCCGAAACCCGGGCCCCAGAACGAATGAACCCGGAACACCACGAGGGTGTTCCGGGCATCCCTGGGAAGGGGAATTCGGCTTTTGTACTAAGGAAGTAGGCGCAGCCGGAAGGATGTGTCAGGGAATCTGGGCTCTCGGGCGGTTTTTTTCGCTTTCAGAGCGTCAGATAGCCCCAATGGGGAGAATCCACTCCGAGCGGACGCATTCCACCGGCAGAACCCGCGCTAGTGCGCCTCGCGCCAGCTCGGCCCGTGTCCCAGGTCCACGGTCAGCGGCACCGAGAGCTCGGCCACCTGCTCCATCCGATCCCGGACGAGATCGGAAAGCGCCTCCCGCTCGTCCTCGGGCGTCTCGAATACCAGCTCGTCGTGGACCTGCAGGATCATCGTCGCGGACAACCCGGTCGTGGCGAGCGCCCGATCGACGTCGACCATCGCCTTCTTGATCAGGTCCGCTGCGGTCCCCTGGATCACGGTGTTCGTCGCCATCCGCTCCGCCGCCTGCCGCAGCACCCGATTCCGGGACGAAAGGTCCGGCAGGTACCGCCTCCGCCCCATCCAGGTGCGCACGAAGCCGTCCTTCTTCGCCTGCTCGGTCGTCTCGTCGAGGAAACGCCGCACGCCGTCGTAGCGGGCGAAATAGGCGTCGATCGTCTCCTGCGCCTCACCGGCGGCGATGCCCAGCTGTTGCGAGAGGCCGAAGGCCGAGGAGCCGTAGATGATCCCGAAGTTGACCGCCTTCGCGCGGGCGCGCTGATCGTCGGTCACCTCGTCGAGGTCGATGTCCGCGACCTCCGCCGCGGTCCGGCGGTGGATGTCGTCGCCGTTCCGGAACGCCTCGATCAGAGACGTGTCGCCCGAGTAGTGCGCCACGATCCGGAGCTCGACCTGAGAATAGTCGGCGCTGACCAGGACCCGGCCGTCGGCGGGAACGAAGGCCTCGCGGATGCGCGCGCCTTCCGCGCCTCGGATCGGGATGTTCTGCACGTTCGGGTTCGACGCCGAGAGTCGGCCGGTCGCGGCGCCGAGCTGGTGGAAGCTCGGATGGATGCGACCCGTTCGCTCGTCCACCAGGGGCGGGAGTGCGTCGATGTAGGTGCTCTTCAGCTTCGAGAGCTTGCGCCAGGCGAGGATCCGACCGGGCAGCTCATGGTGCTCCTGCAGCTGCTCGAGCACGCTCTCCGCGGTCGAGTAGCCGGTCTTCGTCTTCTTCAGGATCGGCAGCCCGAGCTTCTCGAAGAGGATCACCGACAGCTGCTTCGGACTACTGATCAGGAACTCCTCGCCGGCGAGGGCGTGGATCTCCTTCTCGATCCGGTCGAGCTCTCCGGCGTATTCCGTCGACAGCCGCGCGAGATGCTCCTCGTCGACGCGCACGCCGGCGCGCTCCATCCGGGACAGCACGGCGGTCAGGGGGATCTCGACGTCTGCGAAGAGACTCGTCAGCTCATCGGCCTCGAGGCGGCCGCGCAGCACGTCGCCGAGGGCGAAGATCGCGGAGGCCTGTTCGCCGGCCCATCCAGCGACGGACTCGACACCGAGGTCCTCCGGTGTCTTCGCCTTGGCGCCGCGCCCCGCGAGCTCCTCCCAGGACGTCACGCTGCGGCCCAGGTACTCGATCGCCAGCGGCGGCAGCTGATGCGCGCCGGTCGAGTCCAGCATGTGTCCAGCGATCTCGACGTCGACGGCCGGCAGCGGCAGCTCGAGACCGTGCTCGGCCGCGAGGCTCTGCAGGTTCTTCGAGTCGAAGGCCACCCAGCCCGCGCCACCCCCGACGAGGGTGCGCAGCGCTTCGATCGCTTCGTCCACCTGCACGCCTTCGCGATCGAGCAGCCCGTCTCCGGCGATCGCGAGGTAGCCCGCCTGGCCGTCGGCCCCACAGAGCGCGAGACCGAGCAGTCGTCGCGACACCGCGCTGCCCTCGGTCAGGACGGGATGAATCGCGATCCGGTCGGCGTCCTCGAGCCCGGCGAGCAGGGCTGCGAGCCCCTTCGCGTCACGCACGATCGTCGTGTCGATCTCGGCCGCATCGCCCTCGCCCTCGGCTGCGGACGAAGCGCCCTCTCCGCCCTCCTCGCCCAGCGAGTCGAGCAGGCGCGTGAATCCGAGCTTCGTGTACAGGCCGCGCAGGCGCTCCGTGTCGGGCGCCTGCACCTCGAGCCCGGCCCAGGCCGCGTCGATCGGCACGTCGCCGCGTAGCGTCGAGAGCTCCCGGGACAGGCGCGCGTCGTCCGCGTGCTCGAGGAGGCCTTCTCGCGCGCGCTTCGCTTTGACCTCTTCCGCCCGCTCGAGCAGCGTGTCGAGATCCCCGAATTCGAGGATCAGCTTCGCGGCGCCCTTCTCTCCGATGCCCTTCACGCCGGGGATGTTGTCCGACGGATCGCCGACCAGGGAGCGCACGTCGAGCAGCTTCGCGGGCGGCACGCCGAAGCGATCCTCGACGGCTTCGGCATCGATCCGCCGGCCCTTGCCGGTGTCGAGTAGCTCGACACCGGGACGGACGAGCTGCATCAGGTCCTTGTCGGTCGAGACGATGCAGACCTCGGCGCCCTCCGGCGCGGTCGCGACGAGGCTCGCGATCACGTCGTCCGCCTCGAAGTCCGGCACCTCGAGCTTCTTCACGCCGAACGCATCGCAGAGCTCGTCGACCAGCGGGAACTGCGCTCCGAGATCCTCGGGCTGCTTGTCGCGCCCGGCCTTGTACTCGGGGAAGAGCTTCTTGCGAAACGAGCCGCCCTTCGGATCCGCGGCGATCGCCACGTGGGTCGGCTGCTCTTCGCGCAGCACCTTCGCGAGCATCGTCACGAAGCCGTAGGCCGCGTTCGTCGGCGTGCCGTCCGGGGCGCGCAGGTTCGGAATGGCAAAGAAGGCGCGATAGACGGCGTTCGCGCCATCGATCACGACCAGTCGCTGTCGGCCGGGGGATTTCGTCACCCGCCGAGGGTACAGAATGCGACGGGCACGCGGTCGGGTGGCGTGGGGAGTGCGGCGTGGGCTGAAGTGCCGCTAGCCGACCTTGACGAGGGTGCTCTTCTTCGGCTCTGCCGGCGGCGGGAGCTCGACGACCGCCGGGTCGATCAGGATGCCGCGCATGATGACGTCGACCGCGTGCATGAAGAGGGGCTCGAGGGGTCGTCGTCGGATCTGCCGGCGGGCGCGGGTGTTATCGGACTCGATCAGACTGTCGGCCACCGACCACAGCATCGTGGCGACTTCCCACGTGTCGCACTCGACGAATTCGCCGCGCTCGACCCCGAAGAGGAGCGCGCCGTGGATCACGTTGAGATTCCGCTCCCAGAACTCGGCGATCTTCTCGATCACGTCCTTCGGCAGGTCGCCGATCACGCTCTCGTTGTCGATCGCCCAGAAGATCTGGAAGTAGTCCGGGTGATTCATCCAGTGGTCGAAATAGAACTTCGCGATCGAACGCACGCGGTCGAGGCCGCTGTCGCCCTGCTGCCCCGCCTGGGTCATCTGCTCGTGGAAGATCTCGTAGTTGTTCGTGAGCACGGCGACATAGAGGTCGGCCTTGCTCTCGAAATAGCGGTAGAGCGTGCCCTTCGCGACGCCGGCCTTCTCGGCCATCTCGTCGAGGTTCGCGCTCATGAAGCCGTCGCGGAAGAACACGTCACGTGCGGCTTCGAGGATGCGACGCCGGCTCTCGGCCTTCTTCTGATCTCGGGACATGGGCGGATTGTCTCCCCACGGTGAGAAAATTCAACCTCGGATGTCGCGAAAATCGTTGCAGCGCAGCGCGGGCGCAGGTCACGCGCAGATCGAGACATGAAACCTCGCACAGCGCTGCTCAGCAGGGCGCAGCGGGGCTTCCTCCACTCGCCTGGTGCCGCCGCGCCGTCTCGACGTAGCGGAGCGTCCGCTCCCGCTGCACGGCGATCTCGTCCGGGGTCAGCGGCCGGATCTCCTTTGCCGGGACTCCGGCCCAGAGCGTCTCCGGCGGGACGACCTGTTCCGGTCGCACGACGGCGCCAGCCGCCACGAGCGCGTTCTCTCCGATCGTCGCCCCGTCGAGCACGACGGCGCCGATCCCGATCAGCGCGCCCTCGCCGACCGTGCAACCGTGGACGACCGCGCGATGACCGACGGTGATCTCGTTCCCGAGGATCGTCGGGAAGCGGCCCTCGGTGACGTGCAGGGTCGACTGGTCCTGGATGTTCGTGCGCTCGCCGATCCGGATGTGGTGGACGTCGCCGCGCAGGACCGAGCCGTAGAAGACGCTCGAGTCCGGCCCGATCTCGACGTCACCGATCACGGCAGCGCCCGGCGCGATCCAGGCGGACTCGTGCAGCCGCGGCCACACGTCGCCGAACGCGCGAACGATCGCGCCCGGACGTTCAACCGACATCGCGGTGATCCGGAGACCGATCAGTCGAGGGCATCGCTGCCGTCGTAGCGGATCGCGTCGAAGAGCACCGTCTGGATGTACCGCTCGCCAAAGTCGCAGAGGATCGTGACGATCGTCTTGCCGGCGTTCTCCGGCCGCGAGCCGAATTCGATCGCGGCCTTCACGTTCGCGCCGGAGGAGATCCCGCAGAGGAGCCCCTCCTCCGCCGCCAGACGCTGGGCCATCGAGACCGCGTCGTCGTTCGAGACCTTCACGACGCCGTCGAGATTTTCCGTCTCGAGCACGTCCGGCACGAAGCCGGCGCCGATGCCCTGGATCTTGTGGGGACCGGGCTGACCGCCGGAGAGGATCGGACTGTCCTCGGGCTCGACCGCGATCGCCTGGAACTCCGGCTTCTTCGCCTTGATGAAGCGGGCGACCCCGGTGATCGTGCCGCCGGTTCCGACGCCGGCGACGATCGCGTCGACGTTGCCGTCGGTGTCCTCCCAGATCTCCGGACCGGTCGTCGCGTGATGGACGTCGGGGTTCGCCGGGTTGCGGAACTGCTGGGGCATGAACGAGCCCGGGATCGCGTCGGCGATCTCGTTGGCCTTCTCGATCGCGGCCTTCATTCCCTTGGCGCCTTCGGTCAGGATGATCTTCGCGCCGAAGGCCCGCATCGTCGCGCGCCGCTCCGGGCTCATCGTGTCCGGCATGACGATCACGCAGGGATAGCCCTTGCTCGCCGCCACCAGGGAGAGCGCGATGCCAGTGTTCCCCGAGGTCGGCTCGACGATCGTCGACTGCCCGGGGACGAGGTCACCGGCCTTCTCCGCCGCATCGATCATCGCGAGACCGATGCGGTCCTTCACGCTGTTGCCGGGGTTCGCGGCCTCGAGCTTGCCGAGGATCGTGGCGCCGCAGTCCCCGACCACGCGGTTCAGACGGACGAGGGGCGTGCCACCGATCAGGTCGGAGACGCAGGATGCGATGTTCATGATGGGTTCTCCTGGTTCACGGCGAGGGCCGGCCTCGCTCGGGCGGGGTCAGGATACACGTGTGCTCTCGTCACCGTCAGTCGCCCGCTTCTCCCGACTCGCGTCGACGACCGGCCCCACGAGCGCGTCGAGCAGGACGGTCACGAAGGCGCCCGGAGGCAGCTGACACCGGACGCGGAGCCCCGCTCCGTCGTTCACGGACTCGACCGCCAGGCCCTCGGGTCGCACCCGCAGCGCCCGCCGCGTTCCCTTCGCACGGACCCCCCTCGGCGGCTTCAGATCAGCGGGACGCGCGAACCCGAAGCGCGCGAAGACCTCCGCCTCGAGGGCCCCGGCATCGTCGCGGGCTTCACGCATCTTCGATCCGAGGATCGGGCCGGTCGCGCTGATCTCGAAGGCCTGGGCACGAGCCGCGTCGGTCTCGGGATCATCGACCCAGAAGAGTCCGCCACTCTCCTCGACCCGCGCGACGTCGCCTAGCATCACGGCGTCGTGGGCGTCCGCCCGCGCGTCCAGCACCGCGTTGAAGATCTCGGACTGGAGCGCGGATACGAGGAAGCGCGCCTTGCGGCGATCGCGCGGCGCGCGTCCCCCGGCGAGCATCTCTCGCGCGCGCTCGGCGTTGTCACCGTCGCGGCCGAAGCGCTGGTCGCCGTACCGGTTCGGAAGCCCGCGCAGCAGGAGCTCCTCGGCGCGCGCCGCGATCGGCGCCCTTTCGATCGGAGTCTCGCCTCGCAGTACGATCTCGAACGTGTTGGCGCGCAGATGCCCGGTCCGGATCTTGTGCTCGTGCCGCTTCGCCTCGAGGACCTGCGCGTCTTCGAGCTCGAAGTCGAGGGCGGCGTCGGGATCGACTCCTTCGAGCGAGAACCACTGGCGCGTGACCGCGTGTCGATCCTTGCGGCCGGCATAGCCGACGTCGCGCGCCTGCGTCCCGCTCGCCCGCGCGAGCTCGCGCGCGACCTGCTCCGTCGTCCGTCCGCGCTTCTCGACGAGCAGGAACGTGTGCTTGCCCTCGCCGGTCGCCGGATAGAGCGGCTCCTCGACGACCCGGAAATCCTCCGGCGCTTCGCGAATCCGAAGCCGGGGCTCGCTCGTTCGTGCGTCGTCGTCTTCGCTCGTCAAGGACGCGATCGGCGCCAGGCTTCTTCGACGGGCGCGAAGGAGCGGCGATGGATCGGGCACGGACCGAATCGCTCGAGGGCGGCCAGGTGCTCGGGAGTGCCGTAGCCCATGTGTCGTTCGAACCCGTAGGCGGGATAGCGCGCACCGAGGGTCGTCATCTGGGCGTCGCGACGGACCTTCGCGACGATCGAGGCGGCGGCGATGCTCGCGTCCTTCGAGTCGCCCTTCACGATCGGCGTCTGCGGCATGTCGACCCCGGGCACCGTCCGCGCGTCGACCAGCAGGTGATCCACGGGAACCACGCGCTCGACGCTCGCGACCGCGCGCCGCATCGCCTCGAGCGCTCCCTGATAGATTCCGCGCTGATCGATCTCCTCGGGCCCGACCTCACCGAAGCCCACCGCGACCGCGATCGCGTCGATCTCTGCCGCGAGCCGTTCTCGTCGCGCCTTCGGCACCTTCTTCGAATCGTCGAGGCCCTCGAGGGTCACGTTCTCGGGCAGGATCACCGCGGCGGCGACCACCGGACCGGCCAGGGGCCCGACCCCGACCTCGTCGATGCCGGCGATCCCCCGCGCGCCGGCCGCCGCCAGCTCGTTCCGCAGGGCGAGCAGCCGCGCGAGGCGCTCGCGCTCTCCGGCGCGGGTCGCGAGCAGGCGACGGGCACGATCGGCCAGCTGCTGGGCGCCCGCCCGCGGATCGGGATCGAGCTCCTTCAACAGGAGCTCGAGGGCTTCATCGGAATCGGCGCCGCTGACGGCCGAGCGAAGCTGAGCGAGGGGGCGTTGCGCGCTGCGCTCGGACAAGGTGGCGGGCTCCGGGCCCGGTGGGGCCGCCCCCGAGTCTCCCGCGCCGCGACTGGCGATGCCAGAGACAGCGTTTGGCGCGGGGGTCAGTCGCGATCCCGGTCGATCGTCCGCTCGAGCCGGCGCACGCGTTTGATCAATTCCGGCAGGCGCTTGAGGGCCGCGACCGTCCGGTGCCAGCCGCGCTCCTCCATCGCGGGGGCGCCGTAGAGGCGAGCGCCGGCGGGCACGTCGTGATGGACGCCGGTGTTGGCCGCGAGGAAGGCGCCCTCGCCGATCGTGAGGTGGCCGGTCGTCGCGCAGCGCGCCATCAGGATTGCCCGGGCCTCGATCCTGGTGTTACCGGACAGTCCGCTCTGGGCGGCGATCAGGACGTCTTCACCGATGTCGCAGTTGTGGGCGATCTGCACCTGGTTGTCGATCTTCGCGCCGCGACGAATCCGGGTCTCGTCGAGGGTCGCTCGGTCGACCGTCGTGTTCGCGCCGATCTCGACGTCGTCCTCGAGCACGACCCGCCCGCGCTGGGCCATCGCGATCGGCCGCCCCTCGGCGTCGGGCACGTAGCCGAAGCCGTCCCCACCCAGCACGACTCCAGGCTGCAGGACGACCCGGTCGCCCACGCGCGTGCCGTCGCGCAGGACGGCGCCGGCGTGGATCCAGTCGTCCTCTCCCACGTGCACGTCCGCGACGAGCACGGCGCCGCTCTCGATCACGGAACGGGCGCCGACGCGGCAATCGGGACCGACGCGCGCGCCCGGCTCGATCGACGCCGTCGGATCGATCTCGGCGCTCGGGTCGACCTGCGCGCCGTCGCCAACGCCCGAGGGCGGGCGAGGTCGCGGGGCGAATCGCTCGACGAGGCGCGAGAAGTCGGCGGCGGGTCGATCGCTGCGGATCGTCGGGCGGCCGCCGGTCTCGACGCCGATCGGCGCAACGACGGCCCGCGCCGCGGAAGCCTCGAGCCCGGCCGCGAGACCTGCGTCGCGCAGGAAGACGAGCTCGTCGGCCTTCGCCGAGAGCAGCGACGCGAAGCCCGCGATCTCGGCGCCACCGTCCCCCTCGAACGACGCGTCGAGGAACGCCGCGAGGTCGGAGACCGAGTGGGGCCGCGGGGCGCGAGGCATGGCGCGCTATCGCGCGAGCAGCACCGACACGGGCGAAGTCCGTGCGACGGAGGCGGCGTTGCTGCCGAGGAAGTAGTCGGTGATGCGATTGCGACCGTAGGCGCCCATCACGATCAGGCTCCCGCGAACCTCCTTGGCCGTGTCGACGATCTTCACGTCGGGCCGGCCGAGGGTGCTGCTCGTCTCCCGAACGGGAACGTTCAGTCCGCCGACCAGCTGCCGCACCTCGTCGAAGCGCGCGACGGCGCGGCCCTTGTCCTTCGAGTCCACGAACACGTGCACTGCCTCGTTCAATCCGTTGGCGAGGGTGACCGCCAGCTTCGCGGCGATCCGAGAGCCCGGGGATCCGTCGAAGCCGAGCACCAGCGGACCGGTCAACGGCGCTCCGCCCGGAACGAGAATCGTCGGCTTGCTGGTCTTGCGGAGGATCGAGTCGACGGTCGCGCCGATCAGGGCGCCGCGATCGCCGGCACGGGTGCCGCTGCGACCGACCACGAGCAGATCGACGCCCTGAACCTTGTCCACGATCCGGTCGTCCGGGGCCCCCTGGAGGACCTCGCAGTTCGCCTCGATGCCTTCGCCCCGCGCGCGCTCGCCGAAGCGGCGGGCCACGGCCTCCGAACGAGCGCGGTAGTACGCGGTCAGGTCCGCTTCGGGGAACGGCGGCAGCGCCAACCCGTCACCCGAGGGCGCCCGCACGATCCGATCGTCGAGCACCGAGACGCCGGACAATCGGGCGCCCAGCCGGGAAGCGAGGCCCATCGCGGTCTGCTCCGCGGCGCTCGCATCGTCCGAACCATCGGTGGCCACCAGAATCGACTCGATCATGTCGTCTCTCTCCGGAAGAGGCCGCCCGCGGGCCGGGTCGGTCCGGCGGCGCTTCTCTTGGGATTGGGTACTGCCTCGAGGGCCGAGGAGTACCCGCAGGATCGGCCGGATCGCCCCGGAGGTGAAGACCTTCGGGGGCCACCCGACGGGGACAGAAGGTAGAGAATCCCCGAGGGTACAGCAAATGAGCCCGTTTTCCGGGCGGATCCGGCCGGTTTTGCCGAACGGTGGTTGGAATTCCGGGCCCTTTCGCCGCTCCGCGCCCCCGCCCCGGGGCGCGGGTTTCTCGAGCGGCGTCGCCGGGATACCGTCGGCCGCGTGTCCGCCCCCGCCCCCTCTGACAGCCTGCTGGTCGACCGAAGCGTGGCGCGTCGCACGTGGGGCCTCGAGCAGCCCTCCCTGGGCCTGTCCCTGGGCGGAACTCATGGCGCGGACCAGGCCGCCGCGCATCGCCGCTGGGTGGGCCTCGCCGAAGAGCTCTCGCTGCACTCGGTCTGGCTCCCGGAGATGCATTTCCAGCCCGGGGTCTGCCCGGCGCCGCTCGTCGAGCTCGCGGGCTACGCCGCGATCACCGAGCGACTGCGTTTCGGCACGACTTCCCTGCTGCTCCCGCTGCATCCGCCCGAGAAGATCGCCGCGGAGATCGCCACCCTCGATCAGCTCTCCCAGGGGCGGCTCTTGATCGGGCTCGGCCGCGGCTTCCAGAAGCCGATGCTCGAGGCGTTCGGTGTGCCGCCGGCGGAGAAGCGCGATCGGTTCGACGAGGCCCTCGACCGGATCCTCGCCCTCTGGAGAGAGCACAACGCCCGCGAAGGGCGCACGCCGCTCTCGACGGCCCAGCAACCCCACCCGCCCCTCGCCGTCGCCGCCTTCGGTCCCAAGGGCCTCGCCCAGGCGGCCCGCCGTGGCCTCCCCTACCTGGCGTCGCCGGTCGAGACCTTCGACCAGATCGCAGCGAACCAGGAGCGACATCGTGCGGGATTGCCCGACCCGTCGGGCTCGGTGCTCTCCCTCGCGCTTCGAACCGTCTTCGTCTCGGACGACGCGGCCCTCCTCGAAGCCGCGCGGGCGAGCCTCGAAGCGGAGATGGCGGGGCGGCGGAAGGGCATGCCCAAGGCCGTGAACGAGGCGCTCGAGTCGCCCCTCGAGGCGCGAGCCGTGATCGGGACGCCGGACGCGGTGCGCGAACGCCTGATCGGGATCCGCCGCCAGCTCGACCTCGACCTGCTCGTCGCACGGCCGCAGCTCGCGAAGATCGAGCGGAGCGCGGCGGAAGAATCGCTCCGGCTCCTCGAGCGGGACGTCTGGCCGGCGGTCGTGGAAGACGGGGGCCGTTAGGCGGCGGCCTCAGTCGCCTTCATCGCGGGTGAACGTCACGAACGCCATGCTCGGCCGCTTCGACGAGTCCCGCATCGCGAACTGCATCGTGTCGAAGGTCCAGCCCTCGCCGGTCCATTCGTTGAGGGTCTTCTCGAGCTCTTCGTCGGTGACCATCCCGATCTCGACGACCTTGTAGCGAAGCGACACGCGACTCCCCCCGAATTCGTGCGTTTGGCGGCGTCTGGCGCCGGTCTAGAGTTTTTCGGCGATCTCGGCCGCCGCGTAGGTGAGGATCAGATCCGCGCCGGCGCGCTTGATCGAGATCAGGGCCTCTTCCATCGCGCGGTCCGCATCGAGCCAGCCGCGCTCACCCGCGGCCTTGATCATCGAGTACTCCCCGGACACGTGATAGGCGGCGAGGGGCACCTCGAACTCGCGGCGCGCGTCGGCGAGGATGTCGAGATACGCCATCGCCGGCTTCACCATCAGCATGTCCGCGCCCTCTTCGAGATCGAGGCGCATCTCGCGCAGCGCCTCGCGCCGATTCGGCGGATCCATCTGATAGGCGCGGCGGTCGCCGAAGGCCGGGGTGCTCTCCGCCGCGTCGCGGAAGGGGCCGTAGTAGGCGCTCGCGTACTTGGCCGCGTAGGAGAGGATCGCCACCTGGTCGAAGCCCGCGGCGTCGAGCGCAGTCCGGATCGCCGCGACGCGACCGTCCATCATGTCCGAGGGCGCGACGATCGAAGCGCCCGCGCGCGCGTGGGATACCGCCGTCGCCGCCAGACGCTCGACCGAGGGATCGTTCTCGACCTCTTCGCCGTCGAGGAGCCCGCAGTGGCCATGGTCGGTGTATTCGCAGAGGCAGACGTCGGTGATTACCGCGAGGTCCGGGACTCCGTCCGCGATCGCGCGGGTCGCGCGCTGGACGATCCCGTCCTCGGCGTCCGCACCGCTCCCGCGGCCATCCTTCTCGTTCGGGATGCCGAAGAGGATCACGCCCGGGATCCCGAGATCCGCGACGCGCTTGGCCTCGGCGACGACCTGGTCGACGGAGAAGCGCTCGACCCCGGGCATCGACGCGATCGCCTCGCGCACCCCGGTCCCTTCGACGATGAAGAGCGGCAGGATCAGGTCCGACGGCGAAAGCCGGGTCTCGCGAACCATGCTGCGGATCGTCTCGTTGCGGCGGAGACGTCGCATGCGTGTGACGGGATGGGCCATGCCGACTTCCTCTCTGGATGTTCGATCGGTCCGCCCGGGCGGATCAAGCCCCCGAAGCCTCGACGAGGGCCTCGACCAGCGAGGGCACGTCCGGTCGCTCGGCGACCACCGTCGCGGAGAGACCGACCTCGTCGAGCCGCCGGGCCGTCGTCCGGCCGATCGCGGCGATGGTACAACGCCGCGCCGCCTCGAGACCCTCATCGGTCAATGCGGTCAGAAGATGATCCACCGTCGACGGGCTGGTGAACGTGAGAGCCGAGAGTTCCCCGGACGCGATCAGCCCACGGACCTCCGCGTCGTCCATCGCGGGCCGGCGATTCTCGTAGAAGGCGACCGAGTCGACCGCGACCCCCGCCGCCTCCAGCCCGTCGGCGATCACGGTCCGGGCGATCCGGGAGCGCGGGATCAGCACCCGCTCGTCGGCGCCGTCGAGGACGGAGAGGAGTCGGGCGAGCAGCGCCTCCGCGTCGCTCCGCCCGGAGGCGACCAGATGGACGGGCAGGCCCGCCTCGAAGGCGGCGCGCGCGGTGGCATCGCCAACACAGAAGACGCGCGTCCGCGCAGCGAGCGGCGGCGGCGATACCTCCGGGCCCTGCGGCCCCCCGCACGCGAGGGCGAAGAACCGCACGGCATTCGAGCTCGTGAAGACGACCGCGGTGTAGGAAGACAGGCCAGCGATCGCCCGCTCGACCGCCTCGCGCTCGGCGTCCCCTTCGACGCGTGCGAGCTCGATCATGGGTCGCACGACCGGGATCGCCCCCTTCGCACGCAGCGCCGCACACAGCTCGGCCGCCTGCTCGGCCGCGCGCGTGACCAGGACCCGTCGGCCGAAGAGCGGCTGGGTCTCCCACCACGAGAGTCCGGCCCGAAGGCCGACGACGTGGCCGACGACGACCGCGGACGGGGCACGCAGCTCCGCCTCCGCGACCGCGTCGACGAGGGTGGAGAGGGTCGCGACGACCGTGCGCTGGCCAGGGAGCGTCCCCTGCATGACCGCCGCGGCGGGCGTGTCGGGGGACTTGCCGCCGGCGATCAGCTCTTCGACGAGGCCCGGCAGGTTGCGCATGCCCATCAGGATCACGAGGGTGTCGACCGCCGAGCCGAGCTCCCGCCAACGCGTCTGCTCCGCGGCCTTCGACGGATCCTTGTGTCCGGTGACGACGGCGAACGAAGCCGAGTGCCGGCGATCGGTGACCGGGATACCGGCGTAGGCGGCCGCGGCGATCGCCGACGTGACACCCGGGACGATCTCGAAGGGGACGCCCGCGTCGGCGCAGGCGCTCACTTCCTCGCCCCCGCGGCCGAACACGAACGGGTCGCCGCCCTTGAGGCGCACGACGGTCCGACCGAGCTTCGCGTGCTCGACGATCGTCGCGTTGATCTCGTCCTGGCTGCGGGTGGGCTCTTCGTGACCGCGCTTGCCGACGTTGATCCGCAGCGCGCGCGCCGGGGCGAGATCGAGCAGGTCATCGAGGGCGAGCTCGTCGTAGAGAACGACGTCCGCGGCGGCGAGCGCCTTCGCGCCGCGCACCGTGATCAGGTCGGGGTCGCCGGGACCGGCGCCGACCAGCACCACGCGCCCGGGCTCAGACACCGCCGCGTCCCTCAGGCATCGGATTCGCTCTCCGCGATCCGGTCCAGGATCGCGCGACCGCCTTCGGCCAGGACGCGCTCCGCCACCCGCGTGCCGAGGGCGGCGGCGTCGGACTCCAGAGCGCTCTCCTCCGCGCGGACGATCTCCTTGCCGTCGAGGCTCGACACGAGACCCCGGAAGCGCAGCCCGCCATTGCCATCGCGCTCGGCGAAGCCCGCGAGGGGCACGCTGCAGTCGCCGCCGAGGGTGGACTGGAACGCGCGTTCGGCGCGAGACACCGCCGCGACGTCCGCGGGCTCGACGGTGGCGATCCGGCCCTGCCAAGGATCCCCTTCGCGGGTCTCGAGGGCGAGCACGCCCTGCCCGACCGCGGGCAGCATCACGTCCGGCGACAGGCGCTCGTCGATCGCGTCCCCGAGCCCGAGCCGATCGAGCCCCGCGGCGGCGAGCAGGACCGCGTCGAGCCCGTCGCGCTCGAGCTTGCCGAGCCGGGTCGGGACGTTGCCGCGCAGGGGCACGACCTCGAGATCCGGACGGTGGGCGCGCAGGAGCGCGGTGCGCCGGGTGCTGCCGGTGCCGACGCGTGCGCCCTGGGCTAGATCCGCGAGCCCTCGGCCGCGCTCGCGACAACACAAGGCGTCCCGGGGATCTTCGCGCTCCGGATGCGCCGCGATCACGCAGCCCGGGGCGATCTTCGCCGGCACGTCCTTGGCGCTATGGACGGCGACGTCGGCGCGACCGTCGAGGAGCGCCTCCTCGATCTCCTTCACGAAGAGACCCTTGCCGCCGATCTTCGCGAGGGAGCGGTCCTGAATCCGATCGCCGGTCGTGCGCAGCACGACGAGCTCGGTCGCGACGCCGAGTGCATGCTCGAGCAACCGCGCCACGTGTCGGGTCTGGGTCAGGGCGAGGTCGCTGCCGCGGGTCGCGATGCGCAGCGGGGCTTCGGTCTCGCTCACGCTCGCGACTCCTCGTCGGGATCGTCGTCGGGCGGATCGTCCGGGGCATCCTCCGGGGCATCCTCGCGGGCATCGTCGTCGCGGTCGAGACCGAAGAGCGTGCGCGCCTCCTCCAGCCGCACGAGTCCGGCCTCGCGATCGGTCTCGTCCCGCAGGCGAGAGATCGGCGAGTGCATGAGCTTGTTCACGATCGAACGCGTGAGCTGCTCGAGGGTGTCCACCTGCGAGCCATCGAGGCCGAGGCGTCCGGCGAAGCGGTCGATCTCGCTCTGTCGGATCCCCTCGGCGCGATCGCGCAGGTCGCGAATCGTCGGCACCGCCTGCAGCGCCACCATCCACCCCTCGAACTGCTCGCGCTCCTCGTACACGATCCGCTCGGCGCGTTCGGACTCGCGGCGCCGCTCCTCTTCGTTCGCCGCCGCGACCTCCTGCAGGTCGTCGAGGTCGTATAAGTAGGCGCTCTCGAGCTGGTGCACGCCGGGATCGACGTTTCGGGGCACGCCGATGTCGATCAGGAAGAGCGGACGACCGCGGCGACCCGCGAGGCTCCGCTCGACGCGCTCTCGCGTCAGGATCGGATCATCACCCCCGACGCAGGTCAGCACGACGTCGCTGTCGGGCAGCAGCCGATCGAGCTCGTCGAGGGCGTGGGCGCTCCCGCCGAAGCGGTCGGCCAGGGCCTGGGCGTTCGCCTGAGTGCGGTTCACGACCCGACGCTCGCCGAGTCCATGGTCGTGGAGCGCGACGAGCGCCGCTTCGATCATTTCGCCGGCGCCGATCAGGAGCGCGCTCTTGTCCTCGAGGCCCTCGAAGATCTGTTTGGCGAGGTCGACGGCGACGCGGGCGACCGAGACCGGGCGCTGGGCGATGCCGGTCTCGTTCTTCACGCGCTTGGCGGTCGCGAAGGCACGCTGGAACAGGCGCGAGAGGACGGCGCCGCAGACGCCGGCGTCGCTCGCCTCGCGGTAAGCGTCCTTCACCTGTCCGAGGATCTGCGGCTCGCCGACGACCATCGAGTCGATCGCGCTCGCGACCCGGAAGACGTGCTCGACCGCCTGCCGCCCCTCGCGCAGATAGGTCATCTCCGAGAGCGCTCCCGGCGACGGTCCCTCCCCCTCGCCGAGATCCCGCGCGAAGAAGTCGTAGAGCACGTGCTGCGCGGCATCGGCGTTCTCGGTCGTGACGACGACCTCGACGCGATTGCAGGTCGAGATCAGCGTCGCCTCAGCGATCTCCGGTCGATCGACGAGCTTGCGCAGAACCGATCCCGTCGCGTCGACCGCGAAGCGTTCGCGCACGTCGACCGGCGCAGTCCGGTGGTTCATGCCGAGCAGGACGATCTTCGTCACGACACGACCCGCGCGCCCAGCACGGCGAAGATCAGGAACGCGAAGCCCGCGACGGCGCTCGCGGCGGCCTGCCGCGCGCCCTGTCGGCCGACGAAGCGGAGCGCCACGAGGCCGAGGTAGATCGTCCAGGCGATCACCATCCAGGTCTCGTGCAGACTGCCGCCGAAGTAGCTGCCCATCTGCGCGTCGAGCCAGAGCGCACCGGTCAGGACACCCAGGCTGAGGAGCGGGAAGCCGACGGCGAGGGTCACGCGATTCACGCGGTCGAGGGCCTCGAGGGACGGCATCGGCACGTTGCGGGCGACCGAGCGTCGTCGCTTGAGGGCGCGGTGTTCCCACAGGAAGAAGAAGCCGGCGAGGCCCGCAATCCCGAGGGCAGCCAGGCCCGCGCTCGCGAGCAGGACGTGGGCGTGGGGAATCGTCGTACCGACGTCCCCCGTCGCAGCGGCCTCAGGGCGGCCGAGGGTCGCGGCGAAGGTCGCAAGGAACCCGACGAAGGCGACGGGGGGGACGAAGCCCGGCAATCGGATGCGGGTCAGCAGGAAGAGCGTGACGAGCACCGCGAGCCAGGCCATCACCGCGATCGCGTAGCCGAGATCCGTGAGGGACGGCGCGGGCTGGTTGCGATGGAGCGTCGCGAAGGCGAAGAACTGCGCGCCCGCCCCCAGCGCGAGCCCCCAGCGCGCGCCGCGCAGCACCTTCGGCGCCGGCAGCGACAACCCGAGCACGGCGCCCACGCCCGCGGCCAGATAGAGCGCGGCAGCGATGTATTGGAGTGCGTACACGATCGTCCTCGTGGGCGAAGCCGTGGGGTGCGAAGGCCTGGGGTTTCGGGGGGCGCGGCCGAAGAGCCGGCGCCCGGGAGTATACAGAGGCCGCTACAGGGCCCCTCGGCTCAGCGCTCCCGAAGCTTTCGCATCTGGGCCTCGACCTTGGCGGCGTCGTTCACCATCTCGAAGAGGCGATACGCCGGCTCCCCGAAGAGCACGAAGCGGATCTCGTCGAGGGCGCAGGCGTCGCCTCGCTCCTCCACATAACGCCGGACCTCGGCGAGGGAGATCTCCGCACAGGTCTGCATCGAGAGCCCGCCGACCCCGGCGCCGATCGCCGGAATCGCGATCGTCCGACACGCCTTCTCCTCCGCGAGCGACAGCGTGGCCCACAACGTCCTGCGCAGCGCGTCCTCGCTGACCTGTCCGCCGGGCGGCATGCCGGCCGCGTGGATCACGAAGCGGGCCGACAGATTCCCGGCGCCTGTCACGGCGGCTTCGCCGACTTCGATCGCGCCGTGGGCCGCACACTCTTCGCCGATCGACGGCCCGCCCGTCTGATGGATCGCGCCGGCCACTCCGGAGCCGAGAACGAGGGCGCTATTCGCGGCGTTCACGATCGCGTCGACTTCTTCTTCGGTGATGTCGCCTTCGTGCAGCGTGATGCGCGTCATTTCTTCTTCCCCCCGGAGCGCCGCCGTCCTCCGGGCGCCTTGCGCGCACCGGCCTTCGTCTGCTTCGATCGCGAAGGCCCCTTCTCGAGTGCGGCATGACGCTCGATCACCCCGGCTGCCATCAGCGGAATCAGCACCTCGTGCTGCCCGACGAGGGAGAGCCCGCGACCACCGAGCCGCGTCGGTCGTTCGACGACGTTCACCTGGGGTCGGTACTGGCGCAGGAAGTCGCAGTTGATCGTCGTGAAGCGCTCGACGCGGTGGCCGGTATTGCGCGCGAGAGCGAGCGCCTTCAGGAAGACCTCGGGCAGGATCACCGCCGAGCCCACGTTCAGGAGCACGCCTCCGCCCTGGAGCTTCGTCACGAGTCCGGCCAGGGTCTCGAAGTCGCGAAAGCTCGTCTCGCCGATCGCGGCGCCGTCGGCGGAAGGATGCATGTGGTGGATGTCCGTGCCGATCGCGGCGTGCACGGTGACCGGGATCTCGAGCCGCCAGGCGGTCGCGAGGACGGAGCGCGCGGCGTGGCGATCGCTCGACTCGAAGATGTCACGACCGATCGCGGCGCCCATCCCGAGGCCCTCGTCGCGACCGGCCCCGATGGCGCCGTTCAGGCGCTCCGCCGTCTCGCGCGCCATCCCGAACGTGCCCTCGTCGAGGGCTTCGGCGACGTCTTCGCTCGTGCGACCCATCATGGCCAGCTCGAGGTCGTGCACGCAGCCGGCGCCGTTCATCATCAGCGCCCCGATCGCGCCGCGCTCCATCAGGTCCACGACGATCGGCGCGAGTCCGACCTTGATCAAGTGCGCGCCGAAGCCGAAGAGCACGAGCCGGTCGCGCTGCCAGGCCTTCACCCAGGCGTCGATCCCCGCATTCAGGTCCGCTGCGCCCAGCAGGTCGGGCAGCGACTCGAGCAGCTCGCCGACGCCGGCCCCGGGCGCGAGCGGGCGCGCCTCATCGGCGGTCTTGACCTTGCTCGCGCGGCGCCGGGCCGGCTGGGTCCGGACCCGGGAGCGGTCGACGCTGGGCGTGCGGCGGGTCACTGGGCGTTCCTCGAAGGTCGCCGATCGAATCGTTCCGGCGGCGGCAAAGGGGCGAGAGAGAGGCGCGAAAGGTTCGCGGATCTCCCCGGAAACGCGACGGAATTCCGGAGACCGCGCCTGCTATATTGGCGCGCCCGGACCCGGATCGACAGGCCCATCGGTCAGGTGGGCTTGCCAACGCGCGCTCCGTGCCGAGCCTCCCCGGCTCGCAACCGACACGCCCGAGACGACTCGATCGAACGACAACGAGACCGAACAGAAAAGAGAGTGGAAATGGCCGAGATCAACGATGTGACCGACGCGACCTTCGAGAGCGACGTCCTCAAGTCCGACACCCCGGTGCTGGTGGACTTCTGGGCGGAGTGGTGCGCGCCCTGCCGCGCGATCGCCCCGATCGTGAAGGAGATCGCCGACGACAACGGCGAGAAGCTGAAGGTCGTGAAGATGAACATCGACGAGTCGCCCGCGACCCCGGGCACCTACGGCATCCGCTCGATCCCGACGATCCTCGTCTTCAAGGACGGTCAGGTCGCTGGCCAGCTCGTCGGCGCGCGGCCGAAGGGCGACTTCCAGGAAATGGTCAACGGAGTCATTTCCTAGTCCTCGTCCTGGCGGCTGAGCACTTCGACGAGCCGCTCCGAGCGGTCGACGAAACGTTCGACGACGCCGGAGAGGATGGCGAGGACCCAGGGGCTCAGCTTCTCGACCTCGCTCATGAGCGCCGGCTGCGCGATCACGCGGACGCTCGTCTCCGTGATCGCGGTCGCGCTCGCCGAGCGCGGCATGTCGCGGAGCAGCGCGAGCTCGCCGAACACTTCGCCCGCGACGTTGCGGGTGAGGGTTCGGCGCTCGCCGCCGCTCTCGGTCCAGATCTCGACCTCTCCCTCGACGATCACGTAGGCGGCATCGCCCTCGTCCCCTTCCCGGAAGATCGCATCCCCCTCGGCGAAGGTCTCGATCGGGAATTCCGCGGCGGTCGAGCGGAACTCCTCGAGGTCGCCTAACACCTCGTCGAAGCTCCCGTAACGACCCGCGGGCTTCTTCTCGAGCATCCGCATCACCATGTCGGAGAGGCGGCGATGGATCCCGCGATCGACGCGCCGTGGCGTGAAGGGCTCCGTCTCGCGGATGTGGAAGAGGAGCTCCTCGAGGCTTTCGCCGTGGAAGGGCAGCTCGCCCGTCAGCATCTGATAGAAGATGATGCCGAGGGAGAACACGTCGGAGCGCGGGCCGAGACGAGAGCGCGGCTCCTCGGTCTGCTCGGGCGACATGTAACGCGGCGTCCCGATCAGAAGCGTGTCGTCTTCTGCGGGCACCCGCGCGAGGTGCTTCAAGTCGGGGTGCTCGTCGAGCTTGCCCGTGTACCGCTCCGGCGCGAAGAAGCAGGCGGAGCCCCAGTCGACGAGCACGACCTCGTCGTGGGCGAGCACGATGATGTTCTGGGGCTTGAGATCGAGGTGGATCACGCCGCGCTCGTGCGCGTGGGAGAGCGCCTCCGCGAGCTGCGTCACGATCTTCAGCGTGCGGTCGAGGGGCAAGGGCGTGACGTCGCCGGTCTGCACGCTCATCTGCAGGAGCCGACCGAGGCTCGTCCCTCGGATCTCCCGCATCGTGTAGACCGGCCGGCCATCCTCGGTCAGGAACGTGTCGAAGATCGGGATGATGTTCGCGTGATCGAGGTGGCCCAGCACCTTCGCCTCGTTCACGAAGGTGCGCAGCGAGTTCTCGTGGTCCGCGACCTCGTGGCGCAGGGTCTTGCGCGCCACGATTCGACCTAGCCGAGCGTCGAAGACGCGCTCGACGATTCCGACGGCGCCTTGGCCGAGGGCGGCGAGGACCGAGTACCGGTCCGGGCGGCGGAGGATGGTGAGGGTGTCGGAGGGCATTGGTAGATCCTGCCCCCTCAGCCCGGCGGACTCAAGAGCCCGTAGGCAT